>NZ_CP084541.1:0-600000 GCF_020410765.1 Streptomyces marincola | reverse complement strand
CCCCGGGCGAGCGGGCCGCCCCGGCGGTCGCGGCGCCGGTCAGGGCCCGCATGACCGCCACGTCGTGCGGACCGCCGCCCGCCTCCGGGTGCCACTGCACGCCCAGCACGAGGCCGCCGGGAACGGGCAGTTCGACCGCCTCGACCGTGCCGTCCGGCGCGAAGGCGGACGCGACCAGGCCGTGGCCGAGCACGTCGACCGCCTGGTGGTGGTAGGCGGTCACGGCGAACGGCCCGGGCAGCACCGCGGCGAGCGACGTTCCGGCGACGGGCCGCACCTCGTGCTCGGTGAAGACGCCGGGCGGCCCGGCGTGGCCGTCGACGTGCTGGCGCAGGCTGCCGCCGAGCGCCACGTTCAGCAACTGCATGCCCCGGCACACCCCGAGCAGGGGCAGCCGCCGGTCGAGCGCCGCCTCGATCAGGGCCAGCTCCCAGCGGTCCCGCTCCGGCGCGGGCGGGCCGGTGCGCGGATCGCGCGCCGCGCCGTAGCAGGCCGGGTCGACGTCGGGGCCGCCCGCGATCACCAGCCCGTCGAGCCGGGTCACCGCGGCCACCGCCGCGGGCGCCTCGTCCGGCGGCAGCAGGACCGCGAGGCCGCCCGCGCGCCGCACCAGCCGGTGGTAGCCGGCCGGCAGCAGTGCCGCCGAGTCGTGCCACACCCCCCAGCGGACAGAATCCTCCAGATAGGTGCTGACGCCGATCAAGGGTGGTCGCACTCCCGCTCCCCTCGGTCATCGCAGGCCGCCGGTATGCCGGGCGGCTCCGGTCGGCCGGAGCCGCCTGACGCCTCGCCTGACGCCTCCGGCGCCGTGGCCGCCGGACGGTGAGCCGACTGTAGAAGGCGACGGGGCCGATGGCCACCACGCGCGCACCCGGCGCCCGCGCCCGCGCGCGTGGTGGCGCGCGGTCCGCCCGCGACGGCTCCGGTGCTGCCCGGTGCGGCCCGGGGCGGCCCCGCCGCGGCCCAACTCCCCGCAGGCGGTGGCATTCCGGGCACCCGGCGCGCGCCCGCGCCCGCCGGCGGAACCCCCTGGCCGACGGGGAGGTGGCCGGGACGGCCCCGGTGTGAGAAGTTTCCGTCTGTGAGCGCAACGACTCCGCCCGGGTGGTACTCCGACCCGAGCCACACCGGCCAGGGGCCCGCACCGGAACGCTGGTGGGACGGCTCCGCGTGGACCGATCACACCCGCGAGGCCGGGACGAATCCCGCCGTCCCCGCGACCGCGCCGGGCAGCACGCCGCCCGGCGCGGCGCCGTTCCCGCCCGGCGGGACGCCCGGCGCGCCGCCCCCGCCGCCGTTCGCCCCGCGGGCCACGGCCCGCCGGGGCCCGCGGGCCGGCATCGTCGTCGGCGGCCTCGCGCTCGCCGCCGCGCTCGTGGCCGGGGCGCTGGTCCTGCCGGGCGACGGGGACGGCCGGCCCGCGGGCGTGGGCGCCCTCGCCGAGGGGGACGAGGAGTCGGGGGACGACGCCCGCGAGGGCGGCTCGCACACCGAGGCCGCGCCCGGGGGCGTCGCCCTGCCGCTCCTCGACGGCTGGGAGGAGATGGGGCAGGACGGCGGCGCCGCCGTCGGCATCGGCCCCCACCCCTGCCCGGGCGGCGGGACCGCCACCTGCCTGCGCGCCGGCGTGAGCCTGGGCTTCATACCCGGGGCCGCGAACGTCCCGCCCGAGGAGTACGTGCGGGCCGACATCGGCGCGGCCGAGAGCGCCTCGTACGGCGAGGACACCTACGGGGCCATCACCGAGCGGGAGGAAGTGCTCGCCGAGGCCGCCACGTTCGCCGGGCAGGACGGATACCGCGTCCGCACCCGCATCGAAACGGCCTCGGGCACCGCCGCCCACGTCGAGTCCGCGGCCTTCCCCGCGCCCGACGGCAGCGGCGGGCTCGTCGTCATCCGCGCCGGCTTCGACATCGGGGACGAGGCGCCGCCGCCCGAGGACATCGACCGCGTCGTCCTCGGCGTGCGGGCCGCCGCGCCCGGGGCAGGTACCGAAGTCTGAGCAGGCACACGTAAAGTGACCGAGTCGATCGTGCACAGGTGACCAGCGGGCAGCCGGGCGGCCGGGGAGTGTGGGGATGAGCACCGAGCAGGGACCGCGGTCTTCACCACTGCCGCCCCTGACGCCCCCGGCTGTCCCGCCCCGGCGCCCCGCGCCCCCGAGAGCCGCGCGCTTCCCGCGCCCGGCCGCGCCCCCGCACCCGGTCGCCCCGCCCCGCCCCGCCGCGGCGCCCCGTTCGGCGCCGCGGCCCCCGGGACACCCGCCGGCCGCCGGCGAGCCGCCACCGGTGCCCCCGCACGTGCCGCCGCCCGCGGCGCGCCCGCGCCGCCGGGCCGGCGCGCTGCTGCGTGCCGCCACCGCCCACGCCTCGTCCCGGCTGGCCGCCGCCCTCGTGCTCGGCGTGCTCGGCACCGGGCTGCTCGGCGGCGCGGCGGCGGGCACCTGGCTGGCGGGCGGGGACGACCGCACGGCGGCGGAGGTCGCGTTCGACGCGCGCCGCGGGCTGTGGCGCGAGGTGCCCGTGGACGAGCTGTTCCCGCCCGAGATCACCGGCGAGGGCGCGGGACCCGGCGGCGCCGACCGGCGCTGGGTGCGCGTCGCCGTCGCCCCCGACAGCACCTGCGCCGAGGCGTTCGATCCCCTGCTCTCCGAAGTCCTCGCCGCCGTCGGCTGCCACCGGCTCCTGCGCGCCACCTACACCGACGAGACGGAGACCTCGGTGACCACGGTGGGCCTGCTGTTCACCGAGGCCGACGCCGGCGCCATGGCGGCGCTCGACGCCAGGCTCACCGACGAGGAACTGGCCGCGCGCCCCGACCTGCTGCCGCTGCCCTACGCCGCCCCCGGCACCGCCGCCGAGGACTTCGGCCCCCGGCAGCGCGCCAGCTGGACCATCGGCGTCGTGCCGGGACTGCCCGTCGTCGCCTGGGGGGTCTCGGGATTCGCCGACGGCCGGGTGTACGGCACCCCCGAGCCCGCCGCCGCGGCCACCGCGGAGGGCCACGACAGCACCGCGGCCCTCGCAGGACTCGGCCACGACGCCCGCGGCCTGACCGGCCACGTCGAGGAGCGGCTCGTGACCACCGCGGAACGGTACGCGGAGGAGCCGCGGTGACCGGCGGGTCCCGCGCGCGCGGCGCCCTGGCCCTGGCCTGTGTGCTGGCCGTCGCGCCGCTGCCCGCGACGGCGGCCCGCGCCGACTCGATACGCGACCAGCAGCAGTGGGCCCTGGACGCCATCAACGCGCCCGCCGCCTGGCAGACGACCCGGGGCCACGGCGTCACCGTCGCCGTGCTCGACACCGGCGTCGACCCCACCCACCCCGACCTGGCCGGCGCGGTGCGCCGGGGCACGGACTTCGTCGGCATGGGCGCCGAGCCCGGCGACCCGGAGTGGGCCGCGCACGGCACGGCCATGGCCGGCATCATCGCCGGCCGCGGCCACGGCGCGGGCCGCGACTCGGGCATCATCGGCGTCGCCCCCGAGGCCACCGTGCTGCCCGTCCGCGTGCTGCTCGAAGACGACGACCCGCAGCGGGACGAGGCCCGGGAGGCGCGTTCCGGCGCGCTCGCCGACGGCATCAGGTGGGCCGCCGACCAGGGCGCCGACGTCATCAACCTCTCCCTGGGCGACGACAGCGAGTCCGCCCACCCCGACCCGGCCGAGGACGCCGCCGTCCGCTACGCCCTCGCCCGGGGCGCGGTCGTCGTCGCCTCGGCCGGCAACGGCGGCGAACGCGGCGACCCCGTCTCCTACCCGGCCGGCTACCCCGGCGTCATCGCGGTCGCCGCGGTGGACCGCGGCGGACGCCCCGCGGAGTTCTCCACGCGCCGCTGGTACGCCACCGTCTGCGCGCCGGGCAAGGACGTGATCGTCGCGGACCCCGACCGCGAGTACTACACCGGCTGGGGAACGTCCGCCGCCGCCGCGTTCGTCTCCGGCTCCGCCGCCCTGCTGCTCGCCGCCCACCCGGAACTGACCCCGGCCCAGGTGCGCGACCTGCTCGCGAGCACCGCGCAGGACCCGCCGCGCGAGGGCCGCAACGACGCCATCGGCAGCGGAACGGTCGACCCGGCCGCCGCGATCGAGGCCGCCGCCGGACTCACCGGCCGGCCCCTGGAACCGGCCGCGGGCCCGCACGGCGCCGAGTACTTCGGCCCCGGCCCGCGCGAGGAGGCCGCCGGCTCCGGCGGCACGGCCTGGCTCGCGCCGGTCTCCGGCGGCATCGGCGTGCTGCTGCTCGGCGCCTCGGGCGCGCTGCTCACCGGGCGGATCGCCCGCCGGCGGGGCGGGCTCAGACCTCCGGCCGCGCGGCCGGGCCATCCGCCGCGGTGAGCGACGCCACGGCGGCCTCCGCCGCCGCCTCGACCGCCGCGATGCCCTCCTCGCGCGTCGCGTGCCCGTCGGACACCACGGCCACCAGGTAGTCCCGGCCGCCCGCGGTGACCCGGCCGATGCTGTTGATGTCCCACAGCTCGGTGCCGGTCCGCGGCAGCCAGCCGTTCTTCAGCTCGAACGCGCCGTCGGCCGCCGCGGAGACCCCCCACCGCTGGCCGTCCACGACGCCGCCCATCAGGTCGCGGATGTAGGCGCGCGAGGCCGGGGCGAGCGCGGACCGCTCACCGAATATCGCGCGCAGCAGCGCCACCTGGTCCTTGCTCGTGGTCTGGGTGAGGCCCCAGTGCCCCCCGGCGCCCCCGGTGGTGGCGGCCAGGCCGAGCCGCCGGTTGGCCGTGTCGAGGCCCGCGGCGCCGCCTATGGACAGCCACAGCGCGTCGGTCGCCTCGTTGTCGCTGTTCCGGATCATCACCTCGGCCCGCGACCGCTCCGCCGGGGTCAACGCGCGCCCCGCGTCCTGCGCCTGGAGCAGCAGCGCCGCCAGGATGTCGACCTTGACGATGCTCGCGGTGTCGAACCGCTCGTCGCCGAACGACGCGCCCCGCCCGCCCGCGAGCGGCTGCACCGAGACGGAGATCCGCGCCGGGCCGCCGGCGAGCAGCGGGCCCATGGCCTCGGCGAGCACGAAGTCGGGGCCGGAGCGCGGCGCCAGCAGGCTCCGCGAGGTGCCGCCCGGTCCTGGGGACGCCGGCCGGAGGGCGGCGTCCGGCACCGCGTCGCCCGGCGCGGCGTCGTCCACCGGCCGCGGCAGGTCCTCAGGACCCCGCGGCGGCGGGCCCGCGTCCCCGGCGACGGTGATGGCGAGCAGCGTGGTCGCGAGCGCCGTGTGCACCACCAGGGCAGGGCGGAAACGCCGCGGCAGATTCATGACGGCACGTTATCTCGCACGCCCTTGCGAGTCAGCGCCGGTCGCATGAAGAACGCGTAACGGTGCCCACCGCCCCGGGAGGGCCCCCCGCACGCGGCGCGCGGCCCTCGCATACCCTCGTCGGGTGGCGCTCAAGAACATCCCGCGACCGGCGTTCGCCGACGACGACGGAACGGCCGACCCGGCCCTGCGGCGGGCACTCGCCGCATACGCCCGCGACCGGGCGGCCGAGCCGGCCGTCCTGGCCGCGCTGGCCGGCGCCCGGCTGCTCGTGCCCGTGGTCGCGGTGCTCGGCGAGGCCGAGACCGGCCCGGACGGGCTGCGCAGGGAGAAGAGCAGCGACATGGCCGTGCTCACCCTTGAGGTCCCCGACGGCAGGCGGGCCCTGCCGGTCTTCACCTCAACGGACTCCCTCGCCCGGTGGCGCGAGGACGCGCGCCCCGTCGCCGTCACCGTGCGGCAGGCCCTGTCGGCGGCCGTCCAGGAGGGCGCGGGAGCGCTCGTGCTCGATCTCGCGGGCCCGGTCACCTACACCCTGGCGGGACCCGCGCTGCGCACGGTGGCCGCCGACGGCGGCCCCGCCGTGGGCCCGGACGTCGAACGCGCCGTGCACGACGTGCTCGCGGCGGAACCGGCGGTCGTGGCCGCCCGCCTCGTGCCCGGCGGTGACGCGGACGGCACTCTGGCCCTCGTGCTCGACGCGCGGGCGCCCGCGGAGGAGACCGTCGGCGGCCTCGCCCGCGCCCTGGCCGCGCACGAGGTGCTGCGCACGCGCCTGGTCCGCGGCCTGCGCATCGCCCTGCTGCCGCCGGGGAGCGAGGTCCCCGGGGGGCCGACCTACCGGCGCTGAGGCGCCGCGCGCCACCCGGATGGCGCGAGCCGGGATGCACCGGCGCCCGGCCGGGGCCCAGACTGCGACCAGGACGCACGACAGGCACAGGAGGGCGCTCATGTCCGCGGAGACAGAACCGCAACCGCTCGCGGCGGAATTCCTCGGCACGCTGGTCCTCGTCTTCTTCGCCGTCGGTTCCGCGGTACTGGCCGGCGAGTACATCGGCACGCTGGGCATAGCCCTGGCCTTCGGGCTCACCCTGGTCGCCCTCGTCTGGGCGCTCGGCCCGGTCTCGGGCGCGCACGTCAACCCGGCCGTGACGCTCGGCGTGCTGCTGTCGGGCCGGATGGGGCTGCGGACCGCGGGCCTGTACTGGGCGGCGCAGTTCCTGGGCGCCGTCGTCGGCGCCGCGCTGCTCTTCCTCGTCGCCCACCAGGTGCCGGGACTTGAGACGAGCGAGGCGTTCGGCACCAACGGCTACGGCGACAGGTCGGCGGTCGGCCTCTCGACCGGCGGCGCCTTCGTCGCGGAGGCGATGCTGGCGTTCCTGCTCGTCTTCGTGTGGCTCTCGGTCAGCCGCGGCCTGCTGCTCGAACGGCTCGACGGGCTGCCCGTCGGCCTGGCGCTCGGCGTCGTGCACCTCGTGGGCATTCCCCTGACCGGCGCCTCCCTCAACCCCGCGCGGAGCCTGGGGCCCGCGCTGTTCGCGGGCGGGGACGCGCTGGTGCAGCTGTGGCTGTTCATCCTGGCGCCCCTGGTCGGCGCGGCCCTCGGGGTGATCGCGCACCGGGTCGTCCACCCGCAGGAGGACGAGTGGCTCACCGAGCGTAAGGCCGGCAGGCGGGGGCGCGGGCCGGGCGGGGAGGCTAGCGGGGAAGCGGACCGGTGAACGCCTCGCCCGGGCCCGCGCCCGGCTCGTCCGGTACCGCGGACTCCTCGCGGAAGGCGAGCTGGAGCGACTTCAGGCCGTCCCGCAGGGGCGCGGCGTGCTGGGGGCCGAGGTCGGGCGCGCTGGCCGTGACCAGGCCGGCGAGCGCCGTGATCAGCTTGCGGGCCTCGTCCAGGTCCCGGTGCCGCTCGCCGTCCTCCGCCAGGCCGAGGCTGACCGCGGCCGAACTCATCAGGTGCACCGCGACCGTGGTGATCAGCTCGGCCGCCGGCACCTCCGCGATGTCGCGGGCCATGCCGCCGACGCGGTCGCCGTGCTCGCTGGGGTCGCTCATGCGGGCCAGCCTATGCGGCCCGCGGCGGCCCGCCGTTTCGGGGCCCGCGCCCGCGCGCCCCCCTTGTCCTGGTGTTGTACGATGGAAAGTGACCGGCCGGACATCCATGTGCCCGGCCCGCAAGTGGAGGCTCCGCGCTCCCACCTGATCGGCCTCGCGGCCGGCAGGTCTTCGGTCAGGCTGCGCCCCGCGATGAGCCGCGGTGGTGCTCCCGGTCTGTGGAGCCCCGCCCGCGTGCTGCCCGGGGCGTTTTTTCGACGCCGCGCGGCGGCGGTCCACATGATCTATTCCGGCACGGCTGTCCGCCAGGCATCCGTGCGGCGCCAACCGAGGAGGCCCCATCAGCGCCGAGCCCCGTATCAACGACCGGATTCGCGTCCCCGAGGTGCGACTCGTCGGTCCCAGCGGCGAGCAGGTCGGCATCGTGCCGCTTGCCAAGGCCCTGGAGCTTGCCCAGGAGTACGACCTGGACCTGGTCGAGGTGGCGGCGAACGCCCGCCCGCCGGTGTGCAAGCTCATGGACTACGGAAAGTTCAAGTACGAGTCGGCCATGAAGGCCCGTGAGGCGCGCAAGAACCAGGCGCACACGGTCATCAAGGAGATGAAGCTCCGGCCGAAGATCGATCCGCACGACTACGACACCAAGAAGGGTCACGTCGTCCGGTTCCTCAAGCAGGGGGACAAGGTCAAGATCACGATCATGTTCCGCGGTCGTGAGCAGTCCCGCCCGGAGCTGGGATACCGGCTGTTGCAGCGGCTCGCCGAGGATGTCCAGGACCTGGGCTTCGTTGAGTCCAACCCGAAGCAGGACGGGCGGAACATGATCATGGTTCTCGGTCCGCACAAGAAGAAGACCGAGGCCATGGCAGAGGCCAGGGAGGCCCAGGCCGCCCGCAAGGCCGAGCGCCAGCAGGGCAAGGCGTCCGCCTGAGCCGGACGCCGCCCCGCGGCACAGGAAAGCAAGACGACGAGGAGACACGGCGACATGCCGAAGAACAAGACGCACAGCGGTACCAGCAAGCGCTTCAAGGTGACTGGTTCCGGCAAGGTGATGCGCCAGCGCGCCGGTCGCCGCCACTACTTGGAGCACAAGTCGTCGACGCTGACCCGTCGCCTCGCCGGCACCACGGAGACGGCCCCGGCCGACGCCAAGAGGATCAAGAAGCTTCTCGGCATGTGAGCCGGGCGCGCCCGCCGGCACCCGGCGGCGCCGCCCGATCAGAAGGCCGGACCCCATCCGTTCCGGGCCGCGTGAGCACACCGCGGCCCCGCTACAAGGAGTACACACGTGGCACGCGTCAAGCGGGCAGTCAACGCCCACAAGAAGCGCCGGGCGATCCTGGAGCAGGCCAGCGGCTACCGCGGCCAGCGCTCCCGCCTGTACCGCAAGGCGAAGGAGCAGGTCACCCACTCCCTCGTCTACAACTACAACGACCGCAAGAAGCGCAAGGGCGACTTCCGGCAGCTGTGGATCCAGCGGATCAACGCCGCCGCCCGCGCCAACGGCATCACCTACAACCGGTTCATCCAGGGCCTGAAGGCCGCTGAGATCGAGGTGGACCGCAAGATGCTCGCCGACCTCGCGGTCAACGACCCGAACGCGTTCGCGGTGCTGGTGGAGACGGCCCAGAAGGCCCTTCCCAGCGACGTCAACGCCCCGAAGGCCGCCTGAGCCGACGGCAGGGGCGGGCCGTGCGCCCCGCCCGCCGTCCACCGGCGCGACCGGACCCGCAGGCTGTGCCTGCGGGTCCTCGTCTTCCCGGACGCCCCCCGCGCCTCCGCCGCGCTCCGCGTTCCGCCCGGATCGCGCCGCCTCCACCGTGCCGTTCGCGCCGTCGCTCCCGGCGCGCCCGCCGCCTACGCCCGCACCGGAAGTGAGCCGCCTGCCATGGGTCCTGCCGCCGAGCCCGTCTCCCCGCGCGCGGCGCGTGTCGCCGCGGCGCGCCGGCTGAGCCGGCGCAGCCTGCGGGGCAAGGAGCGCCGTTTCCTCGCCGAGGGGCCGCAGGCCGTCGGCGAGGCCGTCGCGCACAGGACCGACGGCGTCGGCACGCTGGTCGAGCTGTTCGCGACGCCGGAGGCCGCGGAACGGCACGCCGCCCTCGTCGACCAGGCGCGGGCCGCCGGCGCCCGGGTGCACCTGGCCAGCCCCGAGGCGGTCGCGGGCATCTCGCAGACCGTGACGCCGCAGGGGCTCGTCGGCGTATGCCGCTTCCTCGACCGGCCGCTGGCCGGCATCGTGGCCGCCCGGCCCCGGCTGGTCGCCGTGCTGGCGCACGTGCGCGACCCGGGCAACGCCGGCACGGTGCTGCGCTGCGCCGACGCCGCGGGCGCCGACGCCGTCGTCTTCACCGACGCCTCCGTCGACCTGTACAACCCCAAGGCGGTCCGCGCCTCGGTCGGCAGCCTCTTCCACCTCCCCGTCGCCGTCGGGGTGCCGGTGGCGGACGCGGTGCGCGAACTCGCCGCGGCGGGGGTGCGGGTGCTCGCCGCGGACGGCGCCGGCGACCGGGACCTGGACGCCGAGCTTGACGCGGGCACGATGGGCGGGCCCACCGCCTGGGTCTTCGGCAACGAGGCGTGGGGGCTGCCTGAGCCGACCAGGGCGCTCGCGGACGCCGTGGTGCGCGTGCCCATCCACGGCCAGGCCGAGAGCCTCAACCTCGCCACCGCGGCGGCCGTGTGCCTCTACGCCTCGGCGCGCGCCCAGCGGGCGCCGGGCGGGTGCCGGGCGCCCGCCCGGTGATTGCGCGTTCAACAGATGAGGCATGCTTCTCCCGGGCCCCGCGCCCGGCCGTCCCGCCCCGCGCGGCGCGGTGGGGCCCGGAAGGGCCAGGACGGACCCTAGTAGGCTGACGCTTCCCGGGGCCCGCGGAGACCGGGGAGGTAGCCCCATGGGAGAGGGGTGGACGGGGATGGACACCGCAGGCGGTGCCGGCCGGCTCGACATGCGGCCCGACGACCTTCCCGACGGACTGGTGATCGCCGACCGGCTCGGCCTGGTCACCTGCTTCAACGCCGAGGCCGCCCGGCTCACCGGGCACGCGGCGGCCGGAGCCCTGGGCCGGCCCGTCGAACGCGTGCTGCCCCTTGAGGACTTCGACGGCCGCCCCTGGTGGCGGCTGACCGACCCCTACGGCGGCCTGGCCACCCGGTCGGGACAGCCGGAGCGCAACCTGCTGCTGCCCGGCGGCCGCGAGGTGCTGGTCGCGGCGCGCTACGTGCGCACCCGGCCCGGAGGACCGGTGCGGCGCCTGGTCGTGACCCTCCGCGGCACGGACGCGCGCAGGCGCACCGAGCGCAGCAACGCGGAGCTGATCGCGACGGTCGCCCACGAACTGCGGTCCCCGCTCACCTCCGTGAAGGGGTTCACCGCGACGATGCTGGACAAGTGGGACCGCTTCACCGACGAGCAGAAGCGGCTGATGCTCCAGACCGTCGACGGCGACGCGGACCGCGTCACCCGCCTGATCACGGAACTGCTCGACGTCTCACGGATCGACTCCGGACGCCTTGAGATCCGCAGGCAGCCCGTGCGGCTCGACGAGGCCGTGCGCCGGCACGTGGAGACGATGGTCAACGGCGGCTGCGCGGCCGACCGGTTCGACCTGCGCATCCCCGAGCCGCTCCCGGGCCTGTGGGCCGATCCTGACAAGCTCGACCAGGTGCTCGGCAACCTGCTGGAGAACGCCGTGCGCCACGGCGGCGGTAGAGTCACCATCGAGATGGATCGCGTACCGCCCACCAGGACCCGTCAGGAAGGCATGGCCGTCACCGTGAGCGACGAAGGACCCGGCATCCCGGAAGAGGCGATGCAGCGGGTCTTCACGCGCTTCTGGCGGGGCAGCGACCGGGGCGGCACCGGGCTCGGGCTCTACATCGTCAAGGGCATCGTCGAGGCCCACGGCGGCACGGTCACCGTCGGGCGGTCGTCGGGCGGGGGCGCGCGCTTCCGATTTATCCTGCCCGCGGGCACCCCGGCCTTCCTCTCCTGAGCAGGGCCGCGAGCGCCCGGGGCAGGGACGGCGCCCGGGCTCACCGGCCCGGAGCGCGCCGCCGCCCCGGCCGGTCCCGCGGGCTCCACCGCGTACGCAACGCCTGCACACACCCCCTTAGACTCGGTCCCCGGACAACCCCCCGGGGGCGCGGCGGGGGCCAAGCCACACGGAAGCACGGGAAGAGATGTCGGCACCCAACAAGTCGTACGACCCAGTCGAGGTCGAGGCGCTGAAACCGGACGTGATCGAGCGGCAGCGCGACGAGGCGCTCGCCGCGATCGCCGCGGCCGGCAGCCTCGACGCGCTGCGCGAGGTCAAGGTCGCGCACGCGGGCGACCGTTCGCCGCTCGCGCTCGCCAACCGGGAGATCGGCGCCCTGCCCCCGCACGCCAAGGCCGCCGCGGGCCGGCTCGTCGGCCAGTCGAGGGGCGCCGTGAACAAGGCGCTCGCCGCCCGCCTGGCCGAGCTGGAGGCCGAGCGCGACGAGCGCGTCCTGGTCGAGGAGGCCGTGGACGTCACGCTGCCCCACGACCGCGTGCCCGCCGGGGCGCGGCACCCCCTCACGACCCTCGCCGAGCGCATCGAGGACATCTTCGTCGCGATGGGCTACGAGGTCGCGGAGGGCCCGGAGGCCGAGGCCGAGTGGTTCAACTTCGACGCGCTGAACATCGGGCCCGACCACCCGGCCCGCTCCCCGCAGGACACGTTCTTCGTCGAGGGGGCCGCGCGGGACCGTGACTCGGGCCTGGTGCTGCGGACGCAGACCTCGCCGGTGCAGATCCGTTCGATGCTGGACCGCGAACCCCCGATCTACGTCATCTGCCCCGGCCGGGTCTTCAGGACGGACGAGCTGGACGCCACGCACACCCCGGTGTTCCACCAGGTCGAGCTGCTCGCGATCGACAAGGGCCTGACCATGGCCGACCTCAAGGGCACCCTGGACCACATGGTGCAGTCGCTGTTCGGCGAGGGCATGCGCACCCGGCTGCGGCCCGACTACTTCCCGTTCACCGAGCCGTCCGCCGAGATGGACATGGTGTGCTTCCGCTGCCGCGGCGAGTCCGTCGGCAACCCGGACAGGACCTGCCGCACCTGCTCGAACGAGGGCTGGATCGAGCTGGGCGGCTGCGGCGTGGTCAACCCCCGGGTGCTCGTCGCCTGCGGCATCGACCCCGAGGAGTACAGCGGCTTCGCGTTCGGCTTCGGCATCGAGCGGCTGCTGATGTTCCGGCACAACGTCGCCGACATGCGCGACATGATCGAGGGGGACGTGCGGTTCACCCGCCCGTTCGGGATGGAGATCTGATGCGCGCCCCGCTTTCCTGGCTGCGCGAGTACGTCGACCTGCCCGCCGCGGTCACCGGCCGCGACGTGGCCGAACGGCTGATCGCCGCGGGTCTTCAGGTCGAGACCGTGGAACGGCTCGGCACCGACATCACCGGCCCGCTCGTCGTCGGGCGCGTGCTGGCGATCGAGGAGCTGACCGAGTTCAAAAAGCCGATCCGCTACTGCCAGGTGGACGTCGGCTCGGCGAACGGCACGGGGGAGCCGCAGAACATCATCTGCGGCGCGCGGAACTTCCGCGAGGGCGACAAGGTCGTCGTCATCCTGCCGGGCGGCGTGCTGCCCGGCGGGTTCGAGATCACCGCGCGCAAGACGTACGGCAGGGTCTCGGAGGGCATGATCTGCTCGGTGCGCGAACTGGGCATCGGGGACGACCACGACGGCATCCTGGTGCTCCCGCCCGAGCACGAGCCCGGAACCGACGCCATCGAACTGCTCGAACTGGTCGACGAGGTGCTCGACATCTCGGTGAACCCCGACCGCGGCTACTGCCTGTCGATGCGCGGCGTCGCGCGGGAGACCGCCACCGCCTTCGGACTCCCGCTGCGCGACCCGGCGCTGCTCGACGTGCCGCAGGCCAACGACGCGGGCCACCCCGCGCGGATCGAGGACCCGGGCGCCTGCGACCGGCTCGTGGTGCGCACCGTGCGCGGGCTGCGGCCCGGCGCGCGTTCCCCGCTGTGGTTGCAGCGGCGCCTTCAGAAGGCGGGCATGCGGCCCATCTCGCTGGCCGTCGACGTCACCAACTACGTGATGCTGGAGATCGGCCAGCCCCTGCACGCCTACGACCGCGCCCGCCTTTCCGGGCCGATCACGGTGCGCCGGGCCAGGCCGGGCGAGAAGCTGACCACGCTCGACGGAGCGGCCCGCGCCCTCGATCCCGAGGACCTCGTCATCACCGACGGCTCCGGCCCCATCGGCCTGGCCGGCGTGATGGGCGGCGCGGACACCGAGATCGCCGACGCGCCGCAGTCCGGTGAGGCCGGCGGCACCAGCGAGATCGTGCTGGAGATCGCCCACTTCGACCCGGTCGCGGTGGCGCGCACCGCCCGGCGGCACAAGCTGTCGAGCGAGGCCGCCAGGCGCTTCGAGCGCGGCGTCGACCCGGAGGCGGCAGCCGCCGCCGGGCAGCGCGCCGTCGACCTGCTCGTCCTCCTGGCCGGTGGCACGGCCGACCCGGGCGTCACCGAGGCCGGCGCCGCGGCACCGCCGCGCGGCATCGTCATCCGCGCCGACCACCCCGACCGGGTGGCCGGGGTGGTCTACGGGCGCGAGACCGTGGTGCGCAGGCTCCAGGAGGTCGGCTGCCAGGTCACCGGCACCGACGAGCTGACCGTCACCCCGCCGAGCTGGCGTCCCGACCTCACCGACCCCAACGACCTGGCGGAAGAGGTCATCAGGCTGGAGGGCTACGCGGCGCTGCCCGCCACGCTGCCCCGCCCGCCCGCGGGCCGCGGGCTGAGCCCGCGGCAGCGGCTGCGCCGCAGGATCGGCCGCGCCCTGGCCGGCGCCGGGTACGTCGAGGCGCCGAACTACCCGTTCGTGGGCCCGGCGGCGTTCGACGCGCTCGGACTGGCCGAGGGGGACGACCGGCGCCGCACCGTCGCGCTGGTCAACCCGCTCTCCGACGAGGAGCCCTGGCTGCGCACCACGCTGCTGCCCGGGCTGCTCGACGCGCTGCGCCGCAACGACGGCAGGGGCAGCCACGACCTGGCGCTGTTCGAGACGGGCCAGGTGTTCCTGCCGACCGGGCACGAGGGCGGCGCGGCCCGGCCGCCGGTCACGGCCCGCCCCTCCGACGAGGAGATCGCCGCCCTGGACGCGGCCCTGCCGAGCCAGCCCCGCCGGGTCGCCGTGGTCCTCGCGGGCGCCAGGGAGCAGGCCGGCTGGTGGGGCGGCGGCCGGCCCGCCGACTGGGCGGACGCCGTCGAGGCGGCCCGCGTCGTCGCGCGCGAGGCGGGCGTCGAGCTGAGCGTGGAGAACGCCCAGTACGCGCCGTGGCACCCGGGCCGCTGCGCCGCGCTCCACGTGACCCTGCCGGGCGGCGAGCGGGTGCTCGTCGGCCACGCCGGCGAGCTGCACCCGCGCGTGGTGAAGGCGCTCGGCCTGCCGGAGCGGACCTGTGCGATGGAGGCCGACCTCGACCGGATCGCGGAGGCCGCCGCGGGCGTGCCGCCGGCGCCGCCGGTGTCGTCGTTCCCGGTGGCGACCCAGGACGTCGCCCTCGTGGTCGACGCGTCCGTGCCCGCGGCCGACGTCGAGGCCGCGCTGCGCGCGGGGGCGGGTGAACTGCTCGAATCCATCCGGCTGTTCGACGTCTTCACCGGCGAGCAGCTGGGCGCGGGCCGCAAGTCGCTCGCCTACGCGCTGCGTTTCCGGGCGGGCGACCGCACCCTGACCGCCGAGGAGGCCGGCGCGGCCCGCGAGTCGGCCGTCGCCGCCGCGGTGGAGCGCACCGGGGCCGCGTTGCGCGGCGCCTGACACCGCGCACCCGCCCCGCGCCGCACCCGTCACCGGGCGCGGCGCGGGGCGGCGTCGTGCCGGGGCGCCCGCGCCTCAGCCGGCCGCCGGCAGGGGAGCGGCGCCGCGCCCGGTGCCGAGGCCGCTCATCAGGTCGCCGTGCCGCTCCAGCCGGGCGGGCAGGTCGGCGAGGGTGAAGGCGAGCCGGTCGGGGTCCGCGCACTCCTCGACCTCCTCCCAGGTGACCGGCGCGGAGACGAACGGGGCGGCCCTGGCCCGCAGCGTGTAGGGCGTCGCGGTGGTCTTGCGCGCGGCGTTCTGGCTGTGGTCGATGAACACCCGGCCGGGACGCAGGCGCTTGGCCATCGTCGCGATGGCGAGGCCGGGCAGGGCGGCGGTGGCCTCCTCGGCCAGCGCCCTGGCGTAGGCCGAGACGGCGGCGGACGGCGCCGTGGGCCGCAGCGGGCACAGCAGGTGCAGCCCCTTGGCGCCCGAGGTCTTCGGGTAGGCGGTGAGCCCGTCGGCGGCCAGCCGGTCGCGCAGCCAGCGCGCCACCTCGCAGCACTGCACGACGGTGGCCGGCGCCCCGGGGTCGAGGTCGAGAACGAGCCGGTCGGCCATGGCCGGGTCGGCCGCGCGCCACTGCGGGGTGTGGAACTCCGCCACGAGGTTCGCCGCCCACACCAGCGCGGGCAGGTCGGCCACGACGAGCTGCCGCTGGGTGCCGCCGCCGGAGCGCGGCACCTCCGCGGTGTTCACCCAGTCGGGCGTGCCGGGCGGGACGTTCTTGGTGAAGAACGTTCCGCCGTCCGGGCCGTCCGGGTAGCGCAGCAGGCTGAGCGGGCGGTCCGCGAGGTGGGGGAGGAGGACGCTCCCGTGGACCGCGTAGTAGTGCAGCAGCTCTCCCTTGGTGGTGCCGTCCGGGTGGATGACCTTGTCCAGGTTCGACAGCGGCAGGCGGCGTCCCTCCACGGTGACGACAGGCATACCCTGAGAGTGGCACGAAAGGGGTAGATGGTGCGAACGATATGGAAAGGGTCCATTTCATTTGGTCTGGTGACGATTCCGATCAAGGTGGTCGGTGCCACGGAGAACCACTCCGTGTCCTTCCGCCAGATCCATACCTCCGACGAGGGCCGCATCCGGTACCGCAAGGTGTGCGAGCTGGACGGCGAGGAGGTGCCGAGCGACGAGATCGGCAAGGGCTACGAAACGGGGGACGGCACCCTCGTCCAGCTCACCGACGACGACCTGGCCGCGCTGCCCCTGCCCACGGCCAGGACCGTGGAGATCCTCGGCTTCGTGCCGGTCGCCGACATCGACCCCTACCAGCTCGACCGTTCGTACTACCTGACGGCCGACGCGGGCGCGGCCAAACCCTACGTGCTGCTGCGGGAGGCGCTGCGCCGCGCCGGGCGGGGCGCCATCGCCAAGCTCGCCATGCGCGGCCGGGAGACCCTCGCCCTGGTCCGGGCCCTGGACGACGAGGACGTGCTCGGCATGCACACCCTGCTGTGGCCGGACGAGATCAGGCCGGCCGCCGGGCTGGCCCCCGACGAGCAGGTGACCGTGCGCGACGCGGAACTCGACCTGGCCGACACCCTGATGGACACCCTGGGCACCGTCGACATGGCCGAGCTGCGCGACGAGTACCGCGAGGCGGTGGAGGCCCTGGTCGGCGCGAAGCTCGCGGGCGCCGAGCCCGACCTCGGCGCGTTCGCCGCGCCCGAGGGCGGCAAGGTCGTCGACCTGATGGCCGCGCTTGAGGACAGCGTCCGCAGCGCCCGCGAGGCGCGCGGGGAGGACACGGAGGAGCGCGAGGCCACCATCACCCCGATCAAGAAGTCCGCGAAGAAGGGCGCGAAGCGGACCGAGAAGCAGACCGGCGCGAAGAAGACGGCGAAGAAGGCGCCCGCCAAGAAGGCGGCGCGGTCCAAGCAGGCGGAGCGGCAGGGCGGCGAGGGCGAGGGCGCGGACAAGGGCCAGGGACGCGGCACGCCCGCCAAGAAGAAGGCGGCGGGCCGCAAACGCGCCTCCTGAACCGCGCGGGCCCCCGCCAGGGCCGCCGGCTCAGCCCGCCGGGTACGGGTAGAAGCCGGCCCCCGACTTCCTGCCCAGCTGCCCCGCGGCCACCATGCGCAGCAGCAGCGGCGGCGGCGCGTACAGCGGCTCCTTCAGCTCCGCGTACATCGACTCGGCGATGGACACCACCGTGTCGAGGCCGATCAGGTCCGCGGTCTTCAGCGGCCCGAGCGGGTGCGCGCACCCCTGCTCCATCCCGCTGTCGATGTCCTCGCGGCTCGCGGCGCCCGACTCGAACATCCGCACGGCGGCGAGCAGGTAGGGGATGAGCAGCGCGTTGACCACGAATCCGGACCGGTCCTGCGCCCGGATCGGGTGCTTGCCCAGCACGTCGGACACCAGCCGCTCCGCCCGCCTGACCGTCTCCTCCGACGTGGTCAGCGCGGGGATCAGCTCGACGAGCCGCTGCACCTGCGCGGGGTTGAAGAAGTGGATGCCGAGCACCTGCGCGGGGCGCGTGGTCGCCACCGCGAGGTTCACCAGGGGGATCGCGGAGGTGTTCGACGCGAGCAGGGCGTCCTGGCGGGTCACGACCTGGTCGAGCACATGGAAGATCTCCGTCTTCACCTGCTCGCTCTCGACGACCGCCTCGATCACCAGGTCCCGGTCGGCGAACTCGCCGAGATCCGTCGTGAACGTCATCCGCTCAAGCGCCGCGTCCCGTTCCGCCCCGTCGAGCTTGCCGCGCGCGACGGCCTTGTCCAGCGAGTTGACCAGGCGGGTGCGGCCCAGTTCGAGCGCTTCCCCCGTGGTCTCCGCCACCCGGACGTCCAGGCCGGCCCGCGCGCAGACCTCGGCGATCCCGGAACCCATCTGGCCGCAGCCGACGACTCCGACCCGTTCGATATCGGTCACACCAGACCCCTCCGCCGATCCTTCCGCATCCCCAGACCGTACCGCCTGCGGCGCGTCGGCCGCTCGGGGGGCGCAGGCGACCGCCCGCGCCCCCCGAGTCCGTGCCGGGTCGCTCAGCCGGTGGCGCAGGCGGTGCCGTCGACCGCGAACGCGCGCGGCACCTCGTTGCTCCCCGACCAGCTGCCGGTGAAGCCGATCGTGGCGGAGGCCCCGGGCGCCAGGGTCGCGTTCCACGCGGCGGGGGAGACGGTGACGTCCGCTCCGCTTTGCGCGTAGGTGCCGTTCCACAGGTGGCCGATGCGCTGCCCGGAGGGGAACGCCCAGGTCAGGCGCCAGTCGGACAGCGGCTCTTCGCCCGTGTTCCGCAGCGTGACCTCACCCTGGAAGCCGCCCTGCCACTGCCCGCTCACGCGGTAGCCCACCGAGCAGTCGGCCTCGGCCGGCGGCTCACCTGGGCCGGGACCGGGACCGGGACCGGGGCCGGGGCCCGGCTCGCCGCCGCCGGACTCCGAGGTGTCGCCGTAGATCACACCGCGCCCGTTCGTACCGATGTATACCCGGCCGAACACGTCCGGGTCACCGGTGATCGCGGAACCGGTCCAGGCCCACTGGTGCTCGTCGTCGTTGATCCGCTCCCAGGTGGCGCCCGCGTCCAGGGACCTGTGGATGCCGCGCACGCCGTCGACGACGCCGCTGCTGTACAGCGCGTGGTAGTCGGCGCCCGGCGCCGCGGCCCCGAACCCGATGTTGTCCGCCGCGATGCCCTCGACCTCGGTGAACGTGGCCCCCGCGTCCGTTGAGCGCCACAGGCCGCCGCCCGCCACCCACACGTCGCCGCGCGCACCCGGCACGGCGGCGAAGCGGACGTCGCCCGTGGGCAGCCCGGTGGCGGCCGAGGCGCTGAACGTCGCGCCGCCGTCCGTGCTGACGTAGAAGGTGCCGCCCGCGATGCCGTAGAACACGTCGGGGTCGACGCGGTCCGCCTCGACCCTGGCGCCCTGCGGCAGCCCGCGGGACGCGGTCCAGCTGTTGCCGAACCCGACCGAGACGTGCGGACCCGCGCCCTCGGCCGGGCTCCACACGAACCGGCTGCCGTCCGCCGCCGCGGCCACGGTGCCGCCCGTGGCGCCCGAGGGCGCGGTGCCCTGGAACCAGGTGGACCCGCCGTCGGTGGAGAAGCCGACCAGCGGGGCCGTTCCCTCGCCCACGTGGTTGCCCACGCGCACGACGGTGCCGGGGGACAGCTCGGCGAAGTCCAGGCTCGTGGTCGTGCCGAACGCCGGGAACATCGCGTCGGGCACCCGCTCCACGTCGGTGTGCCGGAAGCCGCCCACGTCGCCGAGGCCGCTGAGCACCTCGGTGGCGCCGGGCGGCGCGGCCAGGTCCTGCACCGAGGTCTCCTCAAGGCCGCGCACCATGGGCCGCACGGTGAAGGTCTCGTCGCGGTCCCAGTTGGTCAGTTCCGTGGTGCCGTACAGCGTCGCGCCCGTGCCGTACATCAGCCGGTCGGAGTCGAACGGGTCGATCTCCATGCCCTCGGTCATCCACCCGAGCTTCGGGGTCTCCTCGGGCGGCTGCGGGTTCGAGCCGAACGTCAGCCACGGGAACTCGGAGATGTCCATCTCGTAGCGCTTGGCGCGCTCGGGGTAGGCGCCCCACGACCACGCCTGCGTCCAGTTCTCGCCGCTGTCGGTGGACCGGAAGATCTGCGTGTCGGGCCACCACGAGCTGTAGCCCGTCACCATGACGGTGCCCGGGTTCTGCCGGTCCACGGTCAGGCCGCTGAAGCCGAACCAGCGGTCGCCGCCGGCCGGGACCGGCGACACGTCGGTCCACGTGCCGTCCGCGGTGTCCAGGCGCCACACCTCGCCGTCCTCGCCCGCGTACGGGCCCGGGTTGTCGCTGGTGGCGATGTACAGGTGGCCGTTCTCCTCGTCGAGCACGCCCTTGTGCGGCAGGAAGCCGGTCGGCTGGCCCGGCACCGCCTGCCACGTCGCGCCGCCGTCGGTGGAGCGGTAGACGCTCTCCTCCAGGTCGGCCACGCCGGCGTACAGGGTCTGCGTCGGACTGCCGGGCGAGCCGGTCGCCGGGTCGAACGTGATCCAGGCGACGCCGATGATGTCGTTCTCAAGTCCCCAGGGGTCGTCCGGGTTGAGCACGTAGTCGCCCGGGTTGGGGAAGGAGGCGACCTCGGCCCACGTCTCCCCGGCGTCCGTGCTGCGCCACAGGCCGTGGCCGCTCGGCGCGCCGAGGTACAGCACGTCGTTGTCGTTCGGGTCGACCACGAGCCGCTCGCCCATGCCGCGCCCCGGCATGTTCCCGCCGAGCTTGAACGGCAGTTCGCTGGTCTGCCAGGTCTCGCCGCGGTCCGAGGAACGCAGCACCGCGCCGTTGTTGGGGTCCCAGTCGTTGGTGTAGGTGCCGACCGCCGCGTAGACGCGGTCCGGGTCGACCGCGTCGGTGGCGATCGAGGCGACGCCCGAGTAGCCCCACTCGTCCCAGCCGACGTGGTCGAGGAGCGGGATCCACTCCTGCTCGGCCTCGTCCCAGCGGTAGGCCCCGCCGATGTCGGTCCGCGCGTAGGCGAGGCCGGGTTCCGAGCGGTTGAAGACGATGCCGGGGACGAAGCCGCCGCCGCCGATCTGCGCGTTGTCCCACGTGTAGTGTTCGGCCGCCGCGGTCCCCGGCGCCCTGCCCGGGTCGGCGGCCCGGGCCGCCGGGGCCGTGGCCGCGGCCGTGCCGGCCGTCAGCAGCCCGCCGGTGAGTGCCAGGCCGGCCAGCAAGGCCGTGGCCGGTCTCCTTCTGCGCACGCTGGTGCTCCTCTCCGCGCTCCGCCGCGCACGGCGGTGGTGGATCTGGGGGGTGGGCAAAGCAGTGGGAGCGCTCCCAAGCGTGTCGCTGATGTTAACTGTCGAATGTTGTTCGCATAAGGGGTGTGTCCGCGAGGAAGGCGTGGAGGATCGGCGTCACCCTGTGCTGGGTATGCGTGACGGTGGGAGACGAAAGGGGGCAGGACATGGGACGTATCAGCCGCAGGGGTCTGGCCGTCGCGGCCTTCGGAACGGTCGCGGGGGCGCTGACGCTGAGCCGGGCCGCGGCCCACGTGCCGTTCGGGGCCGCCGGCCGGCGGCGGGAGCGGGACGTGCCGGAGATGCGCGGCATGTGGATCGCGACCGTCGCCAACATCGACTGGCCCGGCGGGCAGGGACTTCCGGCCGACGAGGCGCGGGCGGAGCTGACCGGGCTGCTGGACGCGGCGGCCGACTGGCGGCTCAACACCGTGTTCCTCCAGGTCCGTCCGACCGCCGACGCGCTGTGGCCCTCGCCGCACGAGCCGTGGTCGCAGTGGCTCACCGGTGAGCCCGGGCGCGACCCGGGCTGGGACCCGCTGGACTTCGCCGTCCGCGAGGCGCACAGCCGCGGCCTCGACCTGCACGCCTGGTTCAACCCCTACCGCGTCGCCACGCACGGGGACATCGGGCGGCTGGCGGAGGGCCACCCGGTCCGCGAGCACCCCGACTGGGCCGTGCGCTACGGCGGGCGGCTCTACTACAACCCCGGGCTGCCGGAGGTCAGGGCCTTCGTGCAGGACGCCATGATGCACGCGGTCGAGTCCTACGACGTCGACGGCGTGCACTGGGACGACTACTTCTACCCGTACCCGGTGGCGGGCGAGGAGTTCGACGACGACGCGGCGTTCCGCGAGCACGGCGGCGACTTCGGCGACCGCGGCGACTGGCGTCGGCACAACATCGACCTGCTCGTGCGGGAGATGGGCGACCGGGTGCGCGCCGCCCGGCCCGGCATCCCGTTCGGCGTGAGCCCGTTCGCCGTCTGGCGGAACAAGGCGACCGATCCGCTCGGCTCGGACACGCGCGGCGGGGTCCAGACCTACGACGACCTCTACGCGGACGTGCGGGCGTGGGTCAAGGGCGGGCTGCTCGACTACGTGATGCCGCAGGTGTACTGGCACATCGGCCACGAGGCGGCCGACTACGAGACGCTCGTCCGCTGGTGGTCGGACGTCGTCGGGGGCACCGGCACGGCGCTGCACATCGGGGAGGCGATCTACAAGGCGGGGGATCCCGCGCAGCCCGAGGCGTGGCAGGATCCGGCCGAGTTGTCGCGCCACCTCACGCTGTGCCGCGACCTCGCGAACGTCGGGGGGCACGTCTTCTACTCGGCGTCCCAGGTCGTGGCCGATCCGGTCGGCGCCATGAGCCGCGTGCACGAGGACCACTACCGCGACTGACAGGACCGGCCGGGGCCCGGCCTGGTTCAGCCGACCGGTACGCCCGGATTGACCAGGCCGTTCCCTCCGGTGACGGTGTTGTCGCCGGTGACCGTCACCGGGCAGGTGGCCGGGTCGTGGCGGGTGACGTTGATCGCGTAGCGGTCCGGTCCCGTGGCGCCGGTGAGGTCCGCGTGGTTGTCGCGGAAGACGGTGCCGCAGCCCCAGCCGTCGCGCACCTGGTGGGTCTGGAACCCGTCGTTCGTGGTGCGGGTGCCGGTGTTGCCCTCGACGAGCACGTCGTTGCCCTTGATGTCGACCCAGGAGTCGTCGTAGTGGGCGCCGGTCAGGCCGCTGCCGTCGAAGGTGTTGCCGATGATCCTGGCCCCGGTCGTGCCCTCCTTGATGTCGACGTTCTCGCCGCCGATGCCGGGCCCGAGGTGGTTGCCCTGGATGAGGACGTGGTCGCTGCGGTCGTCGGTGTCGCCCGCGCTGCCCACGTAGACGCCCTCGCCCATGCCGCGGCCGTCGGTGCCGGTGTCGTGCACGCGCGAGTCGCGCAGGGAACCGTGGGAGCTTGAGTCGCGGAAGTGGACCGCCTCCATCGCCAGGTCGTGCAGGGTCACGCCGGTGATGTGCACGTGGTCGGAGGCGTCCATGACGATGCCCTTCTGGCCGCCGGTGACGGTGAAGCCTGACAGGTTCCAGTGGGCGGCGCCGTCGAGGTGCAGCCCGTAGCCGCCGCGGGCGGTCAGCACGGCGCCGGCCGGGCCCGTCAGCGTGATGGGGGCGTCGGCGGTGCCGTCCGCGGTGGCGTCGAAATTGCCCCGGTAGGTGCCGGCCGCGAGGCGGATCGTGTCCCCGGGCGACGCGTCGGCCAGGGCCGCTGCCAACTGCTCGGCGTCCGCCACCTCGACGACGGCCGTCGCCGCGTGCGCGGCGACGGCGGGCGGGGACAGCGCCGTCAGCAGGCCGGCCGCGCACACGGCGGCGCACGCGTGCGGACGGCGGGCGGTGGCGCGGGCGGGGCGGACGGGCATGGCGCTCCTTCACACGAGGGCGGCCGGGCGCGGGCGCGCGGGCCGGGGAGGAGAAACGACGCTCGGAACCGGAACCTACGAACGCCGCCCGGGACCGTCAAGGCGGGCGCGGCCCGTTGGCGGGGCGCCCGCCGCCGGGCCGCGGTCGCCCCGAACGGCGGGCGCGGCCGGGTGCCGGGCCCGGCCGTCAGGCGCCGACGTAGGCCGCGAGGTGCTCGCCGGTGAGGGTGGACCGGGCGGCGACGAGATCGGCTGGCGTGCCCTCGAACACGATCCGGCCGCCGTCGTGCCCGGCCCCTGGGCCGAGGTCGATGATCCAGTCGGCGTGCGCCATGACCGCCTGGTGGTGCTCGATGACGATCACCGACGTGCCGGAGTCGACGAGGCGGTCGAGCAGGCCGAGCAACTGCTCGACATCGGCGAGGTGGAGCCCTGTGGTCGGCTCGTCGAGAACGTAGACACCGCCCTTCTCGCCCATGTGGGCGGCCAGTTTGAGCCGTTGCCGTTCGCCGCCCGACAGCGTGGTGAGCGGCTGGCCGAGTGCGAGGTAGCCGAGCCCCACGTCGGCGAGCCGGCCGAGGACGGTGTGCGCGGCGGGGGTGCGCGCCTCGCCCGCGCCGAAGAACTCCTCGGCCTCGGCCACCGACATCGCGAGCACCTCGCTGATGTCCCGCCCGCCGAGGCGATGGTCGAGCACCGACGCCTGGAACCGCTTCCCGCCGCACTCCTCGCACGGGGTGGCGACGCCGGCCATCATCGCCAGGTCGGTGTAGACGACGCCGGCCCCGTTGCACTGCGGGCAGGCGCCCTCGGAGTTGGGGCTGAACAGGGACGGCTTGACGCCGTTGGCCTTGGCGAACGCCTTGCGGATCGGGTCGAGCAGCCCCGTGTAGGTGGCGGGGTTGCTGCGCCGCGAGCCGCGGATCGCGTCCTGGCCGACCGCCACCACTCCCGCGCCCGCCGGGACCGACTCGCGCACGAGCGAACTCTTGCCCGAGCCCGCGATGCCGGTGACCACCACGAGCACCCCGAGCGGGATGTCCACGTCGACGTCGCGCAGGTTGTGCGCGGCGGCGCCCCGGATCTCCAGGGCGCCGGTGGGCGTCCGCACCGTCTTCTTGAGCGCCGTCCGGTCGTCGAGGTGGCGGCCGGTGAGGGTGCCGCTGGCCCGCAGTCCCGCCGGGGTGCCCTCGAAGCAGATCTCGCCGCCGGAGGTGCCGGCGCCGGGGCCGAGGTCGACGACGTGGTCGGCGATGGCGACGACCTCGGGCTTGTGCTCGACGACCAGCACCGTGTTGCCCTTGTCGCGCAGCCGCAGCAGCAGGTCGTTCATCCGCTGGATGTCGTGCGGGTGCAGGCCGGTGGTGGGCTCGTCGAACACGTAGGTCACGTCCGTGAGGCTGGAGCCGAGGTGGCGGACCATCTTCACGCGCTGCGACTCGCCGCCCGACAGCGTGCCGGAGGGCCGGTCGAGCGAGAGGTAGCCGAGCCCGATCTCCACCAGCGAGCCGAGCAGGTCGCGCAGCGCGCCGAGCAGCGGAGCGGCGGACGGCTCGTCGAGACCGCGCACCCACGCGGCCAGGTCGCTGATCTGCATCGCGCAGGCGTCGGCGATGCTGATCCCGGCGATCCGGGAGGAACGGGCGGCCTCGTTGAGCCGCGTGCCGCCGCAGTCGGGGCAGTCGGTGAACGTGACGGCGCGGTCCACGAACGCCCGGATGTGCGGCTGCAACGCCTCCCGGCTCTTGGTGAGGAACGACTTCTCGACCCGGGGGATGAGCCCTTCGTAGGTCAGGTTGGTGTTCTCGATCCTCACCTTGGTCGGCTCGCGGTGGAGGAAGTCGTGCAGCTCGGTCTCCGAGTAGTCACGGATCGGCTTGTCCGCGTCGAGGAACCCCGAGGCGGTGAAGACGCGCACCGACCAGCCGTCCGCCTTGTAGCCGGGAACGGTGATGGCGCCCTCGGCGAGGGACTTGTCCTCGTCGTAGAGCTGGGCCGGGTCGATGTCGCTCACCCGGCCCATGCCCTCGCAGGCCGGGCACATGCCCCCGGTGACCGTGTACGTCCGGCGCACGGTCGCGCGGTCACCGCGCTCGACGGTGATCGCGCCGCTCGCCCGCAGCGAGGCGACGTTGAAGGAGAACGCGTTGGGCGAGCCGACGTGCGGCTGCCCGAACCGGCTGAACAGGATGCGGAGCAGGGCGTTGGCGTCGGTGGCCGTGCCGACCGTGGAGCGGGCGTTGGCTCCCATCGGCTCCTGGTCGACGATGATCGCGGTGGTCAGCCCTTCGAGCAGGTCGGCGTCGGGTCGCGCGAGCGCCGGCATGAAGCCCTGGACGAAGGCGCTGTACGTCTCGTTGATCATCCGCTGCGACTCCGCGGCGATCGTGCCGAAGACCAGCGAGCTCTTGCCCGACCCCGAGACACCGGTGAACACGGTCAGCCGGCGCTTGGGGAGGTCGACGCGGACGTCCTTCAGGTTGTTCTCGCGCGCGCCCCGCACCCGGATCAGGTCGTGGCTGTCGGCGGCGTGCGGCGCGGCCGTCCGTTCGCCGTCCGCGCGCGGCCCGGTCGCTGTCACCGGGCGTCCCGGCGCGGCTCCTGGAGGCGGACCAGGTTGCCCGCGGGGTCGCGGACGGCGCAGTCGCGCACGCCGTACGGCTGCTCGGCGGGCTCCTGCACGATCTCGGCGCCCCCGGCCCGCAGGCGTTCGAAGACGCCGTCGAGGTCGGTGGCCGCCAGGAGGATGCCGGCGTAGGTGCCCTTGGCCATCATCTCGACGATGGTGCGCCGTTCCTCCTCGGTGATGCCCGGGTCGGCCGCGGGCGGTTGCAGGACGATCGAGGTGCCGGGCCGGCCGGGGGGACCGACGGTGATCCAGCGCATGCCGTCGTAGCCGACGTCGTCGCGCACCTCGAAACCGAGGAGGTCGCGGTAGAAGGCGAGCGAGGCGTCCGGGTCGTCGTGCGGGAGGAAACTGGCGTGAATGGTGACGTCCATGGCGGCCACGTTAGGCGCGGCCCGCCACCTGCGCTTCTCGATTCCTGACCGGTCGGGTCACCTGCTTCGCCACGCACGACGGGATGCCTGCCGTCGCCCGGGCCGCCCGGCGCCGGTAGGCGCTCGGCGGCATCCCGACCAGCTCGGTGAACCGGGTGCTGAAGGTGCCGAGCGAGGAGCAGCCGACGGTGAAGCAGACCTCGGTGACGCTGAGGTCGCCGCGCCGCAGCAGCGCCATCGCGCGCTCGATGCGCCGCGTCATCAGGTAGCCGTACGGCGACTCGCCGTAGGCGCGCCGGAACGCGCGGCTGAGGTGCCCGGCCGACATGTGCGCGCCGCGGGCGAGGGCCTCCACGTCCAGCGGCTGCGCGTACTCCCGGTCGATGCGGTCGCGGACGCGCCGCAGTGCGGCGAGGTCGCGCAGCCGCGCCTCGGTCGGTCTGCTGGTCACCCGGCGATCGTGCCACGGCGCGCCGCGCGTGCCCAAGGCGGCCCGCTGCGGTGCGGCCCGCTGCGGCGGTGCGGCCGGGACCCGCGTGCGCCCGGGACCGGCCCAGGCGCGTAACCTCCGCCAGGGGGCGTGCGCAGGCGCGCGGCCGTTGCAGAAGGGGGCTTGTGGTGTTCACGTGGCGTCGGATCGGGGAACGGGACTTCCCGCTGCTGCGGTCATGGCTGGAGCAGGCCCACGTGCGGCGCTGGTGGAACCACGAGACCTCGGCGGCGGCGGTGGCGCGCGACTTCGGCCCCGCGGCGCGGGGGGAGGAGCCCTCCGAGGACCTCCTCGCGTTCCTCGACGGCCGCCCGGTCGGCCTGGTGCAGCGTTCACGCCTGTGCGACTACCCCGAGTACCTGGCCGAGTTGGCGGCCGTCGTCCCGGTGCCCGACGGCGCGATGACCATCGACTACCTGATCGGCGCGCCCGAGGACACCGGCCGGGGCGTCGGAACGGCGATGCTCCGCTCCGTCGTCGAGCGGACGTGGACCGAGCACCCGGCCGCCCCGTGCGTCCTCGTTCCCGTGGTGGCGGCCAATCGCGCTTCGTGGCGCGCCTTGGAGCGCGCGGGGCTGCGCCGGGTCGGCGCCGGGGAACTGGAGCCGGACAACCCGGTCGACGACCGGGCCCACTACCTCTACCGCGTGGACCGGCCGGGAAGCGGAGGCTGACGGGGCGGCGGCGCCGCCGCGCTCCGGCGTCCGGTGCGGCTACGGGCGTCCGCGTTCCATGTCGATCAGGTACTTCCCCCGGACGCCGCCGGCTTCGAGTCTTCTGTGCGCCTCCGCGACACCGGTCGCGGGGAAGACCGAGTCGACCACCGGCCGGACGCTCCCCGCCTCGGCGAGGCGGGTCAGTTCCGCTATCCGGTCCGCCGAAGGGTTGTTGCTGAAGAGCTTGAACCGCCGCGGTGCGACGGCTGCCCGCGCTCCGGACGCGAGGATGGAGGTGAGCAAGCGGTCGGGGTCGAAGGCGAGGGCCACCATGCGCCCCCTGCGCGTCAGCCGCGCCCGATAGGCGCGCAGATCGGTGCCCACGACATCGAGGATCACGTCGAACCGCTCCAGGTCCTCGGGCCGCGTGGTGCGGTAGTCGCGTGCCTCGTCGGCTCCGAGCGCGGTGACCCAGGCCAGGTTGCCGGCCGAGGCGAGGGCGGTGACGTGGGCGCCGATGGCCTTCCCCAACTGGACCGCGATGCTGCCGACGCCTCCGGTCGCACCGCGGACCAGGAGCCGTTCCCCGGAGGCGAGCCGCGCCTTGTCGGTCAGCGCGGTCAGCGCGGTGGTGCCCGAGACGGGAAGCGCGGCGGCTTCGAGGAGGCTCAGGTTCTCCGGTGCCCGGGCCAGCCGCTCCTGGGGAACGGAGACGTAGTCGGCCATGGAGCCGAAGGCGAAGTGGGGCATGAGTCCCCACACCGCGTCCCCGGCCCGCCAGGTCCGGACACCGGGCCCGACCGCCGAGACGCGGCCGGTGAAGTCGCCGCCCGTGCGGCGAGGGAATCCCGCCCGGCTGACCCTCCGCAGCCGGCCCGAGCGGAAGGCGATCTCCCCCGCGTCCACGCTGGCGGCGCGGACCTCGACGAGCACCTCTCCACGGCCCGGCCGCGGGACGGGCACCTCGTCGACGCGTAGCACCTCGGGCGGGCCGAAACGGTCGTACTGCACGGCACGCATGGCGTGCTCCCCTCACTCTCGGCAAAAGTGGGGTGGCACCCCACTTTCCTTCGGCTACAGTAACCGGAGAGGCGCCCCATTTCGCACACCGCAGGAGGCCAGCGTGGCCGAGCCCGCCCGGCGGCGCCCCATGCGCGCGGACGCCCGGCGCAACCGCGACCGCATCGTCGCCGCGGCCCAGGAGGTGTTCGCCGCGGACGGCGCCCGCGCCTCGCTGGAGGAGATCGCCCGCCGTGCCGGGGTGGGGTCCGCGACGCTGCACCGGCACTTCCCCACCCGGCGCTCCCTGCTCGACGTGGTCTTCCACGACCGCGTCGAGGCGCTCTGCGCCAAGGCCGGGGAGCACGCCGACCGGAGGGAGCCGGGTGACGCGCTCGTCGCCTGGCTCGGCGACCTCAACGTCTACGCGGCGGCCAGCCACGGACTCGTGTCCTCGCTGCTCCGCGACGGTCCTGACGCCGACCTCCTGAAGCGGAACGACGACTGCCAGGCGATGATCACGGCCGCGGCCGGAGAACTCCTGGACCGCGCGCAGCGGGCGGGCGCGGCGCGCCCCGGTGTGCGCGTCGAGGACCTGCTCGCGCTGGTCAGCGCGCTGTCGCTCGCCGCCGAGCAGCGCGATGACGACGAAGGCCGGGCGAACAGGCTGCTGGACATCGCCGTCAACGGCGTCCTCCTGCCCCGGTGACGCACCCGCCCCGGGGCGTTCCCCGGGGCGCGCTCGCGCCTGACCGGCCGGCCGCGCCGGGCGTCTCCCACCCGGGCACCATTGCATAAAACTGCCGTGCTGCGTATAGTCATGCTACTCACTCTTGAGGAGGCGATGGTCGTGCGAGCTGCGGTGGCGGGAGCGAGTGGCTACGCGGGAGGGGAACTCCTGCGGCTGCTCCTGGGACACCCCGAGGTCGAGATCGGGGCGCTGACCGGTCATGCCAACGCGGGACAGCCCCTCGGGGCGCTCCAGCCGCAGCTGGGGCCGTTGGCCGACCGGGTGCTGGCGCCGACCTCGGCCGAGTCCCTGGCCGGACACGACGTCGTGTTCCTCGCCCTGCCGCACGGGCAGTCCGGGGCCCTCGCGGCGCAGCTCGGGGACGAGACGCTGGTCATCGACTGCGGCGCCGACTTCAGGCTGTCCGACGCGGCCGACTGGGAACGGTTCTACGGTTCCCCGCACGCGGGGACCTGGCCCTACGGGCTGCCCGAGCTGCCCGGCGCGCGGGACGCGCTCAAGGGCGCCCGGCGCGTCGCGGTCCCCGGCTGCTACCCGACGGCCGTGACCCTGGCCCTGTTCCCCGCCTACGCCGCCCGCCTCGTCGAGCCCGAGGCCGTCGTCGTCGCCGCGAGCGGCACCTCGGGCGCGGGGCGCTCCCTCAAGACCCACCTGCTCGGCAGCGAGGTCATGGGGTCCATGAGCCCCTACGGCGTCGGCGGCACGCACCGCCACACGCCCGAGATGATCCAGAACCTCTCCGGCGTCGCGGGGGAGCGGGTGTCCGTCTCGTTCACCCCGATGCTCGCCCCCATGCCCCGCGGCATCCTCGCCACCTGCTCGGCCGCGGCGCGCCCCGGCGTCACCGCGGCCCGGCTGCGGGAGACCTACGAACGGGCGCTGGCCGCCGAGCCGTTCGTCCGGCTGCTGCCCGAGGGGCAGTGGCCCAGCACGGCCGCCGTCGCCGGCTCCAACGCGGTCGCGGTCCAGGTCGCCCTCGACGAGGCCGCCGGGCGCGTCATCGCGATCAGCGCCGTCGACAACCTCACCAAGGGCACCGCGGGCGGCGCGGTGCAGAGCATGAACCTCGCCCTGGGCCTCCCGGAGGAACTGGGCCTCTCGACGATCGGAGTGGCGCCGTGAGCGTGACCGCAGCACAGGGATTCACCGCGGCCGGTGTCGCCGCAGGCATCAAGGACAGCGGCCTCGACCTGGCCCTCGTCGTCAACCAGGGGCCGCGCTCCGCGGCGGCCGGCGTGTTCACCAGCAACCGTGTCAAGGCCGCCCCCGTCCTGTGGTCGGAGCAGGTGCTCAAGGGCGGCAGCGTGACGGCCGTCGTGCTCAACTCAGGCGGCGCCAACGCCTGCACGGGCCCGCTCGGCTTCCAGGACACCCACGCCACCGCGGAACGCGCCGCCGACGTGCTCGGACTGAACGCGGCCGAGGTGGCCGTGGCCTCCACCGGCCTGATCGGCACCAGGCTGCCGACCGAGAAGCTGCTCGCCGGGGTCGGCACCGCCGCCGCCGAGCTGACCGCGCACGGCGGTGAGCGCGCCGCGCTCGCCATCATGACGACCGACACCGTGCACAAGACCGCCGTCGTCGAGGGCGAGGGCTGGCGCGTCGGCGGCATGGCCAAGGGCGCGGGCATGCTCGCCCCCGGCCTGGCGACCATGCTGGTCGTGCTCACCACCGACGCCGACGTGGAGGCGCCCGCGCTCGACCGCGCGCTGCGCGCCGCCACCCGCACCACCTTCGACCGCGTCGACTCCGACGGCTGCATGTCCACCAACGACACGGTGCTGCTGCTGGCCTCGGGCGCCGCCGGCGTCACGCCGGACGAGGCCGAGTTCGCCGAGGCCGTGCGCGCCGTCTGCGCGGACCTCGCGCTCCAGCTCGTCAAGGACGCGGAAGGCGCGTCCAAGGACATCCGCGTCGAGGTCGTCGGCGCGGCCACCGAGGACGACGCCCTGGAGGCGGCCCGCTCCATCGCCCGCAACAACCTCCTGAAGTGCGCGGTCCACGGCGAGGACCCCAACTGGGGCCGGGTGCTCGCGGCCGTCGGCACCACCTCGGCCGCGTTCGAGCCCGACCGGCTCGCCGTCGCGATCAACGGGGTCTGGGTCTGCCGTGACGGCTCCATCGGCGAGGACCGCTCCCTGGTCGACATGCGCTACCGCGAGGTCACGATCACCGCCGACCTCGGCGCGGGCGACGCGTCGGTCGTCGTCTGGACCAACGACCTCACCGCCGACTACGTCCACGAGAACAGCGCCTACTCCTCATGACCCACGCCCCCGCCCGCAAACACACCGCGCTGCCCAAGGCGCGCATCCTCATCGAGGCCCTGCCCTGGCTGACCCGTCACCACGGCAAGACCGTCGTCATCAAGTTCGGCGGCAACGCCATGGTCGACGACGACCTGAAGGCCGCGTTCGCCCAGGACGTCGCGTTCCTCAGGCACGCGGGACTGCGCCCCGTCGTCGTGCACGGCGGCGGACCGCAGATCACGGCGCAGCTGGAACGGCTGGGCCTGACCTCCGAGTTCCGCGCCGGTCTGAGGGTGACGACCCCCGAGACCATGGACGTGGTGCGCATGGTGCTGGCCGGCCAGGTCCAGCGCGAACTGGTCGGGCTGCTCAACCGGCACGGACCGCTGGCCGTCGGCATGACGGGCGAGGACGCCCGGCTGATGTCCGCGGTGCGCCGCTACGCCGACGTCGACGGGGAGCGGGTCGACATCGGCCGCGTCGGCGACGTCACCGAGGTGGACACAGGAGCCGTCCGCGCGCTGCTCGACGACGGCCGCGTCCCGGTCATCTCCTCCATCGCCCGCAGCGCCGACGACGAGAGCGTCTACAACGTCAACGCCGACACCGCCGCCGCCGCGCTGGCCGCCGCCCTCGGCGCGGAGACCCTGATGGTGCTGACGGACGTCGAGGGCCTGTACGCCGACTGGCCGGCGAGCGACGAGGTGATCAGCCGGCTCACCGAGAGCCAGCTGGAGAAGCTGCTGCCCGACCTGGCCAGCGGCATGGTGCCGAAGATGGAGGGCTGCCTCTTCGCGGTCCGCAACGGCGTGCGGACCGCGCGCGTCATCGACGGCCGGGTCCAGCACTCCATCCTGCTGGAGATCTTCACGGACGAGGGCATCGGAACGATGGTGGTGCCCGACGCGGCAGCCAAGGGAGAGCCGACATGAGCAACGCACCCGCCCACCCCGCGCCGGCCGCCGGCAACGCGTCGTTCGCCGCCCGCTGGCGCGGCGCGCTGATGGACAACTACGGCACCCCCCGGCTGGCCCTCACCCACGGCGAGGGCGCCCGGCTGTGGGACGCGGACGGCAACGCCTACCTGGACTTCGTCGGCGGCATCGCCGTCAGCTCGCTCGGCACCGGCCACCCGGCCGTCGTGCGGGCCGTCTCGGAGCAGATCGCGCGCCTCGGCCACGTGTCGAACCTCTACATCGCCGAGCCCCCGGTCGCCCTGGCGGAACGCCTGCTCGGGCTCGCGGGCCGGCCGGGCCGCGTGTTCTTCTCCAACTCGGGCGCCGAGGCGGTCGAGGCCGCGTTCAAGATCGGCCGGCTCACCGGTCGCCCGCACATGGTGGCCACCGAGGGGGGCTTCCACGGCCGCACCATGGGCGCGCTCGCGCTCACCGGGCAGCCGAAGAAGCAGCAGGGGTTCGGGCCGCTGCCCGGCGAGGTCACGCACGTCCCCTACGGTGACGCCGACGCCCTGCGCGCGGCGGTCACCGAACGCACGGCGCTGGTGATCATCGAGCCCGTCCAGGGCGAGAACGGCGTGGTGGTGCCGCCCGAGGGCTACCTGACCGCCGCGCGCGAGATCACCGGGGCCACCGGGACCCTGCTCGTCCTCGACGAGGTGCAGACCGGCGTCGGCCGGACCGGGCACTGGTTCGCCGGGCAGGCGGAGGGCGTGGAACCCGACCTGGTCACGCTCGCCAAGGGCCTCGGGGGCGGCCTGCCGATCGGCGCCACGCTGGCGTTCGGCGCCGCCGCAGAACTGCTGGCGCCCGGCGGGCACGGCTCCACCTTCGGCGGCAACCCGGTCGCGTGCGCCGCCGCCCTGGCCGTGCTCGACACCATCGAGTCCGAGCACCTGCTCCAGCGGGTCAAGGAGGCCGGGGAGCGGCTGCGCGACGGGATCTGGCGCCTGGGCCACCCCTTGGTCGACCGGGTCAGGGGCGCCGGGCTGCTGCTCGGTATCGTGCTCACCGAGCCCCGCGCCCCCCAGGCGCAGCAGGCGGCTCAGGACGCCGGACTTCTGGTGAACGCCGTCGCCCCCGACGTGCTGCGGCTCGCCCCGCCGCTGATCATCGGCGACGCGGAGATCGACGCGTTCCTCACGGCCCTGCCCGGCGTTCTCGACATCGTGGACACGGCGAGCGGAGAGCGATGAGCACGGGAGAGAGAACGTGACCGAGGAGTCGGGTGCCGCACCGGCGTCGCCGCGCGCCAGAGCCGCCGCGTCCGCGGCGGGCCCCGCCGTGCCGCAGACCCGCGCGGCACGGCACCGCCGCATCGTCGACATCCTCAACCGCCAGCCGGTGCGGTCGCAGAGCCAGTTGGCGAAGCTCCTCGCCGACGACGGGCTGACCGTCACCCAGGCGACACTCAGCCGGGACCTCGACGAACTCGGCGCGGTGAAGATCCGCAACACCGGCGGTGAGCTGATCTACGCCGTGCCGAGCGAGGGCGGCTACCGCACGCCCCGGGTGCCGCTCGGGGAGTCGGCCAAGGAGGAGCGGATGGCCAGGCTCGCCGGGGAACTGCTGATCTCGGCCGAGGCGTCGGCGAACCTGGTCGTGCTGCGCACCCCGCCGGGCGCCGCCCAGTTCCTGGCCTCCGCCATCGACCAGGCGGAGGTCCACGACATCCTGGGCACCATCGCGGGCGACGACACGCTGCTGCTGATCAGCCGCGACCCGGCGGGCGGCCAGTCCCTGGCCGACCACCTTCTGCGGCTGGCCCAGAAGGGGAAGGAGGAGCCGGAGGGCTGACCGCCCCCCGGCCTCGCCCTCCCCTCCCGGGCGCCCCCCAGTCGCACCGTGCCCTCCGGGCGGCCCGTCCGCTCAGCGGTCCCTGCGGCAGGCGAGCCGGGCGAGCGCGGCGAGCCGTTCGCCCGCGGCGGGTTCGGGACGGGCCGCGTCCAGGCACTGGAGCGCCAACCGCAGCTCCTCCTGCGCCGCCTGCTCCGCCCAGGCCCTGCCGCCCGCCTCCTCGACCAGGCCCGCGAGGCGGGCCGTCAGCTCGGGATCCGGCGCCTCCCGCCCCCGCCCGCCGTCCGCCCCGGAGGCCCCGCCGCCCGGCAGGTACAGCTCGGCGAGCCGCCGGGCGGCGGGCGTGCCGGAATCGAGGGCGGCGACCACGGGCAGCGACTTCTTGCGGCTGACCAGGTCGGCACCCGCCGGTTTGCCGGTGACGGCCGGGTCGCCCCAGATGCCGAGCAGGTCGTCGGTGAGCTGGAACGCCATGCCGAGGTGGGTGCCGAAGCGGCGCATCGCCTCGATGGCCTCGGGCGACCCGCCGCCCCACAGCGCCCCGAGGGCGCACGAACAGGCCAGCAGCGCCGCCGTCTTGCGCTCGGTCATCGCCAGGCACTCGGCCAGCGTCACCTGCGTGCGTTCCTCGAACGAGATGTCGGTCTGCTCGCCCTCGATCAACTGGGTGGTGGCCTCGCTGAGCCAGCGGATGCCGGTGAGGCTCGCGAGCCCGGCGGGCTGCTCGGTGAGCACGCGTCCCGCGTGGATCAGCAGCGCGTCCCCCGCGAGCAGCGCGGCCGAGGAGCCGAACACCGCCCAGGCGGTGGTCCGGTGCCTCCGGGTGGTGTCGCCGTCGAGGATGTCGTCGTGCAGCAGCGAGAAGTTGTGCACGAGCTCCACGGCGACGGCCGGCCCCACCGCGTCCTCGGGGGCTGCGCCGACGGCCTCGGCGCAGCCGAACACGAGCGCGGGCCGCAGGGCCTTGCCCGCGGGCGCGCTGTCGGGCCGACCCGCGGCGTCGGTCCAGCCGAAGTGGTACGAGGCGACCCGTGCGACGGGAGCGGGCAGGCGGTGCACCCAGGTGCGCAGTGCCGGGTCGAGCAACTCGCGCGCCCGGCGCAACGAGTCGAGAGCTGTGTGGTGCTCGTCCGCTGTGTGGGGGACGGTGGTCATGGCAGGGCCTCCGGTTCCTCCGCTTCGTGGGCTTGCTCGGTGAGGGCCAGGGCGGCCTCTCGCGGCGCTTCGGCGGCGCGGCTCCCGGGAACCGTGCGGACGGCCTCGCCCCGCACGCGGACGCGCCCCCCATCCGCGCCCCACGACGCCTCGGGGCACGCCCCCGCGGGGCCGTCGGGCCGGACCCGCGCGCGGCCCGACCGCGGCGCGGGGCCGGTGCCGCGTGGGCGGGGGCCGGGCAACGGGAGGCTCCGGATGGCGGCGTTCACCTCCTCGACGGGCGGGGCGTACCACGGGGAACGGGTCGTGCCGCCGGCGCCCTGGCCCGGCACCTGCCCCAACGTGACAGCGGACGTGACCGTTCCCCGCGGCGGCGGCCCCACCGCGGCTCCCCCAGGGCGCGGGGGCGCGGGCCGCCGTGCGGGGCGCCGGAACCGCCCGGTCGGCGCGGGCGGGCCGGGAGCCGCGGTCATCCCCGCACCCCCTCATACCGATCGCTGATCATGCGGCCAGCTTGACCGGGCGAGGGGAGCGCTGGAAGGCGCGTTCGGGAATCGCCGTGCGCCCCACGGGGGCAACCTCGCGCCCTCAGGCGGGGAGCCAGCCGAGCTGACCTGGAGTTCTTCTCAGGCCAAAGGCTCCGCGCTGCCGCGCCGGCCGTCCGCTAATCACCCGATCGAGTGAGGGGCCGCACGCTGCCGCCATTCCTCGCCGAGCACCGCCCAAACCTCCAGGTCATGCCGCTTTCCGTCCATTTCGAAAACGCTGCGCAGCGTGCCCTCGTGCGTCATGCCGAGGCGCCGGGCCACGGCGATGCTCCGCACGTTGTCCGGACTCACCAGCCACTCGACCCGCGCCAGTCCCCGCGTCCGCACGGCCCAGTCGATCATGGCCGTGGCCGCCCCGGTCACCAGCCCGCGGCCCTCAGCCCCGGGCGACAGCCAGGCGCCGAGCTCGCACGATCCCTGCCGGGCGTCGAACAACCGGTACATCATGCCGCCGACCAGTTCGCCCGACAGCCAGATGCCGTACAGGCGCGGCCCGTCCGCCGCCTGGCTCTCGGCGAACCGCCGCAGGAAGCGCCGCGCCGAATCGGCGTCCGTCACCGACCGGGTCCAGGGCAGCCACGGCGCCAGGTGGTCCCGCGCGCGGTCGGTGTAGGCCGCGAGCTCCTCGGCCTGCCAGGGTTCGAGCGGGCCGAGGCGGGCCTCGGGGCCGAGGGGATGACTGAGCACGTGGTGTGTCCTCTCCGGCCGCGGGCGCCCGTCCCCGGGATCCGCGGCCCTGGCGTCGGTTCGGCTGGTGAAGGGCGCGATCGCCTGGGAGAGGCCGTCCGGGCCGGTGCGCCCCCGCGCGGGCCGAGCGCGGCGGACACCCGGGAGGTACCCCCGTCCCCGGCGGTCCCTCCCGTCCCGGCCGCCGCGGCCCGCGGCGATTCCCCCATGCGTCCCCCAGGCGTCGTCGCGCGTCCATGCTCGCCCGGGCGGCTCCCGCCGCGCGACCGCTTTTCCGCGGTCTCTCCGCGGCGAGGCCGCGTTCTCGGGCCGCCGACCTGGCGAATTGACGAACCATGCGACACCCTGCATACTTATTCCAGTCAGCGTATGCATCCTAAGGAGACACCGTGACCCAGCGCGTCGTGCTCGCCTACTCCGGCGGCCTGGACACATCTGTCTGCATCGGCTGGATCGCCGAGGCGACCGGCGCCGAGGTCGTCGCCGTCGCCGTCGACGTCGGCCAGGGCGGCGAGAGCCTGGATGTCATCCGCAAGCGCGCGCTCGCCTGCGGTGCCGTCGAGGCGGAGGTCGTCGACGCGAAGGACGAGTTCGCGCAGGAGTACTGCCTGCCGGCGATCAAGGCCAACGGCCTCTACATGGACCGCTACCCGCTCGTCTCCGCCCTCTCGCGGCCCGTGATCGTCAAGCACCTCGTCGCCGCGGCCCGCAAGCACGGCGCCGACACCGTGGCGCACGGCTGCACCGGCAAGGGGAACGACCAGGTCAGGTTCGAGGCCGGCATCTCCTCCCTGGCCCCCGACCTCACGTGCATCGCGCCCGTCCGGGACTACGCCATGACCCGGGACAAGGCCATCGCGTTCGCCGAGAGCAAGGGCCTGCCGATCGCCACCAGCAAGAAGTCGCCCTACTCCATCGACGCCAACGTCTTCGGCCGCGCCATCGAGACCGGCTTCCTTGAGGACATCTGGAACGGGCCGATCGAGGACATCTACGAGTACACGCAGAACCCGGCGACCCCCAGGGAAGCCGACGAGGTGGTCATCACCTTCGAGCGGGGCGTTCCCGTGGCCGTCGACGGCCGGGCCGTCAGCGTCCTCCAGGCCGTGCAGGAGCTGAACGAGCGGGCCGGCGCGCAGGGCGTGGGCCGCATCGACATCGTCGAGGACCGCCTGGTGGGCATCAAGTCCCGCGAGGTCTACGAGGCACCCGGCGCCATCGCGCTGATCACCGCGCACCAGGAGCTGGAGAACGTCACGGTCGAGCGCGAGCTGGCCCGCTACAAGCGGCAGGTCGAGCAGCGCTGGTCCGAGCTGGTCTACGACGGCCTGTGGTACTCGCCGCTGAAGCGGGCGCTCGACGGCTTCGTGGAAGAGGCGAACGAGCACGTCAGCGGTGACATCCGGATGACGCTGCACGGCGGGCGCGCCGTGGTCACCGGGCGGCGCTCCGGCGAGTCGCTGTACGACTTCAGCCTGGCGACGTACGACACCGGCGACACCTTCGACCAGTCGCAGGCCAAGGGCTTCATCGACATCTTCGGCCTGTCCACCAAGATCGCGGCGCGGCGGGACCTCGCCCAGTGAGTGCCGACCAGCCCGAGGTGCGGCTGTGGGGCGGCCGGTTCGCGCACGGACCGGCCGAGGCCCTCGAACGGCTGAGCGCCTCCGTCCACTTCGACTGGCGCCTCGCGCCCTACGACATCGCGGGCTCGCGGGCCCACGCCAGGGTCCTGCACCGGGCGGGGCTGCTGACCGCCGAGGAGCTCGATCGGATGCTGGCCGGCCTCGACCGGCTCGCCGCCGACGTGGAGAGCGGCGCGTTCACCGGCACCGTGGCCGACGAGGACGTGCACACCGCGCTCGAACGCGGGCTGATCGAGCGGCTCGGCCCTGAGCTCGGCGGCAAGCTGCGCGCCGGGCGGTCGCGCAACGACCAGGTCGCCACGCTCTTCCGGATGTACCTGCGGGACCACGCGCGGATCGTCGCCGGTCTGCTGGCCGAGCTCCAGGGCGCCCTGATCGGCCTCGCCGAGGCGCACCCCGACGTGCCCATGCCCGGGCGCACGCACTTCCAGCACGCGCAGCCCGTGCTGTTCTCGCACCACGTCCTGGCGCACGTCCAGGCCCTGAGCAGGAACGCCGAGCGCCTGCGGCAGTGGGACGCCCGCACGGCCGTCTCGCCCTACGGCTCGGGGGCGCTGGCCGGCTCCTCGCTCGGCCTCGACCCGGAGGCCGTGGCCCGCGACCTCGGTTTCGAGGGCGGCTCCGCGGCGAACTCCATCGACGGCACCTCATCCCGCGACTTCGTCGCCGAGTTCGCGTTCATCACGGCGATGGCCGGCGTGGACATCTCCCGGATCGCGGAGGAGGTCATCGTGTGGAACACGAAGGAGTTCTCCTTCGTCACCCTGCACGACTCGTTCTCCACCGGCAGTTCGATCATGCCGCAGAAGAAGAACCCGGACATCGCGGAGCTGGCCAGGGGCAAGTCGGGACGCCTCATCGGCAACCTGACGGGTCTGCTCGCCACGCTCAAGGCGCTGCCGCTCGCGTACAACCGGGACCTCCAGGAGGACAAGGAGCCGGTCTTCGACTCCTGCGACCAGCTGGAGATCCTGCTCCCGGCGTTCACCGGCATGATCGCCACCCTGAAGGTCAACCGGGAGCGCATGGCGGAACTGGCGCCGGCCGGCTTCTCGCTCGCCACGGACGTCGCCGAGTGGCTCGTCAAGCGCGGCGTGCCGTTCCGGGTGGCCCACGAGGTCGCGGGGGAGTGCGTCAGGGTCTGCGAGGCGGAGGGCATCGAGCTCGACGCGCTGACCGACGAGCAGTTCGCGAAGATCTCCCCGCACCTCACGCCCGAGGTCCGCACCGTGCTGACCGTGGAGGGCGCCCTGGCCGCGCGCGACGCCAGGGGCGGCACCGCGCCCGCGGCCGTGGCCGTGCAGCTGCGCGAGGCCAAGGAGGACCTGGCGCGCCAGCTGGAGTGGGCGCGGCGGCCCGCGGGGCCGGTCGCGGGCTGAAGCCACGGGGATGCCGCGGCGGCCGGCCGGCCGCCGCGGCACCGCGCGCTACTCGCCCGGGTAGCGCAGGCCGATGCGGTCCCTGACCGCGTCCAAGGTGCGCATCACGGCCAGGCTGTCGTCCAGCGGCACCAGCGGCGACTCGGTCTCACCGGCCCGCAGGCAGCGCATGACCTCGGCCGCCTGGTGCGCGAACGAACCGGCGGGGCCGGGCCCCGAGAACTCCTCGGGCTCGCGGCCGTCCCGGTGCAGCACGAACCGCTCGGGGTGGAAGAAGCCGCGGGGGAACTCGATCCGGCCGCCGGTGCCCGTCACGGACGCCGTGCGCGCGGTGTCCGCGACCAGCGAGCAGGTCAGCGCGGCCACCGCGCCCGAGGCGTGGCCGAGCAGCATCCCGGTGTTCTCGTCGACCCCGTCGCGCAGCCGGGCCCACGCCGCGACCTCCGACGGCTCACCGAGCAGCAGGTGCGCGAAGGACACGGGGTACACGCCCAGGTCGAGCAGCGCGCCGCCGCCGAGGGCGGGGTCGAGCAGCCGGTGGCCCGGGTCGAGCGGCCCGCCGATGCCGAAGTCCGCGTGAATCGTGCGGATTTCGCCGATCGCTCCGTCCCGCACCAGGTCGGCCATGCGCCGGATCACCGGGTTGCAGTTCATCCACATGGCCTCCATCAGGAAGACGCCGCGGGACCTGGCCAGGCCGACCAGGTCCTTCGCCTCGGCCGCGGTGAGGGTGAACGGCTTCTCGCACAGGACCGGCTTGCCCGCATCGAGGCACAGGCGCGTCGCGGCGTGGTGCGCCGAGTGCGGCGTGGCCACGTACACCACGTCCACGTCGGGGTCGGCCGCGAGGTCGGCCCAACTGCCGTGGGAGCGCGGGATGTCGAACCGCCGGGCGAACTCCGCGGCCGGTCCTGGCGCGCGGGAGGCCACCGCGGCCACCTCGGCGTCCGGCAGGTCCGCGAGGTCCCCGGCCAGTTTGGCGGCGATGCCGCCGGTCGCCAGGATGCCCCACCGCACGGGGCGGTCCGCCGCGACGGCCCCGCCCTTCCCGCCGTCCGCCATGCCCAACTCCTCGTTCGTGCCGCGCGGTCCACGCCCCGGCTGCGTCAGAAATCAGGATCATCGTATGTGACAGTCCCGGTCGGGCCGCGTGAGCAAGATCGCCGGAGCCGCCCCCGCCCCCAAGTCCGCACCGGCCACCGGCTATTGTCGGCTGCCGCGTTCCGGCCGTCCCGGCCGGGACACCGTCCGTGCGGGGGATGAAGGGAAGCACCATGGAGAACGAGCCATCCGTACCGCTGCGGTACGCCGACGTGCGCGGCCTGCGCCTGGCGTACGCCGACTTCGGCGGCACGGGCCGGCCCCTGCTCGCCCTGCACGGGCACTTCGGCCGCGCCCGGATGTTCGCGCCCCTGGCCGCCGCGCTCGGCTCCGGCCACCGGGTGATCGCCCTCGAACAGCGCGCGCACGGCCGCAGCGGACGGGACGGCGACGTGCACCCCGACGCCTACCTTGAGGACGCGGCAACGTTTCTGCGCGACCTCGGCGCCGGCCCCGCCGTCGTGCTCGGGCACTCCGCGGGCGGGGTCACCGCGTTCCGCCTCGCGGCCCGTCACCCCGAGCTGGTCGCCGCCCTGATCGTCGAGGACCACGGGGCGCTCAACCGGCAGCCGGACGTCGCGAACCCTGTCCTCGACATCAGCGGCTGGCCGCGGCGCACGGGCTCGCTCGCCGGACTGCGCCGGGCCGTCGAGGCGCACGGCATCCCGGACGCCGGGTACTTCCTGGAGAGCGCGACCGAGTACGAGGACGGCTGGGGCTTCCTGTTCGACCACGACCAGCTGATGGAGTCCCAGCGCCTCCTCATGGGCGACTGGTGGCCCGACTGGCTCGCCTCGACCTGCCCCGCGCTGCTGATCCACGGCACGGAGAGCTTCGTGCTGCCCACCGCGATGGCCCACGCGATGGCCGAACGCCGGCCGCGCACCACGCTGCGGGAGTTCCCCGGCCGCGGGCACTGGGTCCACGACGAGGATCCCGAGGGCTTCGCCCGCGCCGTCGCGGACTTCCTCGCCACCCTCTGAGCCGGCCGCGGCGCCCGGGGTGGATACGGTGAGGGCACGCACCCGAGGCCGCCGCGAGGGCGGCACACGTTCCGAAGGTCACCGCATGGCGTTCTCCCGCTTCACCCCGGCCGCGACCGGCACCGCCCGCATCGGGCTCGGCCTCGCCGCCGTCGGCCGCCCCGGGTACATCAACCTCGGGCGGGCCCGCGACCTGCCCGCGCCGCGCACGCCCGAGGCGCTGCGGGCCCGCACCCACCAGCTGCTCGACGCGGCCCACGCGGCCGGCGTCCGCTACCTCGACACGGCGCGTTCCTACGGCAGGGCCGAGGAGTTCCTCGCCGACTGGCTCACCGGGCGGCCGGAGGCGACCGACGTCGTGGTCGGCAGCAAGTGGGGCTACACCTACACGGCGGACTGGCGTGCCGACGCGGACGTCCACGAGGTCAAGGACCACGGGGCCGCCACGTTCGACCGGCAGTGGGCCGAGAGCCGGGCGCTGCTCGGCGGCCGGCTCGACCTGTACCAGATCCACTCGGCCACCCAGGACAGCCGGGTGCTGGCCGACCCGGCCGTGCTCGACCGGCTGGCCGGCCTGGCCGACACCGGCGTCGACGTGGGCCTGTCCACCAGCGGCCCGCGCCAGGCGGAGACGATCCGGGCGGCGCTGGAGATCGAACGGGGCGGGCGGCCCCTGTTCCGGACGGTGCAGGCCACGTACAACGTGCTGGAGCAGTCCGCCGCCCCCGCGCTCGCGGAGGCGCACGCGGCGGGCCGCACCGTCATCGTCAAGGAGGCGCTGGCCAACGGCCGCCTCGCCGGGGCCGAGGCGCCGGGCGAGCTGCGGGAGGTCGCGGATGCGACCGGCACCGGGCCCGACGCCGTTGCCCTCGCCGCCGTGCTGGCCCAGCCGTGGACCGGGATCGTCCTGTCGGGGGCGGCCACCGAGGAGCAGCTCGCGGACAACCTCGCCGCCGCCCGGCTGCGCCTGGACGCCGCGCACCTGGACGCGTTCACCCGGCTGGCCGAACCGCCGGACGCGTACTGGCGCAGCCGCTCCGCGCTGCCCTGGACCTGACGCGGGGCGCGGGGGCGGGGCGCGCCCTCAGGCGGCCTTCGCCTTGGTGGCGTACATGTCCACGTACTCCTGCCCGGAGAGGCGCATCACCTCGGTCATCACCTCGTCGGTGACGGCACGCAGCACGTAGCGGTCCCGGTCCATGCCCTCGTACCGCGAGAAGTCGAGCGGCTGGCCGAACCGCACCGTGATCCTGCGCCCCCGGCCGACCCGCGGCAGGCCGCGCCCCCCCGGCTGGACCCGGTCGGTGCCGATCATCGCGAACGGCACCACCGGCGCGCCCGTCATCAGCGTGAGCCGCGCGATCCCGGTGCGCCCCCGGTACAGACGTCCGTCGGGTGACCGGGTGCCCTCCGGGTAGATGCCGAAGACCTTGCCCTCCTCCAGGACACGCCGCCCGGTCATGAGCGCGGCCACCCCGCCGTGCCCGCCGTCCCGGTCGACCGGGATCATGCCGACGGCCGTGAAGAACCACGCCATCAGGCGACCCCGCAGGGAACGGCCCTTGACGTACTCGTCCTTGCCGATGAAGAAGACCTGCCGCTCCATGACCAGCGGCAGAATGATCGAATCGATGAACGTGAGGTGGTTCCCGGCCAGGATCACCGGCCCGTCGGCGGGGATCTGCCGGATTCCCTCGACCCGGGGCCGGAAGAAAAGCTTCAGCAGCGGGCCGAGCAGCACCTTCAGCAGCACGAAACGGGACAACTTCCCCTCCGGTCGGTCATGGGCATGCGTGTTTCAGCATGCCTAGGGACGATACCCGCGCCGGGGCACGCCGCGCGCACCGGGTGCTCGCCCCCGATACTCGGGTTTGACGCGCATTCCCCGGCCGTTCCCCCGCATGTACCCGTGCGGACAGCGCCGCTTCCCTACGATCGGGCGCGATCACGGGCCGCCGGAGCGCGCGGCCCGACGACGGACGAGCCCTACGGAGTGACGATGGCAGCTCACCAGACGGCAGGCGCGGACGCGGGGCACCCCGGACGTCGGGCCCTGCTCGGCATGACGGCCGGCGCGGCCGGCGCCGCCGCCCTGCTCGGCACCGCGGCACCCGCGGTCGCGGGCTCGCGCCCGGGCGCGCGCGACCTCTCCCGCGAACTGCCCGTCCCCACGGTCGTCGCCCACCGCGGCGCCTCCGGCTACCGGCCGGAACACACCATCGGCGCCTACCAGCTCGGGCTCGACATGGGGGCCGACATCATCGAGCAGGACCTGGTGCCCACCAAGGACGGCCACCTGGTCTGCCGGCACGAGAACGACATCTCCGGCACCACCGACGTCGCGGACCACCCGGAGTTCGCCGACCGCCGCACCACCAAGACCGTCGACGGGCAGGAGCTGACCGGCTGGTTCACCGAGGACTTCACGCTCCGGGAGCTGAAGACCCTGCGCGCCGTCGAGCGGATACCCGAGCAGCGCCCCAACAACACCCTGTACGACGGACGTTGGGCCGTCCCGACCTTCGAGGAAGTCCTCGACTGGGCCGCCGAGCAGGGGCGCGAGCGGGGCCGTCCGGTGTGGCTGTACACCGAGACCAAGCACCCCACCTACTTCCGCTCCCTGGGCCTGGGCCTGGAGGAACCGCTCGCCCGCCTGCTGCGCCGGCACCGGCTGCACCGCGCCAACTCCCGCCTGATCCTCCAGTCCTTCGAGCCCTCCAGCATGGAGCGCATGGCCAGGCTCGTGGACACCCCGCGCGTCGTGCTGCTCTCCTCGGCTGGCTCCCGCCCGTGGGACTTCGTGGAGTCCGGCGACCCGCGCACCGTCGCCGACCTCGTCACGCGCCGCGGGCTGCGAGAGATCGCCCGGTACGCGCAGGGCATCGGCCCCACCCTCGACCTCGTCATCCCGCGCGCGGCCGACGGCTCGCTCGGCCGCCCCACCTCCCTCGTCGAGGACGCGCACCGCGCCGGACTGCTCGTGCACCCCTACACGCTGCGCAACGAGAACCGGTACCTGCCCGCCGAGTTCCGCCGCGGCGAGGACCCGCACGCGTACGGGGACGTGTTCGGCGCGCTGGACGCCTACTTCGCGACCGGGATCGACGGCGTGTTCGCCGACCACCCCGACACCGCGCTGCTGGCCGCCGCCGACTTCCGCGACTGAACGCCCGGCCCGTTCACCCGTCCGGGTACCGGTGAGTCGGAAATCTCACAAGCCAGTTGGCGCCGGCGCATTCCCCCGGCGGCCCGCGGCCCAGCACAATGCTGACGGCGCAGGTCACACCCTGCGCCGTCAGGGCAATCGCCGGCCGGTGCGCGACCCTCACCCCTGCGCGCGGCCGGCCCGGACCTCACCGGAGGCGTGTGCACATGGGTATGAGCGTCACCATCGGCCTGGCCGACCACCAGGACGCGGAGCAGATCCTGAAGTTGCAGTACCTCTGCTACCAGTCGGAGGCCGAACTCTACGGCGACTATTCCATCGAGCCCCTGACCGAGACGCTGGCCGCCGCGCGCGCCGAGATCAGCGAGACCTGCGTCCTGGTGGCCAGGCTCGGCCCCGAGGTCGTCGGCGCGGTCAGGGGACGCGTGGACGCCGACGGCACCGCCTGCATCGGACGCCTCATCGTCCACCCGAGGATGCAGCGGCACGGCCTGGGCGGCCGGCTGCTGGTCGCGATCGAGGACCGGCTCGCGGCCGAACGCGCCGCCGCGCGCTACCGCCTGTTCACCGGTCACCGCAGCGAGGGCAACCTGCGCCTGTACCGCAGGCTCGGCTACGCGCCCGTGAGCACCGAGCAGGTGTCGCGCCACCTGAGCCTGATCACCCTGGAGAAGGAAGCGCCCGCCTCCGTCGCGGCGGCGGTCTGACCCGCCCTCGCCGCGCACGCGGTCACGACGGCGCGTCCGGGCCCTCCGCGCGGGGGGCCCGGCGCAGCCACAGCAGCCCGGCGACCGGCAGCACCACGGGCAGGTAGAGGTACCCCTGCCCGAAGTCCGACCAGACCGTCGCGTCGGGGAACGCCGCCGGGTCCGCGACGGACCAGGCCCCCACGGTCAGCACCCCGGCGAGTTCCGCGACGCAGGCCGCCAGCGCCCCGCGCCGCGCGCGCTCCCCGCCGCGGACCAGGGACACGGTGATGAACGCGTAGACCAGCGCGGCCAGCGCGGACAGCAGATAGGCCAGCGGCGCCTCGTCGAAACGGGTCGACAGCTGGTACACCGAGCGTGACGTCGCACCCACGGTGAAGATCCCGTACAGCGTGACGAGCAGCCGGCCCGGGCCGCTGCTCAGGCCCCGCCGGCCCCGGCCGGCCCCCGTCCCCGCGCCGCGCTCCCCGGCCTCCGCGGCGTTCTCCCCGGCGCCGCCCGCGACCCGCTCAGGCACCGGTGCCTCCCGCCCAGACGTCGGCGAGCCGCAGTTGCAGGGCCGCGAGCACCAGCGCACCCGCGGCCACCGTCGCGGAACCCCACCGGGAGCGTTCCCCCAGCGCGACGACGCCCACCACCGGCAGGCACAGGGACACGGAGAAGAGATAGGACACGAACGTGGCGGTGCCGCCCTCGGCGGGCCGCTCGCCACCCGCGAGCCGCACCAGGCCGACGGCCAGCTGCACGAGCGTGAGCAGCAGCACGACGGCCATGCCGAGGTAGTGCCAGTCCTTGACCGGCTGGTCGCGCAGGGACGCGTACCCGCACCAGGCGGCGAGGAGCAACGCGGTCACGGCGACCGCCACCGTCAGTGGCGAGAACATGCGAGGACTCTAACGGGGCGCGCGCCCCCGCCCGCCAAGGCCCCCCTGACCGCGCCGCCGGCCCGCGCCGGTCCGCCCGCCGGCGGGCACCGCGGCCGGGAGCCGCGTGGTGTTGGCCACACCCGTCCTGACCACCTCGTTCCGCGTAGGGAACATCTGTTTTACTGGTCCGCATGACCGCGACGAGCAGCCGTCCGCAGACGACCGAGGCACTCCGTATGCCCGGTGCTCGCTGTCGCTGTCGAATGTGTGACATCTGAGGGCCATCGCCCGAGCAGCCTCGCGCCCCGAAGCGACGCCGGCAGGCCGGTCCACGGCGGACCGCGCCCCGCTGCCGGGTCCTGCTCCCCGCTCGTGCTCCGCCTGCACCTGCCCCGTGCCGTGCCGCGGCGGCGCCGTTCCCGCGCCCCGGGCACCCGACAGTGACGGATAACCAGTGATCACCACCAGGGACCTGACCAAGGTCTACCGCTCGCGCGGCCGTGAGGTCACCGCGCTCGACCACGTGGACCTCCACGTCAGGCCGGGCGAGGTCTACGGCGTCATCGGCCGCAGCGGAGCGGGGAAATCCACCCTGATCCGCTGCGTCAACCTGCTGGAGCGGCCCACCTCGGGAACCGTCACGGTCGACGGGCAGGACCTCACGGCGCTCGGCGGGCGCGGCAACCGCGCCCCCCGCCCGCTGCGCCAGGCCCGCGGCGGCATCGGCATGATCTTCCAGCACTTCAACCTGCTGTCCTCCCGCACCGTGCAGGGCAACGTGGAACTGCCGCTCGAAATCCTCGGCCTCGGCCGCAGGGAGCGCGCCCGCAAGGCCCTCGACCTGCTCGACCTGGTCGGCCTCTCCGACCACGCCCGCAGCTACCCCTCCCGCCTCTCCGGCGGGCAGAAGCAGCGCGTCGGCATCGCCCGCGCACTGGCCGGCGACCCCAAGGTCCTGCTCTCCGACGAGGCCACCTCGGCCCTCGACCCGGAGACCACCCGCTCGGTGCTGAGCCTGCTGCGCGACCTCAACCGGCAGCTCGGCCTGACGATCCTGCTGATCACCCACGAGATGGACGTGGTCAAGTCCGTGTGCGACTCGGCCGCCCTGATGGAGAAGGGGCGCATCGTGGAGTCCGGTGTGGTCTCCGACCTCCTCGCCACCCCGGGCTCGCGGCTGGCCCACGAGCTGTTCCCCGTGGGCGGCACGGCCTCGGGCGAGGACCGCACAGTCGTCGACATCACCTTCCACGGCGAGAGCGCGGACCGGCCCGTCATCTCTCAGCTCACGCGCGCCCACGACCTCGACGTCTCCATCCTCGGCGCCGCCATGGACACCGTGGGGGGCCGCCAGGTCGGCAGGATGCGCATCGAGCTGCCGGGACGGCCCGCGGACAACGGCGCGCCGCTCGACTTCCTGCGCGCCCAGGGCCTCACCGTCGAACTCGCGGACCCCGCACCGCCCGGCGAGGCGGCCGGCGCCTCGGCCGACGGCCCGCGGCTGGAGAAGCGGCGGCAGGAACGCACGGAGGAGAGCGCCCGATGACCTGGGAGGAGATGCGGCCCCTGCTGGAGCAGGGCACCATCGACACGCTGTACATGGTCGGCTGGTCGACGTTCTACGCGCTGCTCGGCGGCCTGCCCATCGGCGTGCTGCTGGTCCTGACCGACCGCGGCGGGCCCTTGGCCAACGTCGTGGTCAACAAGGTGCTCGGCGTGATCGTCAACATCGGCCGGTCCCTGCCGTTCATCGTCATGATGGTGGCGCTGATCCCGTTCACCCGCTTCGTCATCGGCACGGCGGTCGGCCCCACGGCCGCCGTCGTCCCGCTGGCCATCGGGGCCATCCCCTTCTTCGCCAGGCTCGTGGAGACCGCGGTCCGCGAGGTCGACCACGGCCTGACCGAAGCCGCCTGGGCGATGGGCGGCGGCACGTGGACCGTCGTGCTGAAGGTGCTGCTGCCCCAGGCCCTGCCGTCCCTCGTCGCCGGGCTCACCACCACCGTGATCGCCCTCATCGGCTACTCCGCCATGGCGGGCGCGGTCGGCGGCGGCGGGCTCGGCACCCTCGCCCTCACCTACGGCTACCAGCGCTTCGAGGACGGCTTCATGCTCGCCACCGTCCTCGTCCTCATCGTCATCGTGACGGCGGTCCAGCTCCTCGGCGACCTCGCCGTCCGGCTGATCCGCCGCCGCGAACGAGCCGCCGGCTGACCGGCGGCCCCACGACCTCTCGGGCGGCCCCAGGCCACCGGGACCCACCCGCACAGCACAACGAAAGGCACTTTTCGTGCGTACCGCATCACGCTCCCCGTTCAGAACGGGCGCCCTCCTGGCGGCCACCGCCGCCCTCACCCTCGGCCTCGCCGCCTGCGGCACCGACTCCGACCCGGACACCGGCGGCGACGGCGGCTCGGGCGACGGCGGCACCGAACAGACCCCGTCGGGTCCGCTGAGCGTCGCCGCCAGCCCCACCCCGCACGCGGCCATCCTCACCTTCGTCCGGGACAACCTCGCCGAGGAGGCGGGCCTGGAACTCGAAGTCCGCGAGTTCGCCGACTACGTCCTGCCCAACACCGCCGTCGACAGCGGCGAGATCGACGCCAACTACTTCCAGCACCGGCCCTACCTGGACGACTTCAACGAGAACCAGGGCACCGACATCGTCCCGGTCGTCAACGTGCACCTGGAGCCGCTCGGCCTCTACTCCAACTCCCTCCAGAGCGCCGACGACCTGGCCGAGGGCGACACGGTCGCGATCCCCAACGACGCGACCAACGCCGGCCGGGCCCTGCACCTGCTGGCCGACAACGGCGTCATCGAACTGGCCGAGGACGCCGGCGCCGAGGCCACCGTCGCCGACATCACCGACGACGGCGGGCTGTCGTTCCAGGAACTTGAGGCCGCCACACTGCCCCGCGCGCTTGAGGACTTCGACGCCGCCGTCATCAACGGCAACTACGCGATCGAGGCCGACCTGGCCCCCGCCGACGACGCCCTGCTCCTGGAGGCGGCCGAGGGCAACCCGTACGCCAACTTCCTCGCCGTCAAGGCGGGCAACGAGGACGACCCCCGCGTGCGCACCCTCGCGGAACTCCTGAACTCCGACGAGGTCGAGCAGTTCATCGAGGAGACCTACGCCGGGTCCGTGGTGCCCGCGTTCGGCGCCCCCGCCTCCTGACCCGCACCGCCACCCGGCCCGGGCCCCGGCGAACCAGCCGGGGCCCGGCGCCGTGTCCAGCCCCGCCGTATTGCATGCTGGCATCCCGGACTTCAGCCAGGGAGCGGCGCATGACACCCACCTTTCCCGACATCACGATCAGCACGGAGCGGCTCGTGCTGCGCCCGTTCGAGGAAGCGGACGTGCCCGAGCTGATCGCCATGATGAACGACGAACTCACCACCGCCTGGACCTCCGTTCCCGTTCCGTACACCGTGGTCGACGCCAGGGAGTGGGTCCAGCGCCAGGCCCCGCGCGAGCGCACCTCGGGCCGGGGCCTGGTCCTGGCCATGACCGAGCACCTGACCCACCGGCTGGTGGGCACCATGCACCTCAAGGCCACCAACTGGCGTTCCCTGAGCACCGAGGTGGGCTACGTCGTCGCCCCCTGGGCCAGGGGCGAGGGCTACGCGGCCGAGGCGGTGCTCGCCCTCGCGCAGTGGCTCTTCCGCGACCAGAAGTTCGAACGGCTCGAACTGCGCACCGCGGCGGGCAACACGGCCTCCCAGCAGGTCGCACAGAAGATCGGCTGCATCAGCGAGGGCATCCTGCGCAACGCGCTGATAGTCCGCTCCAGGACCGAGGACGGCGGCTGGGCGGACATCCGCACCGACCTCATCGTCTGGGGCCTGCTGCCCGAGGACCTGGAGGACGCGCCGGAGACCGGCCACCGCGCACGGTAGGCTTGCGCCGTCCCCGACCGGCGAGCAGCCCAGGAGCGCCCCGACCATGGCCGACCGCGTCACCGTGATCGGATGGGACGGCTCGCCGCTCGACCCGCCCGCCCGAACGGCCCTCCAGGCGGCGACCCTGGTGGCAGGCGCGCCGCGGCACCTGGATCTCCCCGAAGTCCCCGCCCACGCCGAACGCGTCCAGCTCGGCAGCCTGTCGCTCGCCGCCCGCCGCATCGCGGCCCACCGCGGCACCGCCGTCGTCCTCGCCGACGGCGACCCCGGCTTCTTCGGCGTCGTCCGCACGCTGCGCGATCCGGAGCACGGCCTCGAAGTCGAGGTCGTCCCCGCCGTGTCCGCGGTGTCGGCCGGGTTCGCCCGCGCCGGCATGCCCTGGGACGACGCGCGGATCGTCGTCGCCAACCGCAGGACCCTGCGCCGCGCCGTCAACGTCTGCCGCGCCCACCCCAAGGTCGCCGTGCTCACCTCGCCCGGCGCCGGACCCACCGAGATCGCGCTGCTCCTCGGCCCGGTGCACCGGACGTTCGTCGTGTGCGAGTCCCTGGGCACCGACAGGGAACGCGTCTCCGTGCTGACCTCCGACACCGTCACGCAGCACCGCTGGACCGACCCCAACCTGGTCATCGTGATCGGCGGCGGCAGCCGCGGGCCGGGCGGCAGCAGCTGGCTGGCCGGGCTCGACCCGGGCGGCTCGGAGCAGCCGCGCGGCTTCGGCCTGGCCGCCACCGAGTACCACCCCTACGCGCCCGGGGCCGATCCGGTGCCCGAGGCCGGCGGCCCCGGCGGCAGCCGGCGCCTGCGCGCGCTGCAACTCGCCGCGCTCGGGCCGGTCATGGGCGACCTGACCTGGGACGTCGGTTCGGGCAACGGCCTGGCCGCCATCGAGGCCGCCCGGCTCGGCTCCGCGGTGATCGCCGTGGACCGCGACGCGCAGGCGTGCGCCGCGACGGAGGCCGCCGCCCGCCGCCTCGGCGTCCAGGTCCACGTCGTGCACGGGGTCGCGCCGCAGGCCCTCGAAGACCTGCCGGAGCCCGACGTGATCCGCGTCGGCGGCGGCGGCGCGCGGACCCTGGCCGCGTGCGCCGACCGCAGGGCCCAGCGCATCGTGACGCACGCCATGACCCGGGATCAGGCGGAGGCGGCGGGGCGCGTGCTGATCGCGGCCGGCTACGACGTCGAGTGCACCCTGGTGCAGTCCGTCGAACTCTCCACCGCGGACTGGTCGGAACGCGGGCGCGTGGTGGTCTTCCTCCTCGTCGCGCGCCGTCTGCCCGCCCCCAGGTGACGAAGCCGGACCTCTCGGGATCACTCGTGCACCCGTGAGCGGGGAGCCGCCGTATCCCGGGTAGGCTGACTGACCGTTGTGCCGTCGGCCGGACTTGATGTTTCGTCCGTCAATGTCCGGGGTCGGAAGGAGCTTGTGCGATGGGCGAGGTGCACGCATGACGGACGCCGGCCGGGTCCCGGAAGAGGGACAGCCGGAGCACGCGGGAGTGGGGCCGGACCAGCTCGCGCAGCCGGGCGGGCCGGTTCCCGCGGCCTACCCGTTCCCCGCCGCGCCTGACGACGCGGGGGACGGCGACCTCGACGAGGAAGAACTGCTGATGCCGGGAGCGAACGTCGCCTGGGGCGAGGCCGCCACCGCGGCGCCGAGGCCCTCGGCCCCGGCGCCCGCCGCCGCGCCGCAGCCGGAGCCCGCTCCCGCGGTCACCCACAGGCCCGCGCCCCCGGCGCCCCGCGGCCCGCACCCCACCGAGCCCGAGTACCTCGACGTGCCCGCGGCCGAGACCGTGCCGCCGCCGGCCGCCCCGGCCGCCCCGGCCGCCCCGGCCGGTCCGCCGTCGCCCGCCGTGCCGCGGCAGGCCGGGCCCGGCCAGGACCTGGTGCCCGAGCCCGCGGCCGAGGCGCCAGGACCCGTGGCCGCGGCGCCCGTTCCTCCGGCGCCCGCGCCCCTGCCCGAACCGCCCGGCGCCTGGGAGCCGGTCCCGGCGCCCGCCGCCGTACCCGACGCGTCCGCGGCGCCGCCGGCCGGCGTCCCCGCCGCGGGGGAGCCGGAGCCGGCCGCCGTGCCGGGACCGGCGGACCCGGCGGGCCAGGGCGGCGGGGAGCCCGGCGCCGCTCCCGCCGTTCCGGCGGAGCCGGCCGCCGCCGAGCAGCCCGAGGCATCGGCGGAGCCGGTGGCCGTTCCGGCGGAGCAGCCGGCCGCGGCGGAGGAGCCTGCCGTCGCTGCCGAGCCCGTCGTCGCGCAGGCGCCCGCCCCGGCCGAGGAGCCGCCCGCCCCGGCCGAGGAGCCGCCCGCCGCCGCTGAGCCGCCCGCCGGGCCCGTCCCGCCGCCGGTCCCCGAAGTCCCCGTGCGGCAGGCGGGCGAGCAGCCCGAGGCATCGGCGGAGCCGGTGGCCGCGCCGGGGGAGCAGCCGGCCGCGGCGCAGGGGCCTGCCGTCGCTGCCGAGCCCGCCGTCGCGCAGGCGCCCGCCCCGGCCGAGGAGCCGCCCGCCGCACCGCCTCAGGCCCCGGCCGTGCCGGGCCCACGCCCGGCCCCCGAACCCGCTGCCGAGGCCGAGGAGCCGCAGGAGCAGGCGCGGCCCGCGGCCGGCGCCGCCGGCCCGCCCGCCCCCGGCTACCCGGAGTCCGAGCGCGCCGCCGTGCACCGCCTGATGCGCGAACGCCGCGACATCCGCAACGGCTTCCGGCTCGACCCGATCCCCAACGACGTGCTGCTCCGCGTCCTCGAAGCCGCGCACACCGCGCCGAGCGTGGGTCTTTCCCAGCCGTGGGACTTCGTCGTCGTCCGCTCCGCCGAGACCCGGGAGGCCGTCCACGAGGTCGCCGTGAAGCAGCGCGCGGCGTACGCCAAGTCGCTGCCCAAGGGCCGGGCCAAGCACTTCAAGGAACTGAAGATCGAGGCCATCCTCGACACCCCGGTCAACATCGTGGTCACGGCCGACCCCACGCGCGGCGGCCGGCACACCCTCGGCCGCATGGGCGTGCCGCAGATGGCGCCCTACTCCTCCGCGCTCGCGGTGGAGAACCTGTGGCTCGCGGCCCGTGCCGAGGGCCTCGGCGTCGGCTGGGTCAGCTTCTTCGACGAGCGCGAACTCTCGCGCGTCCTCGACCTGCCCGAGCACCTCGACATCGTCGCCTACCTCTGCGTCGGCTACGTCGACGCGTTCCCCGACGAGCCGGAGCTGGCCCAGAACGGCTGGTCGCGCCGCCGCCCGCTGTCCTGGGTCGTGCACGACGAGGTGTACGGCCGGCGCGCGCTGCCCGGCGCCGAGCCGCACGACCTGCTCAGCGAGACCCTCGCCGAGATCCGCCCGCTCGACGCGCAGGCCCTCGGCGAGGCGTGGGAGCGGCAGAAGCGCATGACGAAGCCGTCCGGCGCGCTCGGCGCGCTCGAAGTGCTCGCCGCGCAGCTGTGCGGCCTTTCCCGCAGCTGCCCCCCGCCGGTGCCGGAGCCGGCCGCGGTGGCCGTGTTCGCCGGGGACCACGGCGTCCACGCGCAGGGCGTCACCCCCTGGCCGCAGGAGGTCACCGGGCAGATGGTGGCCAACTTCCTGGGCGGGGGAGCCGTGTGCAACGCGTTCGCCGCCCAGGTGGGCGCCGAGGTCTGCGTCGTGGACGTCGGCGTCAGGTCCGAACTGCCCACCGCCACCGGCCTGCTGCCGCGCAAGGTCAGGGCGGGCACCGGCGACATCACCGTGGGTCCCGCCATGACGCGCGAAGAGGCGCTGCGGGCCGTCGAGGTCGGCATCGAGACCGCGCGCGACCTGGTGGCGGCGGGCAACCGCGCGCTGCTCACCGGGGAGATGGGCATCGCCAACACGACGGTCTCGGCGGCCCTGGTGGCGGCGTTCACCGACGCGGATCCGGCCGATGTCACCGGCCGGGGCACCGGCATCGACGACGAGACGCACGCCAGGAAGGTCGACGTCGTGCGCCGCGCCCTGGCGTTCCACGAGCCGGAGGCCACCGATCCGCTCGGCGTGCTCGCCGCCGTCGGCGGCCTCGAACACGCCGCGCTCACCGGGTTCATCCTGGGCGGCGCCTCGCTGCGGGTGCCGGTGATCCTGGACGGCGTCACCGCCGGCGCCGCGGCGCTGGCCGCCCGCGCCATCGCGCCCGAGGCGGTGTCCGTCTGCATCGCCGGGCACCGCAGCGCCGAGCCGGGCCACCAGGCGGCCCTGATGGCCCTCGGCCTGCGCCCGCTGGTCGACCTCGACCTCCGCCTCGGCGAGGGCACCGGGGCCCTGCTCGCCCTGCCGGTGGTGCAGAGCGCCGCCCGCGCGGTGCGCGAGGTCGCGACCTTCGACGCGGCCGGAGTCACCGACAAGAATTAGGGTGGGGGCGGCCGGGGCCGGGAGGCCCCCGGCCGGCCCGGCCCGCCGCCCGAGGAGCCCGCACCACCCATGTCAGAGAACCCCGCCTACCCCGTCGGTCTGCGCCTGACCGGCCGCCGCGTGCTCGTCCTCGGCGGCGGCACCGTCGCCCAGCGCCGTCTGCCCGCGCTGCTCGCCGCGGGCGCCGATGTCCGGCTGATCGCTCCCGCGGTCACGCCGTCCGTGCAGGCCATGGCCGACGCGGGCGAGCTGACCTGGGAGCCGAGGGGCTACCGGCCCGGCGACGTCGAGGGCGCCTGGTACGTGCTGGTCGCCACGGACGACCGCGAGGTCAACGAGGCCGTGTCCGCCGAGGCGGAGGAGCGCCGCGTGTGGTGCGTCCGCAGCGACGACGCCGCGGCGGCGACCGCCTGGACCCCGGCGACCGGCCGCGGCGACGGCGTCACCGTGGCCGTGCTCACGGGCCACGACCCGCGCCGTTCCGCCGCTGTCAGGGACGCGGTCGTCGAGGGGCTGCGCGACGGCACGCTCAGCGCGCCCAGGCACCGCGTCCGCCGCCAGGGCGTCGCCCTGGTCGGGGGCGGGCCGGGGGATCCGGGGCTCATCACCGTCCGCGGCCGGCAACTGCTCGCCGAGGCGGACGTCGTGATCGCCGACCGGCTCGGCCCCCGGGATCTTCTGGACGAACTGCCGCCGCACGTCGAGGTCGTCGACGCCGCCAAGATCCCCTACGGCCGGGCCATGGCGCAGCAGGCGATCAACGACGCCCTCGTCGAGCACGCCAGGGCCGGGAAGTTCGTGGTGCGCCTCAAGGGCGGCGACCCGTTCGTCTTCGGGCGCGGCAAGGAGGAGGCGCAGGCACTGGCCGAGGCGGGCATCGCCGTCACGGTGGTACCCGGCGTCACCAGCGCCATCAGCGTGCCGTCGGCCGTGGGCATCCCGGTCACGCACCGGGGGGTGGCCCACGAGTTCACCGTGGTGAGCGGGCACGTCGGGCCCGACGACCCGCGTTCGCTGGTCGACTGGAAGTCGCTCGCCGCGCTGCGCGGCACCCTGGTGCTCCTGATGGCCGTCGAACGCATGCCCGTCATCGCGGAGGCGCTGATCCGGTTCGGCCGCCCGGCCGACACACCGGTCGCCGTCGTCCAGGAGGGCACCACGGCGGCGCAGCGGCGGCTGGACGCCACGCTCGGGACCGTGGCCGACCGCATCGCGCGGGAGGGCATACGGCCGCCCGCGATCGTCGTCGTGGGCGACGTGGTGGCCGTCGGGTGAACGCCCCCGTTCCCGTCACCGACCCGGACGACCCCAGGCTCGCCGACTACACCGGCCTGACCGACGTGGCGCTGCGCAGGCGGCGCGAGCCGGCCGACGGCCTGTTCATGGCCGAGGGCGACAAGGTGATCCGCCGGGCCCTGGACGCCGGTTACCCGATGCGCTCGATGCTGCTGACCCCCCGGTGGGCCGAGGCGATGGCGGACGTGGCCGCGGCCACGGGGGCGCCGGTCTACCTGGTGGACGAGGCGCTGGCCGAGCGCGTCACCGGCTACCACGTGCACCGCGGCGCGCTGGCCGCCATGCAGCGCACGCCGCTGCCGCCGCCGGCCGGCCTGCTGGCCACCGCCGGGCGGCTCGTCGTTCTCGAAGCGGTGAACGACCACACCAACATCGGCGCCGTCTTCCGCGGCGCGGCGGCACTCGGCATGGACGGCGTGCTGCTCACGCCCGACTGCGCCGACCCCCTGTACCGCAGGTCCGTCAAGGTCTCCATGGGCGCGGTCTTCTCGCTGCCCTACGCGCGGCTGCCGCACGGCCCCGGGCACCTCGACGCGGTGCGAGAGGCCGGGTTCAGGCTGCTCGCGCTGACCCCGGACCCGCGGGCCCGCGACATCCGGGAGGTGGCGGCCGAGGAGGCCGGCGCCCGGACGGCACTGCTGCTCGGCGCCGAGGGCAACGGACTGTCCGCCCGCGCCCTCGCGGCGGCGGACGTCCGGGTGCGCATCCCGATGGCGCACGGTGTGGATTCGCTCAACGTCGCCGCCGCCGCGGCCGTCGCGTTCTTCGCCCTGGCGGAGCCGCGCCCCGGGCCCTGAGCCGGCACGGGACGGCAGGGCCTACACCGGCCCCTGGCAGCCCTGCGCCGCCGCGAGGCCGAGGACCACGAGCAGCGTGACCGTCACGAAGACGATCAGGCGCTGGCGCAGCAGCCGGCTGTCCACGCGGCCGGCCCGCGGCCTGGCGGCCGGTCCGCGGGCGCCGGTCCGCCGGGGCGCCGTGCGCCCCTCGGGGCGCCGTGGCTCCGGCGCCCGCGCCGGGGCGGGGGCAGGGCGCGCGCGCCCTGCGGGGCGGGAGACGCCGCGGGCCTCGCGCGCGGCGATCTCCTTGAGCCGCAGCGAGAGCTGGAGCGTACTCGGGCGCTCCTGCGCGGACTTCGCCAGGCACGAGCGCAGCAGGGGCGCCAAGGCGGCGGGGACTCCGTGCAGTTGCGGCTCCTCGTGCACCACGCGGTACAGCATCACCTCGGAACTGCCCTGGCCGAACGGCGAGTCGCCGAGCGCCGCGTAGGCCAGGGTGGCGCCGAGCGAGAAGACGTCGGACGCGGGCGTCACCGGCTGGCCGCGCACCTGCTCCGGCGCGAGGAACCCGGGGGAGCCGACGGCGGTGCCGACGTGCGTGAGGGTGCTGGCCCCGGTGGCCCAGGCGATGCCGAAGTCGATGATGCGCGGGCCCTTGGGCGAGAGCAGGATGTTCGACGGCTTGAGGTCGCGGTGCACCACACCGGCCTCGTGCACGGCCACCAGCCCTTCGGCGAGCGCGGCGCCGACGGCCGCCGTCTCGGCCGCGGACAGGGCGCCGTGCTCCGCCACCTTGTCGTGCAGCGAGGGTCCCGGCACGTACTGAGTGGCGAACCACGGCTTGGCGGCGTCGAGATCGGCGGCGACCAGGCGGGCCGTGCACCCGCCGCGGATGCGCCGCGCGGCGGAGACCTCCCGGGCGAACCGCGAACGGAACTCCTGGTCCTCCGCGAGGTCGGGTCTGATCACCTTGAGCGCGACCCGTTGCCCGCGCCGGTCGGAACCGAGGTACACCACCCCCATGCCGCCGGCGCCGAGCCGTCGGTGGAGCCGGAACGCGCCGATGACTCGCGGGTCCTCGCGCCGGAGCCGCATCATCGCCATGTCTACCTCGCTGCCCGGTGCTTGTGATGAGCCACAGCTTACGGACTGCGCGGCGCAAGCAGCGAGAAGGCCGGCGCGCAGGCGTTTTCTGCGTTTCCGCCGGCCCACCCGCAGGGGGGATCCCCGGTATCGGGGCCCCGGTGTCCACCCTGAGGAGTAGCCGGGCCGACCCGGTGTCCTCCTGCGGGATGCCACGGGTGCGGTACGCCGGGTTGACGTCACGACAGGTGGCGCGCGCCTAGGGTGGTCGGTGAGCGGCGGGCGCAGAACTCGTCCCCCGAGGTCACCCGCCCGCCGCGCCAACGAGAGGACGGGAGGGGACAGATGGCACGCACCGCGGTGCCGGACGACACCGTGCGGGCAGACCGGCGCCATCCGCTGGTGGCCACGGCCATGGTGTTGCCGTTCGCCATCGCCCTCGCCGTGGTCATCGGCGGCGTCGAGGCCGTCATGACCCAGGCGTCGTCCGTGGCCGGCATGCTGGGGCGCTGAGCGGCGCTCCGGACCCGGGAGAGCGGCCCGGGTCGGGGACACCGGCGAGCAGCCCCGTGGGGACGGGGGTGACACGGACGGCTGGGGGCCCGGGCAGCTGGGGAGCTGCCCGGGCCCCGCGTCGTACGCCCAGCCGGTCCAGGACCTGGCCGGGGGAGGGGTCAGGGAAGCGGACAGCCGGAGAACGGCCGCTCGCCACGCGTGGTGCCGGGGGATCTCAGGTCCAGGGGCCGCATTGGGTCAGCCCTCCGACCTGCACGCAGGCTCGTATCCTCCAGATGTCCTGGTGCTCGTGCTTGGTCACGGACGTGTTGCCGCCGAACACCTGGAGGTTCTGCACGCTGCCGTCGTAGAACGCGTACTCGACGGACCCCGCCGAGACGCCCGCGCCCGCGTGCACCCAGACCCAGCTCTCGGCTCCGTTCCCCGGGTTGTTGTCGAAGGCGGCGGAGACCCCTTGGTAGTGGGTGGTGACCTGGGACGCGGCGGCGGGCTGTGCGGCGGGGCCGAGCAGGCCCGCGAGGGCGGCCGTCGCCGCGGCGGCGGCCATGGCGGAGAGACGCTTGATGCTCATCCTTCTCATTCCTCCAGGACTGACGGCTCGGTGGTGGGTTCCGGGCTCCGCCCGGGTCGGGTGTCCGGCGCACGGCAGGGCACGAGCCGGTGGCCGGGCGGATGTCCCCTGGTTACTCGGGCTGTCCTCGGGCATCAGGTCCAGGGACCGCACCCCAGGGTCCTCGGGTACGGCCAGTGCAGGCAGGCCCGTATTCTCCAGATGTCCCGCGTCTCGTCCCGGGTCGCTGAGGCGTTGGCCTCCAGCACGTAGAGGCGTTGCGTGGTGCCGTCGTAGAACGCGTACTCCACGAGCGCGGGCACCGGGGTGTTCGGGCCGGCGTGCACCCAGACCCAGCTCTCGGCTCCGTTCCCCGGGTTGTTGTCGAAGGCGGCCGTGACCATCTCGTAGGACGTGGTGACCTGGGCCGCGGCGGCGGGCTGTGCGGCGGGGCCGAGCAGGCCCGCGAGGGCGGCCGTCGCCGCGGCGGCGGCCATGGCGGGGAAGCGCCTGATTCTCATCGTCTCCCGACTCTCCTGGTTCCTGGTCGAAGATCCCGCTCGTTCGCCTGGCCGAGCCCGCGACCGGCTGCCCAGGGGGTTCCGGTCATGCGCCGGCGCACAGGTGCGTCGCGGCGGCCCGCAAACGATCAATCCCTCACGCGCCGGAGATAATGAAAACTTCAACCAATGCCGTGGCGGCAGGCGCATACCGGCCAACGTGATCCGCTCGGCGGCGCGTTCTCGACCACGGCCGGCGTCCCCCGCGAGCGGGGGTGCTCAAGAAACTGAAGAAAAAGAGGAACAGCGCCCTCCCGGGTGGGAGGACGCTGTCCTGGAGACCTGAAGGCCCTACGTGGCCTCGACGCGGGGAAGCCCGGATGTCGGCCTGTGGTGCGCGATACTGGGATTGAACCAGTGACCTCTTCCGTGTCAGGGAAGCGCTCTCCCGCTGAGCTAATCGCGCGGGCCCGCGGCTGCCGCCGCGGGGCGGACCCGGTGGGTCCAGTGGACGATACTGGGATTGAACCAGTGACCTCTTCCGTGTCAGGGAAGCGCTCTCCCGCTGAGCTAATCGTCCGAGGTGGAGACGGGATTTGAACCCGTGTAGACGGCTTTGCAGGCCGTTGCCTCGCCTCTCGGCCACTCCACCGAATGGGGGCGTGCCCCCTTCGAGCGGACGACGAGATTCGAACTCGCGACCCCCACCTTGGCAAGGTGGTGCTCTACCAACTGAGCTACGTCCGCAGTGTTGTCCCCGCCGCTGCCGTCCGTCTGTGACGTCCGTGCCGCGGCGACGTCATGAACCTTAGCGGATTCGCGGGCCAGCTCAAACTCGGTACCGTGCGGGCCGCCGTGCGAGGGCCGCCATAGACTCGCACGCGTGCCCGATACCTTCCCGCTCGCCCGCCTCGGCGGATTCCTCGCCACCGGGCTGCGCGACGTCACCAGCGACCCCGGGGCCCTGGAGTCGAGCGGCTGGTGGGCGGTGGTCGCGGGCTATGAAGGTGACCTGCTGTGCGCCAGGTTCGACGACGTCCGCCCGGCGCGCGCCGGCGCGCCCCCGCGCCCCGGCGCCTGGCGCGGGCCGGGGCCGCACGCGTGGCGCAGCTCGCTCGACCGCGCCGCCTACGGCGCGGCCGTCGAGCGCGTGCGGGAGCACATCGCCGCGGGCGACGTCTACCAGGCCAACCTGTGCCGCGTGCTGTCCGCGCCGCTCCCCGCGGGTGACGACATCGACGCCCTGACGGCGCTGCTCACGCGGCGCAACGCGGCACGGTTCGCCGGCACGGTCCGGCTGCCCCACCACGGCACGGAGATCGCCACCGCGTCCCCCGAGCTGTTCCTGCGCCGCCGGGGCCGCGTCGTGGAGTCGGGGCCGATCAAGGGCACCGCCCGGCGGGCCGAGGACCTCGGCGCGAAGGAGCGGGCCGAGAACGTCATGATCGTCGACCTGGTCCGCAACGACCTCGGCACCGTCTGCGTCCCCGGCACCGTCACCGTGCCCGAGCTGTGCGTCCCCGAGGAGCGGCCCGGGCTGACCCACCTGGTCTCCACCGTCCGCGGCGAACTGGCCCCCGGCGCCGGCTGGCCGGAACTGCTCGCGGGGGCGTTCCCGCCCGGCTCCGTCACCGGAGCGCCGAAGTCCAGCGCCCTGCGCGTCATCGACGTACTCGAACCGGCGCCGCGCGGCCCGTACTGCGGCGCGGTCGGCTGGGTCGACGCCGACCGCGGCACCGGTGAACTCGCCGTCGCCATCCGCACGTTCTGGATCGACCGGCACGGCGGGACCGCCGAACTGCGGTTCGGCACCGGCGCGGGCATCATCTGGGACTCGGACCCGGAGCGCGAATGGGCGGAGACGCAGCTGAAGGCGGCCCGGCTGATCGGGGTAGCGTCTACGGGAGGGCAGCCGAACGGCGGCGAAAGGAGCCAACATGGCGCTGATCTGGCTGGACGGTGAGCTGCGCGACGCCGACAGCGCGCGGGTCTCCGTCTTCGACCACGGACTGACCGTCGGCGACGGCGTCTTCGAGACGCTGAAGACCGAGGACGGCCGGGCCTTCGCCACGACCAGGCACCTGAACCGCCTCGCCGCCTCCGCGGCCGGCCTCGGCCTGCCGGAGCCGGACCTGGCCGAAGTCGAACGCGCCTGCGCCGCGGTCCTGCGGGCGGTCCCGCTGCCGCTCGGCCGGCTCCGCGTCACCTACACCGGCGGTCCCGGCCCGCTCGGCTCCGGCCGCGACGAGGGCCCGCCGACCCTGCTCGTGGCGCACGCCCCGATGGCCCGCCGCCCCGACACCACCTCGGTCATCACCGTCCCCTGGACCCGCAACGAGCGCGGGGCCCTGGCCGGCCTGAAGACGACCTCGTACGCCGAGAACGTGATCGCCCTGGCCCGTGCCCGCCAGGAGGCGGCGTCCGAGGCGCTGTTCGCCAACACGGCGGGCCGGCTGTGCGAGGGGACGGGAAGCAACGTGTTCGTGGTCATCGGCGGCGAGGTGCACACGCCGCCGCTGTCCGACGGCCCCCTCGCGGGTGTCACGCGGGCCCTGGTCGTCGAGTGGACCGGGGCGAAGGAGACCGAACTGCCGATGGACGTCCTGCGCACGGCCGACGAGGTGTTCCTCACCTCAAGCGCCCGCGACGTGCAGGCCGTGCGCCGGATCGACGGCCGGGAGCTGCCCGGCGCGCCCGGGCCGGTGACGGCCGGGGCGATGCGGGTGTTCGCCGAGCGCGCGGCGGCCGACATCGACCCCTGACCGCACCGGGCGCGCACGGGACGGGCACGCTGCAACCGGCCGCCGCCCGGGTAGGAATGGCCGCGTGACCACCACACTGCGCCCGGCGGGGCCGGGGGAGCCGCTGTCAGGGGAGCCCGGCTCGGCCCAGACGTTCGACATCCGCGTCAACGGCCGCCGCGTGGGCGGCCTGCGCCTCCTGGTGCGCGGCTCGGGCCGTGACGCCGAAGGAGAGATCAGCGACCTCCTGGTCGACCCGGACGAGCGCCGGCGCGGGCGTGCCACCGTCGCGCTCCTGGCCGCCGAGGAGGTGCTGCGGTCCCGGGGCTGCCCGCGGGCCGACGCGGTCGTGCCCGCGACGGCGCACGGCGCCCTCGCGCTCGCCGCGGCGCTCGGCTGGACCGAACGGGCCCGCGGCCTGGTCAAGCACCTGACCGGGCCGCCCCCGCCGCTGCCGCCCGACCTCGCCGTGCGCGACGCGGGCGCCGGGGCGCTGCGCCTGCTCACCCGCGAGGGCGCGGGCACCGGGCACGTCGGGGAGCTGCGCGTCTCCCGGCCCCCGGCCGGCGCCGCGCCGACGGGCGCCGTCGTGTCCGTGAGCGCGCTGCGGGTGCCCGAGGAGCACCGGCGCCGCGGCTACGGGCGGGCGCTGCTGCACGAGGCGGAACGCGTGTGCCTGGCCGCCGGCGGGCACGTCCTCGGCGCGACGGTGCCCCGCCGCGCGGCGGAGGGCCTGCGGCTGCTGGCCTCCCTCGGTTACGAGGCGGCGGAGTTCCACCTGTCCAAGCCGCTCGGCTGAGCCAGCAGCTGCTCGACCAGCTCCGCGATGCGGTCCAGCAGCCCCTCCTGGCTCTTGCCGCCGTCCAGGCGCTGCCCGCCGATCACGTACGTCGGGGTGCCGGTGACGCCCAGGGCCTGGCCCTCGGCCTGGTCGGCGTCCACCATCAGCATGTGCCGCCCGTCGACCAGCGCGGTGTCCACCTCGTCCGCGTCCAGGCCCAGCCCGCGGGCGACATCGAGCAGGACCGGCGTCCCGCGTTCCGACAGCTCGGCGGTGCGCGCGAGCAGCGCCGTCCAGAAGGCGTCGCCGCTGCCCTGCGCGTGCGCCTCCTCGGCCGCCTGGGCGGCGGCCAGGGCGTGCTGGTGGCGGGGCAGCGGGAAGTGCCGGCGGCGGATCTCCAGGGCCGGCCCGAAACGTTCCGCCAGGACGCGCAGATCCGACTCGGCGCGGTGGCAGTCCGGGCACTGGAGGTCGCACCACACGTCCAGCACGACGGGGCGGCCGGTGTTCTCGTTCATACGCACAGTCTTCCATCCGGCGGCCCTCGGGGGCGCACCCGGAAATGTCCCTGAGTCCGACCACGGGCCATGGCGTCACGGGCACGGGAGCGGCAGGATGGAAAGATGTTGATTGGCACCGCCTGTACCCTTCTTTCCGCCGCGGGCCTCGGCATCGCCTTCGTGGTGGCCCGCAGGCGCCGCTACGCGCTGGCGCTGAGGACCGCCGCGGTGGCGCTGCTGCCCGTCGGCCTCGCGATGACGGGCGTGGTGCGCTTCGTGCTCAATATGACCTTCAACCCCCTGGCGTGGGCCGGTTTCGGGGTCCTCGGGCTGGCCGTGCTGCTGTTCCTCTCCGGCCGGCTCGTCGAGGGCAGGGGCAAGGACCGGGGCGCGGGAGCGCGCGCGGCGGCGGAACCCGCGGCCGGGACGCCGCGTTCCCTGCCCCGCGGCGGTCGGCGGGGCGCGGGCGCCGCGGACGCGGACGACTTCTCCGACATCGAGGCCATCCTGAAGAAGCACGGCATCTGACCGCCGGCCGGCCGCCGGACGAGCCCTCTGACCTGTGACCGAACCGTCCCTCGATCCAGTTCGACATTCACCGCACGAGCGGTCAAATGGGATGTGTTGATCGCGCCGCGTGCTCCGGCTGCGCCATGATCGCCGCGACATGGCGCACATCACGCGGGAACCGACTCCCGACACCTCGAACCGGCCGGGGCCGGCCGTCCAGGCGGAACGCGCGCACGCGGCACCCGAGGGCCGCGGCTGCCTGTTCGCGCTCTCCCAGCCGCCGTTGATGCTCTTCCTCACCGTCATCGGCACGCTGCTGCTCATCGCGGGGGTGCATGACCTGTTCCTTCTCTGACCGGCGCGCGGCGGGGCCCGCGCGTCACGGCAGGCGGCGCCTGGCCCGGTAGGCGGCCACGTGCATGCGGTTGCCGCAGGTGCGGTTGGAGCAGTAACGGCGGGACCGGTTGCGGGAGAAGTCGACGAACGCCTGCCCGCAGCCGGGGGCGGCGCATCGGCGCAGCCGCTCGCGTTCCCCCGCGACCACGAGGAAGCCCAGGGCCATGCCGCCGTCCGCGGCCAGGTGGTCGGCCACGCAGGCCCCCGGCGCGAAGTAGTGCACGTGCCAGCCGTGGCCGTCGTGGTCGGTCAGTCGCGGGGTGGTGCCCGCGTTGGCCACCAGTTCGTTGATCAGCCCGGCGGCGGCGCGGTCGGTGGGCGCGTCCAGGATCTCGGCGAAACGGTCCCGCACCTCGTGCACGGCCCGCAGGTCGGCGGGGCCGAGCCGGTCCGGGCGGACGTCGCTGACGTTGTGCGCGGCCACGAAGGCGCGCAGCGCGCCGAGGTCCGCGAGTCCGTCCGCCGAGGGTCCTGGCGCGGTGTTGAGCAGGCCGACCGCGTGGTCGAGCGCGCACCGGGTGTCGTGGCTGATCTGCACCGAGGGCTCCGGGGTCCGCGGGTGCCCCGGCCGGCGTGGCGGCCGGGGCGGTCGTCCACGCGACTCTAGTCGCGACATGGCGCGTGGCGCCGCCGTGGCCGGGGCCACAGCGGCGCCACCGGGTGCGCCTGCCGCCGGTTCCGCGCCGTCACCCCGAGTCAGACGGCGCGAAGAACCGGCGAGTCCGTCAGCTCTCGGCCAGGATGTGCGAGAGCTCCGTGTCGAGATCGAAGTGGCGGTGCTCCGTGCCTGGCGGCACGGCCGCGTCGGTGCGCTTCAGGAACGACTCAAGGGCCCTGGCGGGGGCCTCAAGCAGTGCCTCGCCCTCCGGCGAGCTGAGGGCGATGCAGACCACGCCCTGTCCGTGGCTGCGGGAGGGCCACACCCGGACGTCACCCGTGCCCGTCGGCCGGTGCAGACCTTCGGCCAGCAGATCGCGGGCGAAAACCCATTCGACGGTTTCTTCGGCTCCGGTGTGAAACGTGGCGTGGACGGCGTAGGGGTCCGCCGTGTCATACCGCAGCCCCGCGGGTACAGGAAGTGAGGACTCGCTCGATACGACGAGGCGCAGGTGCAGCTCGCAGCTGACCGTGGTGTTCATAAGCGCCAGGGCCTTTCGCTCAGTGTGCGCTCGGGGATTCGCACGTCGGCGAAATCGAGATGCCACGTACCCGCCAGTTGTAAACCCCTCTGCCCTAATTATGGCCTTTAACGTCATTCCAATGGCCGATTGGCGATATCGGGCATGACGGGAGGAGCGGGATGGTGAGCGCCGGCCGAGTCGTTTCCGATTTCATGGCGACTGGTTGGTAGCTGCCCCGTCCGGGAGTGTTTATGCCGCACTGCACCTTCCCGCGGCCGTCCGCCGCCGTGTTCCCGGATCGCGCACGCGGCCCGCAGGGGGCGGGGGAGAGCGGGGGAGGCGGACGGAGGGGCGGGGTGCGGACGGGCCGCGCGGGCCCCGGCGCACGCGGCGCGGCGGGGCGTGCCGGGCCCGTCCCGGCCCGGGGGCGGACGGGCCGTGCGGGGGCCGCGGGCAGGCCGTGGGAAGCGGGTCTCCTGGCCTGGCGAGGAGCGCATTTGGACCATGGGTGATCGGCACTGTATGGTTCTTCCCGTGCCGCAGGGCACAAGCCCCGGGCGATTAGCTCAGCGGGAGAGCGCTTCGTTCACACCGAAGAGGTCACTGGTTCGATCCCAGTATCGCCCACCGCGGGGAAGGCCGGTCCGTAGCAGCGGACCGGCCTTCTGCGTGTGCGCCGCCGCCCGTTGCCGTTTCGCGGCCCGGGTCGCCCGCTCGGTACGATGCGGGTCTGCGCGGCCAGGGCAGGCCAGGCCGCTTCCGCTTCAGCACGTCAGGAGAGACCGGTGTCGGACGTCCGTGTGACCCTCAAACGCGATTCCGAGCGGGAAGAACGTGTGGTGGTCACGGGCACGACGGCCGCGGCGCTCTTCGAAGGGGAACGCTCCGTCGTGGCGGTCCGCGTCGGCGGTCAACTGCGGGATCTGGCGCATCAGCTCGCCGACGGCGACGAGATCGAGCCGGTCGACATCACCTCGCCCGACGGCCTCGACATCCTGCGGCACTCCACCGCGCACGTGATGGCGCAGGCCGTGCAGGAGCTGTTCCCCGAGGCCAAGCTGGGCATCGGGCCGCCCATCAGGGACGGCTTCTACTACGACTTCGACGTCGAGCGCCCCTTCCAGCCGGAGGACCTGGGCCGCATCGAGAAGCGCATGCAGCAGATCCAGAAGCAGGGCCAGCTCTTCGCCCGCCGGGTCGTCACCGACGAGGAGGCCAGGGGTGAACTGGCCGCGGAGCCCTACAAGCTCGAACTGATCGGTCTCAAGGGCGCGGCGGCCGAGTCGGCCGAGGGCGCGGGGGCCGAGGTGGGCGCGGGCGAGCTGACGATCTACGACAACCTCGACCCGAAGTCGGGCGAGCTGTGCTGGAAGGACCTCTGCCGCGGCCCGCACCTGCCGAGCACCCGGCTCATCCCGGCGTTCAAGCTCATGCGCAGCGCCGCCGCCTACTGGCGCGGCAGCGAGCGCAACCCGCAGCTCCAGCGCATCTACGGCACCGCCTGGCCGAGCCGTGACGAGCTGAAGGCGCACCTGGCGTTCCTGGCCGAGGCCGAGAAGCGCGACCACAGGAAGCTCGCGGCGGAACTCGACCTGTTCTCGATCCCCGAGGAGCTGGGTTCAGGACTCGCCGTCTTCCACCCCAAGGGCGGCGTCATCCGCAAGGTGATGGAGGACTACTCCCGCCGCAGGCACGTGGAATCGGGCTACGACTTCGTCAACACCCCGCACATCAGCAAGGCCAACCTTTTCGAAACGTCGGGGCATCTTCCCCACTACGCCGAGTCGATGTTCCCGCCCATGGAATTCGAGGGGCAGGACTATTACCTCAAGGCGATGAACTGCCCCATGCACAACCTGATCTTCCGGGCGCGCGGGCGGTCGTACCGGGAATTGCCGCTGCGGCTTTTCGAGTTCGGCACGGTCTACCGCTACGAGAAGTCGGGTGTCGTGCACGGGCTCACCCGCGCCCGCGGCTTCACGCAGGACGATTCGCACATCTACTGCACCAAGGAGCAGATGCCCGACGAGCTGGACGCGCTGCTCACCTTCGTGCTCGGCCTGCTGCGCGACTACGGGCTCAGCGAGTTCTACCTCGAACTGTCCACCCGAGGCGACTCCGACAAGTTCATCGGCGAGCCGCAGGAGTGGGCGGAGGCTACCGAGACGCTGCGGCAGGCGGCCGGCAAGCAGGGGCTTGAGCTGGTCATGGACCCGGGCGGGGCGGCCTACTACGGCCCGAAGATCTCCGTCCAGGCGAAGGACGCGATCGGCAGGACCTGGCAAATGTCCACCATCCAGGTCGACTTCCAGCAGCCGAAGCGTTTCGGGCTCGAATACACCGCGGCCGACGGCTCGCGGCAGACGCCGGTGATGATCCACCGGGCCCTCTTCGGTTCGATCGAGCGATTCTTCGCCGTACTGCTCGAACACTACGCGGGCGTCTTCCCGCCGTGGCTCGCGCCCGTCCAGGCCGTCGGCATCCCGATCGGTGACGCCCACGTGCCCTACCTCCAGGAGTTCGCGGCCGAGGCCAAGGCGGCGGGGCTGCGGATGGACGTGGATTCCTCCGCGGACCGCATGCAGAAGAAGATCCGGAACGCGCAGAAGCAGAAGATCCCGTTCATGGTGATCGCGGGTGACGACGACGTCGCCCAGGGTGCCGTGAGTTTCCGCTACCGGGACGGTTCGCAGAAGAACGGTATTCCGCGCGCCGAAGCACTCCGCGAGATCGCGGAGGCCGTGGAGACCCGCGCCCAGGTGTGAGCGTCCGGGCGATCGGGCTCCGGGGCGGTCCCGCCCCGGAGCCCGGCCCCGGGCGGCGACGCCATATGCTGGCCGCCATGAGCAGCGAGCCGGAGCACCAGATCGGGGTCGGGACGCCGGACGCGTTCCAGCGCCTGTGGACGCCCCACCGGATGGCGTACATCCAGGGGGAGGGCAAACCGACGGGGCCCGGCGCCGACGACGGCTGCCCGTTCTGCTCCATCCCCGGCAAGAGCGACGAGGACGGGCTGATCATCGCGCGGGGCCGCGAGGTCTACGCGGTCCTCAACCTGTACCCGTACAACGGCGGCCACCTGCTCGTGGTCCCCTACCGGCACGTCGCCGACTACACCGAGCTGACGGGGTCGGAGACCGCGGAGCTCGCGGAGCTGACCAAACAGGCCATGATCGCCATCCGCCGCGCCTCCGGGGCCCACGGGTTCAACATCGGCATGAACCAGGGCACGGCGGCGGGCGCGGGTATCGCGCCCCACCTGCACCAGCACGTCGTGCCCCGGTGGGGCGGCGACGCCAACTTCATGCCGGTCGTCGGCCACACCAAGGTGCTGCCCCAACTCCTCGCCGACACCCGGCGCATGCTCGCCGACCAGTGGCCCGCCTGATCCCGCCTACGGCCGGGCCCCGCGCGCCGGCCGGGCCCCGGCTCACATGTTGTAGCGGTCGGCGTGCTTGGGCTCGGCCGTCTGCACCTGGCCGCTGAGCGCCTGCGACCTGCTCTCGAACGGCGTGATGTCGACGCCGTGCTCGTCGAGCACCCGCAGGGCCGCCGCGTGCGCGACCCGCAGCACCGGGGTCGCCGCCCGCAGCGCGTCGTCCACCATGAACCGGTGGTTCCACGGCGTGGTCGCCCACGTGTGCCGCAGGCCGAAGGGCTCCGGCAGGGCCAGCGTGCCGCCGAACGCGTCGAGACGCGCGGGGAACCACGTCAGCGGCGCCCGGGCGGCCAGGCGCACGACCTCCTTGGCGTCCACGAGCGGCAGCGGCTGCTTCTGCTTCTTCCAGGGCCGCAGCGGGTTGCGGATCTCCTTGCTCGGAGTGTCAGGGCCCTTGCGGAAGAAGCCGTGGATCGGCCCGAGCGCGTGGGCGGTCACCTCGATGCGCAGCGTGTGGTGCAGCACGGTCACCGTGATCATCATGGTGACGACCAACTCGCCGTCCCACAGCACGAACTGGACCCCCAGGTAGTGGCGGTCGCCGCTGCCGAACTGCTGCTCGTTGCAGATGCGCTGCACTTCGAGGTTGCTGAAGCTGTAGCCCTCCGCGTTGGGGCCCTCGGGCCTCGACACCGCGGAGGCGCCCTCCCCGACGTGCCGCACCACCCAGTGGGTTATCGAGGGAGGGGAGAAGCCCCCGGTGTGCAGCGGCCCGCGTTCCAGCATCCGCAGCTGGTCGTACATGGCGCGCGCCACGTCCCAGCTGCGGAACGGGTCGATCTCGCGTCCCGGGTTCTTGGGCCGCAGCTCCTCGGCGAGCTGCCAGCTCGCCCAGCGCACCCCCATGCCCAGTATCCCCTTGGGCCCCGCGTAGTGGACGAGGTTGCTGCCCTGCTCGGCGGCGAGCTTCGCCAGGCCAAGGCGCAGGCGCTCGGCGTCCGCGTCGTTCGGGTTCTGCGGAACGGCCTCCGGTATCCGCGCCCCGGCCCCGCCGCCCCCGAGCAGCTCGGACCAGTGCGCGCGCAGGTTCACCGCGGTCCGCTCGCTGATCTGCCGGGCCAGGAACCAGCCGAGGATCGGCGCGGGCAGCATGGCGAGGACGTAGATCTGGAGGACGCCGGTGACCGGCAGTTGCAGCACGAGGAACACGATCAGCGCGCAGAGCAGCACGAGCAGCGCCATGCCGAACGCGCCGGCGCGCTTGTCCTGCGCCCCCGCGATGGTGCGCCGCAGCTGGAACAGCCCGAGCCATATCAGCACGCCCGGCAGGAACAGCAGGCCGAAGACGAGCATGATGGCCGTCAGCCGGGTGTCCCGCTGCTTCCTGATCCGCTTCGCGGCCAGCGCGTGCTCCACCACCATCTGCGGCTCGGCGCCGAAGGACTGGATCAGCGGCTTGCGGTCGTCGGCGAGCATGCGGACCTCGACGGCGCGGGTGAACGCCTCCCCGAGGTTGGGTTCGAGCAGGGAGAACTTGCCCGGCTTGAACGAGGCCGCGTCGTTGGCCTCGCATATGTCCTTCGGCGCCACGTCGCGGTAGGCGACCGAGGCGATGGCGTGAGAGACCCCCGTCTTCCCGCTGCTCACGGAGGACAGCGGGACCTGGGCACCGGGCGCGAAGTCGAACTCGACTCCGGCCGCCCGCCTCAGGTCGTCAAGACCGGCCATCGGCCACCCCCACACTCTTCCCGCCCCCGGCACGCGCCCGGGGGCCGCTGACTCGGTCGCCGACAGGCCCTTGCCCATCCGGGGCCCGCGGCAACCCTGCGCGGGATCAGCCTAGCGGGGGGAGTGCCCGCCGGGTGGCGGATTCGGGACCGCCGGGACAGGGGCCGGGTGCCGCGCGAGTGCCCGCGCGGCGTGACTACGATGGGGCCCTCACGGCGGCCGCCGCAGCGCGGCCCCCTGCGACCCCTGGGAAGGACATGCTCAACAAGTACGCGCGTGCCTTTTTCACGCGTGTCCTCACGCCGTTCGCCGCCCTGCTGCTGAGATGGCGGGTCAGCCCGGACGCCGTGACACTCATCGGCACCGCCGGTGTGATGGCGGGAGCGCTGGCCTTCTACCCTCGGGGCGAGTTCTTCTGGGGCACCGTCGTGATCACGCTTTTCGTGTTCTCCGACCTCATCGACGGCAACATGGCCCGGCAGCTCGGGACGTCGAGCCGGTGGGGGGCGTTCCTCGACTCCACGCTCGACCGCCTCGCGGACGCGGCCATCTTCTCCGGCATCGCCCTGTGGTACGCGGGCGAGGGCGACAACCTGGCGCTGTGCTCCGTGACGCTGTTCTGCCTCGCCAGCGGGCAGGTCGTCTCCTACACCAAGGCCAGGGGCGAGAGCATCGGCCTGCCGGTGAAGGTCAACGGCCTCGTCGAACGCGCCGAGCGGCTCGTCATCACGCTGGTGTGCGCCGGCTTCGCCGGCTGGGAGCGGACCTTCGGCGTGCCGCACATCGACATCCTGCTGCCCGTGGCGCTGTGGGTGGTGGCCGCGGGCAGCGCCGTCACGCTCGCCCAGCGCGTGGTCACCGTGCGCCGGGAGTCCGCGGAGGCGGACGCGGCCGAGCGCGGGGAGGCGCGGGGCAGCGGGCCGGCCTCATGAACGAACGGCTCGCGGGCGCGCTGTACGGCGCCGGGTGGGGCGCGGTCAAACGGCTCCCCGAGCCGGCGGCGCGCGCGCTGGGACGGCGCACGGCCGATGTCGCGTGGCGCCGGCGCGGACCCGGCGTGCGCCGCCTTGAGGCGAACCTCGCGCGTGTGGTGCCCGAGGCGGGGCCCGAGGCGCTGCGCGAGCTGTCGCGGGCCGGGATGCGCAGCTACCTGCGGTACTGGATGGAGTCCTTCCGGCTCTCCACGTGGAGCAGGCAGCGCATCGCCGCGTCCTTCGCGGCCCAGGACATCGACCGGCTCACCGACGGCCTGGCCTCGGGCCGCGGCGTGGTCATCGCGCTGCCCCACACGGCGAACTGGGACCTCGCGGGCGCCTGGGCGGGCGCGGCGCTCGGCGTTCCGCTGACGACGGTCGCGGAACGGCTGAAACCCGACAGCGTCTTCGACCGTTTCGTCGCCCACCGCGAGTCGCTTGGCATGGAGGTGCTGGCCCACACGGGCGGCACCTCGTTCGGGCGCCTCGCCCGCAGGCTGCGCGACGGCGGGCTCGTGGCGCTGGTCGCCGACCGCGACCTGTCGGCGTCCGGGGTCGAGGTCGCGTTCTTCGGCTCGGCCACGCGCATGCCCGCCGGGCCCGCGCTGCTGGCCCAGCAGACAGGCGCCCTGCTGCTGCCCGTCACCCTGTGGTACGACGAGACCCCGGTGATGAAGGGGCGGATCCACCCGCCGGTGCCCGTGCCCGCCGGCGGCACGCGCGCGGAGCGCACGGCGGTCATGACGCAGGCCGTGGCGGACCGCTTCGCGGCCGGTATCGCCGCGCACCCGCAGGACTGGCACATGCTCCAGCGGCTGTGGCTCGACGACCTGGAGCCGCGGCCCGCTGGGGCGAACGGAGGCGGAACGGCATGAGGATCGGCATCGTCTGCCCCTACTCGTGGGATGTGCCGGGCGGCGTGCAGTTCCACGTGCGCGATCTCGCCGAGCACCTGCTGCGGCTCGGCCACCACGTGTCGGTGCTCGCCCCCGCGGAGGACGGGACCCCGCTGCCGCCCTACGTGGTGCCGGCGGGGGGCGCCGTCTCGGTGCCGTACAACGGCTCCGTCGCCCGGGTCAACCTCGGCGTGATGTCGGTCGGCCGGGTCCGCAGGTGGGTCAAGGAGGGCGACTTCGACGTCCTGCACATCCACGAGCCGGTCGTTCCCTCCCTCGGGCTGCTGACCTGCTGGGCGGCGCGCGGCCCCATCGTCGCCACGTTCCACACCTCCAACTCCAGGTCCAGGGCCATGAGCGCGGCCTATCCGATCCTCCAGCCCGCGCTGGAGAAGATCAGCGCCAGGATCGCGGTGAGCGAGTACGCGCGCCGCACCCTCGTGGAGCACCTGGGCGGGGACGCGGTGGTGATCCCGAACGGGGTCGACGTGCGCTTCTTCGCGGACGCCGAGCCGAGAGCCGAGTGGCAGGACCAGACCATCGGCTTCATCGGGCGCATCGACGAGCCGCGCAAGGGGCTCCCGGTGCTGATGCGGGCCCTGCCCGGCATCCTCGCCGCCAGGCCGGGCGCGCGCCTGCTCGTGGCCGGCCGCGGGGACGAGAAGGAGGCCGTCGCCGGGCTGCCGCGGCACATGCGCGACCGGGTCGAGTTCCTCGGCATGGTCAGCGACGAGGACAAGGCCAGGCTGCTGCGCAGCGTCGACCTGTACGTGGCGCCCAACACCGGGGGCGAGAGCTTCGGCATCATCCTGGTCGAGGCCATGTCGGCGGGCGCCCCGGTGCTGGCGAGCGACCTGGACGCGTTCGCGCAGGTGCTCGGCGGCGGGACGGCGGGTGAGCTGTTCCCCAACGAGGACGCCGACGCGCTTGCGCGCGCCGCCGCGGGGCTGCTCGCCGACCCGCGGCGGCGTGCCGACCTGCGGGAACGCGGCAGCGAGCACGTGCGGAAGTTCGACTGGGCCACGGTCGGCGCCGATGTCCTCGCCGTCTACGAGACGGTCGCCGCGGGCGCGGAGGCCGTGGCGCCCGACGACCGGGCCGGGCTGCTCGGCCGGCTCGGCTTCGCCAGGGACTGAGCGGTGGCCGGGGGCCCGGCCGCGGGCGGCCGGTAGGGTGACGGGCCGTGACCACTGTCATCTGGATCGCCGTCGCCCTGGTGCTGGTCGGCATCTACCTCAGCTGGACAGCCGGCCGCCTCGACCGGCTGCACGCGCGCATCGACGCGGCCCGCGCGGCGCTGGACGCCCAGTTGCTGCGCCGCGCCTCCGTCGCGCAGGAACTGGCCACGGCGGGGGTGTTCGACCCGGCCGCCTCGATGGTGCTCCACCAGGCGGCGCACGCGGCGCGGCTCGCGGAGGACGAGCACCGCGAGGTCGCGGAGAGCGAGCTGAGCCAGGCGCTGCGGGTGGTGCTCGCCGAGCCCGCGCAGGTGCGCGCGCTGCGCGAGGCGCCCGGCGGGTCCGGCACGGCGGAGGAGCTGCTCGCCGCGGTGCGCCGCGTGCCCATGGCCAGGCGTTTCCACAACGACGCGGTGCGCGCGGCGCGGGCCGTGCGGCGGCACAGGACGGTGCGGTGGTTCCGGCTGGCCGGGCACGCGCCCTTCCCGCTCGCGTTCGAGATGGACGACGAGCCGCCCGCCGCGCTCACCGAATAGTGCCGCGAGTCAGGGTTTGCCCGTCGAGGAGCGGCGATCCGGTGCGGTGCATCGCAAGGCGCCGGATCGCCCTCGTGCTGGGCGCACTTGGGTGATGCGGCAACGCAGCGAGGTGACGTGCCGGGCGTCGCGACGGGGCAGGCCTTGGCTGATGGGGCACTGGGGGACCCGGGCCGAGGGACCGGGCCACTGAGCGTCGATTGGCCCTTCCGGAACGGGCCACCGCGCGGTTCCATCGGGAGGTGGCGCCCGCCGGGCGGCGGAGTGCTCCGCGGTTCGCTCAGGCGCGGCCCTACCATGGTCGTATCGCACACATTTCCGTCGAGTGAGGTCAATTCGTGTCGAGCACGTCATCCAGCGCCCCCCAGACCCCGGAAACCGGTACCGCCCGCGTCAAGCGCGGCATGGCGGAGCAGCTCAAGGGCGGCGTGATCATGGACGTCGTCACGCCCGAGCAGGCGAAGATCGCGGAGGACGCGGGAGCGGTCGCCGTGATGGCGCTGGAGCGCGTCCCCGCGGACATCCGCAAGGACGGCGGCGTGGCCCGCATGTCCGACCCGGACATGATCGACGGCATCATCGAGGCCGTCTCGATCCCCGTGATGGCCAAGTCCCGCATCGGGCACGTCGTCGAGGCCCAGGTGCTCCAGGCGCTCGGCGTCGACTACATCGACGAGTCCGAGGTGCTGACCCCGGCCGACGAGGTCAACCACACCGACAAGTGGTCGTTCACCACCCCCTTCGTCTGCGGCGCGACCAACCTGGGCGAAGCGCTGCGCCGCATCGCCGAGGGCGCGGCCATGATCCGCTCCAAGGGCGAGGCCGGGACGGGCAACGTCGTCGAGGCCGTCCGCCACATGCGTCAGATCCGGGGCGAGATCGGCCGGCTGCGCGCCCTGGACAACCACGAGCTGTACGCCGCGGCCAAGGAGCTGCGCGCCCCCTACGAACTGGTCCGCGAGGTCGCCGAACTCGGCAGGCTGCCGGTCGTGCTGTTCTCCGCCGGCGGCGTGGCCACCCCGGCCGACGCGGCGCTGATGCGGCAGCTCGGCGCCGAGGGCGTCTTCGTCGGCTCCGGCATCTTCAAGTCGGGCGACCCGGCCAAGCGCGCCGCCGCCATCGTCAAGGCCACGACGTTCCACGACGACCCGAAGGTCGTGGCGGACGTCTCGCGCGGTCTCGGCGAGGCCATGGTCGGCATCAACATCGACACCACGCCGGGCGCCGAGCGCTACGCCGAGCGCGGCTGGTGAGCGGAACGGGAAAGCGAGGCACCGCACCGTGACGACCCCCGTCGTCGGCGTGCTCGCCCTCCAGGGCGACGTGCGCGAACATCTCGCCGCGCTCACCGGGGCCGGCGTACGGGCTGTTTCCGTGCGCCGCCCCGAGGAGCTGGCCTCGGTGGACGGCCTGGTCATCCCCGGCGGGGAGTCCACCGCCATCTCCAAGCTCGCGGTCGCGTTCGGCCTGCTCGGGCCGCTGCGGGAGCGGGTGCGCGACGGGCTGCCGGTGTACGGCTCGTGCGCCGGCATGATCATGCTCGCGGACAAGATCCTCGATCCGCGCTCGGGCCAGGAGACCGTCGGGGGCATCGACATGATCGTGCGGCGCAACGCCTTCGGCCGCCAGAACGAGTCGTTCGAGGCCGCCGTCGAGGTGGCCGGGGTGCCGGGTGGGCCCGTTCACGGCGTGTTCATCCGCGCCCCCTGGGTGGAGTCGATCGGGGCCGCCGCCGAGCCGGTCGCCGAGTACGGCGGCCACACCGTCGCGGTGCGGCAGGGAGCCCTGCTCGCGACCGCGTTCCACCCCGAGCTGACGGGGGACCACCGGGTGCACGCCCTGTTCGCCGACATGGTGCGCGCCGCCAGGTAGGCCGCTCCCGGTAGGATCACCACGTCGGTTGAATTCTGGTGACATCGAAGGAGCAGCGCTGTGTCCGGCCACTCCAAGTGGGCAACCACCAAGCACAAGAAGGCCGTGATCGATGCCAAGCGCGGCAAGCTGTTCGCCAAGCTGATCAAGAACATCGAGGTCGCGGCGCGCACGGGGGGCGGGGACCCGGACGGCAACCCCACGCTCTACGACGCCATCCAGAAGGCCAAGAAGAGCTCGGTCCCGAACAACAACATCGAGCGTGCCGTCAAGCGCGGCGCGGGACTCGAAGCGGGCGGCGCGGACTACCAGACGATCATGTACGAGGGCTACGGCCCCAACGGCGTCGCCGTGCTGATCGAGTGCCTCACCGACAACAGGAACCGGGCGGCCTCCGACGTGCGCGTCGCCATGACCCGCAACGGCGGCTCCATGGCCGACCCCGGCTCGGTCTCCTACCTGTTCAACAGGAAGGGCGTCGTCCTGGTCCCCAAGGGCGGGCTGACGGAGGACGACGTCCTCGGCGCCGTTCTCGACGCGGGCGCGGAGGAGGTCAACGACCTGGGCGAGTCCTTCGAGGTGCTGAGCGAGGCGGGCGACCTGGTCGCGGTCCGCACGGCCCTCCAGGACGCCGGGATCGACTACGACTCGGCCGAGGCGGCGTTCGTGCCGACCATGCAGGTCGAGCTCGACGAGGACGGTGCCCGCAAGATCTTCCGGCTGATCGACGCGCTGGAGGACAGCGACGACGTGCAGAACGTCTTCGCCAACTTCGATGTCGCCGACGACGTCATGGCCAAGGTCGACGCCTAGGCCCTGGCCCGCGGGCGCTCCCGCCCGCCGCGCGCGGCCGGCAGCTCCCTGGTCCCGGCCTGCCCTGCCGCTCTTCCGATACCTGCTCGCGGCGCGGGGACCGGTTCCGACGGGCCGCGGCGGAACGGCACCCGGCCCGGGGGAGGGGCGCGCGTCGTTCCGGTGCGCTCCGGGGGCGCGGAACCTCCGTCCGGGCGGCACCGGCGCGCGGGTGGGCGGCCGGCTTCGCCGCGCGCCCCGTTGTCGGTGGTGGCCGGTAGCCTGCCGCACGGCTGAAGGCTGATCACGGCGAGCGAGGGAGGGCCGGTGCGAGTCATGGGCGTGGACCCGGGGCTGACGCGCTGCGGGGTGGGGGTGGTGGACGGCAGCACCGGGCGCCCGCTGCACATGGCGGCCGTCGGCGTCCTGCGCACCCCGGCGGACGAGGAGACCGCGCGGCGCCTGGTCATGATCGAGCGGGGCATCGAGGAATGGCTCGACGCGCACAGCCCCGATGTCGTCGCCGTCGAGCGGGTCTTCAGCCAGCACAACATCAGGACGGTCATGGGCACGGCCCAGGCCAGCGCCGTGGCCATGCTCTGCGCGGCCCGCCGCGGACTGCCGCTCGCCCTGCACACCCCCAGCGAGGTGAAGGCCGCCGTCACCGGCAGCGGCCGGGCCGACAAGGCCCAGGTCGGCGCCATGGTGACCCGGTTGCTCAGGCTCCGCGAGGCACCGCGCCCGGCCGACGCGGCCGATGCCCTGGCCCTGGCGATCTGCCACATCTGGCGCGCACCCGCCCACGACCGCCTGCGCCGGGCCCGCGCGGTGGCCCACCCGGAGCACGGCACCATCCGATCGAAGGGCAGCACCCCGTCATGATCGCGTTCGTCCAGGGGCCCGTCGCGGCCCTGGCCCCCGGCTCCGCCGTCGTGGAGGTCGGGGGCGTCGGCATCGTCGTCCAGTGCACCCCGGGCACGCTCGCCGGGCTGCGCCAGGGCGAGCCGTCCAGGCTGGCCACCTCGCTCGTGGTCCGCGAGGACTCGCTCACCCTCTACGGCTTCGCCGACGAGGACGAACGGCAGGTGTTCGAGCTGCTCCAGTCCGCCAGCGGCGTCGGGCCGCGACTGGCCCAGGCGATGCTCGCCGTGCACACGCCCGAGGCCCTGCGCCGGGCCGTCGCCGCCGGCGACGAGAAGGCGCTCACGGCGGTGCCCGGCATCGGCAAGAAGGGGGCCCAGAAGCTGCTCCTTGAGCTGAAGGACAGGCTCGGCGAGCCCCGGGGCACCGGCGCCGCGGCCACCACGCGCCCGACGGCCGCCGCGGCGGGCTGGCGGGACCAGCTGCACGCCGCGCTCGTCGGTCTCGGCTACGTGCCGCGCGAGGCCGACGAGGCGGTCGCGGCCGTCACCCCGCAGGCCGAGGCCGCGGCGGCCGAGGGGGCCGCCCCGGCCGTGTCGCAGCTGCTGCGTGCCGCCCTCCAGACACTCAACCGCACCCGGTAGGAAGCGATCCGCATGAGCGCGAACGAACAGGCAGGCGGCGAGGCGGCGGAACGCCTGGTGGGGGCCGCGGCGGACGGCGAGGACCTGGCGGTCGAGGCGGCTCTGCGGCCCAAGGACCTGGAGGAGTTCATCGGGCAGACCCGGGTCCGCGAGCAGCTCGACCTCGTGCTGCGCGCGGCGCGGGCCCGCGGGGGGACCGCGGACCACGTCCTGCTCTCGGGCTCGCCCGGCCTCGGCAAGACCACGCTCTCCATGATCATCGCCGCCGAGATGGGGGCCCCGATCCGCATCACCTCGGGCCCGGCCATCCAGCACGCGGGCGACCTCGCGGCGATCCTCTCCTCGCTGACCGAGGGCGAGGTGCTGTTCCTCGACGAGATCCACCGCATGTCGAGGCCCGCCGAGGAGATGCTGTACATGGCGATGGAGGACTTCCGGGTCGACGTCGTCGTCGGCAAGGGCCCGGGCGCGACCGCGATCCCCCTGGAGCTGCCGCCGTTCACCCTGGTCGGCGCGACCACGCGGGCCGGGCTGCTGCCGCCGCCGCTGCGCGACCGGTTCGGCTTCACCGGGCACATGGAGTTCTACGAGCCGCCCGAGCTTGAGCGCGTCGTGCGCCGTTCCGCGGGGCTGCTCGGCGTCGAGGTCACGGCGGAGGGCGCGGCCGAGATCGCCGGCCGTTCCCGCGGCACCCCCCGCATCGCCAACCGCCTGCTGCGCCGGGTCCGCGACTACGCCCAGGTGCGGTCCGACGGCATCGTCACGCGTGAGACGGCGACGCGGGCGCTGGCCGTGTACGAGGTCGACGAGCGGGGCCTCGACCGGCTCGACCGCGCGGTGCTGAACGCCCTGCTCAAGCTGTTCGGCGGCGGACCCGTCGGCCTTTCGACGCTGTCCGTCGCGGTGGGGGAGGAGCGGGAGACGGTCGAGGAGGTCGCCGAGCCGTTCCTGGTGCGGGAGGGCCTGCTGGCCCGCACCCCGCGCGGACGGGTCGCGACCCCGGCCGCGTGGCACCACCTCGGGCTCCAGCCGCCCCGTTCCCCGGCCGGCGGCGGGCAGGACGGATTGTTCGGCGGCTGAGGATCGGGCACCGCGCGGATCACCCCGCCACGGAACTCCGATAGCATCCTGCACGTTGTTCCCCAGGCGCGGCCTCGCTTAGACTCCGCCGACGTCGTCCCACTCAGGACGGCGTGCCCACCCCCGCACATCAGGCCGCTCCGGCTGCCGGACAAAGGAAATCCCGCCACCGTGGACATCGCGTTTCTCTTCCCGTTCATTCTGCTCATCGGTGTCATGTTCCTCATGACGCGCTCCGCCAAGAACCGGCAGCGCGAGGCTCTGGCGATGAGGGACTCGATGCAGCCGGGCTCCGGGGTGCGGACCATCGGGGGCCTGTACGCCGAGGTGAAGGAGGTCCGCGAGGACACCGTTCTCGTCGAGATCGCGCCGGGCGTGCACACCGTGTTCACGAAGAACGCCATCGCCGCGGTCCTGGACGCCGAGGAGTACGCCAGGATCATCAGCGGTGAGGACGCCTACGCCGACGGTGAGGAGCCGGTCGTCCCCGACGACGCCTCCTCGCTGACCGAGGGCGGGGAAAAGCGGATCGGGCTCGACAAGAACGACGCCGAGGACCGCGATCGCACCGAGTCGCGGGACGCCAGGGACGACGACGGCGAGAACGGAACTGCCAAGTCCTGAACGCGGCGGCACCGGCCGCCCGTCAGTCATTCCGCTGAGCCGCGCGGCGGTCACCGGCCGCGGGTCGCTGGACAGAGAGAGACGAGAAGGTGGCGACACCGAAGAGGGACTTCAAGTCCTCCCGGAAAGGGAAATCCCCGATCCGGGGAGCACAGGGCAAACCAGGGCGTCCCCTGCTGCTGGTCGTGCTCATCATGGCGGCGCTGACCGGGGGCATGTTCCTCTCCGGCCACACCACGCCGCGGCTGGGCATCGACCTCGCCGGTGGTACGAGCATCACGCTCTCGGCCGTGGCAGAGGAGGGCGCCGAGGACGCGATCAACTCGACGAACCTCAACACCGCCGTCAGCATCATCGAGCGGCGCGTGAACGGCCTCGGCGTCTCCGAGGCCGAGGTCCAGACCCAGGGCGACCGGAACATCATCGTCAACATCCCCCGGGGCAGCAACGAGGACCAGGCCCGCGAGCAGGTCGGCACCACGGCGGAACTCGGTTTCAGGCCGGTGCTCTCCATGGGCACCGCCATGCCGGCCGAGCAGCCCGCCGAGGAGCCGGCGGACGGGGAGTCCGGGGAGCCCTCCGAGGGCGAGTCCGAGGAGCCGGCGGACGGCGCGTCCGAGGAACCGGCGGACGGCGCGTCCGAGGAACCGGCGGACGGCGCGTCCGAGGAGCCCGCGGACGAGCCCACCGAGGGGACGGGCGAGGGCACGGAGAACCAGAGCCTGTCCGCCCCGGGCGGCACCGGCTTCCTCACCCAGGCCTCCTACCGGACCGACGAGACCGAGGCGCCCGCGGGCGAGGAGGAGTCGGGCGAACCGGCCGAGGAGGAGTCGGGCGAACCGGCCGAGGAGCCCCAGGACCAGGAGCAGATCGCGCAGGACGCCGCCGACCTCCAGGCGCGGCTCGACGAGCTCGACTGCTCCACCGAGGAGGCCCGCGTCGCGGCGGGCCGCGAGGCGGCGCGGGCGCAGGACGAGGACGTCGTCGTCGCGTGCGACGCGGACGGCCTGTACAAGTACGCGCTCGGTCCCGTCGCGGTCCCCGGCACCGACGTCAGCGACGCGGCCGCGGTCTACGACACCCAGCGCGGCCAGGGCTGGATCGTCCAGATGGAGTTCAACGACGCCGGCGCGGGCAAGTTCGCCGACATCACCGCCGAGCTCGCCACCCAGGTCCAGCCGCAGAACCAGTTCGCCATCGTCCTCGACGGCGGCGTCGTCTCGGCCCCCTCGGTGTCCGAGCGGCTCGGCGGCGGCAGTGCCGAGATCTCGGGCGGCTTCACCCAGGAGTCCGCGGACGACCTGGCCAACATCCTCAGCTACGGCGCCCTGCCGCTGAGCTTCGAGGAGTCGAGCGTCTCGACGGTCTCCCCGACCCTGGGCGGCGAGCAGTTGGAGGCCGGCCTCATCGCCGGCGCCATCGGCCTGCTCCTGGTCGTCCTCTACATGATCACGTACTACCGCGGCCTGGCCCTGATCGCCCTCGCCAGCCTGGTGGTCTCCGGCATCCTGACCTACACGATCATGGCGCTGCTCGGACCGGCCATCGGCTTCGCGCTGAACCTGCCGGCCGTCTGCGGAGCCATCGTCGCCATCGGCATCACGGCCGACTCCTTCATCGTCTACTTCGAACGCATCAGGGACGAGGTGAGGGAGGGCAGGAGTCTGCGCCCGGCGGTGGAACGCGCCTGGCCGCGGGCCCGGCGCACCATCCTCGTGTCGGACTTCGTGTCCTTCCTGGCCGCCGCGGTGCTGTTCGTGGTCACCGTCGGCAAGGTGCAGGGCTTCGCGTTCACGCTCGGCCTCACCACGGCCCTCGACGTGGTCGTCGTCTTCCTGTTCACCAAGCCGCTGATGACGCTGCTGGCCCGCAGGAAGTTCTTCCTGAGCGGCCACCCGTGGTCAGGGCTGGACCCGAGGCGCCTGGGAGCACGGCCCCCGCTGCGCCGCGGCCGGCGTCCCGTCACCGTTCCCAGCGACCCGAAGGAGGCGTGAGATGTCACGGCTCGGCGATTTCGGTGCCCGCCTGTACCGCGGCGAGGTCGGTTTCGACTTCGTGGGCAAGCGGAAGATCTGGTATGCCTTCTCCATCCTGATCACCATCCTCGCCTTCGCCGGTCTCGGCGTCCGCGGTCTGCACATGGGCGTGGAGTTCGAGGGCGGCGCGGTCTTCACCACCGAGGCGACCGACGTCTCGGTGGAGCGGATGAGGGACGTGGCGGAGGAGGCCTCGGGCAGCCTGCCCCTGGTGCAGACGCTCGGTGACGACGGGGCGATGCGCATCCAGGTCAGCGGGCTCGACACCGAGGCGTCCAACGTGACGCGCGCGGCCCTCGCCGAGGAGCTCGGCGTGCCCACGGAGCAGCTGAACGCCGAGCTGATCGGCCCGAGCTGGGGCTCCCAGATCGCCAACCGCGCCTGGCAGGGCCTGGTGATCTTCCTCGTGCTCGTGGTCGTCTACCTGGCCATCGCCTTCGAGTGGCGCATGGCGCTCGCGGCCCTGATCGCCCTCATCCACGACCTCACGATCACCGTCGGCGTGTACGCGCTCGTCGGCTTCGAGGTCACGCCGGGCACGGTGATCGGCCTGCTGACGATCCTCGGCTACTCCTTGTACGACACCGTCGTGGTCTTCGACGGACTCAAGGAGAGTACGAAGAACTTCACCAAGCAGAGCAGGTTCACCTACGCCGAGCTGGCCAACCGCAGTCTCAACGGCACGCTGGTGCGGTCGATCAACACGTCCGTGGTCGCCCTGCTCCCGGTCGCCGGCCTGCTGTTCATCGGTGGCGGCGTCCTCGGCGGCGGCATGCTGAACGACATCGCGCTGTCGCTGTTCGTGGGCCTGACCGCCGGTGCCTACTCGTCCATCGTGATCGCCACCCCGCTGGTCGCGGACTTCAAGTCGCGTGAGCCCGCCGTGCGCGCGCAGGACCGCAAGGTCCTGGCCAAGCGGGCCAAGCGCGCGGAGGACGGGATCGAGGACGAGGAGGAGGACGAGCACGGCGACCGCGACGGTGCCGCGTTCGCCGACGACGGCGACGACGGCGACGACGACGGGCCGCACGACACGAGGGAGGGTGCCGGGAGCGGCCCCGCGCCCGTCGCCGCCGGTGCGTCCGGGCCGCGGCGGCAGCCGGTCTCGCGCACGCGGGGCAAAGGCCGCCCCTCGGGGAAGCGGAGGTGAGCGCCGTGGCACAGGTGCGCGACGACCTCGTCCGGCTGCTGCTGAGCCGCATCCGCGACGTGCAGGACCACCCGAAGCCCGGGATCGTCTTCAAGGACATCACCCCGCTGCTCGCGGACCCTGAGGCGTTCTCCGCGCTCACCGACGCGCTGGCCGCGTTCTGCCGCGAACAGGGCGCGACCAAGGTGGTGGGCCTCGAAGCGCGCGGCTTCATCCTCGCCGCCCCGGTCGCCGTCCGGGCCGGCCTCGGCTTCGTGCCCGTCCGCAAGGCGGGCAAGCTGCCGGGCGCCACCCTCTCCCAGCGCTACGACCTGGAGTACGGCAGCGCGGAGATGGAGATCCACGCCGAGGACCTGTCCGGGACCGACCGCGTGCTGGTGATCGACGACGTGCTGGCGACCGGCGGCACGGCGGAGGCGTCCCTGCGGCTGATCCGGCGCTCGGGGGCCCAGGTGGCCGGACTCGCCGTGCTGATGGAGCTGAATTTCCTCGGCGGGCGCGAGCGCATCCTGCCCGTGCTCGACGGGGCCCCCTACCAGGCACTCGTCACCGTGTGACAGGGACCGCGCACGCCACGGGCGCCCGGCCACCGGCCGGGCGCCCGTCGCTTGCGCGGGCTTGGGCGCGTGCGGTCCCGCCGGGCTCGTTACCATGGCAGTCCGATCGCATCCCGGCCGGACCCTCCACGGGGGCCGACGGCGACCCGGAGGACCGGCACCGCCCGGCTCCCTCCCCGGCCGCCGCGGCCGGAGAGGCCCGAGAAGGAGTGCCCTTGCCAGACGACGCCCAGCCGCTCACCTCGGCACAGCGGAAGAGTGCCAAGCCGTCCACCGCCCTCGGCTGGCGGGACGGCGCGGACGGCCGTACCCAGGCGCCCGCCCCGGCTCAGCCGGCCGTGTCCGGCGTCTCGGGCCGTTCCGGCTCGTCCAACCGGGTGCGCGCCCGGCTCGCCAGGCTCGGCGTCCAGCGGTCCAACCCCTACAACCCGGTCCTCGAACCGCTGCTCCGGGTGGTCCGCGCGTCGGACCCCAAGGCGGACACCACGGTGCTGCGGCAGATCGAGCGGGCCTACCAGGTCGCCGAGCGCTGGCACCGGGGACAGAAGCGCAAGAGCGGCGACCCGTACATCACGCACCCGCTGGCCGTGACCACCATCCTGGCGGAGCTGGGCATGGACCCGGCCACGCTGATGGCCGGGCTCCTGCACGACACCGTCGAGGACACCGAGTACGGCCTCGACGCGCTGCGCCGGGACTTCGGCGACCAGGTCGCACAGCTCGTCGACGGGGTCACCAAGCTCGACAAGGTCAAGTTCGGCGAGGCCGCCCAGGCCGAGACGGTGCGCAAGATGGTCGTCGCGATGGCCAAGGACCCCAGGGTCCTGGTGATCAAGCTCGCCGACCGCCTGCACAACATGCGGACCATGCGGTACCTCAAGCGCGCCAAGCAGGAGCAGAAGGCGCGCGAGACGCTGGAGATCTACGCCCCGCTCGCCCACCGGCTCGGGATGAACACGATCAAGTGGGAGCTGGAGGACCTGGCGTTCGCCATCCTCTACCCCAAGATGTACGACGAGATCGTGCGGCTCGTCGCCGAGCGCGCCCCCAAGCGCGACGAGTACCTGGCCACCGTCATCGACGAGGTGCAGGCCGACCTGCGCGGTGCCCGGATCAGGGCCACCGTCACCGGCCGCCCCAAGCACTACTACAGCGTCTACCAGAAGATGATCGTGCGCGGCCGGGACTTCGCCGAGATCTACGACCTGGTGGGCATCCGCGTCCTCGTGGACACCGTGCGCGACTGCTACGCGGCGCTCGGCACCGTGCACGCCCGGTGGAACCCCGTGCCCGGGCGGTTCAAGGACTACATCGCGATGCCGAAGTTCAACATGTACCAGTCGCTGCACACCACGGTGATAGGGCCGGGCGGCAAGCCGGTGGAGCTCCAGATCCGCACGTTCGACATGCACAGGCGCGCCGAGTTCGGCATCGCCGCGCACTGGAAGTACAAGCAGCAGGCCGCGGCGGGATCGGTCAGGACCCGTTCCGACGCCCCCAGGAAGGGCGAGCGCAGGAACGGCCACAGCACCGTCGACGACATGGCGTGGCTGCGGCAGCTGCTCGACTGGCAGAAGGAGACCGAGGACCCGGGCGAGTTCCTCGAATCGCTGCGCTTCGACCTGTCGCGCAACGAGGTGTTCGTCTTCACGCCCAAGGGCGACGTGATCGCCCTGCCCGCCGGCGCCACCCCCGTCGACTTCGCCTACGCGGTGCACACCGAGGTCGGCCACCGCACCATAGGGGCCAAGGTCAACGGGCGCCTGGTGCCGCTGGAGTCGACGCTCGACAACGGCGACACGGTGGAGATCTTCACCTCCAAGGCCGAGGGCGCCGGGCCGTCCCGCGACTGGCTCGGCTTCGTGAAGTCCCCCCGGGCGCGGAACAAGATCCGCGGCTGGTTCTCCAAGGAGCGCAGGGACGAGGCGATCGAGCAGGGCAAGGACTTCATCACCCGGGCCGTGCGCAAGCAGAACCTCCCCATCCAGCACGTGCTCAGCGGCGACGCGCTGGTCACCCTCGCGCACGAGATGCGCTACCCCGACATCTCCTCGCTGTACGCGGCGATCGGGGAGGGGCACGTCTCGGCGCAGACCGTCGTGCAGAAGCTGGTGCAGGCGGTGGGCGGCGAGGAGGCGGCCAACGAGGACATCGCGGAGGCCGCCCCGCCGGTCCCGGCCCGGGGCAGGCGCCGCACGACGGCTGATCCCGGCGTGGTCGTCAAGGGCGTCGACGACGTGTGGGTCAAGCTGGCCCGGTGCTGCACGCCGGTGCCCGGCGATCCCATCATCGGCTTCGTGACCCGGGGCAACGGGGTGTCCGTGCACCGCGCGGACTGCGTCAACGTCGACTCGCTGGCCAGGGAACCCGAGCGCATGCTGGACGTCGAGTGGGCGCCCACCCAGTCCTCGGTCTTCCTGGTCGCCATCCAGGTCGAGGCCCTCGACCGCTCCCGCCTGCTGTCGGACGTCACGCGCGTGCTGTCCGACCAGCACGTCAACATCCTGTCCGCCGCGGTGCAGACCTCGCGCGACCGCGTCGCGACCTCGCGCTTCACCTTCGAGATGGGCGACCCCAAGCACCTGGGGCACGTCCTGAAGGCCGTACGGGGCGTCGAGGGCGTCTACGACGTGTACCGGGTGACCTCGCCGCGCCGCCCCTGACCCGCTGCCGGGATCCGGCGGCGGCACGGCGCCCCGCACGGCAGCGGGCCGCGCCGGGGCACTCCCCGGCGCGGCCCGCTGCGGCGGTCCCGCGACCCCGCGGTCAGCCGCCGAACTCCTCCAGGCCCTTGAGCGCCTGGTCGAGCAGCGCCTGCCGGCCGGCCAGCTCCTGCTCCAGCTTCTCGGCCTTCGCGGTGTTGCCCGCGGCCCTGGCCCGCTCCGCCTGGTCCCTGAGCCGGTCGACCGCGTCCTGGAGCTGCCCGGTCAGCCCGGCCGCACGGGCCCTGGCCTCCGGGTTGGTGCGGCGCCACTCGGCCTCTTCCGCCTCGGCGACGGCGCGTTCCACCGCGTGCATCCGGCCCTCGATGGCGGCCCGCGCGTCCCGGGGGACGTGCCCGATCGCCTCCCAGCGCTCACCGATGGACCGCAGCGCGCTCCTGGCGGTCCTCAGGTCCGTCACGGGCAGCAGCTTCTCCGCCTCGGCCGCGAGCTGCTCCTTGCGGGCCAGGTTGTCCCGCTGCTCGGCGTCCCGTTCGGCGAACGCGGACCCCCGCGCCTGGAAGAAGACGTCCTGCGCGGCGCGGAACCGCGCCCACAGGTCCTCCTCCGCGTCCCGGTGCGCCCGGCCCGCGGCCTTCCAGTCGCGCATCAGGTCCCGGTACCGGGCCGCGGTCGCGACCCAGTCCTGGGAGTCCGAGAGCGCCTCCGCCTCGGCGATCAGCTTCTCCTTGCGACGCCTGGTCTCCTCGCGCTGGGCGTCGAGCGCCGCGAAGTGCGACTTGCGGCGCTTGGAGAACGCGGAACGCGCCTGCGAGAACCGGTGCCACAGCTCGTCGTCGGTCCTGCGGTCCAGCCGCGGCAGGCCCTTCCAGGTGTCCACCAGGCCCCGCAGCCGCTCCCCGGCGAAGCGCCACTGCTCGCTCGCCGCCAGCTCCTCGGCCTCCGCGACCAGGGCCTCCTTGGCCGCTTTCGCCTCCTCGGTCTGCCTGGCCTTGGCCGCCTTCCGCTCCTCGCGGCGGGCGTCCACGGTCGCCACCAGGTCGTCGAGTCGGCGGCCGAGTGCCGCCAGGTCGCCCACCGCGTGCGCGTCGTCCACCTGCTCGCGCAGGTGCCCGATGGCGGTCATCGCGTCCTTGGCCGACAGGTCGGTCGTCCGCACCCGGCGTTCCAGGAGGTCGACCTCGACGGCGAGCCCCTCGTATTTGCGCTCGTAGTACGCGAGCGCCTCCTCCGGGGAGCCCGCCTGCCAGGAGCCGACGGCCCTCTCGCCGTCCGCCGTCCGCACGTACACGGTCCCCGTCTCGTCAACGCGGCCCCACGGCTCGCTGCTCACAGCGCCTCCTCGTTTGATGCGCGCGACAGGGCGGTCACGCCCCCGGCACCGTCCACATTCCCAGCCGGTCCAACCGTTGTCTTCTCCCGCCCGACCGGCGCAGGCACCCTACACAACGCCAACATAGGCGACAGCCCGCCCGGCTGTCCGCACCTTCCCTGGCGGAAGTTGCCGCTCAGCCGGGCTCACTCGGAGCCCACCGGTTCCACGGTGGCCTCGTTGATGACGACGGTCGCGTGCGGCGCTGTGTTCCCCGATGCCGGATCCGGCGGCGCCGCACCGGCCTCGGCGATCAGCTCGACCACGTCGAGGCCCTCGGTCACGGTGCCGAACGGGGTGTAGTCCGGCGGCAGTTGGCTGTCCTCGTAGACGATGAAGAACTGGCTGCTGCCGCTGTCGCGCCCGCTGTCGTCCTGCGGGTTGTACTGGTTCGCCATCGCGACGGTGCCCGCCGGGTAGACGCCGTCCGCCACGTCCGGGTCGTCCAGGTTCTCGTCCGGGATGGTGTACCCCGGGCTGCCCGCCCCGGTGCCCGTGGGATCGCCGCACTGGAGCACGTGGATGCCCTCCGTGACCAGGCGGTGGCAGCGGGAGTGGTCGAAATACCCCTCGCCGGCGAGGAAGGCGAACGAGTTCACCGTGCGCGGCGCCGCCTCGGTGTCCATGGTGATCCCGATGTCGCCGCACGAGGTGCGCAGCCGCATCAGGTGGTCGGTGCCCGTGTCCACCGTCAACTCCGGCTCCTCCTCCCAGGTCTGCGTGGACGGCTCGCCCGGCTGCGGCTCGTCGCACGGGTCGGGCGCCGGCTCGGTCGGCTCGGCCGTCGGCTCCGCCGTCGCGCCGTCACCGGCCTGGTCCGACTGCCCGTCGTCGTCCCTGCTCAGCACCGCCCACGCCGTTCCGCCGCCCGCGACGAGCACCACGAGCAGGGCGACGAGCACGATCCGGCGCCGTCGGCCGCGCTGCGCCCTGCGGGCCCTGCGCTCCTGCTGCCGTTCGAACTTCGCCCGCGCGAGCTGCTTGCGGCGCTGCTCCTTGCTGACCACCGCGCACTCCCTTGTCTCGACTGTCCCGACGTTGCTGCCGACCGGCCGCGTGGCGTCACCGTATACGGGTTCGCCCGGGCTGCACCGCCGCCGGTAGGCTCTCTTCACAGCCGCACCGCCACGACGACCGAAGGACGACCGTGCTCATCGCTGGCTTTCCCGCCGGGGCCTGGGGGACCAACTGCTACCTGGTCGCCCCCGCGGCGGGTGAGGAATGCGTCATCATCGACCCCGGGCACCGGGCCGCGCCCGGTGTGGAGGAGACGATCGCGAAGCACCGGCTCAAGCCGGTGGCGGTGATCCTCACGCACGGCCACATCGACCACGTCGCCTCGGTCGTCCCCGTCTGCGGGGCCAACGGCGTGCCGGCCTGGATCCACCCGTCGGACCGCTTCATGCTCAGCGACCCGGAGAAGGCGCTCGGCGTCCGGCTCGGTGCCCCGCTGCTCGGCGAGCTGACCGTGGGGGAGCCGGACGACCTGCGCGAGCTGGGCGACGGCGCGGAGCTGTCGCTCGCGGGCCTTGAGTTCACCGTCGCGCACGCGCCGGGCCATACCAAGGGGTCGGTGGCCTTCAAGCTGCCCGAGCAGGCGGACGTTCCGCCGGTGCTGTTCTCGGGCGACCTGCTGTTCGCCGGCTCCATCGGACGCACCGATCTGCCCGGCGGGGACCACGCCGAGATCCTGCGGTCGCTGGCCCGTGTCTGCCTGCCGCTCGCCGACTCGACCGTGGTGCTCTCCGGGCATGGACCCCAGACCACCATCGGACGCGAGCGCGCCAGCAACCCGTTTCTCCGGGACCTGGCCGCCGGCCGGGGACCCGCGGCCGACGCGGCCCCGCGAACAGGAATGTGAAGACCCCTTCCGTGAGCACTTTCTCCGCCCCCAAAGGCACCTACGACCTGCTGCCGCCCGACTCGGCGGCCGTTCTCGCCGTGCGCGAGGCACTCGCCGCGCCGCTGCGCGCCGCGGGCTACGGCTACGCCGAGACGCCGGGCTTCGAGCACGTCGAGCTGTTCTCCCGCGGTGTCGGTGAGTCCACCGACATCGTGACCAAGGAGATGTACACCCTCACCACCAAGGGGGGCACGCGCCTCGCGCTGCGCCCCGAGGGCACCGCGTCCGTGCTGCGGGCCACCCTCCAGGCGAACCTGCACCGGGCGGGCAACCTGCCGGTCAAGCTCTGGTACTCGGGCACGTACTACCGGTACGAGCGCCCGCAGGCCGGCCGCTACCGGCACTTCTCGCAGATCGGCGCCGAGGCCATCGGCACGGAGGACCCCGCGCTCGACGCCGAACTGATCATCCTGGCCGCCGACGCGTACCGTTCGCTCGGCCTGACCGGCGTGCGGCTCCTGCTGAACTCGCTGGGCGACCGCGCCTGCCGGCCCGCCTACCGGACGGCGCTCCAGGACTTCCTCCGGGGGCTCGACCTCGACGAGGAGACGCGGGCCCGCATCGAGGTCAACCCGCTGCGCGTGCTGGACGACAAGCGGGAGAGCGTGCGGCGGCAGCTCGCCGGGGCCCCGGCGATGCGCGACCACCTGTGCGAGGCGTGCAAGGAGTACCACGAGCAGGTGCGTGAGCTGCTCACGGACGCGGGCGTCGCCTTCACGGATGACGAACGGCTCGTCCGCGGCCTGGATTACTACACCCGCACTACGTTCGAATTCGTACACGACGGGCTGGGCTCGCAGTCGGCCGTCGGCGGCGGTGGGCGCTACGACGGGCTGTCGGAGATGCTGGGCGGTCCGCCGCTCCCCTCGGTCGGCTGGGCCATCGGCGTGGACCGGACCCTGCTCGCGCTGCGCGCGGAGGGCGCGGCCCCGGCCGCGGCCCCGGCCACGGACGTGTTCGCCGTCCCGCTCGGGGACCGGGCGAGGCGGGAGCTGTTCACCGTGGTCACCGCGCTGCGCAGGGCGGGCGTCGCCGCCGACTTCGGCTACGGCGGGCGCGGCGTGAAGTCGGCCATGAAGTCCGCCAACCGCAGTGGCGCCAGGTTCGCGCTGGTCGCCGGCGAGCGCGATCTCGCCGACGGCGTGGTCCAGCTCAAGGACCTGGAAAGCGGCGAGCAGACGCCGGTCGCGCTGTCGGACGTCGTCGAGGACCTGCGGCGCCGGCTGGGGTGACGGCCGGGACCCGTGGCCGGTTGACATCGGCGCGGTGTGAGCGTTGGGTCACTGAGGCAGAATGGGCAGCAGGACCGAACGAGAGCGGATGACGAGATGGCAGCATCGGCGATGGACGTGGCCCGCCCGCGGGGGGCGACGGACGAGGGCGGCGGACACGGGCCCGTGGGGGCCGGGCGCGGCTTCGCGCTGACGCTCGTGGTCACCGGCCTCGCGGGCCTGCTGGCCTCGTGGGTCATCGTGCTGGACAAGTTCCATCTGCTTGAGGATCCGGACTTCACGCCCGCGTGCAGCCTCAACCCGGTGGTCTCCTGCGGCAACATCATGGAGAGCGACCAGGCGGAGGTCTTCGGCTTCCCGAACCCGATGCTCGGCCTGGTGACCTACGGAGCCGTGGTCGCCATCGGCATGGGGCTGCTGGCCGGCGCCGCCTACCGGCGCTGGTTCTGGCTCGGCCTCCAGGGCGGCACGCTGTTCGGGGTCGCCTTCTGCACCTGGCTCCAGTACCAGTCGCTGTACGAGATCAACGCGCTGTGCCTGTGGTGCTGCCTGGCCTGGGCCGCGACCATCGTCATGTTCTGGTACACCACGCTGCACAACGTGCGGCACGGCTTCCTCCCCGTGCCGCAGGGCGTCAGGCGGACGATGGAGGAGTTCCACTGGCTGATCCCCGCGGTGCACCTGGGCATCATCGGCATGCTCATCCTGACCCGCTGGTGGGACTTCTGGACCAGCTGACCCTGGCCCGCCCGGCTGTCGGTGGTGTGACTTAGGGTCGGTGGCGTGGAGCCCGATCTGTTCACCGCCGCCGCCGAGGAGCGCGCGGAAAAGGACGTGTCAGCCCGGCCGCTGGCGGTCCGCATGCGCCCGCGCACCCTGGACGAGGTCGTGGGCCAGCAGCACCTGCTGCGCCCGGGGTCGCCCCTGCGCCGCCTGGTCGGCGAGCGCGGCGGAGGCCCGGCCGGGCCGTCCTCCGTCATCCTGTGGGGCCCGCCGGGCACGGGGAAGACCACGCTCGCCTACGTGGTGAGCCAGGCCACCGACAAGCGTTTCGTGGAGCTGTCCGCGATCACCGCGGGGGGCAAGGAGGTACGGGCCGTCATCGACGGGGCGCGGCGCTCCTCGGGGGCGTACGGCAAGGACACGGTCCTGTTCCTCGACGAGATCCACCGGTTCAGCAAGGCCCAGCAGGACTCCTTGCTGCCGGCCGTGGAGAACCGCTGGGTCACCCTCATCGCGGCCACCACGGAGAACCCGCACTTCTCGGTGATCTCCCCGCTGCTCTCCCGGTCGCTGCTGCTGACGCTCGAACCGCTCACCGAGGACGACCTGCGCGGGCTGCTGCGCCGGGCGGTGGCCGACGAGCGCGGGCTCGGCGGCGCGGTGGCGCTGCCGGCCGAGAGCGAGGGGCACCTGCTGCGCGTCGCGGGCGGCGACGCCAGGCGCGCGTTGACGGCGCTTGAGGCGGGTGCGGGCGCGGCCCTGGAGAAGGGGGAGTCCGAGCTCACCCTGTCGACGCTTGAGGAGGCGGTGGACCGCGCGGCGGTGCGCTACGACAGGGACGGCGACCAGCACTACGACGTGGCGAGCGCGTTCATCAAGTCGATCCGCGGCTCGGACGTGGACGCCGCACTGCACTACCTGGCGCGGATGGTGGAGGCGGGGGAGGACCCGAGGTTCATCGCCAGGCGGCTGATGATCTCGGCGAGCGAGGACATCGGCATGGCGGACCCGACGGCGCTGCCGACGGCGGTCGCCGCGGCGCAGGCGGTCGCCATGATCGGCTTCCCGGAGGCGGCGATCACCCTGAGCCACGCCACCATCGCGCTCGCGCTGGCGCCGAAGTCCAACGCGGCCGTCGTCGCCATCGGCGAGGCGCAGGCGGACATCAGGGCGGGGCTGGCCGGGCCCGTGCCCGCGCACCTGCGCGACAGCCACTACCGGGGCGCGGAACGGCTCGGCCACGGGGCCGGCTACCAGTACCCGCACGACCTGCCCGGCGGCATCGCGGCCCAGCAGTACGCGCCGGACGCCGTGCACGGCAAGCGGTACTACCGGCCGACCGGGCACGGCGCGGAGGCGCGGTACGGGGAGGTGCTCGACCGGGTCAGGCACCGGCTGGCGGGCGAGGGCCGGGAGCCGCGCGGCTGACCCGCGCGCCCCGGGCCGCGGTCCGGCTCAGGTGCCCGCCGCCTCGAACAGCTGCCGCATCGCGCGGCGGAGCTGGGTGAGGTCGCGCACCGGCTCGGGGAACTCGAACCTGGCGTCGAAGCAGGCCGCTCCGGCCCGGAAGCGGACCCGCAGGCCGAAGCGGTCGAGGCCGAGCGGCACGACCGTCTCCCAGGGGGTGCCGCCCTGCCCGTACGGTGGCCCGCACGTCGCGGGGCCGTCCCCGAGCAGCGTGCAGAGGGTGCGGAGCTGGGCCCCGTGGGCGGCGGCGAGGTGCTGGAGCAGGTCCGCCTCGTGCCTGGCCAACGGGTCGGGCGCCGCCTCGGCGAACTCCTCGGGTTCCACGTGGCACGCGCCCCACAGGTCGTCGGTGAACGCCTCGCCCACTTCGAGCCGCAGCACGCGTCCGGTGGCGGCGGGCGAGGCGGCCGGCCGGGTGCCGGGCAGCGCGTCCAGCGCCGGATAGCGGTCGGTGAGCAGCCGCAGCGCGGTGTGCCGTTCCTGGTCCGACGCGGTGGTGAGCCAGCCCGCCACCCAGCCGCGCCCCCGGATACGCTGGGGAACGGCGACGGGGGCGACGTCCGTGAGCTCGATCACTGCCGTGAGTTCGTCGTCGAGCGCGTGCGCGGCGATGCGTGCCGCGGGGGACCCGGGGGCGGCCAGCAGGTAGACGTCGCCGGAGGGGGCGACGACCCGGTGGTCGAGCTGCCAGGCGGCGGGATCGTCCTGGTCGGCCCCAGGAATGGTCAGGGTCGCGGACGCGTTGGAGGCCAGCAGGGTGCGCACCCGCTCGGCCGCCGACGGCTGCCGGGGCTCCTCGTCGGGGCGCGGGAGGTCCTCCGGGTCGCGGTGTCCGGTGCCGGGCATGGGGCTCCCAGGTCGAATCATGCGCACTCCTCAGCTAAGGTAAGGCTCACCTAACTTACATGGAGGTTCGTTCAACGTGAACCAGTCGCGTCCCAAGGTCAAGAAGTCCCGGGCCCTCGGCATCGCGCTGACCCCGAAGGCCGTGAAGTACTTCGAGAAGCGCCCCTACCCGCCGGGGGAGCACGGGCGCGGCCGGAAGCAGACCAGTGACTACAAGGTGCGCCTGCTGGAGAAGCAGCGGCTGCGCGCCCAGTACGACATCAGCGAGCGCCAGATGGCCCGCGCCTACGACCGCGCCCGCAAGGTCGAGGGCAAGACGGGCGAGGCGCTGATCATCGAGCTGGAGCGCCGCCTCGACGCCCTGGTGCTGCGCTCCGGGCTGGCCCGCACGATCTACCAGGCCCGCCAGATGGTCGTGCACGGCCACATCGCGGTCAACGGCCGCAAGGTCGACAAGCCGTCCTTCCGGGTCCGCCCCGACGATGTCGTGTCCGTGCGCGAACGCAGCCGCGCCAAGCACCCGTTCCTCGTGGCCAGGGAGGGCGGCTACGCGGGCGAGGGCGAGACGCCGCGCTACCTCCAGGTCAACCTTGAGGCCCTGGCGTTCCGCCTGGACCGGGACCCCAACCGCCGTGAGATCCCTGTGATCTGCGACGAGCAGCTGGTCGTCGAGTACTACGCCCGCTGACCGCCGCCCCGCCGCCCGGTCCCCCCGCGGTCCGGGCGGCCGACGGCCGCGGGCGCGGAAGGGGTCCCGGTGCCCGACGACGTGGGCCCCGCCGCGCGGCGCCGCAGCGCACGCGCGACCGCGGCGTCGGTGTCCAGGCGCCGCCCCTCCTCGAAGCACTCGGTGAACCTCGCGGTGCCGAGCTGGCGCCGCAGCAGCCGCTCGCACTGGACGTGCGGGGCGTTGAAGTAGACCGAGCCGAACAGCCTCATGCCCACCGAGCGCCACAGCCGTGCCGCGGCGCCCTGGAGAACGGCCGCCTCGCCCGGGTCGCCCTCGGTCGCCGTGACCCCCGCGAGGAGTTCAAGCGCGAGCACGGTGCCCACCAGGTCGCGGAAGGCGTGGTTCACGGGCAGCGACGTCTCCATGAGATGCCTGGCCTCCACCGTGTCGCCCCGGCTCCACGCGGCGAAGCCCAGCACGTACAGCGCGTAGGTGCGGGCCCACTGCTCGCCGTGCTCCTCGCAGATGCGCCTGGCCTCCTCGCACAGCCCGACCGCGCCCGCCAGGTCGCCCTGGAACGCGACGGCCATGGCCAGTTGGGCCTGGCACATCAGCACGTCGCTGTTCAGCTCGCCGATCTCCGCGAACCGGTCGAGCGCGGCCCGCAGCAGCCGTTCCGCGCGCTGGGTCTCGTCGCTGATCAGCGCGAGACAGCCGTTGCGGTGGTCGGCGTAGGCGGCGGCCCGCGCGCTGCCGGTCCGCTCCGCGCCCTCCTGGCACTCGTGCAGGGCGGAGAGCGCGCTCACGGTGTCGCCCCGCAGGACGGCGACGTAGCCGGCCACCCACAGGGCCTTCAGCCGCGCCTCCTCGTGCTCCGTCTCCAGTTGCAGCGCCCGCCCCAGCCAGTGCGCGCCCTCGCCGAGCCGCCCGCAGCCGACCCAGCCGAACCACAGCGTGCCGGTCAGGTAGAGGGCCAGGCGCGCGTCCCGCTCGTGGTCGAGGGCGAACTCCAGGGTGGCCCGCAGGTTCGGCATCTCGTCCTCGATGCGCCGCGCCACCTCCGCCTGCCGCGGGCTGAACCACTCAAGTTCGCACCATGTGACCAGGCCCGTGTACCAGTCGCGGTGCCGGCGGCGCAGACGTGCCGTGTCGCCCGTCGCCGCGAGCCAGTCGGCCCCGTAGGCGCGCAGGGTCTCAAGCAGCCGGTACCGCACGCCCGAGGCGCCGTCCTCGCGCGTCACGACCGACTGCGCGACCAGCTCCGTCAGGACGTCGAGCACCTCGTCCGCGCCGAGGTCGGGCCCCGAGCAGACGTACTCGGCCGCCTCCAGGTCGAAGTGCCCGGCGAAGACGGAGAGCCTGGCCCACAGCAGCCGCTGGGCCGGCGTGCACAGCTCGTGGCTCCAGCCGATCGCCGTGCGCATCGTCTGGTGGTGGTGCGGGGCGTCCCTGCTGCCCCCGACCAGCAGCCGGAACCGGTCGCCGAGCCGGTCGAGCGCCTGCCCGAGCGAAAGGGTCCGCAGCCGGCCCGCGGCCAGTTCGAGTGCCAGCGGGATGCCGTCGAGCCGGTGGCACAGCTCGGCGACCACCCGGTAGTTCTCCGCGCCGATAGCGAAGCCGGGCAGCACGGCGGCGGCCCGGTCGGCGAACAGCCAGGCCGCCTCGCTCAGCGGCGCGCTCGCGTCCTCCTCGTCGGGGCGGGGCGCCGGTGCCGCCAGCGGCGGCAGCGGGTACAGCCGTTCGCCCGTCACCCCCAACGGGCGGCGCCCGGTGGCGAGCACCCGCAGGCCGGGCGCCCGGCGCAGCAGGTCGTGGACCAGTTCGGCGGACGGCTCGACGAGGTGCTCGAAGCCGTCGAGGACGAGCAGCAGGCGCCGGCCGGCCAGCCGTTCCACCAGGACCGTGCGCGGCGGCCTGCCGGTGTGGTCGGTGAGCCCCAGCGCGTCGACGACGGCGTGATCGAGCAGCTCCGCGTCGCGCACCGTGGCCAGTTCGACCAGCCAGACGCCGTCGCAAAAGCGTTCCTGCAACTCCCGGGCGGCCCGCATCGCGCACCGCGACTTGCCGACCCCGCCGACCCCCGTCACCGTCACCAGCCGTGACTCCGTCAACTGCTGCACAATCGAGCCCACTTCGGTGTGCCGACCGATGAACCGGGTCAGCTCGGCCGGCAGGTTGCCCGAGCCGCGGCCGGTCGCCTGGTTCTCCCGGCCCGCAGGCCCGGTGCCGTGAAAGCCTCGCATGGGACACGCAGCGTACTCGTGGGTATGCACAACGTACAATCGCGCCTCCCGGCCCTGGCGGCGCCGGGCGCAATACGGTACGAGCGCGCGCACGCGGCGCGATAAGGTCGGGACCTGCCGCCGTACCGTTGGGAGGGCCGCCCGCCCGGGGCGCACGGCGGCCGACCGACAGCTGTCCAAAGAACCCATCCGAGGGAAGCGGTGCGCCTGTGTCCGGTGGAGAAGTGGCCGGCCTGCTCGTGGCCGTCTTCTGGGCGATCCTGGTCTCGTTCCTCGCCGTGGCCCTGTACCGGCTGGCGCAGGCGCTCAGGGCCGCGACCGAACTGGTCACGGGAGTCACCGAGCACGCCGTCCCGCTGCTCGGCGAGGCGTCGCGGACCGTGCGGTCGGCGCAGACCCAGCTCGACCGCGTGGAGAGCATCGCCTCCGACGTGCAGGACGTCGCCGCGAACGCGTCCGCGCTCTCCGGCACCGTCGCCTCCACCTTCGGCGGCCCGCTCGTGAAGGTGGCGGCCTTCGGCTACGGCGTGCGGCAGGCGCTGCGCCGCCGCGGCGGCCCGCGCCCGCCGGCCGCGCCCGGGCGCGCCGCACCCGGCGCGTTCCCCGCCCCCAGGCGCCGCTCCCCGCGAAAGGACTGATCCCGGCCATGTTCCGCCGCGCCTTCTGGTTCACCACCGGCGCCGCAGCAGGCGTCTGGGCCACCACCCGGGTCCAGCGCCGGCTGCGCGAACTCGCGCCAGAGAGCCTCGCCGTCCGCGCGGCGGGCCGCGCCGTCGAGACGGGCCACCGCGTCCGCGGATTCGCCCTCGACGTCCGGGCCGGCATGGCCAGGCGCGAGGACGAGCTGAACGACGCGCTCGGCATCGGCCGCGGCCCCGCGCCCCGCGCGGCGCTCCTCCCCCCACCCGCGCACGGGGCCGGGACCTTCCCGGCCCCTGAGACCACCGGAACGACCGGAACGACCGGAAAAGAGGACCACTGATGGAGTCGGCCGAAATCCGCCGCCGCTGGCTGAGCTTCTTCGAGAAGCGCGGGCACCAGGTCGTGCCCTCGGCGTCGCTGATCGCCGACGACCCCACGCTGCTGCTCGTGCCCGCGGGCATGGTGCCGTTCAAGCCGTACTTCCTCGGCGAGGCGACCCCGCCCCACCCGCGCGCCGTCAGCGTGCAGAAGTGCGTGCGGACGCCGGACATCGAGGAGGTCGGCAAGACCACGAGGCACGGCACGTTCTTCCAGATGTGCGGCAACTTCTCCTTCGGCGACTACTTCAAGGAACGGGCCATCCCCCTCGCCTGGGAGCTGATGACCTCGCCGGTCGCCGACGGCGGCTACGGTCTCGACCCGGAACGGCTGTGGATCACCGTCTACGAGGAGGACGACGAGGCCGAGCGCATCTGGCGGGACGTCGTCGGCGTGCCGGCCGAGCGCCTCCAGCGCCTGGGGATGGGCCCCAACTTCTGGTCCATGGGCGTGCCGGGGCCCTGCGGCCCCTGTTCCGAGATCCACTACGACCGCGGCCCCGAGTTCGGCGCGGAGGGCGGCCCCGCCGTCAACGACGAGCGGTACGTCGAGCTGTGGAACCTGGTCTTCATGCAGTACGAGCGGGGGCCGGGCGCGGGCAAGGAGGGCTACCCCATCCTCGGGGACCTGCCCGCCAAGAACATCGACACCGGCCTCGGCCTGGAACGCCTCGCGATGATCCTCCAGGGCGTCCAGAACATGTTCGAGACGGACACCCTGCGTGTCGTCATCGACAAGGCGGGCGACCTGACCGGCGTGCGGTACGGGGCCGGTGAGGACACCGACGTCTCGCTGCGCGTGGTCGCCGACCACATGCGCACCTCCGTCATGCTGATCGGCGACGGCGTCACACCGGGCAACGAGGGCCGCGGTTACGTGCTGCGGCGCATCATGCGCCGGGCGATCCGCAACATGCGCCTCCTCGGCGCCGAGGGCCCCGTGGTCCGCGAGCTCGTCGACGTCGTGCTGACCACGATGGGCGAGCAGTACCCCGAGCTGCTGACCGAGCGCCGGCGCATCGAGACGGTGGCGCTCGCCGAGGAGGCGGCGTTCCTGAAGACGCTCAAGGCCGGGACCAACATCTTCGACCTCGCGGTCACCGAGACCCGCGCCGCGGGCAGCGGCGTCCTGCCGGGCGACAAGGCGTTCCTGCTCCACGACACGTGGGGCTTCCCCATCGACCTGACGCTTGAGATGGCCGCGGAGGCCGGACTCTCGGTCGACGAGGGCGGCTTCAGGCGGCTGATGAAGGAGCAGCGCGAACGGGCCAAGGCCGACGCGCGCGCCAAGAAGCAGGGGCACGCCGACCTGTCCGCCTACCGCCAGGTCGCGGACGCGGCGGGACCCTCGGAGTTCATCGGCTACAGCCGCACCGACGGCGAGTCCACCGTGGTCGGGCTGCTCGTCGACGGGGTCGCCGCCCCCGCCGCGCACGAGGGCGACGAGGTGGAAGTGGTGCTCGACCGCACCCCGTTCTACGCCGAGGGCGGCGGCCAGCTCGCGGACACCGGGCGCATCCGCCTCGACTCCGGTGCCGTGATCGAGGTCAGGGACGTGCAGCAGCCCGTGCCCGGCGTCATCGTGCACAAGGGCGAGGTGCAGGTGGGCGAGGCGACCGTGGGCGCCGGCGCGTACTGCCACATCGACGTGCAGCGCCGCCGTGCCATCGCCCGCGCGCACAGTGCCACGCACCTCACCCACCAGGCGCTGCGCGACGCGCTCGGCCCGACCGCCGCCCAGGCCGGTTCCGAGAACTCGCCCGGGCGCTTCCGCTTCGACTTCGGCTCGCCCGCCGCCGTGCCGGGCGCGGTGCTCACGGACGTGGAGCAGAAGATCAACGAGGTGCTCGCGCGCGAACTCGACGTCACCGCCGAGGTGATGTCGATGGACGAGGCGAGGAAGCAGGGCGCCATCGCCGAGTTCGGCGAGAAGTACGGCGACCGCGTCCGCGTCGTCACCATCGGCGACTACTCCAAGGAGCTGTGCGGCGGCACCCACGTGCACAACACCGCCCAACTCGGCCTGGTGAAGCTGCTCGGGGAGTCCTCCATCGGCTCGGGCGTGCGCCGGGTCGAGGCGCTGGTGGGCGCGGACGCCTACCGGTTCCTGGCCCGCGAGCACGCCGTGGTGGCGCAGCTCACCGAGCTGGTCAAGGGCAGGCCGGAGGAACTGCCGGAACGCGTCTCCGGCATGCTCGCGCGCCTGAAGGAGGCGGAGAAGGAGATCGAGCGGTTCCGCGCGGAGAAGGTGCTCCAGGCCGCGGGTTCGCTCGCCGCCGGAGCGCGGGACGTGCGCGGCGTGGCGCTGGCCACCGGGCGCGTGCCCGACGGCACCACGCCCGACGACCTGCGCCGGCTCGTGCTGGACGTGCGGGCCCGCATCCAGGGCGACCGGCCCGCCGTCGTGGCGCTGTTCACGGTGGTCAAGGACCGTCCGCTGACCGTCGTGGCCACCAACGAGGCCGCGCGCGAACGCGGTCTGAAGGCCGGCGACCTGGTGCGCACCGCGGCCAAGGCGCTCGGCGGCGGCGGGGGCGGCAAGCCGGACGTGGCGCAGGGCGGCGGGCAGGACCCCGCGGCCATCGACGAGGCGCTCGCCGCCGTGGAACGCCAGGTCGCGGACGTCGCCTGATGCGACGTGGCAGGCGGCTGGCCGTCGATGTCGGCGAGGCCAGGATCGGGGTCGCGAGCTGCGACCCCGACGGCCTGCTCGCCACGCCCGTGGAGACCGTGCCGGGGCGCGACGCCGAGGCGGCGCGGCGCCGACTGGCCGCGCTGACCGAGGAGTACGAGCCGATCGAGGTGCTGGTCGGGCTCCCGCGGTCGCTCAGCGGCGGCGAGGGCCCGGCCGCGGCCCGCGTCCGGGCGTTCGCCGAACGGCTGGCGCGCCGGCTCGCGCCGGTGCCGGTGCGGCTGGTGGACGAGCGGATGAGCACGGTCAGCGCCGCGCGCGGCATGCGGGCATCAGGGGTGTCGGCCAAGAAGGGCAGGTCCAGGATCGATCAGGCCGCAGCGGTGGTGATCCTCCAGGCCGCGCTGGACGCGGAGCGCAGCGCGGGGCAGCCGCCCGGGCAGTGCGTCGAAGTGGTTGTCTGATCGCGGTACGGTAACGTTCCGCGCGACAGGGCAGCCGCGCGGATCGCGTGGGGGATCGGCTGCCACCTTGCGTGACAAGGGGTTCGATGACTGACGATGGCCGGAATCCCGGCTCCGAACCGTGGTATCCCGACGATCCGCGCTACGCGGACCAGGGATGGTCCGGCGGGTACGAGGGAGCCGGAGGCCACCCCGCGCAACAAGGCTCGTGGCAGCACCACTACGGGGCGCAGCAGCAGTATCACGGACAGCAGTACGATGCGCAACCGGGATACGACGGGCAGCAGTACGGGGGGCAGCAGTACGGGGACGGCGGGCCGTACGCCTCGAACGACCCGCACTACGGGGACGGGCAGCAGTACCACCAGCAGCAGCCGTACCAGGGGCAGGGCGGATGGGAGAGCGCCGGCGGGCACTACGGGCAGGGGTACGGGGAGGATCCGTACGCCACCGCGGGGCAGCCGGGCCCGGTGCAGGACCCCGGGGGCTTCCAGGGCGCCTACGGCGCGGACCAGGGCTACCCGGGGCAGCCGTACGACACGGCAGGGCACCAGCCGGGCCAGGACGGGCACCCCTACGCCTCGGACCAGCAGTACGCCGGGCAGCCGGGGCACCCGGCGGCGCCGCGGCCGGAGCACGAGCGGCAGCAGGCCCCCGGCGCGGTCGGCGGGCAGCCGGGGGAGCGGCGCCGTGAGCCGGAGCCCGACCCGGAGACGGGCTGGGACCCCGGGCCCGACCAGGGGGAGCTGGACTTCTTCCGCCGCGAGGACGAGGACGGGGACGAGGGCCGCGCCGGCGACTCGGGACGCGGCTCCGGCCGCCGGGGCGACCGGCAGAAGAGCGCCAAGAGGCGGCGCGGCGGCCGCGGTTGCGCGGTGGCGGCCGTGCTCGTGCTCGCGGGCGTCGGCGGGGTCGGGTACTACGGATACGACTTCTACCAGGAGCGGTTCGGCCCGGCGCCCGACTACCAGGGCGAGGGCACCGGCGAGGTGCAGGTCACGATTCCGGACGGCGCCACCGTCTCCCAGATGGCCAACATCCTGCGCGAGGCCGGCGTGGTCCGCAGCCACGACGCGTTCGTCGACGCGGCCGGCGGCCAGGCGCTCCAGGCGGGCGTCTACACGCTGCGGGAGCAGATGTCGGCCGAGTCGGCCGTCGCGATGATGCTCAACGGCGAGGCCGTCGGCGGCCTGATCATCCCCGAGGGCCGGCGGGCCACCGAGGTCTACACCATGATCGACGAGTACCTGGGCCTGGCCGAGGGCGCCACGGCCGAGGCCGCCGAGGCCGCCGATCTCGGCCTGCCCGACTGGGCCGAGGGCGACCCCGAGGGCTTCCTCTTCCCCGCCCGCTACGACGTCGGCACCGACACGGCGCCCGAGGAAGTGCTGCGTCAGATGGTGCAACGGGCCACGGCCGAGTTCACCGAGACCGACCTCGAAGGCCAGGCCGCCTCGATCGGCAGGACGCCGCGCGAAGTGCTGGTGATCGCCTCGCTGATCGAGGCGGAGGGGCAGTCGGACGAGGAGTTCGTCCGGGTCTCGCGGGTCATCCACAACCGCCTCGAACAGAACATCCGCCTGGAGTTCGACTCGACCGTCAACTACGCGTTGGGGCGCCACACGCTGGACGTCTCACTCGACGACACCGACATCGACTCGCCGTACAACACCTATGAGGAGTTCGGGCTGCCGCCCGGGCCCATCGCCAACCCCGGGCACGCGGCCATCGAGGCGGCGCTCAACCCGGCGGACGGCCCCTGGCTGTTCTTCGTCACCGTGCGCCCCGGGGACACCCGTTTCACCGACGACTACGACGAGCACCTCCAGAACGTGCTGGACTTCAACGCCGCGCAGCGGGAGGCCAGGGAGCAGGAGGGCGGCGAGTGAGCGGCGCGCCTTTCTCCGGCCGCCGCGCGGCGGTCCTGGGCTCCCCGATCGCCCACTCGCTCTCCCCGGTGCTGCACCGGGCCGCCTACCGCGCCCTCGGCCTCGACGACTGGACCTACGAGCGGTTCGAGGTGGACGAGCGGGCCCTGCCCGGTTTCGTCGCGGACCTGGGCCCCGAGTGGGCGGGCCTGTCCCTCACGATGCCGCTCAAGCGCGCCGTTCTCCCGCTGCTCGACGAGATCAGCGAGACCGCGGCCTCCGTCTCCGCGGTCAACACCGTCACGTTCACCCGGGAAGGACGCAGGCGCGGGGACAACACCGACATCCCCGGCATGGTCGAGGCCCTGCGGGAGCGCGGCGTGACGCGGGTGGAGCGCGCCGCCGTGCTCGGCGCGGGCGCCACCGCGTCCTCCGCGCTCGCCGCGCTCGCCCGGATCTGCGACGGGGAGATCACCGCCTACGTGCGCGGCGCGGAGCGTGCCGCCGAGATGCGGGAGTGGGGGAGCCGGCTGGGCGCGGCCGTGCGGATCGGTGCCTGGGAGGACGCGGCGCAGGCACTGGAGGCGCCGCTGGTCGTGGCCACCACGCCCGCGGGGGCCACCGACGCCCTGGCGGGCGCCGTGCCCGCGGCGCCCGGAACGCTGTTCGACGTCCTGTACGAGCCGTGGCCCACGGCGCTCGCCGGCGCCTGGGCCGCCGGGGGCGGCGCGGTCGTCGGCGGCCTCGACCTGCTGGTGCACCAGGCCGTCCTCCAGGTCGAGGCCATGACAGGGCTGGCGCCTGCCCCGCTCGAACGGATGCGCGCGGCAGGCGAGGAGGCGCTCGGCGCGGGCTGAGCGTCGCGCGACCTGGTCCGCGCCCCACCCCGAGGAGTCGTGTCGCAGGGGCGTGGGAGGATCTGCGGAGGAAGGTCCCACAGGCGTTGAATACTGAGGAGCACCGTTGAGCAGGCTGCGCTGGCTGACGGCGGGAGAGTCGCACGGTCCCGCACTGGTGGCGACTCTGGAGGGGCTGCCCTCCGGGGTACCGGTGACCACGGAGATGGTGGGGGACGCGCTGGCACGCCGGCGCCTCGGCTACGGTCGCGGGGCCCGGATGAAGTTCGAGCGCGACGAGGTCACGTTCCTCGGCGGCGTCAGGCACGGGCTGACGCTCGGCTCGCCGGTCGCCATCATGGTGGGCAACACGGAGTGGCCCAAGTGGGAGAAGGTCATGGCGGCCGACCCCGTGGACCCGGAGGAGCTGGCGGGGCTCGCCCGCAACGCGCCGCTGACGCGTCCGCGCCCCGGCCACGCCGACCTCGCGGGCATGCAGAAGTACGGCGTGAACGACGCGCGGCCCATCCTGGAACGCGCCTCCGCGCGCGAGACGGCCGCCCGTGTCGCGCTCGGCACCGTCGCCCGGTCCTACCTCAAGGAGACGGCCGGTATCGAACTCGTCTCGCACGTCATCGAGTTGGGCGGGGCCCGCGCCCCGAGGGACGTGCTGCCGCACCCGCGCGACCTCATGACCCTGGACGCGGACCCGGTGCGGTGCCTCGACCCGCTGGCGTCCAAGGCGATGGTCGACGTGATCGACCAGGCGCACCGGGACGGCGACACCCTCGGCGGCGTCGTGGAGGTCGTGGCCTACGGCGTACCGGTCGGGCTCGGCTCGCACGTCCACTGGGACCGGCGGCTCGACGCGCGGCTCGCGGGCGCGCTCATGGGGATCCAGGCCATCAAGGGCGTGGAGCTGGGCGACGGCTTCGACCTGGCCCGCGTGCCCGGTTCGCAGGCCCACGACGAGATCGTGGCGGGCGAGGACGGCATCCGGCGCGCCAGCGGCAGGTCGGGCGGCACGGAGGGCGGCCTGTCCACGGGCGAGGTACTGCGCGTGCGCGCCGCGATGAAGCCGATCGCCACCGTGCCCCGGGCCCTGGCCACGGTGGACGTCGCCACCGGCGAGGCGACCAGCGCCCACCACCAGCGTTCCGACGTGTGCGCGGTCCCGGCGGCCGGGATCGTCGCCGAGGCCATGGTCGCGCTCGTCCTCGCGGACGCGGTGGCGGAGAAGTTCGGCGGTGACAGCGTGACCGAGACCCGGCGCAACGTCACCGCGTTCCTCGACCACCTGGAGATCCGGTGACCGCCGAGCCCGCCGCGCGGGCGGCCGGGGCGCCGGACGCGGCGGGCTCGGCAGGTCCCGCGACCCCCGCCGTGGTGCTCGTCGGGCCGCCGGGCTCCGGCAAGTCCACGGTCGGCGCGCTGCTCGCCCGGCGGCTCGGCGTCACGGTCCGCGACACCGACACCGACGTCGAACGCACCGCGGGCAAGCCGATCCCCGACATCTTCGTCGAGGACGGCGAGCCGCGGTTCCGCGCACTGGAGGCCGCCGCGGTGCGGGCCGCCGTCACCGGCCACGAGGGCGTGGTCTCGCTCGGCGGCGGCGCCGTGCTCGACCCGGAGAGCCGGGCCCTGCTGGCCGGGCTGCCGGTGGCCTTCCTCGACGTGCCGCTGGCCGAGGCGGTCCGCCGCGTCGGCCTCGACGTGCCGCGCCCGTTGCTCGCCGTCAACCCCAGGCAGCGCTGGCGCGTGCTCATGGAGGAACGCCGCCCGCTGTACACGGAGGTCGCCAGGGCGGTCGTGGAGACCGCCGAGCGCACCCCGGACGAGGTTGCCCAGGCCGTCCTCGACGCATTGGAGATCACGACCCCATGAGCGTTCCCCCGAAGGACGCGCGCCCCACCGACCCGACCAGGATCACGGTGGGGGGCAGCGCGGGTACCGAGCCCTATGACGTGCTGGTGGGCCACCACCTGCTCGGCGAGCTGCCGCGCCTGATCGGCACGGCCGCGCGGCGTGTCGCGGTGCTGCACCCGCGGGCCCTGAGCGGGACCGGCGAGGCGGTGCGCGAGGACCTCGCGGGCCAGGGGTACGAGACCATCGCCGTCGAGCTGCCGGACGCGGAGGAGGCCAAGACCGCCGAGGTCGCCGCCTACTGCTGGAAGGCGCTCGGATCGAGCGGGTTCACCAGGACCGACGTGATCGTCGCGGTCGGCGGCGGCGCCACCACCGATCTGGCGGGCTTCGTCGCGGCCTCCTGGCTGCGCGGCGTGCGCTGGGTCGCCGTGCCGACCACGGTGCTCGGCATGGTCGACGCGGCCGTCGGCGGCAAGACCGGGATCAACACGGCCGAGGGCAAGAACCTGGTGGGCGCCTTCCACCCGCCCGCCGGCGTGCTGTGCGACCTCGCCGCGCTGGCGACACTGCCGGTCAACGACTACGTGTCCGGCCTCGCCGAGATCATCAAGGCCGGGTTCATCTCCGATCCCGTGATCCTCGACCTGATCGAGTCCGACCCCGAGGCCGCCCGCGGCCCCGCGGGACCGCACACCGCGGAGCTGATCGAGCGCGCGGTGCGGGTGAAGGCCGCCGTGGTGGCCACCGACCTGAAGGAGTCGGGCCTGCGGGAGATCCTGAACTACGGGCACACCCTGGCGCACGCCATCGAGAAGAACGAGCGCTACAGCTGGCGGCACGGCGCCGCGGTCTCCGTCGGCATGGTCTTCGCCGCGGAGCTCGGGCGCGTCGCGGGCCGCCTCGACGACGCCACGGCCGACCGCCACCGCGCGGTGCTGACGTCCGTGGGGCTTCCCGTGACCTACCGCGGCGACCAGTGGCCGCGCCTGCTTGAGACGATGCGCGTGGACAAGAAGACCCGCGGCAACCTGCTGCGTTTCATCGTGCTCGACGGGCTGGCCAAGCCCGCCGTCCTTGAGGCCCCCGACCCGGCGATGCTGCTGGCCGCACACGCGGAGATCGCCGCGTGAGCCGCCGGGTGCTCGTGCTGAACGGGCCCAACCTCGGCCGTCTCGGCTCCCGCGAGCCCGACGTGTACGGCTCGACCTCCTACGCCGGCCTCGTCGAGCGGTGCACCGCGCTGGGCGGGGAACTGGGCCTGGATGTCGAGGTCCGGGAGACCAACGACGAGGGCGAGCTGATCCGGTGGCTGCACGAGGCGGCCGACGGGGCCGTGCCCGTCGTGATCAACCCGGGGGCGTTCACCCACTACTCCTACGGGCTGCGCGACGCCGCCGCCCAGCGGACGGCCCCGCTCGTCGAGGTGCACATCTCCAACCCGTACGCCAGGGAGGAGTTCCGCCACACCTCGGTGATCGCCGCCGTGGCGAGCGGCACGGTCGCGGGGTTCGGCATCGGCTCGTACCTCATGGCCCTGCGCGCGCTCGCCGAGGGAACGGCGGACTGACGGGGGGCGCGCGGCACTTCGGTGAAGGGGCGCGCGTTCACGAAGGGCCGGGTGCCACCGGGTACGGTGTGACTGGTCCGAAGGGGATGCACGAGCCGCCGCGCCGTGCGGGAAGGACAGAGGTGGGGAGCGGATGCAACAGTCCGGCGGAGTGCCTGTGCCACCGTCCGCCCCGCTCGACGGCGGGACGGCCGCGTACCTGAGCCCGCCCGCCGGCGGGGTCCCGGCGCCTTCGCCGCCCCCGGGGGCGGCGCGCCCCGACGTCTCGCACGCCGCGGTCGCGGTGCTCCTGATCGGCCCGGCCGGGGCGGGCAAGACGACGGTCGCCAGGTACTGGGCCGAGCGCCGCCCGGTGCCGACGGCCCACATCAGCCTCGACGATGTGCGGGAATGGGTGCGTTCGGGCTTCGCCGACCCGCGCTCCGGCTGGGACGACCGCTCCGAGGCCCAGTACCGGCTGGCCCGCAGGACGTGCGGCTTCTCCGCCCGCAACTTCCTGGCCAACGGCATCTCCTGCATCCTGGACGACGCCGTCTTCCCCGACCGGCCGGCCGTCGGGCTCGGCGGCTGGAAGCGGCACGTGGGCCCCGGGCTCATCCCGATCGTGCTGCTGCCTGGGCTCGACATCGTCCTGGAGCGGAACGCGGCGCGATCCGGCACCCGCCGCCTCTCCGACGAGGAGGTGGCCACGATCCACGGGCGGATGGCCGGGTGGTACGGCTCGGGGCTGCCGATCATCGACAACTCGCGGCACGACGTGGCGACCACCGCCCGCATGCTGGACGACGCGGTGGCGAGGAGCCTGACCAGCCCGCCGCAGTGGTGAGGGCCGTGCTCGTCCGGACGAGTTCAGGCAGCCGAAGCCGCGCGGTGGTGCGTAGGCTCGACCCATGTCCGAGGTACACGCGGCCAGGCGGTCGCGGCTGCGTGCCCGCCACGCGTCGACCGGCCCGCAGGCGGCGCTGGTCTCCCGGCCGGCCAACGTCCGCTACCTGGCCGGTCCCGCGCCCGCGGGTGCCGTGCTGCTGGTGGGGGAGTCGGGCGAGGACGTCCTGTTCGGCCACTGGGACCCGGCGGTCGCGCCGGAGGTGCCCAGGCCGGCCGGTGGCGGCGGACTGCGCGGCGTGGCGCTCGACGGGCACGTCGACCCGGTCGTGGCCGCCGCCGCGCAGGCGGAGCGGGCGGGTGCGGCGGCGCTGGCCGTCGAGGAGCACCACCTGACCGTCGCCAGGCACCGCGCCGTGGCCACCGAGTTCCCGCGGCTGCGCCTGACCGACCTGGGCTGTGCGGTGGAGCAGCAGCGGCTGGTCAAGGACGAGGACGAGATCGCCGCCCTGAGGTCCGCCGCCGAGATCACCGACCGGGCGCTGGGCGAGCTGCTGGAGTCGATCCTCGTCGGCCGCACGGAGCGGCACCTGGCGCTCGAACTGGAGCGGCGGCTGGTGGACCACGGGGCGGACGGCCCGGCGTTCCCCACCTCGGTGGCCACCGGCAGCCACTCCGGGGTGGCCGGCCACCGGCCGACCGACCGCCGGGTGGAGGAGGGCGACTTCCTCACCGTCCGCCTCGGGGCCCGCTACCGCGGCTACCGGTGCCAGATCGGCCGGACCTTCGTCATCGGCACCAGCCCGGCCGCGTGGCAGATCGAGCTGTACGAGGTGGTGTTCGCCGCGCAGCGGGCGGCCAGGGAAACGCTGGCGCCCGGCGCCGAGTACCGCGCGGTGGACCTGGCCGCGCGGGAGGTGCTGACCGCCGCGGGGCACGGCGCGGCGCTCGGTCCCGGCACAGGTCACGGGGTGGGGCTGGAAATCGGGGAGGACCCTCAGCTGGCTCCCGCGGCCACGGGTAGACTTGGCCCTTGCGTTCCGGTCACCGTCGAGCCGGGGGTCCATCTTCCCGGCAGGGGCGGCGTCCGGATCGATGACACGCTCGTCGTGCGCTCAGCGGCGGACGGCGGACCTGAGCTACTCACCATCACGACCAAGGAGCTCCTCGCCCTGTAGGCACTGCCGGGGGCGGTGGAGGAACTCGGTCCCCCAAGCAGCAGTCGGTAGGAGATTCCGCGACCGTGGCCACCACGAACGACCTGAAGAACGGCATGGTGCTCAAGCTCGACGGGGGCCAGCTCTGGTCCGTTGTCGAGTTCCAGCACGTGAAGCCCGGCAAGGGCGGCGCTTTCGTGCGCACCAAGCTCAAGAACGTACTCTCCGGCAAGGTGGTCGACCGGACCTTCAACGCCGGCACGAAGGTCGACACGGCCACCGTGGACCGACGGGGCATGCAGTTCTCCTACAAGGACGGCACCGACTTCGTCTTCATGGACACCGAGACCTACGACCAGCTGCACATCAACCCGGAGACCGTGGGCGACGCGGCCAACTACCTGCTGGAGGGCCAGGACTGCACCGTGGCCATCCACGAGGAGAACCCGCTGTTCGTGGAGCTGCCGGCGGCCGTCGAGCTGGTCATCGAGTACACCGAGCCCGGCGTGCAGGGCGACCGGTCCACCGGTGGCACCAAGCCGGCCCGGCTGGAGACCGGCTACGAGATCGGCGTGCCCCTGTTCATCACGACCGGGGAGAAGATCAAGGTCGACACCCGCTCCGGCGAATACCTTGGCCGGGTGAACAGCTAACCGTGGCTGCCCGCAGCAAGGCCCGCCAGCGCGCCCTCCAGATCCTCTTCGAGGCCGACCAGCGGGGCGTCCCGCCGGTCGACGTCCTCGCGGACTGGGTCAGGCTCGCGCGGACCGACGACCGGCAGCCGCCGGTCAGCGAGTACACCCGCGAGCTGGTCGAGGGCTACGCCGCCCACGCGCACCGCATCGACGAACTCATCAGCCAGTACACCGTGAGCTGGCCCCTGGACCGCATGCCGGTCGTCGACCGCAACATCCTGCGGCTGAGCACCTTCGAGCTGATCTGGCAGGACGGCACGCCCGATCCCGTGGTGCTCGACGAGGCGGTGCGCCTGGCCAAGGAGTTCTCCACGGACGACTCCCCGTCCTTCGTCAACGGCCTCCTCGGCCGTCTGAAGGACCTCAAGCCCACGCTCCGCCGTTAGGGCCTCTCGCGCGGGCCTGCTTCCGCGCGGCGTCCCCCGCGTGTCGGGGAGGGCGCCGACGGGCCGACCGGCCGGGTACGGAACCCCGCACCCGGCCGGCCCGGCACGTGCGTCAGCTGTCCTCGGTCTGGACCGCCCGGCGCGCGTCAGCGCCCAGCACGCCCCAGCTGATCAGCTGCTCGGTCAGCACGGAAGGCGACTGGTCGTAGATCACGGCCAGAGTGCGCAGGTCGTCCTGGCGGATCGACAGCACCTTGCCGTTGTAGTCGCCGCGCTGGCTCTGGATCGTCGCGGTGTACCTCTGGAGCGGGCCCGCCTTCTCGCTGGGCACGTGGGCCAGGCGCTCCAGGTCGAGGACGAGCTTCGGCGGCGGCTCGGCGGCACCCCCGGGCGTCGAGCCGGGCAGCAGCTCCTGCACCGGGACGCCGTAGAAGTCCGCCAGCTCCGCGAGGCGCTGCACGGTCACGGCACGGTCGCCGCGCTCGTAGGAGCCGACGACGACCGCCTTCCAGCGGCCCTGCGACTTCTCCTCGACGCCGTGAAGCGACAGACCCTGCTGGGTGCGGATGGCGCGGAGCTTGGCTCCGAGCTGTTTGGCGTATTCGCTGGACAATGTGTCTCCCCGGACGGCTACTTCGTAACTCACTGTGATGTTACGCAGCGTGATATCTCCCGTCAAGCCGGGGTCCGGCACCCAGGCTCTGACCTGGGGGAATGCGGAGTGTGCCGATCGGCCTGCTATTGTCGGCCCCGATCGGCCCAGGCGTCCTTTAAGGCCCGTCCCGTGAGGCGGGGAAGGAGGTCCTTTTCGTATGGATGAAACCCAGCCACCCCAGCAAGCCAGGCCCCCGGCCCGCTCCGTCCTGGAGCCGCCGGACATCGCGCGGGCCCTGACCCGCATCGCCCACGAGATCGTCGAGCGCGCCAAGGGCGCCGACGACGTGGTGCTGCTCGGCATCCCGACCAGGGGAGTCTTCCTCGCCCGGCGGCTCGCCGCCAAGCTGCGGGAGGTCACCGGCCACCCCGTGCCCGTCGGTTCCCTCGACGTCACGATGTACCGGGACGACCTGCGGCTGCGGCCCGCCCGCGCCCTCGCCCGCACCGACATCCCGGGCGACGGCGTCGACGGCCGGCTCGTCGTGCTCGTGGACGACGTGCTGTTCTCCGGCCGCACCATCAGGGCCGCCCTCGACGCCCTGGGCGACATCGGCCGCCCGCGCGCCGTCCAGCTCGCCGTCCTCGTCGACCGCGGGCACCGCGAGCTGCCCATCAGGGCCGACTACGTCGGCAAGAACATCCCGACCTCGCAGCGGGAGACCGTCAAGGTGCTGCTCACCGAGGAGGACGGCCGCGACGGCGTGCTGCTCGGCGTGCGCGAGCACACGCCGGCCGACGAGCGCTGACGCGCCGTCACGCCCCGGTCCACGGCACACCTCAACTCTCCCACGGAAGGCACCAGATGAAGCACCACCTCATCTCGGCCACCGATCTCACCCGCGACGACACGGTGCTCATCCTCGACACCGCCGAGGAGCTCGCCCGGGTCGCCGACCGGCCGATCAAGAAACTGCCGACGCTGCGCGGTCGCACCGTGGTGAACCTCTTCTTCGAGGACTCCACCAGGACCCGCATCTCCTTCGAGGCGGCGGCGAAACGACTCTCAGCCGACGTGATCAACTTCTCCGCGAAGGGGTCGTCCGTCTCCAAGGGCGAGTCCCTCAAGGACACCGCCCTGACGCTTGAGGCGATGGGCGCCGACGCCGTCGTCATCAGGCACCACGACTCGGGAGCCCCGCACCGGCTGGCGACCTCGGGCTGGATCGGGGGCAGCGTCGTCAACGCGGGGGACGGCACGCACGAGCACCCGACGCAGGCGCTGCTCGACGCGTTCACCCTGCGCCGCCGCCTGGCGGGCGGTCCCGAGCGCGGCATGGGCGGTGACCTGTCCGGCCGCCGCGTCACCATCGTGGGGGACATCCTGCACAGCCGGGTGGCCCGTTCCAACGTCCACCTGCTGACGGCACTGGGCGCCGAGGTCACCGTCGTCGCCCCGCCGACCCTGCTGCCCGTGGGCGTATCGCACTGGCCCTGCGCGGTGTCCTACGACCTGGACACGGTGCTGCCCACGTCCGACGCCGTGATGATGCTGCGCGTGCAGCGCGAGCGGATGAACGCCGCCTACTTCCCGACCGAGCGGGAGTACGCGCGCCGCTACGGGCTGCACGGCGAGCGCATGGCCAGGATGCCGGAGCACGCCCTCGTGATGCACCCGGGCCCGATGAACCGCGGCATGGAGATCACCGCGGAGGTCGCGGACTCGCCGCGCTGCACCGCCGTCGAGCAGGTCTCCGGCGGCGTCAGCGTCCGCATGGCGGTGCTCTACCTCCTGCTCGGCGGCGCCGAGCCCGCCGCCACCACCCGTACCGACGAGAACGGACAGCCCGCATGAACCGGAACGAGCGCACCCTGATCCGCGGCGCGCGTATCCTCGGCGGCCCGCCGCAGGACCTCCTGATCGACGGCTCCGCCGTCGCCGCCGTGGGCACCGGTCTCCCCGCCGACGGCGCGGCCGTCGTCGAGGCCGAAGGGCTCGTCCTGCTGCCTGGACTGGTCGACCTGCACACCCACCTGCGCGAGCCCGGCCGCGAGGACTCGGAGACGGTCCTCACCGGCACCCGCGCCGCCGCCGCCGGGGGCTTCACGGCCGTGCACGCGATGGCCAACACCTTCCCCGTGGCCGACACCGCGGGCGTCGTCGAGCAGGTCTGGCGCCTGGGCACGGAGTCCGGCTACTGCGACGTGCAGCCCGTCGGCGCGGTCACGGTCGGCCTTGAGGGCAAGCAGCTGGCCGAGCTGGGCGCGATGCACGAGTCGGCCGCCCGGGTCGTCGTCTTCTCGGACGACGGCAAGTGCGTCGACGACGCGGTGATCATGCGCAGGGCCCTGGAGTACGTGAAGGCGTTCGACGGCGTCATCGCCCAGCACGCGCAGGAGCCGCGGCTGACCGAGGGCGCGCAGATGAACGAGGGCGTCGTCTCGGCCGAACTCGGCCTCGCCGGCTGGCCGGCCGTCGCCGAGGAGTCGATCATCGCGCGGGACGTGCTGCTCGCCGCCCACGTCGGCTCCCGGGTCCACGTCTGCCACCTGAGCACCGCGGGCTCCGTCGAGCTGGTCCGCTGGGCCAAGTCCAAGGGCTGGCAGGTCACCGCCGAGGTCACCCCGCACCACCTGCTGCTCACCGACGAGCTGGTGCGTTCCTACGACCCGGTCTACAAGGTGAACCCGCCGCTGCGCACCCGGGAGGACGTCCTGGCGCTGCGCGAGGCGCTGGCCGACGGCACCATCGACTGCGTGGCCACCGATCACGCCCCGCACCCGCGCGAGGACAAGGACTGCGAGTGGGGCGCGGCGGCCATGGGCATGATCGGCCTGGAAACGGCGCTCTCCGTGGTCCAGCACACCATGGTCGACACCGGGCTGCTCGACTGGGCCGCGGTCGCCGACCGGATGTCGTTCAGGCCCGCCGCCATCGGCCGCCTGGCCGGGCAGGGCCGCCCGGTGGCCGAGGGCGAGCCGGCGAACCTGACGCTGGTCGACCCCGACCACCGCGCGGTGGTCGAGCCCGCCGGGTTCGTCTCCCGCAGCCGCAACACCCCCTACCGCGGCATCGAACTGCCCGGGCGGGTGGTGCACACGTTCCTGCGCGGCCGGGCCACGGTGCGGGACGGGGCGCCGGTATGACCTCCGCGCCGCTGCTCCGCCTCGCGGCGGACGGCGAACTCGAACGCAGGTCGCAGGAGGTGACCGACTGGGCCGCGCGCATCGGCTGGATCGTGGGCATCCTGCTGTTCCTCGCGCTGGTCTACTGGCTCATGCGCGAGGGCTGGAAGTGGCGAGCCGTGCTCCAGGACGACCTGCCCGAGCTGACTCCCGCGCCCGAGGACCCGCCAGGGGCGCGCCTGGCACTGGCCGGCCGCTACCACGGCACCACCACCGCCGGGCAGTGGCTGGACCGCATCGTGGCCCGCGGCCTCGGCGCGCGCAGCCGGGCCGAGCTGACGCTGAGCGGCGCGGGCGTGACCGTGCTGCGCCCGGGCGCGACCGACTTCCACATCCCCGCCGACCGGGTCCGCGGCGCCCGCCTGGACAAGGGCATCGCCGGCAAGGTGCTCACCGAGGGCGGCCTGCTGGTGATCACCTGGGAGCACGGCGGGCGCCTGCTCGACTCCGGATTCCGGGCCGACCGGCCCGCGGAACACGCCGCGTGGGTCGGGGAACTCGGCGCGTTCGACCCGTACGAAGGCTCCCTCGTGGGCCACACCCGCAACACCCCTGAGGAAGGTGCACCATGACCACCGCCCCGCGGCACACCGCCACGGCTCCCGCCGTGCTGGTCCTGGAGGACGGCCGGGTGTTCCACGGCCGGGCCTACGGCGCGGTCGGCGAGACCTTCGGGGAAGCCGTCTTCGCCACCGGCATGACCGGCTACCAGGAAACGCTGACCGACCCGTCCTACCACCGGCAGGTGGTCGTCATGACCGCCCCGCACATCGGCAACACCGGCGTGAACGACGAGGACCCGGAATCCCGGCGCATCTGGGTCGCCGGCTACGTGGTCCGCGACCCCGCCCGGGTGCCGTCCAACTGGCGCTCGGTGCGCCCGCTCGATGCCGAGCTGGCGAGCCAGGGCGTCGTCGGCATCAGCGGCGTCGACACCCGGGCCCTGACGCGGCACCTGCGCGAACGCGGCGCGATGCGCGCCGGCGTCTTCTCCGGGCCCGCGCTCGCCGACACCGAGACGCTGCTCGCGCGCGTCAGGTCGGCTCCCGAGATGACGGGCGCCGACCTGTCCGCCGAGGTCGCCACGACCGAGACCTACGTCGTACCGGCCATCGGCGAGAAGCGGTACACCGTCGCCGCGGTCGACCTCGGCATCAAGGGCATGACGCCGCACCGCATGGCGCAGCGCGGCATCGAGGTGCACGTGCTGCCCGCGACCGCGACCCTGGACGAGGTGTACGCGGCCGGCCCCGACGGGGTCTTCTTCTCCAACGGCCCGGGCGACCCGGCGGCGGCCGACCACCCGGTCTCGCTGATGCGCGGGGTGCTCGACCGCCGCACGCCGCTGTTCGGCATCTGCTTCGGCAACCAGATCCTGGGCCGCGCGCTCGGCTTCGGCACGTTCAAGCTGAAGTACGGGCACCGCGGCATCAACCAGCCGGTGAAGGACCTGGCCACCGGCCGCGTCGAGGTCACCGCGCACAACCACGGCTTCGCCGTCGACGCGCCGATCGACAAGGTGTCAGAGACGCCGCACGGCCGCGTCGAGGTCTCGCACGTCTGCCTGAACGACGACGTCGTCGAGGGGCTGCGGCTCCTGGACCGCCCGGCCTTCAGCGTGCAGTACCACCCCGAGGCCGCCGCGGGTCCCCACGACGCCGCCTACCTGTTCGACCGCTTCGTCTCCCTGATGGAGGACCAGCGTGCCTAAGCGCACCGATATCCAGTCCGTCCTGGTCATCGGCTCGGGTCCGATCGTCATCGGCCAGGCCGCCGAGTTCGACTACTCCGGTACCCAGGCGTGCCGCGTGCTGAAGTCCGAGGGGCTGCGCGTCATCCTCGTCAACTCCAATCCGGCCACCATCATGACCGACCCGGAGATCGCCGACGCGACCTACGTCGAGCCGATCACGCCGGAGTTCGTCGAGCGGATCATCGCCAAGGAGCGCCCGGACGCGCTGCTGCCGACCCTGGGCGGCCAGACCGCGCTGAACACCGCGGTCGCGCTGCACGAGGCCGGCACCCTGGACGCGCACGGCGTGGAGCTGATCGGCGCGAACGTGGCGGCGATCCACAAGGGCGAGGACCGCGAGCAGTTCAAGCACGTCGTCGCCGCGGTCCGGGAGCGCATCGGGCACGGCGAGTCGGCCCGTTCCGTCATCTGCCACTCCATGGACGAGGTGCTGGCCGGCGTCGAGGGGCTCGGCGGCTACCCGGTCGTCGTCAGGCCCTCCTTCACCATGGGCGGGGCCGGCTCGGGCTTCGCGCACGACGAGGCGGAGCTGCGCCGCATCGCGGGCCAGGGCCTCGCCCTTTCGCCGACCACCGAGGTGCTCCTTGAGGAGTCGATCCTCGGCTGGAAGGAGTACGAGCTTGAGCTGATGCGCGACCGCAACGACAACGTGGTCGTGGTCTGCTCGATCGAGAACCTCGACCCCATGGGGGTCCACACCGGAGACTCGATCACGGTGGCCCCCGCGATGACGCTGACCGACCGCGAGTACCAGGTGCTGCGCAACATCGGCATCGAGGTCATCAGGGAGGTCGGGGTCGACACGGGCGGCTGCAACATCCAGTTCGCCGTGAACCCCGAGGACGGCCGGGTCGTCGTCATCGAGATGAACCCGCGGGTGTCCCGCTCCTCCGCGCTCGCGTCCAAGGCCACCGGCTTCCCCATCGCGAAGATCGCCGCCCGCCTCGCCATCGGCTACACGCTGGACGAGATCCCCAACGACATCACCGAGCAGACGCCGGCCTCGTTCGAGCCGACCCTCGACTATGTCGTCGTCAAGGTGCCGCGGTTCGCGTTCGAGAAGTTCCCCGCGGCCGACCCGACCCTCACGACCACCATGAAGTCCGTCGGCGAGGCCATGGCGATCGGCCGCAGCTTCACCGAGGCGCTGAACAAGGCGCTGCGGTCGGTCGAGAAGAAGGACGCGCCGTTCGACTTCACCGGGGAGCCGGGCGACAAGGAGGCCCTGCTGCGGCTGGCGGCCGTCCCCACCGACGGCAGGCTCAACACCGTGATGGCCGCCATCAGGGCGGGGGCCACGCCCGACGAGGTGTTCGAGGCCACGCGCATCGACCCCTGGTTCGTCGACCAGCTCTTCCTGATCAAGGAGATCGCCGACGAACTCGCGGCGGCCGACCGGCTGGGCCCGGAGCTGCTGGCCGCCGCCAAGCGGCACGGCTTCTCCGACGCCCAGATCGGGGGCATCCGCGGCCTGCGCGAGAACGTCGTCCGCGAGGTCAGGCACGCGCTGGGCGTGCGCCCGGTGTACAAGACCGTCGACACCTGCGCCGCGGAGTTCGCGGCCCGCACGCCCTACCTGTACTCGTCCTACGACGAGGAGTCCGAGGTCACGCCGCGGGAGAAGCCCGCGGTGATCATCCTCGGCTCCGGCCCCAACCGCATCGGCCAGGGCATCGAGTTCGACTACTCGTGCGTCCACGCGTGCTTCGCGCTCAGCGAGGCGGGCTACGAGACCGTGATGGTCAACTGCAACCCGGAGACGGTCTCCACCGACTACGACACCTCCGACCGGCTGTACTTCGAGCCGCTGACCCTGGAGGACGTCCTTGAGGTCGTCCACGCCGAGACGCAGGCGGGCCCCGTCGCCGGGGTGCTGGTGCAGCTCGGCGGGCAGACCCCGCTCGGCCTGGCGCAGGCGCTGAAGGACAACGGCGTGCCCGTGGTCGGCACCTCGCCCGAGGCGATCGACCTCGCCGAGGAGCGCGGCGCGTTCGGCCGTGTCCTGGCCGACGCGGGACTGCCCGCGCCGAAGTACGGCACCGCGTTCTCCTTCGACGAGGCCAAGGACATCGCCGCGGGCATCGGCTACCCGGTCATGGTGCGGCCCAGCTACGTGCTCGGCGGCCGCGGGATGCAGATCGTGTACGACGAGCCCGCGCTCGCCGAGTACCTGAGGCTGCACGCCGGGCTGATCTCCGAACACCCGGTCCTGATCGACCGGTTCCTCGACGACGCCATCGAGATCGACGTCGACGCCCTCTACGACGGCGAGGAGCTGTACCTCGGCGGCGTGATGGAGCACATCGAGGAGGCCGGCATCCACTCGGGCGACTCCGCCTGCGCGCTGCCCCCGATCACGCTGGGCGGCCACGACATCAAGCGGCTGCGCGCCTCCACGGAGGCCATCGCCCGCGGCGTCGGCGTCCGCGGACTGATCAACATCCAGTTCGCGCTGGCAGGCGACATCCTGTACGTGCTCGAAGCCAACCCCCGCGCCTCCCGCACCGTGCCGTTCACCTCCAAGGCCACCGCCGTGCCGCTGGCCAAGGCGGCGGCGCGCATCTCGCTGGGCGCCACCGTGGCGCAGCTGCGGGCCGAGGGCCTGCTGCCGGCGCACGGGGACGGCGGAACGCTGCCCCCGTCCGCGCCGATCTCCGTGAAGGAGGCGGTGATGCCCTGGTCGAGGTTCCGCGACGTGCACGGGCGCGGCGTGGACACCGTGCTCGGCCCGGAGATGCGGTCGACGGGCGAGGTCATGGGCATCGACTCGGTCTTCGGCACCGCCTACGCCAAGTCGCAGGCGGGCGCCTACGGCGCGCTGCCGACCAAGGGCCGGGCCTTCGTCTCGGTCGCCAACCGCGACAAGCGCGCCGTGATCTTCCCCGCCAGGGCCCTGGTCGAGCACGGCTTCGAGCTGCTGGCCACCTCGGGGACGGCCGAGGTGCTCCAGCGCAACGGCATCCAGGCCACCGTCGTGCGCAAGCAGAGCGAGGGGACGGGCCCGCAGGGCCAGCCGACCATCGTCACGCTGATCCACGAGGGCCAGGTCGACCTCATCGTCAACACGCCCTACGGCACTGGCGGCCGGCTCGACGGCTACGACATCAGGACCGCCGCCGTCGCCCGCGGGGTGCCCTGCCTGACGACGGTGCAGGCACTGGCCGCCGCGGTGCAGGGCATCGACGCCCTGAACCGCGGCGAGGTCGGGGTCCGCTCCCTCCAGGACCACGCGCGCGACCTCGACGCGACCAGGGAGCGGTGAGCGACGTGCCCGCCTACCAACTGCTGTTCGACAAGGTCCTGCGGCGCGTGGACGCCGAACGCGCGCACCACCTGGCGTTCGGGCTCATCAGGGCCGCCGCCCGGGTCCCCGGCGCGCGTGGTGCGGTGCGCACCGCGTACGCGCCCTCGCACCCCTCCCTGCGCGTTCACGCGCTCGGGCTCGACCTGCCGGGACCGCTCGGCCTCGCCGCCGGATTCGACAAGAACGCCGTGGGCGTCACGGGCCTGGCCGCCCTCGGCTTCGACTTCGTCGAGATCGGCACCGTGACCGCCCGTCCGCAGCCGGGGAACCCGGCGCCGCGCCTGTTCCGGTTGCCGGCCGACCGGGCCCTGATCAACCGGATGGGCTTCAACAACGACGGCTCGGTCGCCGTCGCGGCCCGCCTGGCCAGGCTCCGCGCCCCCAGGCCCGTGGTCGGCGTCAACATCGGCAAGAACAAATCCGTCCCCGAATCGGAGGCAGTCGCCGACTACGTCACCACGACCCGGCGGCTGGCCCGCCACGCCGACTACCTCGTGGTCAACGTGTCCTCGCCGAACACCCCGGGGCTGCGCGACCTCCAGGCCGCCGACCGGCTGCGGCCCCTGCTCGCCGCCGTCCGCGAGGCCGCCGACCGGTCCTCGCCCGTGCGCCGCGTTCCGCTGCTGGTCAAGATCGCCCCCGATCTGGCAGACGAGGACATCGACGCGGTCGCCGACCTCGCCGTCGAGACCGGCCTCGACGGCATCGTCGCGACCAACACGACCACGGGGCGCGCGGGGCTGACCACCGGGGCCGCGGCGGTCGAGGCCCTCGGCGCCGGCGGCCTGTCCGGCGCCCCGCTCAAGGAGCGCTCGCTCGCCGTGCTCCGCCGCCTGTACGCGCGGGCCGGCGACCGGCTGACCCTGATCGGCGTGGGCGGCATCGAGACCGCGGACGACGCCTGGCAGCACATCCTGGCCGGCGCCACGCTCGTGCAGGGGTACAGCGGCTTCGTCTACGGCGGTCCAGGATGGGCCCGCGACCTGCACCGCGGCATCGCGGAACGGCTGGCCGCGAGCCCGTACCGCAGCCTGGCCGAGGCCGTCGGCGCCTCGGCGGAAACCGGCCCGGCCGCCGCCCGCGCCCCCGAGGAGTCGCGATGACCGCGCCCGAGCCGTTCGGCGCGCGCCTGCGCCGTGCCATGGACGAACGCGGCCCGCTGTGCGTGGGCATCGACCCGCACGCCGCGCTGCTCGCCGAGTGGGGGCTGCCCGACGACGTCGGCGGCCTCGAACGGTTCACCGCGACGGTGGTGGAGGCGCTGGCCGACCGGGTCGCGGTACTCAAACCGCAGTCGGCGTTCTTCGAACGCTTCGGCTCCCGCGGCGTGGCCGTGCTGGAGCGGGCCATCGCGGACGCCAGGGCGGCGGGCGCGCTGGTCGTCACGGACGTCAAGCGCGGCGACATCGGTTCGACGATGGCCGCCTACGCGGACGCCTACCTGGCCGAGGGCGCGCCGCTGCGCTCGGACGCGGTCACGCTGAGCCCCTACCTCGGGTTCGACGCGCTGCGGCCGGCGTTCGACCTGGCGCGCGCGCACGGCGCGGGCGTGTTCGTGCTCGCCCTCACCTCCAACCCGGAGGGCGCCGAGGTGCAGCGGGCGACGACGGAGGCGGGGCCCTCGGTGGCCGGTGCCGTGCTCGGGCGGCTGCGCGCGGAGAACGCGGGCGCCCTGCCGCTGGGCTCCTTCGGCGCCGTGGTCGGCGCGACCCTCGCGGAGGCGGGCGAGGATCTCGCGATGGGCGGACCGCTGCTGGCCCCGGGGCTCGGCGCGCAGGGGGCGCGCGCGGCCGACCTGCCGCGCGTCTTCGGCGGCGCGCTGCGCGACGTGCTGCCCAGCGTGAGCAGGGGCGTGCTGCGGCACGGCCCGGACGCGGGCGCCCTGCGCGCCGCGGCGGAGCGTGAGGCCGCGGCCCTGGCCGCGTGCGTCGGTGCCGGAGGGTGACGGGCCGTCGCCTTGGGGCGCCGACGGGTGCGTTATGTCGGAAATGTGGAGGCCGCTTCACAGCTGACCAGGACTTTTTGTCGATTCTCCCTGACTTATTGCGTCGAGCACCGCTAGTCTCCGTCGAGAACGGGGCACCCGAGCGTTGCTCGTTGCCCCACTGGTGCGGGGACCACTAGGTTCCTCACCGTTCCGTATCCGACAGTTCGACAACCGAGGTGACGTAGGCGTGGCTCTACCGCCCCTAACCCCTGAACAGCGCGCAGCCGCGCTTGAGAAGGCCGCCGCGGCTCGCCGGGAGCGCGCCGAGGTCAAGAATCGGCTCAAGCACTCCGGCGCGTCGCTGCACGAGGTCATCAAGCAGGGCCAGGAGAACGATGTCATCGGCAAGATGAAGGTCAGCGCCCTGCTGGAGTCGATGCCTGGCGTCGGCAAGGTCCGCGCCCGCCAGATCATGGAGCGGCTCGGCATCTCCGAGAGCCGCCGGGTCCGCGGGCTCGGCTCCAACCAGATCGCGGCGCTGGAACGCGAGTTCGGCAGCACTCCGGCCTGACCCGCGCGCGACCCGGCGGCGCGGTTTTCGCCGCCGCCGCGGGAGAAGCGATAATCACCGCATGACCGATCGTCCGCGACTGACCGTGCTCTCCGGCCCCTCGGGGGTCGGCAAGAGCACGGTCGTCGCTCATCTGCGCAAGGCCCATCCCGAGGTGTGGCTCTCCGTCTCCGCCACCACGCGCAAGCCCCGCCCGGGCGAGCGGCACGGCGTGCACTATTTCTTCGTGGACGACGAGGAGTTCGACAAGCTGGTCGCCAACGGCGAGCTGCTGGAGTGGGCCGAGTTCGCCGGCAACCGCTACGGAACGCCCCGTCGCGCCGTGCTCGACCGCCTCGACTCGGGCGCGCCCGTGCTCCTGGAGATCGACCTCCAGGGCGCCCGCCTGGTGCGGACGTCCATGCCGGACGCCCGGCTCGTGTTCCTCGCGCCGCCCAGCTGGGAGGAGCTGGTCCGCCGGCTCACCGGCCGCGGCACGGAGGCGCCCGCCGTCGTCGAGCGCCGCCTCGCCGTGGCGCGCACGGAGCTCGCGGCGGAGCGTGAGTTCGACATCACGCTGGTCAACACCTCGGTCGAGGACGTCGCGGCCGAACTGCTAGCCTTGATTCGTTGACCCCTACCCATCGTGGGGCATCCTGAGACATCCAGCGGAAGGCAGAGCGTGTCCTCTTCCATCACCACGCCCGAGGGCATCATCAACCCGCCGATCGACGAGCTGCTTGAGGCCACGGATTCGAAGTACAGCCTCGTGATCTACGCCGCCAAGCGCGCGCGCCAGATCAACGCCTACTACTCGCAGCTCGGCGAGGGCCTGCTGGAGTACGTCGGGCCGCTCGTGGACACGCACGTCCACGAGAAGCCGCTCTCCATCGCGCTGCGTGAGATCAACGCGGGACTGCTGACCTCGGAGGCGGTCGAGGGCGCCACCGACTGACGGCGTTCCCGACCCGAAGGCCCGGCCGCGCGCCGGGCCTTTTCCGTGCCGTGCGGCAGGATGGACCTCCGAAGACGGGCGGCGGCGGGAGAAGCGGCCCAGGACTACAGGGAGAGGCGAGCGATGGAGCGGCCCAGGGTCGTGCTCGGAGTGGGGGGCGGCATCGCCGCCTACAAGGCGTGCGAGCTGCTGCGGCAGTTCACCGAGTCGGGGCACGAGGTGCGCGTGGTCCCGACGGCCTCGGCACTGAAGTTCGTCGGCGCCCCCACGTGGGCCGCCCTGTCCGGCGCCCCGGTGACCACGGAGGTCTGGCAGGACGTCGAGGAGGTGCCGCACGTCCGCATCGGCCGGGCGGCCGACCTGGTGGTCGTCGCCCCGGCGACGGCGGACGTCCTCGCCCGGGCCGCCGGCGGCCGGGCCGACGACCTGCTGACGAACGTCCTGCTCACCGCCACCTGCCCCGTGGTCTTCGCACCCGCGATGCACACCGAGATGTGGGAGCACCCCGCCACCCGGGAGAACGTGGCGACCCTCAGGCGGCGCGGCTGCCTCGTCATCGAGCCCGCCGTGGGGCGGCTGACGGGCGCGGACACGGGCAAGGGGCGGCTGCCCGACCCCGACGCCATCTTCGCGGTGTGCCGGCGGGTGCTGTCCCGCGCGGGCACCGCCCCGGCGGCGGACCTCGCGGGCCGGCACGTCGTCGTCACCGCGGGCGGCACCCGCGAACCGCTGGACCCGGTGCGCTTCCTCGGCAACCGTTCCTCGGGCAAACAGGGATACGCCCTGGCCAGGACGGCCGTCGCCCGGGGCGCGCGCGTCACGCTGATCGCCGCGAACACCGCGCTGCCCGCGCCCGCGGGCGCCGAGGTCGTCGAGGTCGGCACCGCGCTCGAACTGCGCGCGGCGGCCCTCGAAGCCGCGGGGGACGCCGACGCGGTGGTCATGGCGGCGGCCGTGGCCGACTTCCGGCCCGCCGTCCGCGCCGACCGCAAGATCAAGAAGCGGGACGGGGAGGACCCCGAGCCGGTCGCCCTCGTCCGCAACCCCGACATCCTGGCCGAACTGGCCGCGAACCGGCGCCGGGGCAGCGTCGTCGCGGGCTTCGCGGCCGAGACCGACGACGTCCTCGCCAACGGCCGCGCCAAGCTGGCCCGCAAGGGCTGCGACCTGCTCGTCGTCAACCGGGTCGGTGAAGCACTGGTGTTCGGCGCCGAGGAGAACGAGGCGGTCGTCATCGAGGCCGAGGGCGGCGAGACCGCCGTTCCGCGCGGCACGAAGGACGAGGTGGCGGACCGGATCTGGGACATCGTGGGCAGGCGCCTGACCGGCGCACCCGCGCCCGGGGCCTGACCGCCGCGCGGCGCGGGACGTCTCGCAGTGCGGGCGGCCTCTATGCCGGAGGGATACCGGACCGTTACTGTGGTCCCCGGTATCCATGCCAGGACCGAGGCCGTGCCGCAGGTCCTGGCCGGGTTCCGGCCGGATACACTGGCGCCGGCCCCGCCCCCGTGGGCGATCAGCCAGTGACTTGAGTCAGCAGCCGCTGCAACACGAGGGAGCGATGTGTCCCGCCGTCTTTTCACCTCGGAATCCGTGACCGAGGGTCACCCCGACAAGATCGCCGACCAGATCAGCGACACCATTCTCGACGCGCTGCTGCGGGAGGACCCCTCCTCGCGCGTGGCCGTGGAAACGCTGATCACGACCGGCCAGGTCCATGTGGCCGGCGAGGTCACCACGCAGGCATACGCGCCGATCGCCTCGCTCGTGCGCGACAAGATCCTCGAAATCGGTTACGACTCCTCCAAGAAGGGGTTCGACGGCGCCTCCTGCGGCGTCTCCGTCTCCATCGGCGCGCAGTCCCCCGACATCGCCCAGGGCGTGGACACCGCCTACGAGAACCGGGTGGAGGGCGACGAGGACGAGCTGGACCGCCAGGGCGCGGGCGACCAGGGCCTGATGTTCGGCTACGCGTGCGACGAGACGCCGGAACTGATGCCGCTGCCGATCCGGCTGGCCCACCGCCTCTCGCACCGCCTGTCCGAGGTGCGCAAGAACGGCACCATCCCCTACCTGCGCCCCGACGGCAAGACCCAGGTCACCATCGAGTACGACGGCGACAAGGCCGCCCGTCTCGACACGGTCGTGGTGTCGAGCCAGCACGCGAGCGACATCGACCTCGACTCGCTCCTGGCGCCCGACATCCGCGAGTTCGTCGTCGAGGCCGAGCTGAAGCTGCTGACGGACGAGGGCATCAAGCTGGAGACGGACGGGTACCGCCTCCTGGTGAACCCGACCGGGCGGTTCGAGATCGGCGGCCCGATGGGCGACGCGGGACTCACCGGCCGGAAGATCATCATCGACACCTACGGCGGCATGGCGCGGCACGGCGGCGGCGCGTTCTCCGGCAAGGACCCCTCGAAGGTGGACCGTTCCGCGGCCTACGCGATGCGCTGGGTCGCCAAGAACGTCGTGGCCGCCGGGCTCGCCACCCGCTGCGAGGTGCAGGTCGCGTACGCCATCGGCAAGGCCGAGCCGGTCGGTCTCTTCGTGGAGACCTTCGGCACCGCCACCGTGCCGGCCGAGCGCATCGAACAGGCCATCTCCCAGGTCTTCGACCTGCGCCCGGCCGCCATCATCCGCGACCTCGACCTGCTGCGCCCCATCTACGCCAGGACCGCCGCCTACGGCCACTTCGGCCGCGAGCTGCCGGAGTTCACCTGGGAGCGCACCGACCGCGTCGACGCCCTGCGCGCCGCGACCGGTCTCTGAGGCACCGCCGCCGGGGGGCGCCCCGCCGCGCCCCCCGCCCCGGCCCGCAGGTGACGCCGTGCCGCCCCGGGCGGCACACGGGCGTCCGACCCGTTTGATGTACTGGGTGCCGTGGGCGAGGCAGCGGAACGGGAAGCGCGCGGCGGTGAGCAGCTGGCGCTGCTGCGCGCCGCCGCCCGCGGCGGCGCGGCCCCCCGGGCCAGGCCGCGCACCTGGCGCGGCGCCCGGCCCGCGGAGCACCTGCCCGTCGCCCGCGTGCTGGTCGACAAGGGCCTGGTCCACCTCGACCGCTACTTCGACTACGCGGTGCCCGCGGCCATGGACGCCGAGGCCCAGCCGGGCGTCAGGGTCAGGGTCCGCTTCGGCGCCGGCCAGCGCGACGGCCGCCGCGAGGGCGGCCGTCTGATCAACGGGTACATCGTCGAACGGCGCGCCGACTCCGACTTCCCCGGCGTGCTCGCCCCGCTCGCCCAGGTGCTCTCCACCGAACGGGTCCTCACGCCCACGCTCCTGCGCCTGTGCCGCGCGGTGGCCGACCGGTACGCGGGGACCCTCGCCGATGTCGTCGCCCTCGCGGTGCCGCCCCGCATGGCCCGCGCGGAACGGCAGCCGTCCGCGGGACCGCAGGCCCCGCCCGCGCCGCCAGGACCCGGCGGCTGGGCCCGCTACCCGCACGGGCCCGGCTTCCTCGACGCCGTCGCCCGCGGCGAGGCGCCGCGGGCCGTGTGGACCGCGCTGCCAGGACCCGGCTGGGCCGAGGAGCTGGCCACCGCGCTGGCCACCGCGCTGGCCGCCGGCCGGGGCGCGCTCGCCGTCCTGCCCGACGGCCGGGCCGCGGCCCGTGTCGACGCCGCGCTGACCGCGCTGACCGGCGGCGGCGCCCACGTGCTGCTGACCGCCGACGCGGGGCGCGAGGCGCGCTACCGGCGCTGGCTCGCCGTCAGCCGGGGAGCCGTGCGCGGCGTCGTGGGCACGCGGGCCGCGATGTTCGCGCCCGTGCACGACCTGGCCATCGCGGCCGTCTGGGACGACGGCGACCCGGCGCATCGCGACGAGCACGCGCCGCGTCCGCACGCCCGCGACGTCCTCGTGCTGCGCGCCGCCCAGGAGGGCGCCGCCGTCCTGCTCGGCGGGCACGCCGTGACCGCCGAGGCGGCCCAGCTCGTCGAGACCGGCTGGGCCCGCCCGCTGGCCGCCGACCGGGACACCGTGCGTGCGGCGGCCCCGCTGGTGCGGACCGTGGGCGACGAGGACCAGGCGAGGGACGAGGCCGCCAGGTCGGCCCGGCTGCCCACCGTCGCCTGGCACGCGCTGCGCGCCGGGCTCGCCGAAGGCCCGGTGCTCGTGCAGGTGCCGCGCCGCGGCTACGCGCCGCACCTGGCCTGCCACCGCTGCCGCGCCCAGGCCCGCTGCGGCCACTGCCACGGCCCGCTGGCCGCGGAGGCCGCGGACGAGGTGCTCGGCTGCGGCTGGTGCGGCACGCGCCAGCCGGACTGGCACTGCCGGGACTGCGGCGGCACGCGGCTGCGCGCCGTCGTGATCGGGGCCAGGCGGACGGCGGAGGAGCTGGGGCGGGCGTTCCCCGCCGTTCCCGTGCGCACCTCGGGGCGCGACCACGTCCTCGACACGGTGCCCGACGCTCCCGCCCTCGTCGTGAGCACCCCGGGGGCAGAACCCGTGGCCGCAGGACCCGGCTACGCGGCGGCCCTGCTGCTCGACGGGTGGGCGCTGCTCGGGCGGCCCGACCTGCGGGCGGGGGAGGAGGCGCTGCGCCGCTGGCTGAACGCCGCGGCCCTGGTCAGGCCCCAAGCGGCGGGCGGCACGGTCGTGGTGCTCGCGGAGTCCGCCGTGCGCCCCGTCCAGTCGCTCGTGCGCTGGGACCCGGCGGGCCACGCGCGGCGCGAGCTGGCCGACCGCGCCGCGCTCGGCTTCCCGCCGGTCTCGCGCATGGCGGCGGTCACCGGGCCGCAGGACGCGGTGGCCGCGCTGCTCGGCGGCGCGGAACTGCCGCCGGAGGCCGAGGTCCTCGGCCCCGTGCCGCTTCCGGCCGCGGACCCGGGCCGCCCGCGCCGCACCGGCGACCCGCCGCCGGGCGAGCGCTGGGAACGGGCGCTGGTCCGGGTGCCCCCGGGCCGCGGGGCCGCGCTCGCCCGCGCGTTGAAGACGGCCAGGGCGGCCCGGCTCGCGCAGCGCGACGGAGCCGTGGCGCGCGTGCTGATCGACCCGGCCGACATCGGCTGACGCCGGGCCGCGGCCCGGCGCCGCGCGCCTCAGCCGCTGCGCTGCCCGGGGAACGCGCCGGGCCGCGCCTCGTCCACTCCCGGCGGGCCGCCCTGCCCCGGTACCCCGCGTGCCTGCGGCACCGCGGGCGGCACCGCCACCTCGGGCCGCCCCGCCTCGCGTGCCGGGGCCGGCGGCGCGCCCGCGGGCCGGCGCGCCCCGTAGCGGCGGTGCACCGCCTGCTTGGTCACGCCGAGCGCGGAGCCCACGGCGTCCCAGGAGAAGCCGAGCGAACGGTCGAAGTCCACCGCCGCCGTCACCAGGGACTCGACACTGTCCCTGAGTTCCTGCGCGAGGCGCACCGTCGGCGCGGGGGCCCGCCCGTACACCACGAATCCGGCCGATGGCCCGGTGCGGCGCGGGCGGTAGACGTTGCCGAGCTGAGCGGTGAGGGTGCGCAGCGCGTCCACCTGGCGGCGGACCCGCTCGATGTCCCGCACCAGCACATGCAAGCTGGCCCGTGCCTGAGCGTCAGGGGTGGCGTGGTCGGCCATGAACAAGCCTCTCGAACCGGCGTCAAGGAAGCGGGCCCCAAAACGGCCCGTTGCGGTCAATCTGTCTTGACAACGCGCCACCGCCCGTCGGGGTCACGCTGGCGGCGCGCATTGTCAACTCGGCGCGGCGCCCGATGACCTGCACGCCCCTGGCGGCGCCGGGCCCCGGCGGACCGTAGACTTGCCAGCCGCCCCGCGGGTGCGCTCCTCGCCCGCACCGTCCACGAGAGGTGAATACCGCACGATGAGGCTTGTCTTCGCCGGCACGCCCGAGGTGGCCGTTCCCGCCCTGGACGCCCTGCTGGCCTCGGAGCGGCACGAGGTGGTCGCCGTCGTCACCCGGCCCGACGCCCCCGCGGGGCGCGGGCGCCGCCTGGTGCGCAGCCCCGTGGCCGAGCGCGCCGACGAGGCGGGGATCGAGGTCCTCACGCCCGCGCGCCCCAGGGAACCGGCGTTCCTCGACCGCCTCCGCGAGATCGCCCCCGACTGCTGCCCCGTCGTCGCCTACGGCGCGCTCCTGCCCAAGGCGGCCCTCGACATCCCGGCCAGGGGCTGGGTCAACCTGCACTTCTCCCTGCTGCCCGCCTGGCGCGGCGCGGCGCCGGTGCAGCGGGCCCTGCTCGCGGGCGACGAGATCACCGGGGCGGCCACGTTCCAGATCGAGGAGGGACTCGACTCCGGTCCCGTGTTCGGCCTGCTGACCGAGCGGATCAGGCCCGAGGACACCAGCGGCGACCTGCTGACCCGGCTCGCGCTCGCCGGGGCCGGGCTGCTCGCCGCGACCATGGACGGCATCGAGGACGGCACGCTGACGGCCAGGCCGCAGCCGGCCGAGGGCGTGAGCATGGCACCGAAGCTCACCGTCGAGGACGCCGCCGTCGACTGGAACGCGCCCGCCCTGCACGTCGACCGCCAGGTGCGCGCCTGCACGCCGGCGCCCGGCGCCTGGACGGTCTTCCGCGGCGAGCGGCTGAAGCTGCGGCAGGTCGCGCCGGCGCCCGCGCGCGCGGGGCTCGCCCCGGGCGAGCTGGCCGCGGACAAGCAGTCGGTCCACGTGGGGACCGGCTCGCACGCCGTCGAGCTGCTGTGGGTGCAGCCGCAGGGCAAGAAGCCGATGCGCGCCGCCGACTGGGCGCGCGGCGTCCGGGTCGCGGCCGGGGAGCGGCTGACCGCGCCGCAGCCGTAGGCTTGCACCGCACCCGTCCCGTACCACCCGGAGTTGACCGCACCGTGAGCACCCGGCCGCGCCGTCCCGACAGGCCCTACCGCAAGCCCCGCAGGGACCCGGTGCGCCTGCTCGCCTTCGACGCGCTGCGCGCCGTCGACGAGCGCGGCGCGTACGCCAACCTGGTCCTGCCCCCGATGCTCGCCAAGGCCAGGGCGGACGGCACGCTCGACGCGCGCGATGCCGCCCTGGCCACCGAGCTGGTGTACGGCACGCTGCGCCGCCAGGGCACCTACGACGCCGTGCTCGCCGCGTGTGTGGACCGGCCGTTGCGCGAGGTCGACCCGCCGGTGCTCGACGTGCTCTCGCTCGGCGCGCACCAGCTGCTCGGCACCCGCATCCCGAGCCACGCGGCGGTCAGCGCCTCCGTCGAGCTGGCGCGCTGCGTGCTGGGCGACGGGCGGGCGAAGTTCGTCAACGCGGTGCTGCGCAAGGTCACCGCGCACGACCTCGACGGGTGGCTTGAGCGGGTCGCCCCGCCGTACGACGAGGACCCGGAGCAGCACCTGGCGCTGGTGCACGCGCACCCGCGCTGGATCGTCTCCGCCCTGTGGGACGCGCTCGGCGGCGACCGCGAAGGGATCGAGAGCCTGCTCGCGGCCGACAACGACAGGCCGCGGGTGACGCTGGCCGCCCGCCCCGGCCGTTCCACCGTGGCCGAACTGCTCGCCGACGGCCGCGCGGAGCCCGGCCGTTACTCCCCCTACGCGGCGCGGCTGGCCGAGGGCGGCGAGCCCGGCGCGCTCGACCCCGTCCGCGAGGGCAGGGCCGGCGTGCAGGACGAGGGCAGCCAACTGGTGGCTCTCGCGCTGGCCAACGCCCCGCTGACCGGCCGCGACGCCCGCTGGCTCGACGGCTGCGCGGGTCCAGGCGGCAAGGCCGCCCTGCTCGCGGCCCTGGCGGCCGAGCGCGGCGCCGCGCTGGTGGCCGCCGAGAAGCAGCCGCACCGGGCCCGGCTCGTGGCCCGCGCGCTGGCGGGCAATCCGGGCCCGGCGCACGCGGTCGTCGCCGACGGCACCAGGCCCGCGTGGCGGCCCGGCACGTTCGACCGGGTCCTGGTGGACGTGCCGTGCACGGGTCTCGGCGCGCTGCGCCGCCGCCCGGAGGCGCGCTGGCGCCGCCGTCCCGAGGACCTGGACCGACTCACCGCGCTCCAGCGCGACTTGCTGCGCGGCGCCCTGGCCGCGGTGAGACCCGGCGGGGTGGTGGGCTACGCGACGTGTTCTCCGCACCTGGCCGAGACCCGTCTGGTCGTGGGCGACGTGCTGAAGGGGCTCGACGGCATCGGCGTGGAACGCGTCGACGCGCGCCCCCTGCTGCCCGGGGTGCCCGCGCTCGGCGAGGGCCCCGATGTCCAGCTGTGGCCGCACCTGCACGGCACCGACGCGATGTACCTGGCCCTGCTGCGGCGCACGCGGTAGGGGGTCGCGCGTTTCCGAACGAGGCGCCGCGCGCCGGGCATGGTGTGCCGCGCGCCGGGGAGGGTGTGCCGCGCGCCCCGGTGCGCACCTCCCGCGGCCGGGGGGCGCGCGGGGCGCCGGCCGTGATGCTGAATACTTGCGGCCATGGCTCAGATCAACCCCAGTATGCTGTCGGCCGACTTCGCGCGCCTCGCCGAGGAGGCCGCCGCCGTCGAGGGCGCCGACTGGTTGCACATCGACGTGATGGACAACCACTTCGTGCCCAACCTGACGCTCGGACTGCCCGTCGTCGAGGCGCTGGGCCGGGCCACCCGTACCCCGCTCGACTGCCACCTGATGATCGAGGACCCCGACCGGTGGGCGCCGCAGTACGTCGAGGCGGGCGCGGGCTCGGTGACCTTCCACGCCGAGGCCGCCGCGGCCCCGGTCCGGCTGGCACGGGAGATCAGGGCCAAGGGCGCGCGGGCCTCGCTCGCGCTGAAGCCGGCCACGCCGATCGAACCTTACGAGGACCTGCTGCCCGAACTCGACATGGTCCTGGTGATGACCGTCGAGCCGGGCTTCGGCGGGCAGGCGTTCCTCGACGTCATGCTGCCGAAGATCCGGCGGACCCGGCAGCTCATCGACCGCCACGGGCTGCCGCTGTGGCTCCAGGTGGACGGCGGGGTCTCCGCGTCGACGATCGAGCGGTGCGCCGAGGCGGGCGCGGACGTGTTCGTCGCGGGCTCGGCCGTCTACGGGGCCGACGACCCCGCGGCGGCGGTCGCCGCGCTGCGCGAGCAGGCGCGGCGGGCCGCTTCCGGGCCCACGGCGGGATGAACAGCTGCTGTCGATCAGGTGCCGTGCCGCCCGGGGGTGTGCGGCACCCGGCTCGGCGGTGCCCGGCATCTGCGAGGATGAACGCGGAGACGTGAGCGGGGACACATGGCGGAGGACAGTGAGGTGAGTGCGGTGCCGACCGGGAGGTCATCCACACGGATGGGGCCCGCCGAGCTGATGCAGGCGGCGGCGATGGCGCGCCGCTTCTACTTGGAAGGCAAGTCGAAGATCCAGATCGCCGACGAGTTCGGCGTCAGCCGGTTCAAGGTCGCCCGCGTGCTGGAGTCCGCGGTGGAGCACGACCTGGTGCGCATCGAGATCCGGGTGCCCGCGGAGCTCGACGCGGAACGGTCCGACGCGCTGCGCGCGCGGTTCGGCCTGCGGCACGTCGTGGTCGCCGAGTCGCCGCCCGGCGCGGCGGACGACACGCCGGACCCCGAGCACCTGGGGGAGGTGGCGGCCGAGCTGCTGGGCGAGCTGGTGTCGGAGGGCGACGTGCTCGGGCTCGCGTGGGGGCGCTCGACGATCCACATGGCGGCGGCGCTGCGGGAGTTGCCGCCCTGCACGGTGGTGCAGCTCACCGGCGTGTACGACGCGGGCACGGCGGAGCGCGGCTCGGTCGAGGCGGTGCGCCGGGCGGCGGCCGTCTCGGGCGGCGCCGCGCACCCGATCTACGCGCCGATGCTGCTGCCCGACCCGGGGACGGCGGCGGCGCTGCGCCGGCAGCCCGGCATCGCCGCGGCGTTCGAGTTCTTCGACCGGGTGACGATCGCCGCCGTGTCCATCGGCTCCTGGGAGCCGGGCATCTCGGCGGTGCACGACATGCTCGGCAAGGACGAGCGGGAGCACTACGCCTCGCTCGGTGTGGCGGCCGAGATGTCGGCGCATCTGTTCGCCGAGGACGGCCGCCGCGTGGGGCGGGACCTGGGGGAGCGGTGCATCACCGTGGAGGCGGACCGGCTGCGGCGCGTGCCCGAGGTGGTCGCCATCGCGGGCGGCCGTCGCAAGGCGGACGCCATCGGGGCGGTGCTGCGCTCCGGCCTGGTGACCAGCCTGGTCACCGACACCGCCGCCGCAGACCGCCTGCTGGCGCAGCCCTCGGGACGGCAGCCGGCCCTGGACCGGGAGGACCCCGACCTGCGGGCCTCGTGACCGCGGCGGGCGGCGCCGCGCCGCGGCCCGCCCGCCGCGGCGAGCGCCCCCGCCCGCGGCGCCGGGGCGGTTCGTTCCTCCGCGCCGGGATCGGCGATACTGACACAGGAGCCGCAGCTCCCCACCGGCCGGACCCGTACAGCAGCAGGTGAGAGAGCGACATGAGGTTCCTCAACGACGTCACGCCGTCCTACGATCTGACGTACGACGACGTGTTCATGATTCCCAACCGTTCCGCGGTCGGCTCCCGGCAGGCCGTCGACCTCGCCACCCCGGACGGCACGGGCACGACGATCCCGCTGGTCGTGGCGAACATGACCGCCGTCGCCGGCCGCCGGATGGCGGAGACCGTGGCGCGCCGCGGCGGGCTCGTGGTGATCCCGCAGGACATCCCGCTCGACGTCGTCACCGAGGTCATCGGCTGGGTCAAGCGCCGCCACCTGGTGCTCGACACCCCCATCGTCCTGGCGCCCACGCAGACCGTCGCCGACGCGCTCGCCCTGCTCCCCAAGCGCGCGCACGGCGCGGCCGTGGTGGTCTCGTCGGAACGGCCGGTCGGCATCGTCACGGAGGCCGACCTGCTGGGCGTCGACCGGTTCACCCAGGTGGGCGAGGTGATGTCCCGGGACCTGCTGGTGCTCGACGCGGGCCTCGACCCGCGCGAGGCGTTCCACACGCTGGACAGCGCGCACCGCAAGATCGCCCCGGCCGTCGGCGCCGACGGCCGCCTCGTCGGCATCCTCAACCGCAAGGGCGCGCTGCGCGCGACGCTGTACACGCCGGCCACCGACGCGGACGGGCGGCTGCGCGTCGCCGCAGCCGTCGGCATCAACGGCGACGTCGCCGGGCGGGCCAAGGCGCTGCTCGAAGCGGGGGTCGACACGCTCGTGGTGGACACCGCGCACGGCCACCAGGAGTCGATGATCTCGACGCTGCGCGCGGTGCGCGCCCTCGACCCGGGGGTGCCGGTCGTCGCGGGCAACGTGGTCTCGGCCGAGGGCACCAGGGACCTGATCGAGGCGGGGGCCGACATCGTGAAGGTCGGCGTGGGTCCCGGCGCGATGTGCACCACGCGCATGATGACGGGCGTGGGGCGCCCGCAGTTCTCCGCCGTGCTCGAATGCGCCGCGCAGGCGCGCAGGCTCGGCAAGCACGTGTGGGCCGACGGCGGGGTCAGGCACCCGAGGGACGTGGCGATGGCCCTGGCCGCGGGGGCGTCGAACGTGATGATCGGCTCGTGGTTCGCCGGCACCTTCGAGTCGCCCGGCGACCTCCAGCAGACCGCCGACGGGCGGCTGTACAAGGAGAGTTTCGGCATGGCCTCGGCACGTGCCGTGCGGAACAGGACGAGTGAGGAGTCCGCCTACGACCGGGCGCGCAAGGCGCTGTTCGAGGAGGGCATCTCGACCTCGCGCATGTTCCTCGATCCGGCCCGGCCCGGGGTGGAGGACCTCGTCGACTCCATCGTGGCCGGGATCAGGTCCGCCTGCACCTACTCGGGCGCGGCGACCCTGGAGGAGTTCGCCGAACGCGCGGTGGTCGGGGTGCAGAGCGCCGCGGGATACGCGGAGGGCAAGCCGCTGCACGCCAGTTGGCAGTGAGGGCGCCGGGGGCGCGCGGCCTGGCCGGCGCCCCCGGGCGGCGGTGTCACGGGGCGGACAGCCGCGACGGGTCGACGGCCACGCGCAGCAGGCGGTCGAGGATTCCCCTGGCCGCTTTGCCGTAGGCCGTGACGTCGTCGTGCAGGACGGATTCGGCGTTCGCCATCTCAAGCAGCGCCGCGAGTTCGAAGACGAGCTGCGGCAGGTCCGCGTCCGCCGTCAGCTCGCCCGCCTCCCGTGCCTCCCGCGCGGTCCGCTCCAGGTAGGCGAGCCAGTCGGAACGCGCCGTGACGAGCGCGTCGTGCACCTTGCCCGCGCGGGCGTCGTACTCGGCGGACACCGAGTAGAAGAAGCACCCGCCGGGGAAGACCCGTTCGCGGGAATAGGCGAGCCAGCTGTCGCACAGGTGCTTCAGCCGGCCGATGCCCGCGGGCAGTTCGCCGGCCGGTCCGACCACGTGCGTGGTGAAGACGGCGACGGCGGCGCGGATGGTCGCGAGTTGCAGGTCCTCCTTGGAGCCGAAGAGGGCGAACACACCGCTCTTGCTCAGCTTCAGCTCCGAGGCGAGCCGCCCCATGGAGAGCGCGTCGAGGCCCTCGACCGAGGCGATCTCCATGGCCCGCCCGAGGACGAGCCGCCGGGTCTGCTCGCCGCGCGCGATCCGGCCGTCCACCCGCGTTCCTGCCGTACCCATGCGCACCTGCCTTCCCGGGCCCCGGACTCCCGTGGCATCGCCGTGGTGACCGAGTGTAGCGAACGGGTGGACGGCTGCCCGCCCGCCCGCGGGACAGGCGCGCGGCCTCAGCCCGCCGCCGTCGCGCGGGGGTTCGTTCCGTCCGCGGGGTCGGGGCCGTTGTCCACGAAGTCGAGAACGGTGCGGAGCACGTCGGCGTCGCCGAGGACGCGCCGGTGGCCGAGGCCGCGGGTGACGACGAGCCTGGCCCGGTCGCCGAACGCGGCGGCGAGCCGCCTGCCCTGCGCGACCCGGATCCTGGTGTCGTCCTCGTCGTGGACCACCAGGAGCGGTGCGGACACGTGGGCGGGCATGTCCGTGAGGGAGAAGGGCGTCTCGTCGGCGGGCAGGCCGGGGAACAGCCGGGTGCGGACCTCCGCGCGCAGCCGGGACCTGAGCCGGTCGCCGGCCCCGACCTCCGCGCAGAACTCGTCGACCAGGTAGTCGAAGTCGCAGACGCCGCCGATGGTGACGATCCTGCGGGCCCGCGCGCCGTGCCGCAGCCCGAAGAACGAGCCGAGCGCGCCCAGGGAGTGGGCGATGAGGCAGTCGAACGTCCCGTACCGGTCGTCGAGGGCGAGGACGATGTCGCGGTAGTCCAGGATCGTGGTGCTGCGGCCGTCCGCCTCGCCGTGGGCAGGGGCGTCGAAGGCGATGACGCTGTGGCCGCGTTCGAGCAGTTCGGGGACGAAGCAGGCCAGCCGGGAGGCCCGCGACTGCCAGCCGTGCGCGAGCAGCGCGGGGCGGTCGCCGCCGCCCCAGTGGTAGGCCACCGCGTGCCTGCCGCTGCCGAGGCGTATCCGGTCCACCCGGGCCTTTTCGAACACCTTTCGTTCCGCGGTGCGCAGCCGACTGCGCACCATCGGCATGTGGAACAGGGAGAACGCGCCCCTGCCCGCCGCCCGGCCCGGAAGGAGCGCGGTGGCGTTGAGGATGCTGCTGGCGACGGCCACGGCAGGTTTCATGCCGGTCGCTCCTTTGTCTGGGAGGGGAGAGGAGGACGCCAAGATTAGCACGAACGGTCGTGCACTTTTCTGTGCCGCTCGGTCCGTCCGCCGTTCCCGCGCCCTGCGGCCGGATGTTCGAAAGGTAGTCAACTCGTGTAAACGCGCGGAGGGTTGTGCATTCCACCCCCGGGTCGTAACTTCAACCTCCGGTCCCCACACGGCTGTTCCCCAGGCCGTCCGATTCCCCGGAGGATGCGCATGCGCACCCGTCATCGGCTCGCCACCACCCTGTCCGCCGCCGCCCTCGCGGTCGGCGGCGTCGCCGCGACGGCCGCTCCCGCCGCGGCGGCTCCCGCCGACAAGCCCCAGGTGCTGTCCAGTTGGACCCAGACCGGCGCGAGCAGCTATCAGTCCTGGCTGTCCGCGCGCGGCAACCAGGGGGCGTGGGAGCGGTACGAGTTCGACTGGAGCACCGACCTGTGCTCCTGGTCGCCCGACAACCCGCTCGGCTTCCCGTTCGAACTCTCCTGCGCACGCCACGACTTCGGCTACCGCAACTACAAGGACCAGGGCACGTTCGAGGCCAACAAGGCGCGACTCGACAACGCCTTCCACGCCGATCTCGGGCGCGTCTGCGACCGCTACTCGGGCGCCACGGCCGCCGCCTGCGACGCCACGGCGTGGACGTACTACCAGGCCGTGCGCAACTTCGGCTGACGCCCGCGCTCGGCGCGCCTCGCCACGCGGCGCGCCGCACCCCGCCGTCAGGTCTCGGCGCCGGCCTTCGTGCCGGGGCGGCGGTCTCCCACCCGCCGCCCCGGCGTCGGCCGGCCCGGCCGGGGAAGGTCAGCCGGGCCGGTCGCCGGCCCCGGGGGCCGGTGCCTCCGGTTCCCCGGCCGCGCCCGCGGCCGGGGAACGCCCCTCCCGCGCGAGCGGCGCGCCCCGGCGCTCGCGCGGGCCGAGCACGCCCGCGGCGAGCACCAGAACGGTGGCCGCGGCGGTGACCAGCCCGAACGAAGCCCGCAGGCCCAGGACTTCGCCGATGCCGCCGACCAGCGTCGGGGCGATCAGGCCGGTCGTGTAGGTCACGGTCGCCACGCCCGCGATGGCCCGGCTCGGGTTGGAGCCGCTGCGCCCGGCCGCGGCGAAGGCGAGCGGGACCACGACCGCGATCCCCACGCCGAGCAGCGCGAAGCCGGCGATGCCCTGCGCGGGCACCCGCGCGGTGACCACGAGCACGCCGCCGCACACGGCCAGCGCGCCGCTGAACCGGACCGTGCGCACAGGACCGAGGCGTCGCACCACCGCGTCGCCGGCGAGCCGGGCCGCGGCCATGGTGCAGGCGAACGCGGTGAAACTGGCCGCGCCCACCGCCTCCGAGGCCTCGGTGATGTCCCTGAGGTACACGCCGGACCAGTCCATGCTGGCGTACTCGGCCAGGATCGCGCACATGCCGACCGCGCCGATCAGCAGCGCGGACCGCGGCGGCAGCGCGAACCGGGGCGGCGGCTCCTCGCCCGGGGCCGGGCGCACGTCGAGCACACCGCGGCAGGCGAGGGGCACCACCGCCGCCAGCGCGAGGCCGGTCAGGGCCAGGTGGGCCGGGGCGTCCACGCCGAGCCCCACCGCGCCGACGCCGACGGCGGAGCCGAGCAGCGCGCCGACGCTCCACAGGCCGTGCAGACCGGACATGATCGACGTGCCGTGCAGGCGTTCGACGTCGATGCCCTGGGCGTTCATGGCCACGTCCGCCATGCCCGCCGTGGCGCCGAAGACGAAGAGCGCGGCGCACAGCGCGGGGAGCCCGGGCGCGAACGCCGGCGGCACGAGCGCCAGGCACCACAGTGCGAGCAGGGCGCGGACGGCGGCGAGCGCGCCGTACCGGTGCATCAGGCGGCCGGCCAGGGGCATCGCGAGGGAGGCGCCGATGGCCGGGAAGGCGAGGGCCAGGCCGAGTTGCGCGGTGCTGAGGTCGAGGTGGTCCTTCACCCACGGGATGCGGGTGGCGAAGCTGCCGCTGACGGCGCCGTGCAGGGCGAAGACGGCCCCGGCCGCGCGCCGCGCGCGGCGGACGCGGTCCCTGTCGGCCGGCGCGGGCTGCTGCTGCGTCATGGGGGAGCGCTCCTCGGGAAGGGCGGGACAGGGCGGGGCGGGTGGTACGGGGCGCGGTCCGGGGCGCGGCCGCCGCATAAACTATCAGGAAGGCTTACTGATAAAAAAGGTCTGCGAGGATCTTCCGCATGACCCCAGCGCGCACCGCGTCCCCCCGCACGGCCCGGGCCATCAACGACCGCATCGCCCTCGACCTGCTCGTGGAACAGGGGCCGCTGACCGCCGCGCGGCTGCGCGACCTCACCGGCCTGTCCCGCCCCAGCGTGGCCGACCTCCTCCAGCGGCTCGCCAAAGAGGGGCTGGTCGCGGTCGTCGGCGAAGCGGGGGAGGAGCGCCGCGGCCCGAACGCCCGGCTCTACGGACTGGTCGCCGACCGCGCCCACGTCGCCGCGCTCGACGTCCGCACGCACGGGGTGTCCCTCGTGCTGGCCGACCTCGCGGGCCGGACCGTGGGCCGCGCCGCGTTCCCGGTGCCCGAGGGGGGGCGCGCCGGGGCGGACGGCGTGATCGGCGGCGTCATCGCCGCCCTGGACGACGCCATGCGCGGCGCCGCGGTCCCCGCCGTGCACACCGCGGTGCTCGGCGCCCCCGGGCTGGCCGATCCGGCCACCGGCGCCCTGCTGCCCGTCTCCTCGCTCCCCGGCTGGCACGGGCGGCTGCCCGGCGCCCTGCGCGAACGGCTCGCCGCGCCCGTGCGCGTGGAGAACGAGGTCAACCTCGCCGGACTCGCGGAACACCGCGGCGGCGCGGCCCGCGACCTGGACACGTTCGTGCTGCTCTGGCTCGGCCACGGCATCGGCGCCGCCGTGATCCTGGACGGCGCGCTGCGCCGGGGCGCCTCGGGCGGCGCCGGCGAACTGGGCTTCCTGCCCGTGCCCGGCACCGGGAGGCTGCCGTCCGCGACGGACTGCGACGGCGGGTTCCACGCGCTCGCGTCCAGCCCCGCCGTCCGCGCGCTGGCCGAGGCCCACGGGCTGCCCGTGCCGGACGCGCGGGACGCGGGCGCCGCCGAGCAGGCCGTGCGCGCGGCCGTCGCGGCGGACGAGGGGCGCAACGCCGCGTTCCTCGACGAGCTCGCCGACCGCGTCGCGCTCGGCGCGGCCGGGGTGGCCGCCGTGCTCGACCCCGGATGCGTCGTGCTCGGCGGCGAAGTCGGCCGCGCCGGCGGCGCCGCGCTCGCCGACCGGGTCGCCCGCCGCCTGCGGGACCTCAGCCCGCTGGCGACCGAGGTCCGCGCGGCCACGGTGGCGGGCAGCCCCGTGCTCAGCGGTGCGCTGGCCACCGCGCTCGACGCGGCACGGAGCGAACTCTTCGGCGCGCCGCGGTAGTCGGACCCGGCCCGCGCCCCCGGTCCGGATGTGACCCGGGCCACAGCGGCGGGTGCCGGTCCCGCGGCCGTGGCACACTGGGACCCGTACCAATGACGCAGCGCACTCCGGGGTCGGTGAAACTCCGAACCGGCGGTTAAAGTCCGCGACCCGGCCGCTTCCAGCGGCCGGTTGACCAGGTGGAATTCCTGGACCGACGGTTAAAGTCCGGATGGGAGGCAGTGCGCGGCGGAGCGGGACCGGCCGGCCCCGCGCGCCCATCGCGTTCCCGTGTCAGGGAACGGCCGGGCTGCCAGGCCCGCCACCCCGTTGCCGTTCGTTCGCCGACCCCGGAGCCGTGCCAGAAGAGGCAGGAGGACCCGGTGGCCGGCCCGCGAGCCCGCTCCGACGACGACCCCGAGGTCGCGGCGATGCGCCGCGCCATCGAACTGGCCGCACGCGGACTCGGCGCCACCAGCCCCAACCCGGTCGTCGGCTGCGTCGTCCTCGACGCCGCGGGCCGGCCCGCGGGCGAGGGCTGGCACCAGCGGGCGGGCGGCCCGCACGCCGAGGTCCACGCGCTGGCCGCCGCCGGAGCGGCGGCGCGCGGCGGCACCGCCCTGGTCACCCTCGAACCCTGCGACCACACCGGACGCACAGGACCCTGCACCCGCGCCCTGATCGACGCGGGGGTCGCCCGGGTGGTCTACGCCGTCGCCGACCCCAACGGGGAGGCCGCGGGCGGCGCGGAAACCCTGCGCGCCGCGGGCGTCGAGGTGGAGGAAGGGCTCCTCGCGACCGAGGCCGCGGCCGTCAACGCGCCCTGGCTCACCTCCGTCCGGCACGGCCGCCCCCACGTGCGCTGGAAGTACGCCGCCACCCTCGACGGGCGGGTCGCCGCCGCCGACGGCAGCAGCCGCTGGATCACCTCATCCGCCGCGCGCGCCGACGTGCACCGGCTGCGCGCCGCGTCGGACGCGGTGCTCGTCGGCTCGGGCACGGCCCGCGCCGACGACCCGCACCTGGCCGTCCGCGGCGTGCCCGCCCCCCGCCCGCCGCTGCGCGTCGTCACCGACACCGAGGCCGTCGCCGTACGGCCGGGAGCCCGCGTGCTCGACGGCGCCGCGCCCACCCTGATCGCCGTCGCGGACGACGTGCCGGCCGCGCGCACCGACCGGCTGCGCCCCGGCGCCGACGTGGTCAGGCTGCCGCGCGCGGCGGCCGGCCGCGGCCTCGACATCGGCGCGCTGCTCGCTGCCCTGTACGCACGCGACGTCAGGTCCGTGCTGCTTGAGGGCGGTCCCGGGCTCGCGGGCGCGTTCGTCGCGGCGGGAGCCGTCGACGAGGTCGTGGGCTACCTCGCCCCCGCCCTGCTCGGCGCGGGCCCGCACGCCCTGGCGGACGCCGGAATCAGCACCGTCGCCGAGACGTTGCGCCTTCGCGTGACCGACCTGGTCCGGATCGGCCCCGACGTGCGGATCACGGCCGTTCCCGAGTCCCCCGGCCATCCCGAGGCTTCCCACGCCCCCCAGGCACCCGAGGAGTTGTGAGTTGTTCACCGGAATCATCGAAGAACTGGGCGAGGTCGTCTCCGTCGACCGCGCAGGCGACTCCGCGCTCCTGCGCCTGCGCGGCCCCGTCGTCACGGAAGGCGCCCGGCACGGCGACTCCATCGCCGTCAACGGCGTGTGCCTGACGGTGGTCGAGACGGACGGCGGTGAGTTCACCGCCGACGTCATGGCCGAGAGCCTGCTGCGCTCCAACCTCGGGCGGCTGGCCCCGGGCGCCCGCGTCAACCTCGAACGGCCCACCCCGGTCGGCGGGCGGCTCGGCGGCCACATCGTGCAGGGGCACGTGGACGGCACCGCCGCGGTCCTGTCCCGCACCCCGGGCGACCACTGGGAGTCGGTGGCCTTCGAGCTGCCCGCGGCGCTGTCCCGCTACGTCGTGGAGAAGGGCTCCATCACCGTGGACGGCGTCAGCCTCACCGTGGTCGAGGCCGCCGACGACCGGTTCACCGTCGGCCTCATCCCCACCACGCTCGGCCTCACCACCCTCGGCACCCGGCGGCCGGGCGAAGTGGTCAACCTGGAGGTCGACATCCTCGCCAAGTACGTCGAACGCATGCTGGCCCACCAGGAACCGCCGCGGCCGGGAGACCGGGTGGCCCCCCGATGAACGTCCTCGACCAGCTGAACACCACGGCGTTCACCGCGTTCGGGCAGGACGTCATGTGGTCGGACATGACGGGGAACCTCGCCGGCCTCGCCGCCCTCGCCCTGGGCTGGCGCCGCTCCCTGCTCACCTGGCCCGTCCAGCTGCTCTCCGGCGTCATCCTCGTCGCGGCCTACGCCTCCGCCCAGCTCGGCGGCGGCGTCGGCAAGCAGCTCCTGGTGATCACCGTCGCCGTGTGGGGCTGGCGGCAGTGGCAGCTCGGCCGGCGGCAGTCGGGCGACGGGCAGATCGCCATCCGCTTCGCCACCTGGCCGGAACGGGCCGTCCTCGCGGCCGGCACCGCGGCCGGCACCCTCGCCGTCGGCGCGCTGTTCTCCGCGTTCCCCGACCTCTCGTGGAACCCGTGGCCCGACGCCTACATCTTCGTCGGCACGCTGGCCGCCATGTTCGCGCAGGCCCGCGGCCTCGTCGAGTTCTGGTTCGCCTGGCTGCTGGTCGACGTCGTGGGCGTCCCCCTGGCCTTCAGCAGCGGCCTGCCGTTCTCCGGCCTCGTCTACGTCGTCTACCTCGGCCTGGTCCTGTGGGGCCTGCGCGACTGGTGGCGGCACACCCGCACCGCGGCCCCGCGGCCCGCCCCGGAAGGAGTCCCAGCGTGACCGTCACCGACCACCCCGAGACCGTGGCAGCCCCACCGGCCCTCGACCCCATCGCCCGCGCCGTCGAGGAGTTCGCCCAGGGGCGCCCCATCGTGGTCGTGGACAGCGCCGACCGGGAGAACGAGGGCGACCTCGTCGTGGCCGCCGAGCTGATCACGCCCGAGCTGGTCGCCTTCATGATGAGCGAGTGCCGCGGCCTGATCTGCGTGCCGATGGCCGCGGACGAGATCGACCGCCTCGACCTGCCGCAGATGGTCGACAAGAATACCGAGTCGATGGCCACCGCGTTCACCGTGTCCGTGGACGCCACGGCCGCCCACGGCGTCACCACCGGCATCTCCGCCGCCGACCGCGCCGCGACCATCCGGCTGCTCGCCGACCCCGCCGCGGGGCCGGCCGACTTCGCCCGCCCGGGACACATCTTCCCGCTGCGCGCCCGCACCGGCGGCGTCCTGGTGCGCCCGGGGCACACCGAGGCCGCCGTCGACCTCGCCACGCTGGCCGGCCTGCGCCCGGCGGCCGTCGTGGTCGAGATCGCCGGCGAGGACGGCACCATGCTGCGGATGCCCGCCCTGCGGTCGTTCGCGCGCAAGCACGGCCTGGCCATCATCTCCATCGAGGACCTCGTCGCCTACCGCGGCGCCGCGGCGGGCGAGGACGCCGCCCCCGCCACCGTGCGCCGCGAGGCCGACATCGCCCTGCCCACCGTGCACGGCGAGTTCCGCGCGTACGGCTACCGTTCGGCCGTCGACGGCGTCGAGCACATCGCCCTCGTGGCCGGCGACATCGGGGACGGCGAGGACGTGCTGGTCCGCGTGCACTCCGAGTGCCTCACCGGCGACGTCTTCGGCTCCCGCCGCTGCGACTGCGGCCCGCAGCTGCGCGCCTCGCTCGACCGCGTCCGCACCGAGGGCCGCGGCGTCGTCCTCTACCTGCGCGGGCACGAGGGCCGCGGCATCGGGCTGCTGTCCAAACTGCGCGCCTACGAACTCCAGGAGCGCGGGCGCGACACCCTGGACGCCAACCTCGAACTCGGCCTGCCCGCCGACGCCCGTGACTACGCCGCGGGCGCGCGCATCCTCGCCGACCTGGGGGTCCGCTCCGTGCGGCTGATGACCAACAACCCGGACAAGACCGCGGCGCTGCTGCGGCACGGGCTGCGCGTCAACGGCCGCGAGCCGATGCCGGCCCCGGCCGGCGAGCACAACCTGCGCTACCTGCGGACCAAGCGCGACCGCATGGGCCACGACCTGCCCTGGCTCGACCCCGTTCCCGCCCACGCCTGCGGGAACCAGTGACCGCCGGCCGCCGACGGCGCCCACCCGGCGGACCGCGGCGGCCCGGCGCGCGCCGGAGCCCGGCCGGGCACCGGCGGCAGCAGCATCATGTGAACGACGACGACCCACCGCGGACGCGCGCGAACGAGCCGGCCGCGAGACGACAGGAGGCCGACGAGTGAGTGGCAACGGCGCCCCCCAGCTGACCGTGACGGACGCCGCCGACCTGCGGGTCGCGGTGGTAGCCGCCCAGTGGCACACGACCGTGATGGACGGGCTGCTCGGCGGCGCCCTGCGGGCCCTCGAAGAACTCGGGGTGCCGGAGCACACCGTCGTGCGCGTGCCCGGCAGCTTCGAGCTGCCGGTGGCCGCCCGCACCCTCGCGCTGCGCGGCTACGACGCCGTGGCGGCGCTCGGCGTGGTCATCCGCGGCGGCACCCCGCACTTCGACTACGTCTGCCAGGGCGTCACGCAGGGCCTGACCCAGGTCGGCGTCGACACCGGGGTGCCCATCGGTTTCGGCGTGCTGACGTGCGACACCGAGGAGCAGGCCCTGGACCGCGCGGGTCTTGCCGGGTCGAGCGAGGACAAAGGGCACGAGGCGGTCACCGCCGCCGTCGCCACGGCGGCCGTGCTCCGCGCCGTCCCCGAACCCCGGGCGTGAGCCGCCGCGGGCAGGCCGTAGGGTAAGAGGACCATGGCCAACAAGACTTTCGACGAACTGTTCGCCGAGCTGGCGCAGAAGGCCGCCACCGGCGACCCGTCCACCTCCCGCACCGCCGAGCTGGTGGCCGCCGGAGTCCATGCCATCGGCAAGAAGGTCGTCGAAGAGGCCGCGGAGGTGTGGATGGCCGCCGAGCACGAGGGCACCGACCGCACCGCCGAGGAGATCTCCCAGCTGCTCTACCACCTCCAGGTGCTGATGGTGGCCCGGGGCATCACCCTCGACGACGTATACGCTCATCTGTGAGCCGGCCGCGGCCCCCGCCGCGCCGCCGACTCCGTGAACACCGCCGAGCCAGCCGAGCCGAGCAAAGGAAGCCCACCGTCATGCTGCGCATCGCCGTCCCCAACAAGGGTTCACTGTCCGAGCCTTCGGCGGCGATGCTGCATGAGGCCGGCTACCGGCAACGCAAGGACCGGCGCGAACTCGTGCTGATCGACGCGGACAACCAGGTCGAGTTCTTCTACCTGCGCCCCCGCGACATCGCCGTCTACGTGGGCTCGGGCCGCCTCGACATCGGCATCACCGGGCGCGACCTGCTGCTGGACTCCGGGGCCAGGGCCGAGGAGATCATGCGCCTCGGCTTCGCGGCCTCGACGCTGCGCTACGCCGCGCGGCCCGGCACCGTCACCGACGTGAGCGAGTTCGGCGGGCTCACCGTCGCCACCTCGTTCGCGGGCGTCGTCGCCAAGCACCTCGCCGACAACGCCGTCGAGGCCTCCGTGGTGCACCTCGATGGCGCGGTGGAGACCGCCATCCAGCTCGGTGTCGCCGAGGTGATCGCCGACGTCGTGGAGACCGGCACCACCCTGCGGAACGCGGGGCTTGAGATCATCGGTGCGCCGATCCTCGAATCCGAGGCCGTCGTCATCCGCAGGCCGGGCGACACCGCGCAGGAGACGAAGGTGCGGCAGTTCCTGCGCCGCCTCCAGGGCGTCCTCGTCGCCCGCAGGTACGTGATGATGGACTACGACATCAGCGCGGAGCTGGTCGACAAGGCCGTCGCCCTCACCCCCGGCCTCGAATCGCCCACGGTCTCGCCGCTGCACGACAAGGGCTGGGTCGCCGTCCGCTCCATGGTCCCGGTCCAGGACGCGCAGCGCATCATGGACGAGCTGTACGACCTGGGCGCCCGCGCGATCCTGACCACCGGCATCCACGCCGCCCGCCTGTGAACGCGCCCGCCGGCCGGCTGCCGGACCTCCCCGTGACCTTCCGCCCGGTCCTCACCCGGGTGGTGCTGATGAGCATCGGCGCCGTCGTCTTCGGCGTCCTCACGTTCATCGCCGTGCTGATGCCCTCGGGCGGCGCGGTGAGCTGGGCCCTGGCCGAACGCCTGGCCCTGGCCGCCTCGGGCCTGCTCGTGTGGGCCGTGCTCGCCCTGCTGAGCCGGCCGCGGCTGTCCGCCGACCGCGAGGGCGTCACCGTGGTCAACCTCACCACGACCCGGCGCCTGTCCTGGGCCCAAATCGTGCGCGTCACGCTGCGCCCCGGCGACCCCTGGGTCACCCTCGACCTCGCCGACGGATCGGTGCTCCCGGTCATGGCGATCCAGCCGGGCGTCGGCAAGGACAAGGCGCTGGCCGAGGCGCGGGCGCTGCGCACGTTCACCGAGACCCTGGGCGCCGCGCCCGACAACGCCTGACGCCGGCCCGGCCCCGGGCTCCGCGCGCGGCGCGGCCCGGACGATGCGGCTCAGGCGGGCCCGAGCCGCATCTTGAAGCCCACGTGCGAACCGATGAAACCGAGGCGCTCGTAGAAGCGGTGGGCGTCGGGCCGGGCCGCGTCCGAGGTCAGCTGGACCAGGTGGCAGTCCTGGCGGCGCGACTCCTCGACGGCCCACTCCACGAGCCGCGCGCCCAGGCCCCGGCCGCGCTCGGAGCGGTGCACCCGCACGCCTTCGATGATCGAGCGGGTCGAGCCCCTGCGGGACAGGCCGGGAACGATCGTGAGCTGGAGCGTGCCGACCACCTCGCCCCCGCGGTCGGCGACCACGAGGAACTGCTGGGGGTCGGACCGCAGACGGTCGTAGGCGCGCCGGTAGGGAGCCAGGTCCTCCGGGGACTCGCGGGTGGCGCCCAGCGGGTCGTCCGCGAGCATGGCCACGATCGCCGGAATGTCCTCGGGCTCCGCGGGGCGGATACTGACCTGTTCCATGCCGGGCATGCTAGTCGGGCGCCGGTTCCGCCCGGCGACGCGCCCGCCCGTCAGGGCAGCGGCGGCAGCCCGTCCTCCTCCTCGGCCCGCGGATCGCCGCGACCCGAGAGCACCTCGCCGTACGCCTGCATCAGGTCGGGCAGCCGCAGCGTCGACAGTTCGTCGCGGGTCGGCGCCGTGCCCGACTCCGCCAGGCGCATGTCCCGGAACGCGCAGGACGACTCGTACAGCGTGCGCAGGAACCGGCCGTTGCCCAGGTCGTCGATCCAGCCCTCGGCGACCACGTGCCCCGCGATGCTCCGCAGCTCTTCGAGCGCCTCCGCGTCCCACACGTCGCCGTGTTCGGCGGCCAGCAGCTCCCCGATCGCCGTCAGCTCCTCGGGCCGGTAGCTGGGGAACTCCACCCGCGCCGCGAACCGCGAGCCGAGCCCGGGGTTCGCCGCGAGCAGCCGGTCCATGCCCGCCGGATAGCCGGCCAGGATGACGACCAGGTGCTCACGGCTGTCCTCGGCCCGCTTCAGCAGGACCTGGAGCGCCTCGTCCCCGTAGGCGTCGCCCTTGCTGTACCCGGAGTGCACCAGGCTGTACGCCTCGTCGATGAACAGCACGCCGCCGAGCGCCGAATCGATCAGGCGGTTGGCCTTCACCGCCGTCTGGCCGAGGAACTCGCCGACCAGGTCGGCACGTTGCGCCTCCACCAGCCGGTCGTGCGACAGCAGGCCGAGCGCGTGGAACACCCGGCCCAGGATGCGCGCCACCGTCGTCTTGCCTGTGCCCGAGGGCCCGGAGAACACGAAGTGCCGCTTCGGCGGCTGCACCGGCAGGCCCTGGCCCGACCGCAGGCGCGCCATGCGCAACTGCGCCGACATCGCGCGCACCTGCTCCTTCACCGCGCCCAGCCCCACCATGCGGTCCAGCTCCGCGAGCGCCCCGGCCAGCAGCACCGGGTCGGGCTCGGGCGGCGGCCCGGACGGGGCCGGCTGCCCGGCCGCGTGCCCGCCGCCCGCCCCGGCGGGCGCCCCGGGCGAGGGCGCCCGGCCGGCCCGGTGGCCGGGCGCGAACGGCATCTCCTCCGCCTCCCGCACCGCGGCCCCCGGCGGCATGCCCCCGTCGTCCTCGCGCAGCGAGGACGCCACGTGCGCGCCGTCCGGGTCCTCGGCCGCGAGGGCCGTCAGCCGCACCGCGGTGTCCATGAACTCGGGGTCGACCCCGTGCACCGCCCGGTACAACGGGATCGCCGCCGCACTGCGCCCGCTGCCCTCCCGCGCCCTGGCCAGCCAGTACCGCAACTCCTTGCGCTGGGGCTGCTCGCTGCGGCAGCGCATCAGCGCCGCGGCCAGCAGCGGCTCGGCCTGGTCGTACATCTCCAGGCGCACCCGCGCCATGCCGGCGAACAGGCCGGCCTCCACACCGAGCAGCGGATCACCGGTCAGCGTGGCGGTGAACCGGTACAGGCCCTCCCAGTCCTTCGACAGGTAGCAGCGGCAGGCGTGCAGGAAACGCGCGCCCGGGTCGGACTCGGGCGCGGGGCACTCGGCGAGCGCGCGGTCGAGCTCGGCCATCCGCCGCCCGTCCAGCAGGTGCGAGGCGTAGGCGAGCCGCAGGTCGCGGGGGCTCTCCAGGACCGGCTGCACCCACCAGCCCAGCCAGTACCAGGAACTCAGGGGCCGCCCGTGCCGGGCGCGTTGCTCGCCGAACCTGGCGCGGTGCCGGTACATCTGGGCCAGCGCCGCGGGCACGTCCGTGCGCAGCGCGTGCAGCCCGAGCCAGGCGTCCGCCATGCCCGGGTCCTCGCGGACCGCGGCGCGGAACTCCTCCTCGGCCTCCGGGTACGCCGCGGCGGTGTAGGCGTCGACGCCGCGCAACCAGGCCAGGTCGGCCCCGGTGTCCGGGCCGCGCGCGGCGGGCGGGCCCTGCGTGCCTGAACTCATCAAGACCCCCACAACGGGCTTCCGCCGCCCGCCCCGGGCACCCGGTGGGCCTCACGCACAGGCACGGTAGCCGCCATCCCTCGGTACTATCAGGATATCCGCAAAGGGCTTGGACGGATCTTCGGTGAAATGCCGCCGCTCGGCCGCCGTCCACTGGTCCCAGAACGCGTCGAGCGCCGGACCGTCCCGCCGCCGCCCCTGCCCGTGGGCCGTCGCCTCGGGAACGGCGAGCCACACCAGCAGCGCGAGCCACGGCCGCAGGGCTCGCCGTCCGGCCCCCACGCCCTCCACGATCACCACCGGAGCGGGCGGTACGACGGCGGTGCGGGTGAACGCGCGGCGTTCCCAGTCGTAGACGCGGTAGCGCGCGGGCCCTCCGGCGGCCAGCGGGCGCAGCACGTCGTCCGTCAGCCGGTCCTGCCAGCCGAAGAACGTGGCGTGGCTGGCCAGATCGTCCAGGTGGATCACGGGCGCGCCGCCGAGTGCGGCCGAAAGCCGCGCGGCCAGCGTGCTCTTGCCCGAGCCCGCGTGGCCGTCGACGCCGACCAGGCGCACCCGGCCGCACGACGGGCGCAGGGCGCGTACCCGGCGCGCGAGAGCGGGGAGCTCCACGGCGCCGTGCGCCTCCGCGCCGCCCGCACCGCCGTTCGCGTCGAAGATCATCGCTGTCAGCGTAACGGCGCCACTGGTCGACACCAATATTGCTTCCGCGCGTTCCCGGCCGCTTACTGGCCGCAGCGGCGGCGACGGGCGATAGTGGTCGGCACACGTCCGGAGACGACCGGAGCAGACCGGGAGATCATCACCGTGACCACGACGCCCCGCCGTACCGTTCTCGCCGCCGCGGTCGCAGCCGCCGTCGGCACCACCGCCTCCATCGGCCAGGGGGCCGCCGCGGCCGGCGGCCCGGCGCCCGGCCGCCCCAAAGCCTCCACCATCCAGAACAAGAGCTGGCGCACCGCCGCGCAGTGGCGTTCCGGCACGGCCGACGGCGTGGGCGTCGTGACGGGGGCGCGGCCCGGCGTCACGTTCCGCAGGGCCGCGGGCACCGTGGACTACGCCGACCCGCACACCGGGACCACCAGGACCTGGGAGTACGCGACCTGGCTCTCGCCGAGGCAGCGGGCCGCCGTCCCGGCGAGCGAGCTGATCACCTCGTGGAACGCGGACACGCCGGCGGGCACCTGGCTGCGCGTGGAGGTGCGCGGCACCTACACCGACGGCACCGATTCGCCCTGGTACACCCTGGGCATCTGGGCCGCGGGCGACGGGGACATCCGGCGCACGTCCGTCGACGACCAGGCGGACGGCAAGAGCAGCGTGTGGACCGACACCTTCTCGATCGACGACGCGGCGGCCGGGCCGCTGCTCGCCTCGTGGCGGCTGCGCCTGACCCTGTACCGGGCGCCGGGCGGCGACGCCGTGCCCACCGTGTGGCTCCTGGGCGCGATGACGTCCGCGGTGCCGGACCGGTTCGAGGTGCCCGCGTCCGTTCCCGGGCCCGCGGCCGGCGTGGAGCTGACCGTGCCACGCTACTCGCAGAACGTGCACGTCGGCCGGTACCCCGAGTACGACAACGGCGGGGAGGCGTGGTGCAGCCCCACCTCGTCGCAGATGATCGTCGAGTCCTGGGGGCGGGCGCCGAGCGCGGAGGAACTGGCCTGGGTGAACCCGGAGTTCGACGACCCGCAGGTCTGCCACGCCGCGCGGCAGACCTACGACTACCAGTACGCGGGCTGCGGCAACTGGTCGTTCAACGCCGCCTACGCCGCGACCTACCCGGGCCTCCAGGCGGTCGTGACCCGCATCGCGAGCCTGGCGGACGCGGAGCGGCTGATCGCGGCGGGCATCCCGCTGATCACCTCCCAGTCCTTCCACGAGGCCGAGCTGGACGGGGCCGGCTACGGCACCGCGGGCCACCTGATGACGGTCATCGGGTTCACCGAGGAAGGCGACGTGATCGCCAACGACCCGGCGAGCGACGACAACGAGGCGGTGCGGCGGGTCTACCGGCGCCGGCAGTTCGAGAACATCTGGTTGCGCACCAAGCGGTACGACGCGGCCGGGCAGGTGCGCGGCGGCACGGGCGGCGTGTGCTACCTCTACTACCCGACCCGGCTCACCGCGGCGCAGCGCGAGGCGCTGGCCGCCGTCGGCATCGCCTGACCCCACCACGAGCCCGCCGGGCCGCCCTCCCCAGGCCCGGCGGCCCCTTCCCGCGCGCCCGCACGGCGCCCGCGCGCCCGCACGGCGCCCGCGCGCCCGCACCGTTCGCGGGGCCGTGGCAGAGCTGCCGTTCCATTGGAGGCGCCTACCGGGTCACCTGGCAACGGGTCAGTTCGACCACAAGCTGGGATGCGAGAAACCATGGGGACATCGGGTGGCCATAGGGAAGGTGGTCATCGGACGGTGACGGGGACACTCCGTCCGCGGTCGGGAGGAAGAAGCCACCGAAGACGCCCCAGACGCGCGGTTTGCGAGCACGGACCGGAACGGGGTCCGTGAGGTGCGGACAGTGGCGCATGGCCAGGGCAGCGCACGGCTCGCAAATCGGCGGCTTGGTGGACAGGACGCCCTCGGGCCAGTCCGTTGCTGCCTCATCCGCATGAGGGCGTGGCAGAAGAAACAGCACGCCGCGGGTGGTGCGGCTGGCCGGACCACCGCATACCTGGCAGAGCTGCTCCAGCATGCAGCGGCGCTGGCGGAGGGAGTGCAACGCGCGGAACTCCGGACGTCCTTCGCCGGGCCTCTCGGTCAAACGTGCCCACAGCACGCCGTGCCGGTCGCGGTCGGTCGGAAGTTCGTCGCGATAGGCCAGCCCGGCGCGGCTGGGGTGGGTGGTCAGAGCTTTCGCGACCGCGCTGGTTTCCGCGCTCCAAGCGGCGGCGTAGGGGACGGGCAAGTCGTTCCGGCCCCATACCAGTGGTGGCGTGGGCGTGGTTGGGCGAGCAGACATGGTCGGGTTCTTTCCTGGTGTCCGTGAGTGGGCAGAGACGGTCTGAGGAATTGCGGAGACGGGCAGCTCCCGGTCCGGGGAATCGGCTGCTGCGGAGCATCCGCGCCGCCGTATGCCGAACGGCGACAGGGACGATCGAGGCGACGTCGATCGCAACATCTCCCACGAATCCACTTCGCGAGTGCGGGCGAGGCCAAGCGGTCAACGGTCGTGCTCCTCCGCCGAGCGCGGGAGAGTGAGGCGTTCGTAGAGAGGGGCCGAGGTCGCTCCGGGCATGCCGGTGCCTCCAGTCATGGGCAGGGGAGAAGTCGGGCGCCCCGGCCGTCGGTGCTGACGGCCTGGCTTTCTTTCGGCTCAACCAACTTCGCCCGGCAAGAAGTGCATGCGCAATAGAATCTGCTTGAGATTCAGCCTCTCCGTCGGCATTGGTATATGCCCGGGCAAACACATGGGCCGTCGTGCCATGCGTGACGGTGATGGGGGCGATCACAACGAGCCATCGGCGCGCGCATGCGCCGGAACGGAGGGCACATGGCCGCGAGACCGCAGCCGACCGCACGGCGCATCGGGCTGGGGCACGAGTTGCGTCAGCACCGTAAGAAGGCCGAGCTGACGATCGAACAGGCGGTGCGAGGTTTGCCGTTCGACGAGAGCACGCTTCAGCGAGTCGAGACTGGCTGGAAGTCCTTCCGGCAGGCAGGCCATCTGCGACTTTTGCTCGAGCGCTACGGTGTCAGCGACGAGGACGAGATCGAGCGACTGATCGCGATGCACTGCGATGCGGCCAGCCGGGAGTGGTGGACGGGCGTCGGGACCAGCAACCTCATGTCCGGGATGCAACGCTTCCTCGGCGTTGAGTCAGCGGCTCGGGAGATTCGTCTCTTCCACCCGACCGTGATTCCCGGCCTTCTCCAAACCGAGGGCTACGCGCGTGCCCTGCATGAGCTGACCAAGCCCATCGACGAGACGACCACGGAGTTCGGACAGAAGAGCGTGCAACTCCGCATGTTGCGCCGGGAGGCCATCACGCGCGAGGAGGAGCCCACGAAGATCTGGGGCGTCCTGTACGAGCCGGCCCTGCGCTATGCGATCGGCGGTGCGGAAGTGATGCGTGAGCAGTATGCCGAACTCACCAGGCTCGCCGCCCTGGACAACGTGACGTTGCAGGTCCTGCCTCAGTCGGGGAGCGGCTATGTCGCCTACCATGACGTCAACATCATGATTCTCAGTGAGGGTCTGCCGACAACCATCCAGACGGACACCGCGTGGTTCACCGTCGCGGTGTCGGACAAGTCTCGCGACGTCGGGCGGTTCTCCCGGATGTTCGACGCGATGGTGGCTGGGGCCCAGCCTCCCGGTGACACACCCAGGTTCCTGCAACAACTATCGAGAGAGGTCAACGAATGATCAACCGCCCTGCCGAGGTTCCGGCATCAGCTCTGGCGGATGCCGAGTGGTTCAGGTCCTCGTACAGCAACGGCGGGGGCAACTGCGTCGAGGCCGCTGACCTGACCGCCGCACACTGTGGTTCCGTGGCCGTCCGCGATTCCAAGGTCCCCGGCGGCCCGGTGCTGCTGCTGGCCTCCGGGCCCTTCGCCGCGTTCATCGACGAGGTGCGGGCGGGTCGTTTCGGCGCCTGACCCGTGCCGCATACCCACCCGGCCGAGACGGCCGCCTTACCTCCGGATGGCCGAGGCAAGGCGGCTTCTCGGATGCCCCGGGCGACGGCCCGCCGCGCCCCCGGCCCCGCGCCTCGCGGGCGCCCTCGCCCGGCGCCGTTCCACGCGAGTGTGACGCCGCTGGTCCCGCGCCCCGCGTGCCGCCGATGACGCCGGCGGCCGGGCGCGTACGCGCCGGATGCCCTGGGTAGGGCCGAGGCGTGATCCGGACGACATGATCCGGACGAGGAGGGACGAGGAGGCCCGCATGCGGCATCGTGGTGGTGCGCCGGGGGCCGCCGGCTGCCGCCCGCGCGCCGGTTCCCTCCTTCCGCCGAGCCGCCCGCCGACGACCCCGTCGGTGCGGGCGGCGCTTCCCGGCTCGCACTGACCACGACACCGTTCACCGACCGGCGGCCGTGATCCGGCGGCCGGCGTGTGACCTGCCGTCACCCCAGGGAGGAAACGCGATGACCAGTACCACGGACCGCATCGGGCGGGTCCGGCGCCATCTGCCGACCCAGGAGGCCCGCGATCTGCTCGCCCTGGCCGCCGACTTCGTCGAGCGTGAGGTCGGACCCGACGCCGCGGACGGGGAGGCGGCGGGCGCCTTCCCCCGGGACACGTTCGGGCGGCTCTCCGCCGCGGGCCTGCTGTCCCTGCCCTACCCGGGCGAGTACGGCGGCGGCGACCAGCCCTACCAGGTGTACCTCCAGGTCCTTGAGGAGCTGGCGGCGGCGCGGCTGACCGTGGGCCTGGGCGTGAGCGTCCACACCCTCGCCTGCCACGCGCTCGCCGTGCACGGCGCCCCGGAGCAGCGCGCCGCGCACCTGCCCGCCATGCTCGGCGGCGGTCTGCTCGGCGCCTACTGCCTCTCCGAGCCCGCGTCGGGCTCGGACGCCGCCTCACTGGCCACCCGCGCCGTCCGGGACGGCGACACGTGGGTGCTGACCGGCACCAAGGCGTGGATCACCCACGGCGGAATCGCCGACTTCTACACCGTGCTGGCCCGCACCGGGGAAGCGGGCCCGCGCGGCATCACGGCGTTCCTCGTGCCGGGCGACGCGCCGGGCCTGAGCGCCGCGGCGCCGGAACGGAAGATGGGCATGAACGGATCGCCCACCGCGCAGGTCCACTTCGACGGGGTGCGCGTGCCCGACGACCGCCGCCTGGGCGACGAGGGCGAGGGCCTCACCATCGCGCTCTCCGCGCTCGACTCCGGGCGGCTCGGCATCGCCGCCTGCGCGATCGGCGTGGCACAGGCGGCGTTCACTCAGGCACTCGAATTCACCACCGGGCGCAGGCAGTTCGGCCGGCCCGTGGCGGACTTCCAGGGGCTGCGCTTCATGCTGGCGGACATGGCCACCCAGATCGAGGCCGGCCGCGCGCTCTACCTGGAGGCCGCGCGGCTGCGGGACGCGGGTGAGCCGTTCGCCCGGCAGGCTGCCATGGCGAAGCTGTTCTGCACGGACGCGGCCATGCGGGTCACCACCGACGCCGTCCAACTGCTCGGCGGCTACGGCTACACGGCCGATTTCCCGGCGGAGCGCTACCTGCGCGAGGCGAAGGTGCTCCAGATCGTGGAGGGCACCAACCAGATCCAGCGGACCGTCATCTCCCGGCACCTGGTGGGCGCGTCCTGACCCGGCGCGGCGGGCGGCGCGCTCAGGCCGCCTGCCGCAGCCCCGAGTCCACGGCCACGGCGTGCGAGAACGGCTGGAGGCGCCAGTCGAGCCCCTCGGGGAGCGCGGCGAGCAGGACGCCGTCGCCGCAGGCCGGCGGCGCGGGCGCGACCGCGGCCCCGTCGTCGGCGACCACGCGTCCCGAGCCTGCGCACACGGTCAGGCCGAACGGGTTCCACGGGGTGGGGCACAGGGCGTGCACCGGCAGCGGTCCGCCGGGCGCGGCGGGCGCTATGGCCTGCGCGCAGTCGGGGCAGCGCACGCGGGCCAGGTCCGCGACGTCCGCCTCCTCGTCGGGGAAGTCGTCGATGTCGTCGTCGAACTCGGGCGCTCGGGCCGCTGGTTCCTGACGCTTCAGTGGCTTCACGGTGCGCATGTCATCCCCCTAGGGCGGCACGGTGGCGTCGGCCACACCAAGCACTTCCCGCCGCGATCAGCCAATAATCGTGAAGTTCATTCGGACGCCCTCAGTCGTTTGTGTTTTTGATCACACAAACGGTGGGAAAGCGTGGGCACCGTGCCCGCCCGCGGGGCGGCCGGTCACCACCGCCCGCGGTATTGGGTAGGTTACGGGACTGTGGAGGATCTGGACCGGCGCATCGTGGAACTGCTCGTCCGAGACGGTCGGATGAGCTACACCGACCTGGGCAAGGCGACCGGGCTCTCCACCTCGGCGGTGCACCAGCGCGTGCGGCGGCTCGAACAGCGCGGCATCATCCGCGGCTACGCCGCCATCGTCGCGCCCGAGGCCGTCGGACTGCCGCTCACCGCGTTCATCTCCGTGAAGCCCTTCGACCCCAGCGCCCCGGACGACATCGCGGAACGCCTCGCCGGCGTGCCGGAGATCGAGGCGTGCCACAGCGTCGCGGGCGACGAGAACTACATCCTGAAGGTGCGCGTCGCCACCCCGGCCGAGCTTGAGCACCTGCTGGCCCGCATCCGCTCCCTGGCCGGGGTGTCCACGCGCACCACCGTGGTGCTCTCCACCCCCTACGAGTCCAGGCCGCCGCGGCTGTAGAACGCGCTCCGGGCCCGGCCCCCGGGGACACGGCCTCCCGCGCCGGCCGCGAGACTTGCCCCATGACCGAACGCACCACCCGCGACGGCCGGCCCCGCACCGTGCTGCTGCGCCGCGGCGAGATCCACACACCCGCCGATCCCTTCGCCACCGCCATGGCCGTGACCGGCGACCGCGTCGCCTGGGTCGGCGCGGAGTCCGCGGCCGACGCGCTCGCCCCGGCCGCGGACGAGGTCGTGGACCTCGGCGGAGCCCTCGTCACCCCGGCGTTCACGGACGCACACGTGCACACGACGGCCACCGGGCTGGCGCTGACCGGTCTCGACCTGGCGCCGGCCCGTTCCGCGGAGGAGGCGCTCGCCCTGGTGCGCGCCCACACCGCCGGCCGGCCCGGCGGGGGAGCGCTCGTCGGGCACGGGTGGGACAGCAGCCTGTGGCCAGAGGACCGGCCGCCCGCGCGCGCCGAACTCGACGCCGCGGCCGGCGGGCGCCCGCTGTACCTCTCCCGCGTCGACGCCCACTCGGCCCTGGCCACCACGGCCCTGCTCGACCTGGTGCCCGGGGTCACGGCCCTGCCGGGCTACCACCCCACGGGGCCGCTCACCTCGGACGCGCACCACGCCGTGCGGGCCGCCGCCGACGCCGCGCTCGCCCCGGCGGAGCGGCGCGCGGCCCAGCGCGCGGCGCTCGGCCGGGCCGCGTCCCTGGGCATCGCGGCCGTGCACGAGTGCGCGGGACCCGAGATCTCAAGCGAGGCGGATTTCGCCGCGCTGCTCGAACTGGCCGCCGCGGGGGAGGGGCCGCTGGTCTTCGGCTACTGGGCCGGACTGGTCACATCCGCGAAGGAAGCGGCCGAAGTCCGCGAGCTGGGCGCCGCGGGCGCGGCGGGGGACCTCTTCGTCGACGGCTCCCTCGGCTCGCACACCGCGCACCTCCACCACCCCTACGCCGACGCCCCGCACACCGGCACCGCGCACCTCACCGCCGAGGAGGTCGCCGCGCACGTCGCCGCCTGCACCGAGGCCGGGCTCCAGGCCGGCTTCCACGCCATCGGCGACGCCGCGCTCTCCGCGGTCACCGACGGCGTGCGCGCAGCCGCCGGCCACCTGGGCGCGGCTCGCGTGCGGGCGCTGCGGCACCGGGTCGAGCACGCCGAGATGCTGACCGCGGACACGGTCGCCGCCTTCGCGGAACTCGGCCTCGTCGCCTCCGTGCAGCCCGCGTTCGACGCCGCCTGGGGAGGCCGGGACGGCATGTACGCCCGGCGCCTGGGGCCCGGCAGGGCGGCCACGCTCAACCCGTTCGCGGCGCTGTCGCGCGCGGGCGTCCCCCTGGCGTTCGGCTCGGACGCGCCCGTCACCCCCCTGGACCCGTGGGGCGCGCTGCGGGCCGCCGCGTTCCACCGCACCGAGGAGCACCGGATTCCGGTGCGCGCGGCGTTCGCCGCCCATACCAGGGGCGGCTGGCGCGCGGTCGGGCGCGACGACGCCGGGGTGCTCGCGCCCGGCGCCCCGGCGCACTACGCCGTGTGGGAGACGGGGCGGCTGGTCGTCCAGGCGCCCGACGACCGCGTGGCCCGCTGGTCGACCGATCCTCGGTCCGGCACGCCCGGGCTGCCCGACCTGACGCCGGGCGCACCGTTGCCCCGCTGCCTGCGCACCGCGGTGGACGGGCGGATCGTGTACGACCGGCTGAACGAGTGACGCGTCACGCCGCCGATACCGCCGAACGACGTGCGCCGACGCGGTCGCCGTGCGCCGGGCGGGGCCGCACTGACCTGCCCCTTTGACGGAAAGACGCAGGTCGGACGGCTGTTGACAGGCGGCGGGCGGGCAAGGGTAGGTTCGGCCGGGTCCACCACGAGACATCCGGTCGGCGCTCCGCCGCGCAGTCGCCGCATGCCGCTGGGCCAGTGGGCGGGGCACCCGAGCCGGTGCGCCGCCGGCGGGAGCCAGGTCCAGCTGGACGCGGCACGGGGCGGAAGGTTTCGCCAGGCCGGCTGGTGCGACCCCGGGACGGGGCCCGGGCGCTCAGTAGACAACGGCTTTCTGCGGACCCGCAGCCAGCGGGTCCCGGGTCGGACCGAAGGGCGCCGGGCCCCGATCCGCAGCACCCGCGTGGCTTCGGCGCGCCGCATCCGAGGTACGGTCGTTCTTCATTGCCCGCTCTCCCAGAGAGGCCACGACCGTGCCATCGGGCCCAGAGACGACCATGGCAAGCGACACCGAAGCCGCCGGTCCGCAGGTGTCCGCACCGCGGCCCGGGCCGCGGCCGGCGGCCCCCCGCCGCCCCGGACGGCTCCGCAGGGCGGGCGCGGCCCTGCGCGCGCACTGGCGGGCCGAGCTGGTGGCCGTCGCCGCCGGTCTCGCGCTCGCAGCCGCCTTCCCCCCGATCGACATATGGCCGCTGTCGATCGTCGCGGTGGCCGCGCTCTCCGTGCTCACGCGCGGCAGGACCTGGCGCCAGGGCGCCTGGTTCGGCTTCCTGCTCGCCTTCTCCTTCTTCATCGGCCTGTTGCAGTGGCTGCGGGTCATCGGCTGGGACACCGTGGTGGGCCTGTCGCTGGTCCAGGCGCTGTTCTTCGTGCCGCTCGGCGCGGGGCTCGCCGCCACCTCCCGGCTGCCCGCCTGGCCGCTGTGGGCGGCGTGCCTGTGGGTCGCGCAGGAGTGGGCCAGGGACCGGGTGCCGCTGGGCGGTTTCCCCTGGGGGCGGCTGGCGTTCGCCAACACCGGAACGCCGTTCACGCCGCTCGCCGCCCTGGGCGGCGCGCCGCTGGTGACCTTCGCCGTCGCCCTCACCGGCGCCCTGCTGGCCTGGGCCGTGGTGCGCCTGCTGCCCGCGCTCGGCAGCCCGCGGCGCCCCGCCCTGCCCGGCCGGGCGGTCGCGCTGCCGGCGTTCGGCGCCACGGGCCTCGCCGCCGCGGTGGCCGCGGCGGGCTACGCGGTGCCGGTGCCCACGGACGCGGACGACACGGTCTCGGTGGCGGTCGTGCAGGGCAACGTGCAGCAGCCCGGCATGGACTTCCTCGGCCGCCCCATGCTCATCCTCAACAACCACGTCGAGGCCACCATCGAACTGGCCGACGACGTCGCCGCGGGCCGTGTCGAGCGGCCCGACCTCGTGCTCTGGCCCGAGAACGCCTCCGACCTCGACCCCTACCGCGAGCCCGAGGCGCGCGCCGCTATCGAACGGGCCGTGGACGCCGTCGGCGTGCCGATCCTCGTCGGCGCCCTGGTCGACCACCCGACCAGGGACGGGTACGTGGAGAACCAGGGCATCGTGTGGGACCCGGAGACAGGGCCCGGCGACTCCTACACCAAGCAGCACCCGGTGCCGTTCGGTGAGTACGTCCCGTTCCGCGAGCAGCTGAGCAAGGTGATCAGCCGTCTCGAACGGGTGCCGCGCGACTTCTACCCGGGCGAGGAGCCCGGCGTCCTCGACGTCGGCCCGGCCCGCCTCGGCGACGTGATCTGCTTCGAGGTCGCGTACGACGGCATCGTCAGGGACACCGTCAACGCCGGGGCCAGGGCCCTGGTGGTCCAGACGAACAACGCGACCTACGGCCACACCGGTCAGCCCGAGCAGCAGCTCGCGATGTCCCGGCTGCGGGCGGTGGAGCACGGCCGGGCCATCGTCACCGCCGCGACCAGCGGCATCAGCGCCGTCGTCGCGCCCGACGGCACCATCGAGCAGCAGACCGAGGAGTTCACCAGGGACGTGCTCACCGCGGAGCTGCCCCTGCGGGACGACCGGACCGTCGCGGACCGGGTGGGCGCGGCGCCGGAGTGGGCGCTGACCGGGCTCGGCCTGCTGACGTGGGCCGGAGCCGTCGTGCTCGCACGCAGGGGACGGGCGGACCGGAAGGAGAGCGTGTGAGCGACCGAGCGCGCCGCGAGGGCGCGCCGCGGGGCCGGACGCTGGTGATCATTCCCACGTACAACGAGGCCGCCAACCTGCGCCCGCTGATCGCCCGCCTGCGGTCGGTGGCTCCCGAGTGCGACGTGCTGGTGGCCGACGACAACAGCCCCGACGGCACCGGCAAGATCGCCGACGAGATCGCCGACGGCGACGCGCAGGTGCACGTGCTCCACCGGGCCGGCAAGGAGGGCCTCGGCGCCGCCTACGTCGCGGGTTTCCAGTGGGGGCTCGATCGCGGGTACGGCGTGCTGGTCGAGATGGACGGGGACGGGTCGCACCGGCCCGAGGAGCTGCCGCGGCTGCTGACCGCGCTGCGCGGCGCCGACCTGGTCCTCGGCTCGCGCTGGGTGCCCGGCGGCCGGATCGTCAACTGGCCCCGGCACCGGCAGCTGATCTCCCGGGGGGGCAGCGCCTACTCGCGGCTGCTCCTCGGGTTGCCGCTGCGCGACATCACCGGCGGCTTCCGCGCGTTCCGGGCCCACGTGCTGGACCCCGAGCTGCTGGCGGACGTGGACTCGCAGGGGTACTGCTTCCAGGTGGACCTGCTGAACCGGACCGTCAGGGCCGGGCACCGGGTCGTGGAGGTGCCCATCACCTTCGTGGAGCGTGAGCACGGCGACAGCAAGATGAGCAGGGACATCGTGATCGAGGCGCTGTGGCGCGTCACGGCCTGGGGACTCGCCGCCCGGTTCGGGAAACCGGCCGGTGCCAGGCACACTTGAGACATGACGAGCGGCCAACCTCAACCGTCCCCCGCCCGGCAGCCCCGGGCCCGCAGGCCACGCGGCCCCCTGGCCCTGCTCCCGTTGCTGGTCGCGGCCTGGGCGCTGCTGGAGATCTGGCTGCTGCTCCTGGTGGGGGACGCGGCGGGCGGTGCGACCGTTCTCCTGCTGCTGCTCGCGGGTCTCGTGCTCGGCTCCCTGGTGATCAAGCGGACCGGGCGCCGGGCGTGGCAGCAGCTGACCGAAACGCTCCAGGCGGGCCGCGCGGCGCCGGCCGAGCAGCGGCGGGCCCGCGGCGGCAACGGGCTGACGATGCTGGGCGGCCTGCTGCTCATGGTGCCGGGACTGGCCTCGGACGTGCTGGGCCTGCTGTGCGTCTTCCCGCCGACGGCGGCCCTGCTGCGGCGCGCCGGGGCCCGGTGGGTGACCCGGCGCAGCGGACCGCTCGGCGTGGCGTTCCAGGACGCCAGGGCGGCGCACGAGCAGATGCGGATGCGCCGGGACGGCGACCGGGTCGTCCAGGGCGAGGTCATCAGGGACGACGAGGAGCCGCCGGGGCGCCCCGGCGGCTCGGCGCCCGAGGACGGCGGCCCGGAGCGGCGGCCCGAGCGGCCCTGACCGCGTGAGGAACGCGCGGAAGCGATCACACGAGACAACCACGCGAAACAAACAAAACAAAGGGGCCGGGTCACCGCACGTGACCCGAGCCCTCGTGTTCGCCGCAGGAGCGGCGTGCCTACGCCGTCTTGCGGCTGTCGCGCGGATGCACCGCGATGTTCATGGCGCCGGAGCGCAGGACCGCCAGCCGCTCGGCCAGCACCTCCTCCAGCTCCTCACGCGTACGGCGCTCCATCAGCATGTCCCAATGCGTCCGGGCGGGCTTGCCCTTCTTCTCCTCGGGCCCCTCGCCGTCGACGAGCAGGGCCTGGGCCCCGCAGACCTTGCACTCCCACTCCGGCGGGATCTCGGCTTCCACGGAGAACGGCATCTCGAAGCGATGTCCGTTCTGGCATGCGTACTCCACCGCCTGACGCGGCGCGAGGTCGATACCGCGGTCCGTCTCGTAGCTGGTCACCACGAGCCGCGTGCCGCGCAGAGCTCGCTCACTCATGAATCGTGCCTCCCGGGCTGATCGCCCACAGGACAGTTTTCGCTGTCATCATCACTCGGGTCAACGTCCGGTCGGCGATGAAGATTCCCGTTGCTGGTCATACGTCGCCCGTCGTACCGCCCCTTCTCGTACCCGCCGGCGCCCGGTTTGTCACATCTGCCAGGAGATGTCACCCGGCGTCCACGCAGGATGGCTCGGGGTGACGACACATCCGGCGGGACCAAGGGCGTAGAATACCCCGCTGCCGCCGGAGGTCGAAATCCATTCCGGATTCCGGTTTCCGCCACTCGAACGTACGCGGCGGCCACTGGGCCGACGGGCCGATCGCCGGGGCGCGCGGAACGGCGCCCCGGCCGGGCCGTTCCGCTTCGCGCGCGGACGCCCGGGCGGCCCGGTCGGCGGGTCCCGCGTCGACCGGACCTTTTCGCTGGTGTGAGTGGTGCGGCATGTGTCACTCTGTGGCCTGATAAGCGTGAAAAACGAGCGCCAATGGTCGAAAGGTGGCCGTAGCCGATGCCGCATTGGACTTCCACGGTCGGGGCCACTCAGCTCGCCCAGCTCCTCGCCTCCCAGGACAACGGGGAGCGCGCCGCCCGCAGACCCCCCGCCTACCGCGCGCTCGCCGACGGGGTGCGGCTGCTGGTCCTCGAAGGCCGCGTGCCGGTGGCGGCCCGGCTGCCCGCCGAGCGCGAACTCGCCGTCGCGCTGCGGGTCAGCCGCACCACCGTGGCCTCCGCGTTCGAAGCGCTGCGCGCCGACGGCTTCCTCGAATCCCGCCGCGGCTCCGGCAGCTGGACCGCGGTCCCCCCGGGCCGGCCGCTGCCCGCCCGCGCGCTCGACCCGCTGCCGCCCGATGCGGCCGGCTCCATGATCGACCTCGGCTGCGCGGCCCCCACCGCGCCCGAGCCGTGGCTCAGTCGGGCCTGCCGGGCCGCGCTCGACGCGCTGCCCTCGGCCGCCCGCACGCACGGCGACTTCCCCGCCGGCCTGCCCGCGCTGCGGGAGGCGCTCGCCGCCCACTACACGGCGCGCGGCGTGCCCACCATGCCCGAGCAGATCATGGTCACCACGGGGGCCATGGGCGCCGTGGCCGCCATCTGCCGGCTGTTCGTCCCGCAGGGCGAACGCGTCGCGGTCGAACACCCCTCCTACGCCAACGTGCTCCAGCTCATGCGGGAGGCGGGCGCGCGCCTGGTCCCCGTGCCGATGGCGGCCGGCGCCGGCGGCTGGGACCTGCCCGCGTGGCGCCGCGTGCTGGCGGAGTCCTCGCCCCGGCTCGCGTACGTGATGGCCGACTACCACAACCCCACCGGGGCCCTCACGGACGAGGAACGCCGCCGGGACCTGGTGGCCGCGGCCCGCGCCGCCGGCACCCTGCTCGTCGTCGACGAGACGATGGCCGACCTCGCGCTCGACCCGGTCCCCGGCGGGCCGCCCCGGCCGGTCGCCGCGTTCGACCACGGCGGCGCCGGGGTCGTCACCGTCGGCTCCGCCAGCAAGACGTTCTGGGCCGGCCTGCGCATCGGCTGGGTCCGCGCGGCCCCCGAGGTGATCCGCAGGCTGGTGGCCGGCCGCGCCTACGCCGACCTCGGCAGCCCCGTGCTCGAACAGCTCGCGCTGACCTGGCTGCTCACCTCCGGGGGCTGGGAGGAGGCCGCGGAACAGCGGCGCGCGGGCATCAGGCGCAGCCGCGAGGACGTCGTGGCCGCGCTGCGCGGGCACCTGCCCGACTGGGAGTTCACCGTGCCGCCCGGCGGGCTCACCCTCTGGGTGCGCACCGGCGGCCTGTCCGGCTCGCGGATCGCCCAGGCGGGGGAACGGCTCGGGGTACGCGTGCCCTCGGGGCCGCGGTTCGGGCTCGACGGCGCGTTCGAGGGCTACGTGCGCGTCCCGTTCACCGTGAGCGGGGCCGTGGCCGACCAGGCCGCTGCCCGCCTGGCCACCGCCGCCGGCCTCGTCGCGGCCGGGGCCGCGGGGCCCGACGCGGCGCTCGCGCACATCGCCTGACCGGCGCGGGCCGAGCCGTCCGCCGCGCGGCGGACGGCCTCAGTCGGCCGGAGCGGCCTCGGGGCCCTCGGCGATCAGCAGCTCGGCGAGGTGCTCACCGATCTCCTCGCGGTCGGCGGCCGGCAGGCCGGCGTCCGTCACCAGTGTGTCGACCTCGTCGAGCGAGGCGAAGGAACTCAGGCCCGTCGTCCCCCACTTGGTGTGGTCGGCCACGACGACCACCCGCCGGGCCGAACGGATGAAGTGCCGGTTCGTCTCGGCCTCGGCCAGGTTCGGCGTGGACAGACCCGCCTCGACCGAGATGCCGTGCACGCCGAGGAACAGCACGTCGAAGTGCAGAGAGGCGATCGCCGCGTCCGCCACCGGGCCCACCAGCGAGTCCGACGGGGTCCTGACCCCGCCGGTCAGGACCACCGTGGCCGCCCGCCCCGCGGCCCGGCCGCCCTCGCCGCTGCGGTGCGCGTCGTGGAACACGTCCGCCACCCGCACCGAGTTGGTCACCACCGTCAGCTCGGGGACGTCGAGCAGCTGGTGCGCCACGGCGTACGTCGTCGTCCCGCCGGAGAGCGCCACCGCGCTGCCCGGCGTCGCGAGCGCCGCCGCGGCCCGCGCGATCTCGCTCTTGGCGGACAGTTCGAGCGACGACTTCGCCTCGAAACCCGGCTCGTGCGTGCGCCGTTCCGCCACCGGGACCGCGCCCCCGTGCACCTTCTCCAGGGAACCCTGCCGCGCCAGCACGTCCAGGTCCCGCCGTACCGTCATGTCCGACACCTGGAGCATCCGCGTCAGCTCGCTCACCCGGATGCCGCCGCGGCGGCGGACCTCTTCGAGGATGAGCGCCCGCCGCTGGCCGGCCAGCAGGTTCTGGTTGTCGCTCATACCGTCTCCTCGTCCCTCCTGGGCCGCCGCGGGTCGGCGCCCGCGGCGGCACGGCGCCCGTGCCGACGCCCGTCATCCTCCCATGCCCCAACATCCCCCCGGCGGGGGCGGTTCGGCGCGGCCGTCGGCGGAGAAGAGCAAGGCAGGGGCAGCGACGGAGGGGACGGGGATGAGCGCGTACACCGACGGCGATGCCGGCGCCGGGGGCGGCGCCGGGCCCGGCGTGCCGCCGGAGCCGGTGGTCGAGCTGATGGTGCACGGGGTCGGCGGCACCAGCCCGGAGACGATGCTGGAGGACAACCGCACCACCCGCGTCACCGGCGACGCCACGGCCAACATCCACCGCCGCACCGACGACCTCGCCGACCGGCCGTGGGACCGCACGGGACCGGTCCGCGAGGCGTACATCTGGTGCAACCTCACCTCGGGGAACGGGGCCAGGGCCCTGTGGCTGCTCCTGCTGCCGTTCACGATCGTCAACCTGGCCCACTGGATGCGCCCCGCCGCCCCGGGACCGCGGCGCAGCCACGCTTTGTACGACACCCTGGTGCGGCTCACCGCGCTCTCGCTCACCGTGCTGCTGGTCGCGGGGACCTGCGTGGTCTCCCTCGACCTCCTGGCCTGGCAGTGCGCCGGCTCGGCCGCCTGCGCCGAACGCGTCGCGTGGATCGAGCCGTTCGGGCCGGGGGGCGGCTGGTGGGCGCAGCCGGGGCGCAGGCTCGCGCTCGCCGCCCTGCTCCCCGTGGCGCTCGTCGCGCTGCTGTGGGGCCTGTCCCACCGGACCTGGAGCGCCTACGAGTCCGCCTCCCCGCCCGTGCGCTCCCGCCCGGACGGCGGGGACCGGGCCGTGCTCAGCCTGCCGGGGTTCTGGTACGGCCGCGCCCTGGTCGCCCGCCTGCGCGCCGGGCACGTCGCGGTGGCCCTGCTGACCGTGGCCGCCGCCCTGCTCGCCGCGACCGGGCCGCACGACCGGGGCGAGCGGGGCAGCACGCCGCTGGCCGTGAGCGGCTGGCTGCTGCTGGCCGCCACCGCGGCGTTCGCCTGTGTCGTCGCCGCGCAGCAGGCGCGGCACGGACGGACGGAGGACGAGCCGGACGAACGGCCCGAGCCGCCCGTCACCCGCCTCCTGCCGTGGGGCGCGGTGGCCCTGCTCGCCCTGGTGCTGGTCCACACCGCGTGGAGCCGCCCGGAGTGGACGGCCACCGGCCGCCACCCCGCGGGCGCGGGCGCGTTCGCGACGCTGACCGTGGCGCAGGGGGCGCTGGTGGTCGGCATCGCGCTCACCGCGTTCCGGCTGCACCGCAAGGCCCGCGACGCGGACCGCGGCGCGCTCCTCGGCCTCGGCGGCGCCTGTGTGGCGATGCTGGCCTGCGGGGCCGGCGGCGTGCTGACCGGCGGCGTGGCGCAGCGCATCGCCGACTGGCTCGATCCCTCCTCCGCGCCGGGCGATCCCGGCGCGGCCATTCCCGGGCCGCCGGTGCTGCTGACCTGGGAGGCGTCGGCCATCCCCGTGCTGCTGCTGCTCGTCCTGGTACTCGCCGCCGTCGCCCTGGCGCACGTGCGGCGCACCACGAGGCGGCTGGCTCCCGGGGTGCGCGACCAGTACCCGGAGGAGCGCTGCGAGCCGCTCGCGGAGCGGAGCGACCGCATCGCGTCCGCCGTCGCGCGCGCCTCCCTGACCGACCACGCGCCCGCGCTCGTCGGCTGGATCAGCGGGGCCTGCCTCGTCCTCGGACTGGCCTCGGTGGCGGGCTCGGCCACCGGCGACTCGCCCTCCCGCGCGGCGGCCGACGCGCCCGCCGCCCTGTCCTTCGCCGCCGACGCCTGCCAGACGCTGGGCTCCTGGCTCATGGGGATAGGCGTCGTGCTGCTCGTGGCCCTGGGCCGCCGCGCCTACCGCGACAAGGCGTCGCGCCGGACGATCGGCATCCTGTGGGACATCGGAACGTTCTGGCCGCGCGCCGCCCACCCCTTCGCGCCGCCCTGCTACGCCGAGCGCGCCGTGCCCGACCTGTCCTGGCGCATGGGCACCTGGATCGACGCCACCGGCGGCCGGCTGATCGTCTCGGGGCACTCGCAGGGCAGCGTGCTGGCCGCGGCGGCCGTGTGGCAGCTGGACGCGGCCACCCGCAGCCGGGTCGCCCTGCTGACCCACGGCTCGCCGCTCGCGCGGCTCTACGGAGCCTGGTTCCCCGCCTACTTCGGGCCCGCGGCGCTGCGCGCCCTGCACCACGACATGCCGCGCTGGCGGAACCTGTGGCGGGCCACCGACCCGATCGGCGGCCCGGTCGGCGGCTCGGGGCCGGGGGAGCAGGCCGTCGACCTCGGCCCGCTGCCCGACCCGCTGCACTACGGGCGCAACCTGCACCGGCCGCTGCCCGAGCCGATCCTGGGGCACGGGGACTACGAGGAGGACCCGGCGTTCGCCGAGGAGCGCGCGGGACTGTTCCGCGCCCTGGTCGGTGCGCCGGTGGCGCTGCCCGAGCAGCCGACGGCCGACCCGCGGTCGGTCGCGCGGGACCGCCCCTGACGCGCGCCGTGCGCCCGGGCTCGCGGGACTCAGCGCGGCGCCGGCAGGTCCTCGGGGTGCAGCAGGGTCAGTTCCTCCGTGCTCGGCTCGGCGAGCCGGGCCACGCGCCCGGCGTGCCGCTCGACCATGGCCTCGAACGTCTGGCGCGCCGTACGGCCGTTGCCGAACGAGGGGCCGCGGTCGAGCATCGTGAAGTACTTGAGCAGCGCTTCCCTGGTGCCGTCCGCGAGGTCGTACTCCTGCTCGCCCGCCTGCTGGTCGACGATGCTCAGCAGCTCCTCGGGGGAGTAGTCGCCGAAGGCGATGGTGCGTGAGAACCGGGAGGCCACGCCCGGGTTGACCGCGAGGAAGCGCTCCATCTCCGCGGTGTAGCCCGCGACGATCACCACGACCGCGTCGCGGTGGTCCTCCATGAGCTTCACGAGCGTGTCGATGGCCTCGCGGCCGAAGTCGCGCCCCGCGTCCTCGGGCGAGAGCGCGTACGCCTCGTCGATGAACAGCACGCCGCCGCGCGCGCGGTCGAACGCCTCCTGGGTGCGGATCGCGGTCGACCCGATGTGCTCGCCCACCAGATCGACGCGGGACACCTCGACCAGGTGGCCGCGTTCGAGCACGTCGAGGGCGGCCAGGATCTCCCCGTAGAGCCGCGCCACCGTGGTCTTGCCGGTGCCGGGCGAGCCGGTGAACACCAGGTGCCTGCGCGCCGAGGCCGCCTTCAGCCCCGCCTCCTTGCGCCGCCTGCCGACCTCGATCATGTCGATGAGGGCCCGCACCTCGCGCTTGACGGTGTCGAGGCCCACCAGGGACTCCAGTTCGGCCAGCACCTCGTCGGCGGGCCTGCCCCCGCCCGCGTCCCCCGTGTCGCCCGCGGCTGCGGTGGCCGTGCCCGTCCCGGCGGCCGGGGCGGGTGCCGGGGCCGGCGCGGCCGGCGCCGAGGTCTCCCGCCCGGTCGGCGGCGGTGTCTCGCGCGGCGCCTGGGGCGTCTCCGCCTCCTTGAGCCGGACGTCGGCGCCCGGGGCCGTGCTCTCGTCGCTGTGGCATTCGGTGAGGACCGGGCTGTCCTCGGCGAAGACGTAGCCGCCGCGGGCGCAGCGCTCGGTGCGGCAGTGGCTGAGCGCGGTGCGGCAGCCGTCGATGATGTGGAAGCCGTAGCCGCCCGAGTCGGTCACCCGGCAGCGGGAGAACGAGCCGCGCCCGCCGGCGGACACGTAGACGCCCGCCTCGGCCGGGCCGCTGACGGTGCAGTCGGACACCTGGGGGTCGGCCTCCTTGGCCACGATGAAGCCCGTCCGCGCCCCGTCGACGCTGCACCCGGTGACCGTGCCGCCGCTGCCCGGGTCGCGGAACCACGCGCCGGTGCCGACGTTCTGTATCCGGCACGCGTCGAGGCGGGCGGTCGCGCCGTCGCTCACGGACACCGCGGAGCCGCGCACCTCCTCGATGCGGCTGTCCACGACGTCCGCGCGCGATCCCGCGTCGAGCACGAACAGCGCGTCCGGCACGTGGTGCACGCGGCAGGACTCCAGGACCGCCGTCGCGCCGTCGCTCACCCACACCGCCGGGTAGTCGCCCGTGGAGGCGTGGATCTCGCAGTCGTGGGCGTCGGCGTGCGTGCCCGGGTCCCACACCGACATCCCGTTGCGCCCGAAGCCGCTCACGGTCGTGCGCACCAGCGTCAGCACGGAGCGGGACCGCAGGTCGATCGCGTTCTCCGGGACGTCGGAGACCTCGCTGTCGGTGAGGGTCAGCACGGCCTCCGAGTCGAGCGAGATGCCGTCGCCCGTGGGCGTGCCGACCCGGCAGTCGGTGAGGTGGGCGGTGGCCCGGTCGGCGAGCTGCACCCCGGTGCCGCGCACGTCGCGGATGGCGCAGTCGACCGCGTCCACCGCGCTGCCCTCGCCGCTGACCACGAGCCCGGCGCCGCCGGAGCGCCGGATGTCGCAGCGCTCCAGCCGGAGATGGGCCTGGCCGCGTACCGTGACGCCGGGGCGCCCCGACTCGGTGACCCGGCACTCCTCGAACAGACCGCCCGCGCCGTCGGTGACGCTGATGCCCGCGCCGGTCGCGTTGCTGACGCCGCACCGGCGCACGGTGGGGCGCGCGCCGCCGCGCACCTCGATGCCCGAGGCCGACGCCGTGTGCACGGTGAGGCCGGTGAGTTCGGGCGTGCTGTTCTCGATGAGGACCGCGGGCGCCGCCGTGTCCTGCCCCTCGATGCGCAGGTGCTGCACGGTCGCGGAGCCGCGCACGGTCAACGGCACGCCGTCCGGCGGCGCGATCCGCGCGGGGCCGTCCTTGGCCTCGTCGGGGCCGCGCACGGTGACGGCCTGTTCGATCACGAGGTTCTCGCGGTAGGTGCCGGGCGCGAGCACCAGGACGTCGCCGTCGGCCGCGGCGGCCAGGGCTTCGGTGACCGTGGCGTACACGGCGGTCCGCCGCCGCCAGCGTGCTGTTCCGGTGTGCGTCACCTGGACCGAGCCCTTAGTCATGGAACCGATGTGCCCCAAACCTCGTGCGATGGTGGAAGCGCGATATCACGCGTACTTGGCGGCTCCACGGTAGCGCGCCGCGGACCGATCGAATGACTGGATCGCTGTTGACGCACGCGCGCCGTCGGCTCACTCCCGCGCGCTGGTTGTGCGCCCGAGCGCCCCCCAACCCTACGTGGTGACGGAGCGTGCCGGGGTGCGCACACTCGGTGCGTTCGCGCAGGAGCGCGCCTCCGCGTTACCCGCAATTCGCCGCGGAAACCGTCGAGTTGACCCCTCTTTCGAGTGATTGCCCACCATGTGGACAGCATCTAGCTTCGTTCGCGGGAGTCCCCCGAATGGCCCCGAAGTACGACCGCAGATGGGCGGGTGTTTCGCATGTCCACTTCTACCGAGCCGACGACGGAAAACGAGTCGGCGCACCCCAGGCTCAGCCTGGACACGGCGGCGGCGCGCAATCTCGCGACGACCACGAAGACGCCGCCGCAAATGCAGGGGATCACCTCAAGGTGGCTGCTGCGGGTGCTGCCGTGGGTGCAGGTCTCCGGCGGAACGTTCCGCGTGAACCGCCGGCTGACCCACACCGTCGGCAACGGGCGGGTGGAATTCGACTCGACGGGCGCGCAGGTGCGCGTCATCCCGGCGGAACTCGGCGAATTGCCCGCGCTCGCCGGATTCCAGGACGAGGACGTGCTGCGGGAGCTGGCCGCGGCGTGCGTGCAGCGGGACTTCGCGCCCGGTGACGTCGTCGTCGAGCAGGGCGCGACCGCGGACTCCGTCGTCCTCATCGCCCACGGCAAGCTGGCCAGGCGCGGCGCCGGCGCCTACGACACCGAGACCGACCACGGAGTGCTGGCCGACGGCGACTTCTTCGGCGACGAGGCCCTGACCGACGAGGACCCCGGCACCAGGGACGAGGGGCTGACCGCGCTGACCAGCGGCACCGTCCTGACCCTGAGCCGCGCCGCCTTCCAGGAGATCGCCTCCCGTTCCCCCGCGCTCGGCGAGCACCTCGCGGCCCACCGCGCCGCGGTCCCCGCGCAGCGCAACGCGCACGGCGAGGCCGACATCGCGCTGGCGTCCGGGCACGCGGGCGAGCCGGAGCTGCCCGGCACGTTCGCCGACTACGACGTGGCGCCCCGCGAGTACGAGCTGAGCGTGGCGCAGACCGTGCTGCGGGTGCACACGCGCGTGGCCGACCTGTACAACGAGCCGATGAACCAGGTCGAGGAGCAACTGCGGCTGACCGTCGAGGCGCTGCGTGAGCGGCAGGAGCACGAGCTGGTCAACAACCGCGAGTTCGGCCTGCTGCACAACGCCGACCTGAGGCAGCGCGTGCACACCCGCAGCGGCCCGCCGACCCCGGACGACTTCGACGAACTCCTGGCCGCCGTCTGGAAGGACCCGAGCGTCATCCTCGCCCACCCCAAGGCCATCGCCGCGTTCGGCCGCGAGTGCAGTGCCCGCGGTCTTTACCCGGGCACCGTGGAATTCGAGGGCCACGCGGTGCCCGCCTGGCGCGGGGTGCCGGTGCTGCCGTGCAACAAGCTGCCGGTCAGTGCCGCGGGCACCAGTTCCGTGCTCGCGCTGCGCACCGGTGAAAAGGCCCAGGGCGTGGTCGGGTTGCACCGCACCGGAATTCCCGACGAATACCAGCCCAGCCTTTCCGTCCGTTTCATGGGCATCAACGAACAGGCCGTCATGTCCTACCTCGTGAGTGCCTACTATTCGGTGGCCGTGCTCGTCCCCGACGCGCTCGGCATTCTGGAGGACGTCGAAGTCGGGCACTGAGGCGGACGCCGCGCACCGGGCGCGCCGGGGCGCGGCCGGCGCTGCCGGAACGGCGCCGGCATCCGGCGGTCCCCCGCCCGGCGACCCCACCGTTCCACCGATGCGCCGTTCCACCGTTCCACCGATCCACGGCTGTTTCCCGCGAGGCCGGGCAACGCCACCGCACCAGGCACATACCGACGGAAGGCACTCGCCGTGACCCCGCCCGCCACCGCACAGGACAACCGGCCCACCAGCCTCGGCACCAGGGCCGCCGCCAACCTGGCCGGCACCCTCAAGACCCCACCGCAGTCGCAGGCCGTCACCCCGCGCTGGCTGACGCGCGTACTGCCGTGGGTGGAGGTCTCGGGCGGCACGTTCCGGGTGAACCGCAGGCTCGCGCACACGCTGGGCAACGGGCGGGTGGAGTTCGACGCCGCGGGGCAGGACGTCCGGGTCATTCCCGCCGAGCTGACCGAACTGCCCGCCCTGCGCGGCTTCGAGGACCACGGCGCGCTCGACGCGCTGGCCGCCGCGTGCGTCCGGCGCGACCACGGGCCGGGCGACACCATCGCGCGGGCCGGGCAGCCGGTCGACGAGGTGCTGCTGATCGTGCACGGCAGGGTCCACAGGTCGGCGCCGGGCGCCTACGACGGCGAGACCTCACTCGGGGTGCTGGCCGACGGCGACTTCACCGGCGACGAGGCGCTGACCGGCCGGCCCGCCGACTGGCCGCACACCCTCAGGGCCCTCACCCGCTGCACCGTCCTCGCCCTGCCGCTGCGCGAGGTCCGCGCGGTCGCGGACCGCTCGGCCCGGCTCCGCGACCACCTGGCCGGCACCGCGCAGTCCGCCGTGCCGCGGCGCAACAAGCGCGGCGAGGCCGACATCGCGCTGGCGTCCGGGCACGCGGGGGAGCCGGTGCTGCCGGGCACGTTCGTGGAGTACGACGTGGCGCCGCGCGAGTACGAGCTGGGCGTGGCGCAGACCGTGCTGCGGGTGCACACGCGCGTGGCCGACCTGTACAGCGAGCCGATGAACCAGGTCGAGGAGCAACTACGGCTCACCGTGCAGGCGTTGCGTGAGCGGCAGGAGCACGAGCTGGTCAACAACCGCGAATTCGGCCTGCTGCACAACGCCGACCCGCGGCAGCGCCTCCACCCCAGGAGCGGCCCGCCCACGCCGGACGACCTCGACGCCCTGCTCGCCCGCCGCCGCAAGACCCAGTACCTGCTCGCGCACCCGCGCACCATCGCCGCGTTCGGCCGCCAGTGCAGTGCCCGCGGCGTGTACCCCGCGCACACCGAGCTGGACGGGGCCCGCGTGCACGCCTGGCGCGGCGTCCCCCTGCTGCCCTGCGACAAGATCCCCGTGACCCGCGCCGGCACCAGCTCCGTGCTCGCGCTGCGCACCGGGCAGGAGAGCCAGGGGGTGGTCGGGCTGCGCCAGACGGGCATCCCCGAGGAGTACGAACCCGGCCTGAACGTCCGCTTCATGGGCATCAACGAGCAGGCCGTGATCTCCTACCTGGTCAGCCTGTACTTCTCCGCCGCCGTCCTCGTGCCCGACGCCCTGGGCGTCCTTGAGGACGTCGAGATCTGAACGGCCCGCCCCGACCCCCTGCGCCGGCCGGCTCCTCCCGGTGCGCGCCGAGACACCGGCGCGGCGCCCGTCCCCTGCCGCCGCGCCGGACCGGCCCGTCCCGGCCGCGCACGCCGGTCCCCGGCGGCGCGGCCGGTGCGCGTCGGCACCCCGGCCCCGGGCCCGCGCCGCCGGTTCACCGCGAGGTCGTCAGTGGCCCGCCCCCTGCTCCGACCAGTAGCCGGTGCCGGGGTACTGGTGCTGCGCGGGCTGCTGGTGCCCCGGGGCCTGCTGCTGCCCCGGGTAGCCGCCCGGCTGCATCGGGCGCGGCACGGCGGGCCGCGGCGCGGCCGGCCGCATCTGCTGCGGGGCGGGAGCCTGCGGGGCGTGGCCGCCCTGGTAGGGCCGCGGCGCCCCCTGCTGCGGGAAGTAGGGCGCCGCGGGCTGCGGGGCCACGGGCCCCGGCAGCCCGCGCGCGGGCGTGGCCTGGTACCCGGGGTACCCGCCGGGCCCCTGCGGATGCGGCTGGGCGTGCTGCTGCGCGGGCGCCGGGGCCGCCGGCAGCGCGGGCAGGGCCGGCAGCGACGACTGCGCGTGGGCCGGCTGGTAGCCGAGGGAGTCGTAGGCGGCCGGCACCCGGATCGGCGCGATCTGCGGGGTCCCCCGCTCGGCCACCAGCCTGTCATAGATGGGGGTGTCAACGAACGACGGCGCAGAGTAGGCACCGCCGTAGGGGCGCGGGGAGGTCATGCTCCATAAGTTAAGCCCACCATGTGGTCGTTGGGGAGACCGATTAGAGGGTCTTTTCGTGTGCTTGCGCTGACTCCGGGTGGCCAATTCGAAGGAATTACGGGAAAATTCTGGAAAAAGGGTCGAAGCCCCCATGCGTGATGTTGTATCAGGGGTCCCGCAGGCGGTCCCGGGGGCCCGGGGTGGCATAGTGGGCCGTACCCGCAGAACCGGTGGCGTGACGACCGCCGCCCGACGGAGGAACCCACATGCTCAAAGGTGCGAACGTTCCGGTACCCGCCAGGTCGGTCCGTGTCGAGATCGGCTGGAACGCCGGCGGTGGAGTGCCCGACGTGGACGCCTCGGCCCTGCTGCTCGTCGACGGCGGCAAGGTGCGCTCCGACGCCGACTTCATCTTCTACAACCAGCCGCGGCACGCCTCGGGCGCCGTGCGCCACGAGGGCAAGCAGCCCCAGGGCAACGTCGTGACCGACCGCCTCGCCGTCGACCTCGCGACCGTCGAGCCCGGCATCGAGAAGGTCGCCCTCGTCGCCTCGGCCGACGGCGGCACGTTCGGCAGTGTTCCCGGCCTGCACGTGCGCGTCCTGGACGCCGACACCGGCGCCGAGGTGGCCCGCTTCGACAGCGAGGACGCCAGCAGCGAGACCGCGTTCGTGCTGGGCGAGCTGTACCGGCGCCAGGGCGCGTGGAAGTTCCGGGCCGTCGGCCAGGGCTACGACTCCGGGCTCGCCGGGCTCGCCACCGACTTCGGGATCAGCGTCGACGACGAGCCGGCCGCCGCCGCGCCCGCCCCCGTGGCCCCGCCGCCGCCCGCCCCCACACCCGCCGCCGCGCCCCTGCCGCCCCAGGCCCCCGCCGCGCCGCCCGCGGCCCCGGCAGCGCCCGTCGCCCCGGCAGCGCCCGCGGCTCCGGCCGCCCCGGCGAGCCCGATCAACTTGAGCAAGATCACGCTCACCAAGGAGTCGCCGGCGATCTCGCTGGCCAAGCAGGGCGCCTCGGGCCGCATGCATGTCAACCTCAACTGGGAGCAGCGCGCCCCGCAGAAGCAGGGCGGCGGCGGTTGGCGCGAACGCATCACCAAGGCGATGTCGGGCGGCCTCGACCTCGACCTGTGCGCGCTGTTCGAGCTGTCCGACGGCCGCAAGGGCGTCGTCCAGGCCCTGGGCAACGCGTTCGGCTCGCTCGACCAGCCGCCCTACATGCACCTGGACGGCGACGACAGGACCGGCGCCGTCGCCAAGGGCGAGAACCTCACGATCAACCTCGACCACGCGCGCGAGCTCAAGCGCGTCGTCATCTTCGTGACGATCTACTCCGGCGCAAGCAGCTTCCAGAACATCGCCGCCACCGTCACCCTCACCCCCGAGCGCGGCGCCCCCATCGAGTTCCACCTCGACGAGTGCACCGTCGCCTCGCCGGTGTGCGCCCTGGCGTTGCTCACCAACGAGCGCGGCGACCTCGTCGTGCACCGCGAGGCCAGGTACCTGGTGCCCGAGCGCGGCGTCAGCCCGCAGCGCACGGTCGACTACGCGTACGGGTTCGGCATGCAGTGGACGCCGGGACGCAAGTGAGGATCGCGCTCGTCGACTCGGGACTCGGACTGCTCGCCGCGTCGGCCGCCCTGCGGCGGCTGCGGCCGGACGCCGACCTGGTGCTGTCCACCGACCCCGGCGGCATGCCATGGGGCCCGCGCAGCACCGAGAGCATCACGGCCCGCGCGCTCGGCTGCGCGCGGGCCGCGGCGGCCGAGGAGCCGGACGCGCTCGTCGTCGCCTGCAACACCGCATCCGTGCACGCGCTGCCCGCGCTGCGGGCCGAGTTCGAGCCGGCCGTGCCCGTGATCGGCACCGTGCCCGCCGTCAAACCGGCCGCGACCACCGCGGGGCCGTTCGCGGTGTGGGCCACCCCGGCGACCACGGGCAGCCCGTACCAGCGGCGGCTGATCGAGGAGTTCGCGCACGGCGTGCCCGCGGTCGAGGTGCCCTGCCACGGCCTCGCCGAGGCCGTGGAACGGGCCGACGAGGCGGCCGTCGCCGCGGCCGTGAAGGCCGCCGCCGCGCTGACGCCCCGGGAGACCGCGGCGGTCGTGCTCGGCTGCACCCACTACGAACTGGTCTCCGCCCGCATCCGCGACCACATCAGGGAGGCCACGGGCCGGGCCGTCACCCTGTTCGGCTCGGCCGAGGCCGTGGCCGCCCAGGCGCTGCGCCGCATCGGCCGCCCCGCGGCCCCCGACGCCCCGGCCCGCGGCGGCCTGCGGTTCTTCGCGGACGGCCGCCCGGCGGAACTGCCGCGCGCCGCGCTCGCCTACGCGGAAGGGCGCTTCCTGCGCGGCCCCGGGGCAACGCCGTAGTCTCGCCGCATGAGCACTCCTCCCTTCATCCGCGACCTGCGCACCCGCATCGGGCACGACCTGCTGTTCCTGCCGGGCGTGAGCGCCGTCGTGCTCGACGACGCGGGCCGCGTGCTGCTCGGGCGGCGCGCGGACACCGGAGCGTGGGCCCTCATCAGCGGCATCTGCGAGCCCGGGGAGCAGCCGGCCGAGACGGCCGTGCGCGAGGTGTTCGAGGAGACGGCCGTGCACTGCGTGGCCGAACGGATCCTGCTGGTGGAGACGCTCGAACCCGTCCGCTACGCCAACGGCGACAACTGCCAGTACCTCGACATCTGCCTGCTGTGCCGCGCCACCGGCGGCTCGGCCCGCGTCAACGACGACGAGTCGCTCGACGTGGACTGGTTCAGGATCGACGCCCTGCCGCCACTGCGCGAGTCGGCGCTGCGCCGGATCAAGCTGGCGGGCGCGGACGGGCCGACCGCGTTCTCGCCCGGCGGCGGCCCGGCCCCGCGGTGAGGCGCGGCGGGCGTCACGTCTTGCGGTAGGTGTACGCCTCGCCCGCGGCCTCCGCGACCGCGGCCAGGTCGGCGCCCGCGGACGCGGTGACCAGCGCGGCCACCGCGCCCTCGACGAACGGCGCGTCCACAAGGCGCGTGCCGCGCGGCAGTTCGTCGCCCTCGGCGAGCATCGCCTGGACGGTCAGGACCGCGCTGCCGAGGTCGGCGAGCACCGCGACGCCCGCACCGCGGTCCGCGCGGCGCGCCGCCCCCGCGATCAGCTCGGCGCTGGTGCCGAGGCCGCCGTCGGCGGTGCCGCCCGCTGCCTCGACGGGGGCCAGCTCGCCGCCGCCGGCCAGACCGGCGGCCAGGGCGGCCACCGCCTGGGCGACCTCCCTGCTGTGGGAGACCAGCACGATGCCCACCCGGGCCTGCCGCTCAGGCATCGTCCGCCACCTCCGCGAGGGCGAGGAACAGCAGCGCCGTCGAGGCCGAGCCCGGGTCCATGTGCCCTTCGCTCCGCTCGCCCAGGTAACTGGCCCGGCCCCTGCGCGCCCGCAGCGCGACGGTGGCCTCCGCGCCGCGTTCCGCCGCCCCGGCCGCGGCGGCGAGGTCGGGCAGGGCCGCGACGGCGGGCAGCAGCGCGTCCAGCATCGTCTTGTCGCCCTGGGCCGCGCCGCCGAGCCGCGCGACCGCGTCCGCCCCCGCGGCCAGCGCCTCGCGCAGCTCCTCGCCCTCGACCCGTTCCGCGTCGCCCAGGGCCTTGCCCGCGCGGCGCAGCAGCGTTCCGTACAGGGGGCCGGACGCGCCGCCGACGGTGGACACCAGCGTGCGGCCCGCGAGCAGCAGCACGGCGCCCGGCGTGGCCGGCTCCTCGGCGTCGAGCGCGGCGGCGACCGCCGCCATGCCGCGGCGCATGTTGCTGCCGTGGTCGGCGTCGCCGATCGCCGAGTCGAGTGCGGTCAAACGGTCCGCGTCCCGTTCGACGGCCCGGGCGGCCGTGGTGAGCCAGCGCCGGAAGAAACCGGCGTCCATCGCAGCCACCTCTGCGCTCCTCTCAGCGTCTCTCAGCGTCCCCACCGCAGGCCCGGGGTGCTCACCGGGGCGTCCCACAGCCGGAGCAGTTCCTCGTCGGCCCGGCACAGCGTCACCGAGCAGCCCGCCATGTCGAGCGACGTCACGTAGTTGCCGACGAGCGTACGTGCCACGGGGACGCCCCGCTCGTCCAGGACGCGCCGCACCTCGGCGCCGAAGCCGTACAGTTCGAGCAGCGGCGTGGCGCCCATGCCGTTGACCAGCGCGAGCACGGGCCCGTCAGGACGCAGCTCGTCCAGGAGGACGCCGACCGCGGCGTCCGCGATCCCGCCCGAGGTCATCATGCGGCGCCGTTCGCGCCCCGGCTCGCCGTGGATGCCGATGCCGAGTTCGAGTTCGCCGGGCGGCAGGTCGAACGTCGGGCCGCCCTTGGCCGGCGTGGCGGGCGCGCCGAGCGCGACGCCGAAGCTGAGCGAGGAGTCCGCCACCTGCCGGGCGAGGGCGGTGACGCGTTCGAGCGGCGCGCCCTCCTCGGCGGCGGCCCCGGCGATCTTCTCCACGAACAGCGTGGCGCCGGTGCCGCGCCGGCCCGCCGTGTGCGTGCTGTCCTCGACGGCCACGTCGTCGCGGACCAGGACCTTGGCGACCCGGATGCCCTCGTCCTCGGCCAGTTCCGCGGCCATGTCGAAGTTCAGCACGTCGCCCGTGTAGTTCTTCACGACGAACAGCACGCCCGCGCCGCTGTCCACGGCCGCCGCCGCCCGCACCATCTGGTCGGGCACGGGCGAGGTGAACACCTCGCCGGGGCAGGCGGCGTCCAGCATGCCGGGCCCGACGAACCCGCCGTGCAGCGGCTCGTGGCCCGAGCCGCCGCCGGACACCAGGCCCACCTTCCCGGCCACGGGGGCGTCCGCGCGGACGATCACCCGGTGCTCGACGTCGACGACGAGCTCCGGGTGCGCCTGCGCCATGCCGCGCAGGGCGTCGGCGACGACGCGTTCTGCCGCGTTGATCAGCATCCTCACGGGCGGTCCTCCTGAACGGGCGGTGCGGATGTGCCGGGCGGTCCGGTGACCGCGCACCAGCGTACGGACCCGGCGGCCGTTCCACAGCCGCCCGGGCGCGACGCGTCGCGGCGCGAGGGCAGCGGTCCGCCGCGCCGGGGCGGCGCCCGGACGGGCCGCGGGCCGCGCCCGCGTGGACAATGGCGGGGGCAGGCCGCCCGGTGGGGCGCACCGGGGCGGCATCCGCACCAACCGCAGGGAGCCCGCATGCGCAGCGCCGACCTCCTCGCCGACGCGTTCGACCGGACCAGGGAAGCGGTCCACGAGGCGGTGGCGGGACTGACCCCCGACCAGCTGGCCGAACGCCCCGACCCCGGTGCCAACTCCGTGGCCTGGCTGGTGTGGCACCTCACCCGGGTGCAGGACGACCACGTGTCGGAGGTCGCCGGCCGGCCGCAGACCTGGACGGCCGACGGCTGGGAGGGCCGGTTCTCGCTGCCCTTCCCGGCCGAGGAGACCGGCTACGGCCACGGCCCCGACGAGGTGGCCCGGGTCCGCGTCGCCGACCCGGCGCTGCTGACCGGCTACCACGACGCGGTGCACGCGGCCACGCTCGACTACGTGCGCGGCCTCACCGACGCCGACCTCGACCGCGTGGTCGACCCCGGCTGGACGCCGCCGGTCACCCTCGGGGTCCGGCTGGTGAGCGTGCTGGCCGACGACCTCCAGCACGCCGGCCAGGCGGCGTTCCTGCGCGGGCTGCTCCTGCGCGGTTCCTGAACGCGCGCGGGCCGGCGGGGCTCAGGCCGACTCGCGCAGCACCAGCCGGCACGGCAGGTGTTCCGTGCCCGGCCTGGCCCGCCCGTCGATCGCTTCGAGGAGGCGCACGGCCGCGGCGCGCCCGAGCGCGCCGAGCTCCATGTCGACGGTGGTGAGGGGCGGGCGGCTCGCGGTGACCATGACGTCCCAGTTGTCGAACCCGACCAGCGCGATGTCGTCCGGTACCGCGTGCCCCGACTCGCGCAGGCTGTCCGCGGCCCCGCGCGCGATCTGGTCGCTGCCGCAGAACACCGCGTCGCACCGCGGGTCGGCGTGCAGCACGTGCCGCACCGCCCGCCGGCCCCAGGGCTCGTTCCACTCGCCGAACAGCACCGTGCCGCCGGCGGGTTCGAGACCGGCCTCGGCCAGCGCCGCCCGGAACGCCGCCGCGCGCACCTGCGAGGAGTGGTGCCTGGCGGGCCCGGTGATGTGCGCGATCCGCGAACGCCCCGCCGCGAGGAGGTGCCGCACGGCCTCGCGTGCGCCCTGCTCCTCGTCGGGCGCCACGGACAGGTCGTCCGCGCGCTGCGAGGGCGCCATGGCGTAGACGACGGGCACGTCGAGGAGCTGCCGCAGCGGCGGCCTCGGATCGGTGCGCCGCCCCGCGACGATGATGCCGTCGACGCGCCGGGAGGCCAGGGCCTGGAGGTGGTGCCGTTCGCGGATCGCGTCGCCCCGGGTGTCGCAGAGGAACACGGAGATCTCGCCGGCCCCCAGCGCGTCCTCGGCGCCGAGCAGCACCGGCAGGCTGAAGCGCCCGACGTGGTCGGTGGTCAGCAGGCCCACGGTGAAGCTGCGACCGCTCAGCAGGCTGCGGGCCATCTCGTTCGGCCGGAAACCCAGCCGCCTGGCGGCATCGGCCACCCGCGCGCGGGTCTCCTCGCGCAGCTTGCCCCGGTTGTTCAGCGCCTTGGAGGCCGTACCGGCCGACACCCCCGCGAGCGCGGCGACATCGGCGATGGTGGCGCGCGGCCGGGGGTCTCCCCGGCCCGCGTCCGGGCGTGCCCCCGCCCCTGACCGGCTGACCTGCGCATCGGACAACGCTTTTCCTCGATTCCCCCGGCTCCCCGAAGTCCTGTCCCGGGGCCCGTCCGTGCGGGCGCCGCGGCTTCAGGGCCGTGATCCGGCCCGGCAGCGACCGATCATACTCCGCGCCTGCGCCTCTTGACCCGTGGACCGGGCGCGCCTAGATTCCCGATGACGAAGGAAAAGGTTTTCCTTCTTGCCTCCGGCCGGGGCCTCGCCGCCGGCCGCTGACCGTCGTCGTCCCTCGTCCGCCCACCGAGGACCGCCGCATGCCGGTGCCCGCGGTGGGACCACCGCTGCCCGCCGGCCGTTGCGCCGGCCCGTCGACCGCGCACCCCAGGAGCCCGCACATGCCCCGCAGCCCCCGCCCCGCCCCCGGCCCCCTCATACCGACCGCGTCCGCCCGCGGCACGCTGCGCCCGGCGAGCGAGGCCGCGATCACCGGCGGGCTGTGGGCCGCCAGGCGGGCCGTCAACGCCGCCGTCAGCGTGCCCGACGGCTACGAACGCCTCACCGAGGCCGGCAACTTCCACAACCTCAGGCTCGCCGCCGGCACCGCGACCGGCGCGTACGTCAACAACCTGCCGTTCCTCGACTCCGACGTCTACAAGTGGCTCGAAGCCGTGGCCTGGCAGCTCGGCGACCCGGCCACGGACCCGGACGAGGCGGCCCGGCTGACCGAACGCGTCGACGAGGTGACCGCGCTGCTCGCCGACGCCCAGGACGACAACGGCTACCTCCAGTCGTACTACCAGGTGGTGCGCCCCGACCGGCGCTGGGCCGAACTCGGCTGGGGCCACGAGCTGTACTGCGCGGGGCACCTCATCCAGGCGGCCGTCGCGCACGTCCGCACCACGGGCCGCACCGGCCTGCTCGACATCGCCACGCGCTTCGCCGACCACATCGACTCCGTCTTCGGCACGGGCGAGGGCCGCCTCGACGGCGTCTGCGGGCACCCCGAGATCGAGACGGCCCTCGTCGAGCTGTACCGCTGCACGGGGGAGCGCCGCTACCTCGACCTGGCGGGCTGGTTCATCGACCGCAGGGGGCACGGCCTGCTGCCCGCCGGCGGCTTCGGCCCCCGCTACTGGCAGGACCACACCCCGGTGCGCGAGGCCGACGCCGTCACCGGGCACGCCGTGCGCCAGCTGTACCTGCTCGCGGGAGTGGCCGACGTCCACGCGGAGACCGGCGAGGCCGAACTCCTGGCCGCCGCCGAGCGGTTGTGGGAGGAAATGGCGGCCACCAGGACCTACCTGACCGGCGGCCTCGGCTCCCACCACACCGACGAGGCGTTCGGCGACCCCTACGAGCTGCCCTCGGAGCGCGCCTACACCGAGACCTGCGCGGCCATCGCCTCGGTCATGTTCAGCTGGCGGCTGCTGCTCGCCACGGGCCGCGCCCGGTACGCCGACCACATGGAACGCGTGCTGTTCAACGGGTTCCTCTCCGGCGTCTCCCTCGACGGCGCCCACTACTCCTACGTCAACCCGCTCCAGGTCCGCGAGGGGCACGTGACCAGGACCGGGGACCGCGGCGCCTTCCGCACCCGGTGGTTCCACTGCGCCTGCTGCCCGCCGAACGTGATGCGCCTGCTCGCGTCGCTGCCGCACTACCTCGCGGCGGCCGACGGCGCGGGCCTGACGCTCCACCAGTACGCGACGGGCGCCTACGCGGTCGACGACGTGGCCGGCAGCGGTGCGCGCGCGGCCGTCGAGGTCACCACCGACTACCCGTGGGACGGGCGGATCCGGGTCGCCGTCACCGAGACCCCCGACGCCGAGTGGACCCTCACGCTGCGCGTCCCGGCCTGGGCGGCCGGCGCGTGGCGCGCGAGCGCGGCGGGCGAACCCGTCGCCGCCGACGCGGCGGAGGACGGCTGGCTGCGCGTCAGGCGCCGCTGGCGGCGGGGCGACGCGGTCGACCTCGACCTGGACCTCGCGCCCCGGCTGACGGCCCCGCCCGCACGGGCCGACGCGCTGCGCGGCTGCCTGGCGATCGAACGCGGGCCGCTCGTCTACTGCGCCGAGCGCGCCGACCACCCCGAGGGCACCGTCATCGACGACCTGCGCATCGACCCGGCCGCTCCGCTGGGCGAGCGGCGGGAACCGGGACTGCTCGGCGGCATCGTCACCGTGTCGGCAGCGGGCGCGGCCGTCGCGCCCCGGGACACCGGCGACTGGTGGCCCTACCCCGCGGCCGGCGGCGGCCGCGCCGGGGCGCCGGTGGCGGCGGACATCACGGCCGTTCCCTACCACCTGTGGGGGCACCGCGCGCGGGCCGCCATGCGCGTGTGGCTCCCGGCCCTGGGCGCGGACGAGGGACCCGCGGCGGACGGCGCGGTCCGCTGAACCGCGCCGCGGTCGCGTGTGGTCGCGGCCTCGCCGGCGGTCGCGCCCCCGTCGCGACCGCCGGGAACGGGCTCACGGGCCGGTCACGCTCGGTCCGTGAGCCCGCTCCGGCCGGGCGGGCTCCGCGGCGGAGGCCGCCGTCGCGTGCGACGGCGCGCCCCGGGAGGTCCGTCGCGCGCTGACGCCTCCCCCTCGGGCACCTTGGTGCGGGCCCGGCGCCGCCGGGCCGGGCCCGGCTTCCGGCGACCTCGTGCGCGTCCCGTTCCCGGTCCTCCGGGGCCCGGCCCGCCGACACGACCGGGCGCACCGCGCCCCGCCTCGGCCCGACGTGCTCGGCGCCCCGCGCCCGGGCCAGGACAACGTGGGCCCCGTCAGCCGAAGTCGGTCCCGGCGCGGCGCCCGGCACGCCCCCGGCCCCGCGGCCGGGATGTGCCCCCGTCGCCGCGTTGCCGCATCACCCACGTGCGCCAGCACGAGGGCGATGCGGCGCCTCGCGACGCACCGCACCGGATCGCCGCTCCTCGGCGGGCAACCCCTGGCCGACGCGGCACCGGCGGGACCGGCACCGCGCCCCGCCGTTCACCGGCGGCGCCTGTGCGCTGCTCCGCCACCGCGGCCGGACCGGTCCCCGCGTGCCCGGGGGCCGCCCCACCGCGGGAACCGGCGGGGGCGCGGCACCGACTGTCGTTCACGGGGCCGCGCGCGGCGGCCCGTCAGGAGGGAGCAGGCCGTGATCCGCGACCGGGCCGGCGAGACGTCACGTGCCGGGGGGAGTCCACACCGTGCCACGTGCCTCGTACTCCAGCATCGCCTCCACCCGCACGGCGACGTCGGCGCCCAGCGCGCGGCGCGAGAGCCACAGGGCCAGGTCGAGCCCCGAGGTGACGCCTCCGGCCGTGACCAGGTCGCCGTCGTCCACGACGCGGGCGTCGACCAGGGTGCCGCCCTGCTCGACCAGGTCAGCGACGGCGCGGTGGTGCGTCGTGCACGGCCTCCCCTCGATCAGCCCCGCGGCGCCGAGCAGCAGCGCGCCGGTGCACACCGCCGCGAGCGTCAGGCCGGGGCGCGGCGCCGCGGCCAGCGCGGCGGGCAGCGCGCCGTTCTCGATCTCCGCCCAGATGCCGGGGCCCTCCCGGTCCCGGTAGCCGCCGCCCGGCACGACGATGATGTCCGCCTCGCGCGGCGCCCACCGGTGCTCCACCCGGGTCAGCGAGCCGTAGGCCCCCCGGATCAGGCGCGGCCTGCCCAGCGTGACGTACCTGACCTCGGCCCCGGGCGCGCCTCGGATCGCGCCCGCCCCCGAGAGCACCCCGAAGGGCGCGGCGAAGTCCAGTTCCTCGGCCCCGTCGAACAGCACGATGTGCACCCGCAGCGGCCCGTCGTGCCGCTCGCGCCCCGCCGCGTGGGCGCCGGCGGCCCGCGCCCCCGGCTCACCCGCGGCCCGCGCGCCCTGCCCGGCGAGCGCGCCCGCGCCCGCCGCCGTCGACCACTGGAGGAAGTTCCTGCGTTCCACCGCGTGCCTCCTGTTCCGTCCGGGCCCCCATGCCCAGGACCTGTGCGCCCAGCCTCGCGACCGAGCCCGGGCGCCGACAGGCGCGCCGCCGACGGAAGCCGCTAGGTTCCCGCCATGCGCACCGTGGCGGTGCTGGTGCCGCGCGCCGTGGTCGGGTTCGACGTCTCCGCGGCCTGCCAGGCGTTCGCCATGGCCCGGCGCGCGGACGGCGCCCCGCTGTACGAGGTCATGGTGTGCGGGGACGCGCCCGTGGTCGCGACGGCCGCCGGAACGCTGTGCTTCGTGCTGACGCCCACGCGCCCGCTGGCCGCGGCCCGCGCCGCGGACACCGTGATCGTGCCCGGCGTGGACCGGGAGGCCGCGGCGGGGCAGGACGACGTCCTCGACGTGCTCAGAGCCGCGCACGCCGAAGGCCGCCGGGTGGCCGCCATCTGCACCGGGGCGTTCCTGCTCGCCGAGGCGGGGCTGCTCGACGGCCGCACGGCGACGACCCACTGGCTGGCGGCCGGCGGGCTCGCCGCGCGCCACCCGGCGGTCACCGTCGACCCCGATCTGCTCTTCACGGACGAGGACGAGGTGCTGACCTCGGCCGGTGTCGCGGCCGGGCTCGACCTGTGCCTGCACCTGATCGGCCGCGACTTCGGCGCGGACGTGGCCGCGCGCGCCGCCGCCGCTCTCGTCGTGCCCTACCGGCGCGAGGGCACGGCCGTGCAGTACGTGAGGCAGCCGAACGGCGGCGGCGACGGCGGGCGCGGCTCGCTCGCGGCCACGCTCGACTGGCTCCAGCACAATCTGCACCGCCCGCTGCGCCTGGCCGACATCGCCCGCGCGGCGAGTCTGAGCGAACGGCAGTTGCACCGCAGGTTCCGGGCGGGCACGGGGACGACGCCGTTGCGCTGGCTGCTGCGCCTGCGCGTCGAGCGGGCCAGGGCGCTGCTTGAGACGACGGAGCTGCCCGTCGAGCAGATCGCGGGCCTGTGCGGTTTCGGCTCGGCCGTGTCGCTGCGGGCCCACTTCAGGGAACGGCAGGGCTGTGGGCCTGCCGCCTACCGCAAGCGTTTCCGCGCGGCGGGCGGCTCCGCGACCGGCGGGTCGGGCGCGCCGTCCTGAGGCCAGGGGCGCCGCCGCCCCGCGTCAGGACGGCACGGGCAGGGCGCGCCCGCGCCACTCCATGACGGACCAGGGCGGCGCGAGGTCGTCCTGGCTGGTGATCTGGTGCGGTTTGAGGCCGCGCGGGTCGGGCGCCTCGCGGTGGCGTGCGAACGCGCGCTCCGCGTAGCGGTGCCCGGTGTCGGGGCCGATGACCAGGTGCGTGCGGTCCGGGTGGCGCGCGGCCTCCCACCGCGCCGCGAGGTGGGCCGCCCCGGTGGACAGCCCGGCGAACACCGCGTGTTCGCGCAGCAGTCCGACGGCACCGGCGAGCGCGTGGCCGAACCCGATCCAGTGCACGGTGTCGTAGAGGTGGTGGCGGACGTTCCCGAACGGGATGGCGCTGCCGATGCCGGCGATGATCGCCTCCGGGTCCTGGAACCGTTCGCTGCCGAACGTCACGCTGCCGAAGGGCTGTATGCCCACCAGGCGGACGGCGAGGCCGCGTTCGCGCAGGGGCACGACGAGTCCGCCGGTGGACGAGCCGGTGCCGACCGCGCCCACCACCGTGAGGTCGCGCCCGGGCAGGGCGGCGGCCACCAGGTCGGCGAACTCCCGGTAGCCCGCGTAGTGCACCGCGTCGTGGTATTGCCGCATCCAGTGCATGTCCGGGTCCCGCGCGACCAGTTCGCGCACGCGGCGGACGCGGCGCTCCTGGTCGAGGCGCAGGTCCTGGGATGGCGGCATCTGGTCGACGGTGGCCCCCAGGATCTCCAACTGCACGCGCATCGTGGCGTCCACGGTGGTGGAGGCCACGATGTGGCAGCGCAGGCCGTACCGCTGGCAGGCCATCGCCAGGGCCAGGGCGTAGATGCCGCTCGAACTGTCCACCACCGTCTGCCCGGGACGGATCGTGCCGCGGTCGAGGAGGGCGCGGACGGCCCCGAGCGCCGCGTAGACCTTCAGCGTCTCGAAACGCGCCAGCACCGTGTTGGGGGTGAGCCGGATCAGGTCCGGGGCCTTGATGGCGTCGGTGATGTGCTCGTGAACGGCCCATTGCATGGCATTGCCACCTCGAATGAGAATTCCGCCCCGACCCCTTGGGCCGGGCCCGGAAAGGTGAAGTCTCTGGGGGATTCAAAAACATTGAGGGCGACGGACATTGTGCCCGTGGCCGACCGCGTCAAAACGCACCGGTCGGATTCCGACCGGTGCCCGCGGAACGGGAACCGGGCCGGTTTTCCATCCGACCAACAAAGGGGGTCCTGTCCTTCCCTGGGCGGGGACGAGGACGGCGGGATCCCGTTGATCAGTGGATCGGTAATGGCGCGCCGAGGAAGGCCGGTGTTTCCCCGCCGCCGCGGCGGCGGGGAAAGGAGACCGGTCGCGGGCCGGCCCGTGGAAGTTTTTCAGTGCGGTGTTCCGTCGTTCTCCGCGGTGGCGAGCTGGGAAATGAGCGTCTGCCTGGCCCGGGCGACCCGGGAGCGGACGGTACCGACCGGGCAGCCGCTCGCCGCGGCGGCCTCGGCATAGGGCATTCCGAGTATCTGGGTGAGGCGGAACGCCGTGGCGCGGTCGGACGGAAGGCGGGCGAGGAGTTCGTTCAGCGCGACGCCCTCCTCGAATCCCGGCACGTTCCCGTGCTGTCGGCCCTCCACGACGGACATCCAGTCCGGCGTCTCCGCGACGCGCGGGCGGGCCCGCTCGTAGCGGATGCGGTCGACCAGGGTCCGCCTGGCGATCGAGAGCAGCCAGGTCCTGGCCGAGGAGCGGCCCTCGAACGCGGGCAGGCTCCGCAGCGCGCGCAGCAGCGTCTCCTGCGTCAAGTCCTCCGCGCCCTGCGCGTCGCCGCTGAGCCGGGTCAGGTAGCGGTGCAGGTCGTTCCGTACGGCGCGGACGAACAGTTCCACCGCCTGCGGATCACCGTCCCGGGCCGCGAGCGCCCAGGCGGTGATCCGCGCGTCGTCCGCGCCGGCGTCCGGCGTCCTGGCGGCGGAGCGGCGGGCAGGACGGGACGTTTCGTCCCGCGGGGGGCGCGGCGGGTGCGGGGGGCGGCGGTGTCCGCCGGTGGGCTCGGGCACGGCAGTGGGCAGGTGCGTCACAGTCCTGTCGCCTTTCGCGTGGACCGTGCCGTCGGTGGGCCGGCACGGTGGGGAGGAAGGGCCGGGACCTGCCGGATGCGGGCGTGGGTGGGGCGTTGTCAGGCGGGGAGGGCCCGGCCGTGTCGCCGTGCTGCCGCGCGGGCAGCCCACGGCGGTGGCGGCCCGCGCGAGCCGGTGCGCCGCACCAGGAGCAGCTGCCGGGGAACGGGCGCGCTCTCCGGTGCGCGCACCGCGCGGTCGGCCGACGGAGGCGCGAGGCGGGAAGCGGGCCGCAGCGCGGGCAGCAGGACGCGCAGCGCCGCCCAGCGCAGCAGCGCGAAGACGGCGCGCTCGCCCCGCCACAGCCACCACGCGCTCAGCAGGGCGACCACGAGGTGGGCGCCGATCATGCCGGGCGTCTGCGCGGGCAGGGCGTGTGCCGCGCCGTCCACCGCGGCGCAGGCCGGGTCTTGGGCGGCGGGCGGGGCGTGGCACAGAACGCGCCCGGCCGGCGGCCCCGCGGACCCGTCGCCGTGCGGGGCCCCGGGGACGGCAGCCGAGGAAGCCGCAGAGGCCGAGAACGCCGAGAACGCGCCGTGCAGGAGCGCCTGCGCGGCGAGGGCGGCCAGGATCACCGCGGCCCTGCCGCGCTCCCGGCCGGTGAAAGCGGCGGCGGCCACCAGGACGGCCAGGAATGCGGCGGCGGCGGCCCACGGGGACGGCGCGGGGCCCGACATCACCATGTGGCCGGAAACGGCGAGTGTCACGCAGAGCCCCGAGAATACGGCTGCCCGCGCCACTCGCAACACCCGGCCCGCTTCCATGACTCCACCATGGTGACATCGCCGGGTCCGGCTGACGATATGCTCGACAGCACTTTCGTCGCGGGAGAAACACGTGTCGCGTTCCGGGAACCGGCCCGCCGCCCCGTACGACTTCTCAAGTGAATGAGTGCTGTGTCCGAGGCGCGGCCGGAAAGCGCCGCACGCCGACCGGAATCCGGACGCATCACGGAACGTGTCGGCCGGTCCGAGGAGCGGCGGGCCGTTTCCGTTCATGGCGGTGCGGTCCGCCGGGAACTTTCCGGGCCTCGCGGACGACACAAAGAGCAGAAAGATCCCGTGCCCACGGCCGAAACAGTGTCGCCCGCCCCGCGCGGCCGTCCCCGGAATCGAGGTTTCTTTATCCATGCATTGGTACGAGGATGACGGTTTTTGGGTCGATTTCGCCGATGTGATGTTCTCGGAGCCGCGCCGGGTCGCGACCGCGGAACTCGTCGCGGTCTCCCCCCTGCTCGCCCACCCGGCGGGCATGCGCGTGCTCGACCTGTGCTGCGGCCCCGGCCTGTACGTCGTGCCGCTGGCCCGCCGCGGCTGCGCGGTGACCGGCGTCGACCTCAGCCCCGCCATGCTCGATCGCGCCCGGGACGCGTGCGAGCGGGCCGGCGCCAGGGCCCGGCTGATCCGGGGCGACATGCTCACGCACGTCGAACCGGAGTCCTACGACGTGGTGCTGAACATGTTCACGTCCTTCGGCTACTTCCGCAGGCCCGAGGACAACTTCCAGGTCCTGCGCAACGCCTACGACTCGCTGGTGCCCGGCGGCCACCTTCTGATCGACATCATGGGCAAGGAGGTGCTCGCCGGGTGGATCGGGCGCCCGCAGGTCGTCGAGGCCGGCGACGCCTACGTCGTGCAGCGCGACACCATCCTCGACGACTGGACGCGCCTGCGCACCGACTGGACCCTCGTCAGGAACGGGACGGCCCGCGAGGCGTCGATCACCTCGACCCTCTACAGCGCCGCCGAACTGCGGTCCCTGTTCGAACAGGCGGGGTTCACCGACGTCGAGTGCTACGGCGGGTTCGACAAGTCCCCCTACGACAACCACGCCAAGCGCCTCATCGTGCGCGGCACCCGTCCCGCGGCGCGGGAAGGGGCGGGCGGGTGAGCGCGCGCACGTCCGCCGAGGGCCGGGGCGCGGGGGAGGAGCCGGGAGCGGCCGGGCCCGCGGGGACGGGAAGCGGAGCCATGCCGAGGAGTGGAGGAGCAGCACGATGACCATCGCCGCGCTCGAAGCGCTCACCTTCGGCCTCGGACGGATGGCCGCCGCGGCCGGCCGGGCCGGGCACCGCCTGTGCCTGCTGACCGGGAACCGGGCCGTCTACCGGCACGAGCTCGCGCGGCTCGCGCCGGACGCGCCCCTGGACGTCGTCGACGTCGACACCCACGACCCGGCCGCGTGCCGGGCCGCCCTCGCGGCCCTGCCCGACCTGCGCGGACTGATCAACTCGACCGACACCTGGAGCGTTCCCGGCGCCGATCTCGCCGCCGAGTTCGGGCTGCCGGGGCCCGACCCGGCCGCCGTCCGGGTGCTGCGGGACAAGCTGCGCGTGCGCGAACTGCTGCGCGCCCGCGGCGTCGGCGGGGTGCGGGCCGTCGCCGTCCGGCCGGGGCCCGGGGCGGCCGACGACGTGCTGCGGGAGGTGGGCCTGCCCGCCGTTCTGAAGGACTCGGCCGGCACCTCGTCGCGCAACGTGTGGCTCGTTCGCGACGAGCGGCACCTGGCCGCGGCCCTCGCCGAGGCCGGCGAACGGGCCTTCGCCGGACGCCTGTTCGCCGAACCGTTCCTCGCGGGTCCCGTCTACAGCGCCGAGACGCTCAGCTGGCGGGGCCGCACCCGCCTCCTCGGCGTGCTCAGCCGCCAGATGTCGCCGGAGCCGCACGTCCGGGAGGAGGCGTCCGGGTTCCCCGTGGCCCACCCGCCCGCCGAGCGGCGGCGGATCGAGGAGTGGGCGGAGGAGACCCTGCGCGCCGCGGGCCACCTCGACGGATTCGCGCACGTGGAGTTCGTGCTGACCGCGGACGGCCCCGAACTCGTGGAGATCAACCGCCGCATCGGCGGCGCGCTCGTCGGCGAGGCGCTGTGCCGCGCGCACGGCGTGAACGTCTACGAGGCCATGATCGACACCGCGCTCGACCGGCGTCCCGCGCTGCTGGACGGGCCGGAACCCACCGGTCCCGCGACCGCGTTCGTCCTGCTCTACCCCGACCGGGCCGGCACCCTGACCGGGTGGTCGGGGCTCGACGGACTCGGCGCGTTCCCCGGCGACCCGCGGTGGTACCCGACGATGGCCCCCGGCGACCGCGTGGAGCACCTGACCGACCAGCGGGGGTGCACCGGCATCCTCCTCGCCGGCGGGGCGACGGCCGAACTCGCCCTGCACCGCGCGCTGAGCGCCGCCGGCAGCGTCAGGCCGCTGGTGTCGGCCGGGGACTGAGCACGCGGGACCCCGCGGCGCCGCGTTCGACGCGCCCGGAACGGGGAAGTGCCCGGCGCCCGGCCCCTGGACAGGCGCCGGGCGCTGTGCTGTCCTACCAGCCGACCACGATGTACATCGATGGAAACGGGCGGCGGCGTCCACCGTGCCGCGCCCGCGTCCGCCCCGCCCGCTCCGCAGGCCCGGCCCATGGCCCGGCACGACCCCCCACCTGGAGCCGCTGATGTCTCCGTTGCCCGCCGCCGTCCGCACCTCGCCCCTGCTGGCGGGGGCGCTCGCGCTCGCCCTGGTCCTCGCCGCCGCGCCCCCGGCGTCCGCGGCACCCCGCCTCGTCATCGACACCGACTTCCCCGACCCCGACGTCCTCGTGGCCGACGGGACGTACTACGCCTACGCGACCAACGCGGCGGGCGGCAACGTCCAGGTCGCCACCGCGACCTCCCCCGACGGCACGTGGGAACGGCAGGCCGACGCGCTGCCCGAGCTGGGCGACTGGGCCAGGCCGGGGCTGACCTGGGCGCCCGACGTCTCGGAACGCCCCGACGGCTCCTACCTGCTGTACTACACGGCCCGGGACACCGCGTCCGACCGGCAGTGCGTCGGCACGGCCGTCTCCGGCACGCCCGCCGGCCCCTTCACACCCGTGGGCGACGGGCCGCTGGTGTGCCCGGCGGACCAGGGCGGGGCCATCGACGCGGCCTCGTTCACCGACACCGACGGCACCCCCTACCTGCTGTACAAGAACGACGGCAACGCCATCGGCGCCGACACCTGGCTGTACCTCCAACGCGTCTCCGCCGACGGACTGACCCTTGAGGGCGAGCCGGTGCCGCTGCTGAAGCAGGACCGGCCCGAGGAACAGGGGCTGATCGAGGCGCCCACCCTGGTCGTCCGGGACGGCCGCTACGTGCTGCTGTACTCCGCCGGCCGCTACGGCGACGGCAGTTACTTCACCGGCTACGCCACCGCCGACGCGCTCACCGGCCCGTACACCAAGTCGGAGACGCCGCTGATGAACACCGGGAACACCGGCATCACCGGCCCGGGCGGCCAGGACGTGGTCGGCGACGGCACGGGGGACCGGCTCGTCTTCCACGGCGTGCTGAGCGAGGACCCCCTCGTGCGCGGCATGTACGTCGCCCCGCTCACCTGGACGGCAGGCGTTCCCTCCCTCGGCTGACGGGCCGCCGCGGCCCCCGTTCCCCGGGCGGCGCGCGGATGCGGCCGGTGCGGTGGTCTGCCACGATGAGGAGAATGAACGGCCAACGCCCCCGCCCCGGCGCCTCCGGCGGCCGGGAGGAGTCACGGCTCGCGGAGTACCGCCGCAGGCGCGACTTCTCCCGGACCGCGGAGCCGGGCGGCTCCGGCGCGCGAACGGACGGCGAGCCGCGGTTCGTCGTCCAGATCCACGACGCGAGCCGGATGCACTTCGACTTCCGGCTTGAGGCGGACGGCGTGCTCAAGTCGTGGGCCGTGCCCAAGGGGCCCTCGACCGATCCGCAGGACAAGCGGCTCGCCATGCCCACCGAGGACCACCCGCTGGACTACCGCGACTTCGAGGGCGTCATCGCGGAAGGCGAGTACGGCGCGGGCTCCGTGATCATCTGGGACGAGGGAACCTACCGGCACGACGTGGACGCCAAGGGCCGCCGCTCCGGTGACGGCTCGGTGGCCGAGGCGCTGCGCCAGGGGCACCTGTCGTTCCGGCTCAACGGGTCCAAGCTGCGCGGCGGCTTCGCGCTCACCCGCTTCAGGCCCGGGGACGCGGCCGGGCGCGGCGAGGCGTGGCTGCTCGTCAAGCGCGCCGACGGCCGGACCTCCGGGGGCCGCCGCCGGCGCCCGGGCACCCCCGACCCGACCCGCGCCCGGTCGGCACGCACCGGGCGCACGGTCGGCCAGGTGGCGGCGGAGGAAGGACGGACCTGAGGGCCGCGCGGCGGTGGTAGGCCGCTGCCGGAGCCGGAGCGCGACCGCTTCGGCTGCTACCCGGCGGCCGGGCCCGGGGCCACGCAGGCCGGGGCGGAGATCCGCAGCCGACCCGTTTCGGTCAGCCGCCCGGTGCCCGTGTCCAGGCGCAACGTGACGACCGCGTCCGCCTGCTGGGCCGCGACGTGGACCCGGTCCCCGACGACGGCGAAGTGGCGCGGCCAGGCCGCGTCGAGCGGGTGCTCGGCGATGGCCGCCGGCGCGGCGCCCGTCAGGTCGAACACCGCGATCGTGTCCGGCCCCCGGTTGGACAGCAGCCCGAGGCGCCCGTCCGCGGCGAGGGAGAACTGGGCGGGCAGGTTGCCGCCCGCGTGCCGCGAGGCCGGGGCGGAGGCGAGCACGGAGAAGAGGCCGGGCGCCTCCTCCGCCACGGTCAGCAGCCCGGCCGCCAGCTCAGCGACGACGTGGGCGCGGGCCGGATCGCCCGTGCGCACCAGCTGCCTGGGGCCGGTGCCCGCGGGCAGCCGGCTGGCCGCGAGCCGTTCGAGCCGGCCCTCGCCGGTCAGCGTGTACGACCAGAGGGTGTCGCTGCCCAGATCGGTCACGGCCACCGTGCCGCCCTCGGGCCCGAGGGTGACCATGTGCGCGTGCGGCCCCTCCTGGCGGTCCTCGACCGGGCCCGTGCCGCTGTGCTCGGCCAGGTCGGTGCGGGCCGTCGGCGCGCCGTGCTCGTCGAGGGCGACCACGGCCGCGCTCCCCGAGCCGTAGTTGGCGACGAGCAGGTGGCGCGCGTCCGGCGCGACGGCGAGGTGGCACGGCTCGGCGCCGCCGGTGGACACGGTGCCGAGCACCGTGTCCACCGAGCCGTCCGGGCGCAGCGCGACCGCGCTGACCGCCCCTTCGGCCCGCTCGTGCACCGTGTAGACGACCGGCAGCCTCGGGTGCCAGGCCAGCCACGAGCAGTCCGGCAGCGCCAGTTCGCTCACCCGGTCGAGGGCGCCGTCGGCGTGCTCACGCAGGACAGTGATGCCGGGGACACCGTCCTTTGCCGTGTAGGAACCGACGCAGAGAAGTCGGACCGTCATCGACGCGCCTCCCGTCCTTGGCCGCCCCGCCGGGTCGCGGGCGCGGGACGCACCACGGTACCGGCCGGGTGCGGGAGCCGCCGTGCCGGCCGGGCCCGGCGGTCAGTCCGAGGTCACGATCGTGCTGCCGCCGAAGAGCGCCGTGTGCTCAAGGACGTCCTCCAGCGGGTCGTCGATCTGTCCCGTGTTCACCAGGGCGAAGCGCGAACCGATGGTGGTCTGGCCGGAGTAGTGCTCGTCCGCCTCGGCGGCTCCCGTCGTGAGCCCTGCCACGCCGAAGGTCGCCAGGACGAGTACCTGCCAACGTGTCCACCTGTGCATGTCCGCGCCTCTCCGAGAATGCCGACTGACGTAATGTCGCTCGGTCTTCTAATCAGGCGGGCAGCAAAAAGGTTACGGTGTCCAACAGCTCGTATGACCGTGCGTCAGGTGAGGTGCCGCGGGCCGGCCGCGCTCAGCCGGGCGGCAGCCGGTACACGCGTTCCGCGGTGCCGCCGAACACCTCGGCGCGCTCGGTGCCGCCGAGCCCCGCGAGGAGCTCCCCGGCCGTCTCCGCGACCCGCGCGTAACTCGCCGCGGGCAGGCACACCGGCCAGTCCGAGCCGAACATCAGCCGGCGCGGCCCGAAGGCGGTCAGCGCGTGGTCCGCGTACGGGCGCAGGTCCGCGACCCGCCAGCGTTCCCAGTCCGCCTCGGTGACCAGGCCCGAGAGCTTGGCGTGCACGTTCGGCCGCTCCGCGAGCGCCGTGATCAGGCCGGCCCACGGCTCGGTCGCGCCGGAGGCGATCGGCGGCTTGGCCAGGTGGTCGAGCACGAACGTCAGCTCCGGGAGCGCCCTGGCGGTCTCGATGGCGGCGGGCAGCTGGCGGGGGAGGACCAGCAGGTCGTAGGCGAGCCCCGCCGCGGCGACGGCGGCCAGTCCCGCCCGCACGTCGGGCCGGCACAGCCAGCGCGGATCGGCCTCACCCTGCACCAGGTGCCGGACGCCGACGAGCAGGTGCCCGCCCGGACCGGCGCGCAGCCGGTCCAGCTGCTCCGCGACGGCGGGGCCCAGGGTCAGGTCCGCCCAGCCGACGACCCCCGCGACGAGGGCATCGCCGGCCGCGAGCGCCAGGAACTCGGCCGTCTCGCCGGTGTCGGGCAGCACCTGGACGAGCACGGTGCGGTCGATGCCCGCCGCGGCGGCGGGGCCGGCCAGGTCCTCCAGGAGCAGGGTGCGGTGGATCGCGGCGGTGCGCGCCGTGTCGAGCCACGGCTGCGGCCTGCGTCCGAGGTCCCACACGTGGTGGTGCGCGTCCACCCGGACCGGCCGGGGGCCGGGCCCGCCGGCCGGGGTCACGCGCCGGCCCCCGGGCCGGCGGCGGGGCGACCGCCGGGCTCGTCGCTGCCGTCGAGCGCGTCGAGTTCGGCCCACAGCGCGTCGGGCACCTCGACGGCGGCGTCCCGGGCGTTGCGCGCGACCTCGTCGGCGGACCGCGCGCCGATGAGTACGCCGGTGACCGCCGGGTGCCGCAGGGGGAAGCCGATGGCCGCGGCCGGCAGCGGCACCCCGTGGGCCGCGCACCGCTCGGCCATCAGCCGGGCCCGGCGCAGCACCTGCTCGGGCGCGGGCGCGTAGTCGAAGTGCGCGCCGGGCGAGGGGTCGGCGAGCACGCCGCTGTTGAAGACCCCGCCCACCAGCACGCCGACCCCGCGGGCGGCGCAGCGCGGCAGCAGGTCGACGGCGGCCTCCCGGTCGAGCAGCGAGTAGCGGCCGGCGACCAGCACGCAGTCGACATCCGTCTCCGCGACGAAGCGGGACAGCATGGCGCACTGGTTCATGCCCGCGCCGATCGCGCGGACGACGCCTTCCTCGCGCAGCCGGGCGAGCGCCGGGTACGCCTCGCGGACGGCCGGTTCCCAGTGGTCGTCCGGGTCGTGGATCAGGACCACGTCGAAGGCGTCGAGGCCGGAGCGCTCCAGGCTCTCCATGAGCGAACGGCGCACGCCCTCCGCGCTGTAGTCGCGCACCCGCACCCGTCGCGCCGCGCCGGCGAAGCCCTCGGCGTCCGCCGCGGCCTCGGCAGCCGTCGCGGCGCGCAGCAGCCGGCCGACCTTGGTCGACACCACGGCCTGCTCCCGCGGCCGGCCGGCGAGGAAGGCCCCGAGCCGTTCCTCCGCGAGACCCGCGCCGTAGTGCGGTGCCGTGTCGAAGAACCGGATGCCCGCCTCCCAGGCCGCGGCGAGGGCGCCGGCCGCCTGCTCGTCCCCGACGGCCGAGAACAGTCCCCCCAGCGGCCCGGTGCCGAGGCCGATCCGGCCGACGCGGACGCCCGAGCGGCCGAGTTCCGCGGTCGCGCCGATCATCGGGTGCGCTCCGGCGCGTACGCCCGGCCGCGTATGGGCCGCCGCGCGCTCCGGTCGTGCGGGCGGCTCGGCTTCGTCATGGGGACTCCTTCGGGATGCGGCGGCGGGGGAGCGGGCGGCGGGTGCGGGGCGCGGCCGGTCAGTCCGCGCCGAGGTGGTCGCGCAGCCAGCGTTCCGTGCCGCTGACGTGCACGAGGGCCGCGGCCTCGGCGAGCGCGGCGTCCCCCGCGGCCAGGGCGGCGTAGATGGTCTCGTGTTCCGCGACGGTCAGCGCGGCGGCGTCCTCGTCCACCAGGCCGCGCCACACCCGCGCGCGCAGCGTTCTGCTGGAGATGCCGTCGAGCAGGGACACCAGGGTCGGGTTCCCGGTCGCGGCGAGCACGGCGCGGTGGAAGGCGGCGTCGTGCTCGGTCAGCGACTCCGCGTCCGCCCGGGCGGCGCGCATCGCCGTCAGGTGCCCGCGCACCTCGGCGAGCTGCGCGGCGTCGATCCTGGTGGCGGCGAGCCCGGTGGCAACGGGCTCGAACAGCCGCCTGACCTCGGTCAGTTGCAGCAGCGTCGGGCCGCGCAGCATCTCCACCGCCGCCCCGACGCCGTCGAGCAGCAGGTGCGGCTCCAGGCTGGTGACGTAGGTGCCGTCGCCCCGGCGGATCTCCAGCACGCGCGCGACGACCAGGGCCTTGACCGCCTCGCGCATCAGGTTGCGGGACAGCCCGAGTTCGGCCGCGAGCTGCTGCTCCGGCGGCAGTTTCGCGCCCGGCGGCAGCTCCCCTGAGCGGATCAGCTCCCTGATGCGGGCGATGGCCTTGTCCGTCAGTGACACGGGGCGGAAGCCTAGCAAGGCCATCCCATGTCTGGAAGGGGAGCGCCGCACGGGTGGACATGGGTGAACGGGGCCCGCTCCGATATATCGCCCGGAGGGTGCTTTCCGGCCGTGTGGGGTGGACGGCTGTCGCCGGGGGAACTATAAATCCATCCCATGTCCATGCGACGTGAACCGACGTGCACCCTTCCGCTCCGGCCCGCGCACCGGCGGCTGTCGTGACCGAGTCGATCACCGCCGTCGACGTGGTCGACGTGCGCTTCCCCACCTCTCGGCAGCTCGACGGCTCCGACGCGATGAACCCGGAACCCGACTACTCGGCCACCTACGTCACCCTGCGCACCTCCGACGGCGCGGCGGGCCACGGGCTCGCGTTCACCATCGGCCGCGGCAACGAGATCACCACGGCCGCGGTGCGCGCCCTGGAGCCGCTGGTGACCGGCCTGGCCGTGGACGACCTGCTGGCCGACCTCGGGGCGTTCTCGCGGCGCCTGACCGGCGACGGGCAACTGCGCTGGCTCGGCCCGAACAAGGGCGTCATCCACATGGCGGCAGGCGCGGTCGTCAACGCGGCCTGGGACCTGTACGCGCGGCGGGCAGGCAAGCCGCTGTGGGACCTGCTCGCAGGTCTCAGCCCGGAACAGCTCGTCGCCCTCGTCGACTTCCGCTACCTGCGGGACGCGCTCACGCCCGAGGAGGCTCTCGACCTGCTGCGCGCGGCGGAACCCGGCCGCGCGGCGCGCCGCGCCCGGCTGCTCGCCGAGGGGTACCCGGCCTACACCACGTCGCCCGGCTGGCTCGGCTACACCGACGACAAGCTCGTGCGCCTGGCCAGGGAGGCCGTCGCCGAGGGGTTCACCCAGATCAAGCTGAAGGTGGGCGCCGACCCGGAGGCGGACTTGCGCCGGCTGCGCCTGGCCCGCGAGGCCCTGGGCCCCGGAGTGCGCATCGCCCTGGACGCCAACCAGGCGTGGGGCGCGGGCGAGGCCGTCGAACGGCTCGCGCCGCTCGCGCCGTGGGAGCCGTACTGGATCGAGGAGCCCACCTCGCCCGACGACATCCTCGGGCACGCCGCGATCCGCCGCGCCGTCGCCCCGGTCAGGGTCGCCACCGGCGAGCACTGCCACAACCAGGTGATGTTCAAGCAACTGCTCCAGGCCGAGGCCATCGACGTGCTCCAACTGGACGCGGCCCGCGTCGCCGGAGTCACGGAGAACATCGCCGTCCTGCTGCTCGCCGCGAAGTTCGGCGTGCCGGTGTGCCCGCACGCCGGCGGCGTCGGGCTGTGCGAGATGGTGCAGCACCTGGCCATGTTCGACTTCGTCGCGGTCAGCGGCGCCATGGAGGACCGCGTCATCGAGTACGTCGACCACCTGCACGAGCACTTCACCGCGCCGGTCACGGTGCGCGGCGGTCGCTACCTGGCGCCGACCGCCCCCGGCAACGGCGCCGAGATGCGCGCCGCGTCGATCGCCGACCACCGTTTCCCCGAGGGACCCGTCTGGAGCGCTGGGCCGTCATGAGCGAAACCGTCATCGAGAGCGCCGAGTTCAGCGGCCTGTCCGCAGTCGTCACCGGCGGTGCCTCCGGCATCGGCCTCGCCACCGCGACCCTGCTCGCGGGCCGCGGCGCCCGGGTCGCCTGCCTGGACCTGAATCCCGAGGTGCCCGCTCCGCTGACCGGCGTCCGCGCCGACGTGGCGGACGACGCGTCCGTCCGGGCGGCGATCGCCCGCGTCGTGGCGGAGTTCGGCGGCATCGACATCCTGGTGAACAACGCGGGCATCGGCGCGCAGGGCACCATCGAGGACAACTCCGACGACGAGTGGCGGCGCGTCCACGAGGTCAACGTCCTCGGCATCGTCCGCACCACGCGCGTCGCGCTGCCCCACCTGCGCCGTTCGTCGCACGCGGCGATCGTCAACACCTGCTCGATCGCGGCCACCGCGGGGCTGCCGGACCGTGCCCTGTACTCGGCGACCAAGGGCGCCGTGCTCGCCCTGACCCGGGCCTGCGCCGCCGACCTCGTCCGCGAGGGCATCCGGGTGAACTGCGTGAACCCGGGAACGGTCGACACCCCGTGGATCGGCCGCCTGCTGGACGCGGCGCCCGACCCGGCCGCGGAACGGGCCGCCCTCCAGGCGAGGCAGCCCACCGGGCGCCTCCTCGCCCCCGAGGAGGTCGCCGCGGCCATCGCCCACCTGGCCGGCCCGTTCTCCGGCGGCACCACGGGCACCGCGCTCGCGGTCGACGGCGGCATGTCGGGCCTGCGGGTCCGTCCCGCGCCGCCCGCCTGACGGAACGACCACCGGGCGGGCGGCGCGGCACCCGGCCTCGCTAGGAAGAGGACTTCATCAGCTCGGCGAGCAGCGGCAGCTGCGCCGGGTCGTCGAGTGCGGAGCCGACCGCGACGGCCCGGCAGCCGGCGGACAGGAAATCGCCCGCGGTGTGCGCGTCAAGACCTCCCGTGGCCACGAACGACACGTCGGGGAAAGGGCCCCGCAGGGCGCGGATCCATCCGGCGCCCAACTGGGCGGCGGGGAACGCCTTCTGCCACATCAGGCCGAGCGCGCGCGCCCGCGACACCTCCGTCGCCGTGGCCACGCCGGGCAGGTGCGGCAGTCCGCGTTCCCGGCAGGCCGCGGCGACCTCGGGCAGCAGCCCGGGCGCCACGGTGAACGCCGCCCCCGCCTCGGCGACCTCGGCGACCTGCTCCACCGAGGTCACCGTGCCGGCGCCGACCACCCGGCCGCGTTCGCGGCCCGCGGCCACGGCGGCGCGCAGCGAGTCCATCGCGGCCCGGTCCTGCACGGTGACCTCGACCAGCTCGATGCCCAGGTCCCAGGCCCGTGCGCAGGTGTCGACGGTGCGCGGCACGTCGTAGCCGCGGAAGATGCCCATCACGGGTCCCGCGGCGAAGGCGCGTGCGAAGAAGTCGGTCATCGGGATGTTCCTCCAGTGGTCGTGCTCTCGGTCGTGGCGGCGGCCCCCGCCGGGGCCCGCCCCTGCGGCTCGGCCCCGGGGTCGCTGCCGGGGTCGCTGTCGGGGGCGCTGTCGGGGGCGCCGCCGGGGCCCGGGGCCCGGCCGCCGAGTTCGCGCGAGACGCGCGCGACGGCCGTGCGCAACTCCGGCAGCACCGCGCGCAGCGCGGGCAGCGGCGCCACCGCCGACAGGGCGGTCACGGAGACGGCGGCGAGTACCCTGCCGGTCGCGTCCCGCACTGGCAGGGCGAGGCAGTTGACGTACGGCTCGCCCTCCTCGTCGTCCTCGGCCCACCCCCGTTCCGCGATCACGGCCAGCTCCGCCCGCAGCGCCGCGGGGTCGGTGCGGGTCGCCGGTGTCAGCCGCGCGAAGTCGGCCCCGGCCAGCAGCCGTTCCCTGACCTGCGGCTCCAGGTGGGCGAGTATCGCCTTGGACACGGCGGCCGTGTGCAGCACGGCGGGGCGGCCGATCCGCGAGCGCAGCCGCGACGGGCCGCTGCCGTCGACCTTGTCCAGATAGACGATCTCGCCGTCCACCAGCGCCGCCAGGTGGACGGTGTGGCCGCACGCCTCCGCGAGCGCCACCAGGTGGGGATGGGCGATCTCGCGGATGTCGAGCTGGTCGAGGACCTGCTGCGCCAGGGCGATCACGCGGAAGCCCGCGGTGTACAGGCCGTCCGGCCGGCGCCTGGCGAAACCGGCGTTCTCCAGGGTGCGCAGCAGCCGCAGGGCCGTCGACTTGTGGACCCCGAGCAGTGCCGCGGTCTCGCCGAGCGAACGCGGCCGTTCCGCGACGAAGCCGACGATGTCCAGGGCGCGCGCGACGGTCTGGGACACCGGCTCAGCCCTCCGCCGCCGGGACGCCGCCCAGGCGCCACCGCTCGGGCGTCACACCGACGCGGCGGCAGATCTCCGCCTCGTCGGGAAGCGTGCCCTGGTCGCTGATGCTTTCGAGCGCGGCGCCGGCCGCCAGGTGGCCGAGCCGCAGCCGCGCGCCGTGGTCGAACCCGCGCAGCAGGCCGGCCAGCCAGCCGGCGGCGAACGCGTCCCCCGCGCCCACCGGTTCCACCACGTCGACGGCCGGGGCCGGCTCGCGCACGACCGCCTCGGCGCCGCCGTCCCGGGTCTCGCCGGGGAAGCACACGGCCTCGTCCGCGCCGCTCTTGACCACCAGGCACACCGGGGCGCCGATCAGCTCGCGCACCCCCGCCGCGTCCGACACCGGCCACAGCCGCGCCGCCTCGTCGAGGCCGACGAAGACCACGTCGGCCGCCCTGGCCAGGCGCAGCAGGGGCTCGGCCGCCTCCCGCGCGTCCCACAGCGCGGGCCTGTGGTTGACGTCGAAACTCATGACGGCGCCGGGCACAGGGCGGTCGAACAGCAGGTGGTCCACGAGGCGGCGGCAGCCCTCGGACAGCACCGGCGTGATCCCGCTGAGGTGGACGACGCGCGGCGCGGCGGCCACCACGTCCGCCGCGGCGGACACGTCCATCGCGGACGCGGCCGACCCGGCCCGGTAGTAGTACACCGAACTGCCCGAGGGCGCGGGGTCCTTGAAGTACACACCGGTGGGCCGGCCCGGATCGCGCGCGACGAGCCCGGTGTCGACGCCCGCCGCGGCGATCTCCGTGACCAGCAGCTCGCCCAGCGGGTCGGCGCCCACGCGGCTCGCCCAGGCCGCGCGGTGACCGAGCGCGGACAGGGCCATCGCGACGTTCGACTCGGCGCCGCCGGGCCGCAGCACCAGCTCGGAGCGGCTGTCGATCCTGCCGCCCGGCAGCGGCGTGACCTGGGCCATCGTCTCCCCGATGCACACCGCGTCCGGGCGTATTGCATATGTCGCAACCATGGTGCGCATGGTAGCGCGTGGCTGTTCCCCGGTGTCCGGCGCCCCCGCGCCCACCGTCCCGCGCGCGGGCGCGCCGCGTCTGCGCCGCTCGCGCCGCCCTGCGCGCGCAAGCGCCAGGGGGCCGGAGGAAGACGCTCTTTTCCCGCGGTTGGCATAAGACGGCTCCCCGCTGGAAGCCATACTGGGGGACGGCGGAGTTTCCAGGACGAGGACGTCGGGGACGACGGGGGCGAGGGACGGGCGATGGCCGAACGGGCGCTGCTCCAGGGCCGCTACCAGCTGCTCGATCTCATCGGGCGCGGCGGGATGGGCGAGGTCTGGCACGCCCGCGACCGGGCGCTCGGCCGGCGGGTGGCCGTCAAATGCCTGAAACCGCTGGGCACCCGGCAGGAGGAGCCGTTCCTGCGGGTGCTGCGGGAGCGCTTCAGGCGCGAGGCCCGCGTCGCCGCCGGCCTCCAGCACCGCGGGGTCACGGTCGTGCACGACTTCGGGGAGTCCGACGGCGTCCTCTACCTCGTCATGGAGTTCCTCGACGGGCGGAACCTGGCCGAGCTGCTGCACGAACGGCGCCCAGCCCCGCTGCCCGTGGCCGACGTCGCCGACATCGCCGAGCAGGTCGCGGGAGCCCTCGCCCACACGCACGCGCAGGGCATCGTGCACCGGGACCTGAAGCCGGCCAACGTCATGCGCCTGCCCGACGGCACGGTCAAGATCTGCGACTTCGGCATCGCCAGGCTGGCGCACGACATCGGGCTCAGCACCAAGCTCACCGGCACGGGCATGGCCGTGGGCACCCCGCACTACATGTCGCCCGAGCAGATCGCGGGGCTCACCGTCGACCACCGCAGCGACCTGTACTCGTTCGGCTGCGTCCTGTACGAAATCGCCACCGGCGCCCCGCCGTTCGACCTCGGCGACCCGTGGGCCATCCTCGTCGGGCACCGCGACACCCCGCCGGAGCCGCCGCGCGAGCGCAGACCGGAGCTGCCCGAGGACCTCCAGGACCTCATCCTCGCGCTGCTCGCGAAGGACCCGGACGACCGCCCCGCCGACACCGCGGCGCTCGCCCGCGACCTGGCCGCCGGCCTGCGCGCCACGACCGCGCTGCGCGTTCCCGGGCCCAGGCACCCCGAGCCGCTGCCGGAGTGGACCCGCGGCATGCGCGCCGGCTCCCGCGCGTCCGGCTCCTGGTCCCTGCGCCTCCCGCCGCCCGACCGCAGCGCCGGGCTCACCGGCCGGTGGACCACCGGGCTCGCGCCCACCGTCGTGGCGCGGTGCACCGAGGCCCGCACGGGACCCGCCCCCGAGTACCTGGCCGTGCTCGCCAGCAGGCACCGCGCCGGGCTCAGCCTGGGCCGCCTCGGCCGCTGGGAGGAGGCGTGCGCGGTGCACCGCGCGGTCGCCGCCGAACGCGCGCGTGCCCTGGGCGAGACCCACCAGGACACCCTGGAGAGCCAGTACGAGACCGCCTACGCCCTGGCGCGGCTCGGCCGCTGGGGGCAGGCGCTCGAAGGACTGCTGCACGTGGCGGCGGCCCGCGCCGCGCTGCTCGGCCCTGAGCACCCCGCGACCCTGGACGCCCGCTACGAGAGCGGCATCTGCCTGGGGCGGCTCGGCCGCCGGGCCGAGGCACTTGAGCTGTACACCGACCTGGTCCGCGCCAGGACCGCGGCCCAGGGCGGCGACCATCCGGAGACGCTGCGCGCGCGCCACGGCCGCGGCATCAGCCTGGGCCGCCTCGGCCGCTGGGACGAGGCGCTTGCCGAGGCCCGCGAGGTGTGGGCCTCGCGCGCCCGGGTGCTCGGCCCCGACCACCCGGACACCCTGGTCAGCCACCGCGAGATCGCCGTCGCCCTGGGGTGGCTCGGCCGCTGGGACGCCGCCCTCGACGCCTACCGCCAGGTCAGGGCCGCCCGCGAGCGCGTCCTCGGCCCCGGCCACCCGGACGCGCTGACCAGTCGCAACGACGAGGCGCACTGCCTCGAACAGCTGGGCAGGCCGGGGGAAGCCGTCGAGCTGTACCGGCAGGTGGCCACCCTCAAGGACGGCGGAGCGGCGGAAGTCTGATTTCCGCCCCACGTACGATGGGCGGCATGTCCTTTCTCCGCCGCCGCAACGCCGCTTCGCCCGCCGGCCCCGATTTCGACGTGCTGGCCATGGACCCGGGCGACTGGCCGGGAGTACTGGGCGCCGGACTGCTGCCGGCGCCCGACGGCAGCTGCCAGGGCGTCGTGCTGCGCTACGACTTGTTCGGCGGACGCGGCCCTGCCATGGTCATCGGGAACCTCCCCGAGGGCTCACCGGCCAGGGACGTGGCGGAGGGCGAGGTGCCGTTCGAGGTCCACCAGCTTCTGCTCGCCCTGGAGCTGGACGAGGACGTGCGCGCCACGGGCGTCGACGAGGTGCCCGTGATGCACGACGGGAACCTGCTGATCGTGCGGCGGATCTCCTGCACCGAAGGCCGCGTCTCCTGCGTCCAGTTCGACCGCAGCGACGGCGTGCTGGTCACCATCGCCAGTTGGGACCGCCCCATCACCGACGAGCTGTACCAGCTGCTGAAGCCGCTCCCCGCCGAGATGTTCCAGCGCTGAGCGCCGCCCCGGCCGCCGTCACCGCGTGCCGACCGCCGCGCGCACCGCGCGCCGGGCGAGCGACCAGTCCTCGTGCAGGCGGCGCAGCAGCTGCCGCCGCCTCTCGCCGAGGGAGGGGCCGCCGCCCTCCGCGCCCGCCTGCCTGGGCGCCTCGGCCTGGCGCACCGCCTGCTGCACCGCCTCCTCGCAGCGCCTGATCTCGCGCGTCAGGAACAGCGTCAGGTTCACCAGGAACGCGTCCCTGCCGCGCGGCCCGGCCGCCTGCGCGCTGTGGCTGATCTGCCGGCGGGTCAGCGGCGCGTTCCGCAGCCCGGCCCACAGGGTCGCCAGGTCGTAGCCGGGCAGGTACCAGCCGGCCGCCGACCAGTTGATCAGCACCGGGCCCGCCGGCGACATCAGGACGTCGGACAGCAGGGCACCGCCGTGGTTCAGCTCTCTGGGTAACTCGTGCCTGCCGCGCGAACCCAGGCCGTGCAGCAGGGTCGTCAGATCGCTCACGTCCCGGTCCGTGAGGAAGCCGAGCGTGTGGTAACGGGCCACCCACGCCGGATAGTTGACCACGTCGGGGAACAGACCCGCGGGCGGCTGCCAGCCGCCCAGGCGGGTGACCGCGCTGAGCGTGGCGCGCAGGTCGCCGGCCGCGGGCGCGTAGGGGTGCCGCGCGCCGGCCGTCGGCCGGCCCGGCACGAACTCGGTGACCAGCAGGCAGCGGTACGGGTCGTCGGCGACGAGCCGCGGCACCCGCACCGGCGGCCGGTGCCGGGCGAAACCGCGGTGCACCGCGATGTCCCGGCGGAACGCGTCGGCGTCCGAGCCCCCCGGGTCGAGCAGGAGCTTGGCGGCCACGGCACGGCGCCCGGACATGCCGGCGAGCACCAGGCAACGGCCGTTGTCGCCGAGCAGCCGGACGGCCGAGAACTCGGGGCAGACGTCCTGGACGACGGCGAGCGCGTGGCGCAGCCGTTCGCCGCGCGGGCCGGAGAAGTCGAGACCGTTCGCGGCCGGCGGCGCCGCCGCGGGGCCGCGGGCCCTGCGGGGCCGCTCGTCGGGACCGCCACCGGACACGCCACCGGAACGGCCGCCCGGGTGCGGAGGCCGGCGGGGGATCACGGGGGAGGGGGCTGCATACATGGGCGGGCATCGTCCCTTCGGGTGCCGGAGGGTTGCGTGGCGTCCCCGGGCCCGCCGGCCCGGCATCCTGGGGAAATGCCGGGCGCGGCACCGGCCCGGGGAAGCACGGTCCCCACATCACTCCCTCGCGCGGGTGGCACACCATGTGGCGTGCCCTGGCGAACCATGGCGAATCGCCATGCGGCGGCTCCGGGGCGGTTAGTGTCAACTCAGCCGAGATCCTGGGGGCTTGACGTGAGCAGACGACCCAATACCCGACTCGCGGATCTGTTCGGGCTCACCGGGTGGTCCAAGGGCGAGCTGGCCAGGCTGGTGAACCGCCAGGCAGCCGCGCTCGGCCATCCGCAACTGGCCACGGACACCTCGCGGGTGCGGCGGTGGATCGACGTGGGCGAGAGCCCGCGCGACCCGGTGCCCGAGGTACTGGCGACCCTGTTCACCGAGCGCCTCGGCCGTGTCGTGACCATCGAGGATCTCGGGTTGCGCCGGCCCGGGAACGCGGGGACGCGGCCGTCCATGCACGGACTGCCGTGGGCACCCCGGCGCACAGCCGCGGTCCTCACCGAATTCACGGGAATGGACCTCATGCTCAACCGACGCGGCATGGTGGGCGCGGGCGCCGCGCTCGCCGCAGGATCAGCACTCAGCGACGCCATGCACGACTGGCTCCTCGCCCCCCCGGGGCAGGACGCCGCGGGCCCCGACGACCCCCTGCCCAACGCCGACTCCGCAGGACTCGACCGCTACGAGGCCGCTCCGGTGGGCTCCGAGGAGATCGAGGCCCTGGAGCACTCCGTCGAGATCTTCAGGGCCTGGGACGCCGCGCGCGGCGGCGGGCTCCAGCGCAAGGCCGTGGTCGGCCAGCTCAACGAGGTCGGCGGCATGCTGGCCTACCGGCACCCGCCCCACCTCCAGCGCCGGCTGTGGGGCGTGGCGGCCAACCTCGCCGTGCTCGCCGGCTGGATGTCCCACGACGTCGGTCTCGAACCGACCGCGCAGAAGTACTTCGTGATCGCCGCGCACGCGGCCAGGGAGGGCGGCGACCGGCCGCGGGCGGGGGAGGCGCTGTCCCGGGCCGCCCGGCAGATGGTGCACCTGGGCCGCCCTGACGACGCCCTCGACCTCATGCAACTCGCCAAGTCGGGCATGGGCGAGGAGGCCCTGCCGCGGACCCGGGCGATGCTGGCGACCATCGAGGCGTGGGCCCAGGCGTCCATGGGCCGGGGGCAGGCCATGCGGCGCCTGCTCGGGGAGGCCGAGGACCTGTTCGTCGGCGACCGCGCCGACGTTCCGCCGCCCAGCTGGATGCAGATGTTCGACGAGGCCGACCTGCACGGCATGCAGGCCCTGGCCTACCGGACGCTCGCCGAGCACGACCCGGCCGCCGCCAGGGCCGCGGACCGGCACGCGCGGCAGGCCCTCGACCTGCGCGTGGACCAGCGGCAGCGGTCACGGATCTTCGACCAGATCACCCTGGCCTCGGTGTGCTTCATCGCCGACGACCCCGACCAGGCCGACCGGTACGCCAGGCTCGCGCTCGCCGCGATCGGTGAGAACTCCTCGCACAGGACCTGGCACCGGCTGCGGGAGATGTACCGCCTCACCGGCTACTACGCCGAGTACCCGAGGGTCGCCGCGCTGCGCGAGGAGATCGAGGAGGCACTGCCCGCGCGCGCCGCGGGCCTGCCCGCGGCGGCCCGCCTGATCTGAGGACGCGCGGGTCCGCGCCACCCGTCCGCGCCGTGCGAGGGAGCGGCACGGCCGGGTGCGGCGCGGCCCGCGCCCACGCGTTCGTTCCGGACGGTTTCCTGTGGCTGTGGCTGTGGCTGTGGCTGTGGCTGTGGCTGTGGCTGTGGCTGCGGCTCGCGGCCGGGCCGCTGCCCGGGGCCGAGGCGCGCCCGCGCGCCGGGCCGGGGGGCGGGCCGGGGGACGGGCGCCCCGGCGGCGGGGCCCGTTCCGCCCGGCGCCCGGGTCAGCCCCTGACCCGGGCCACCAGCACGCACGCGTCGTCGTCCCGATCCGTCTCGCCGCACGCGTCCACGACCACGCGCAGCGCTTCCATGGCGCTGGAGGCCGCCGTGAGCCGCGGCGCGAGCCCGATCAGCCGGCCGTCCCCCGCGTGCCCGGTGCGGGCACCGGGCGGGATGTCCGAAAACAGGCCATCCGTGTGGAGCACCAGCACATCTCCCGGCTCAAGCCGGTCGGCGCGCTCCTCGTACGCCGCGCCGCTCACCGCGCCGAGCAGCGGGCCGGCCGGGCGCGGCAGCGCCCAGCCCCGGCCGTCCCGGCACAGCAGCGGCGCCGGGTGCCCGGCCTGCCCCCACCGCAGCAGCCGCCCCGCCGGGTCGTACCGGCAGCACAGGACGGCGGCGAGCACCGGGTGCGCCCCGCGGTCGAGGAGTTCGTTGAGGTGGCCGAGCAGCGCCCCTGGACCGCTGCCCGTCATCGCGATCCCGCGGACGGCGCCGAGCGCGGTCGCCGCGCCCGCGGCGGCGGCCGGGCCGCGCCCCGACAGGTCGCCCACGCTCAGCACGCAGCTGCCGTCGGGGAGTTCGAGCGCGTCGTACCACTTGCCGCTCACCGCGCCGCCGGGCCGGGCCGGCAGGTAGTGGGCGGCCAGTTCGAGCGAGCCGGGCAGCCCCTCCGCGCGCCCCGGCTCCGGTGAGCCGAGCCATGGTGCGAGCGCCGAGACCGCGGGCCCCGCGACGGGCCCGCCCCCGGTCGGCCCCGGCCCGCCGCCTGGCCATCCGGCCGGCTCCGGCGCCGCCGCCGGGCCCCTGGCCTCGCTCACGTCGCGGATCATGGCCCACATGGCGACCGTTCCGCCCCGGTCGTCGAGCACCGGCTCGCCGGCCATCTGCACGGTCCGCTGGGACCCGTCCTGGCGGACGATCCTGAACTCGCAGTCCATGGGCCGCCCGTCCACCAGGCAGCCGGTGACGGCGGCGGTCAGCGCGGGCTGGTCCTCGGCGGGGAGGAAGGAGGGCAGTTCGTCCAGGGTGAGCGGGCCGTCCTGCACGGCCCGGCCGAAGATCGAGAACAGCTCCTCGGACCACACCGCCCCGTCGGTCAGCAGGTTCCACTCCGCGCTGCCGATCCTGCCGCCGGCCCGCGCCCGCGGCACGGCCCCGGGAGCCGCCCTGAGCTGGTCGAGCTGCTCGCCGACGTCGTCGAGCCGGTGCGCGGCCAGCGCCCACGCGGCATGCCGTATGCCGTGCCCTGCGCCGTCCGCCGACTCCCGGTGCCGCGCGGCGTCGAGGTCGTCGCGCAGGCGGCGGGCGCGCGCGATGAGGTCGTCGAGCGCGTGCCCCGCGGGAACGTGGTTCGCGGGGTGTTCCGGGTTCTGGGAGGGAAGCATGGGTGATCCCCGTTACGGCGCGGTCGGGCCTGACAGGCCGGAGCGGACGACTCAAGACTGTTGCACAGCCTTCCCCGCTCCGTAAGAGATTCAGCCGCCCGGGCGGGCGTGATCCGGCGCGAAGGTGTAGAACGGCTTCCACCGGCAAGGAGCCGACCGACGGAAATCCCGTTGCCTCGGGATCTCACGCACCGGATGCTGACCATATGTTCGCCAGTCCCAACGAAACAGGCATAGCGCCCAGCGGAAGCCTTCTCGGGCTCCTCCAGCGAGGGCGCGGCGACGGGTGGCTGCACGCCCTCGCGGCTCCCCGGGCGCAGGCCGTGGCCGCCCTGGAGCGCTGCGTGACGCACGACCCGCGCCAGGACTGGCGCCTGGAGCACCGCTCCCTCTACTACGCCAGGCTCTACGTCGAGCTGGACGCCGGCCTCGACGCGCTGGCCGCCCACCTGCTCGACCCGGACGACGCGGCACGGCCCGAGGAGGAGCGCACCGGGCTCACGCTGTCCGTGCTCGGCCACCTCACCTCCTACGGCAACCAGGACGCCATGCGGCTGCTGCGCCGCTACGCCGTCGTGGGCGCCAATTGGCGCTGGGCGCTGGACGAGCTGGCCGTGCGCGACGACGACGCCGGACTGCGGGCGCTCGGCCCCGAGATCCTGGCCAGATTCCCGCGCACCGAGGAGGGCGACGCGGCGCTGACCGCGGCCGTGCGGGACTCGTTCGAACCGCGTCCCTGGCACCTGTGGGCCGAGGACCCGGGCCGCCCCGGGCAGCGGGCCCGCCTCGAACGCGCTCTGGAACACGGTGACTTCGACCGCTGGCAGCGGCAGATGCGCCCGTCGGGCCCCCGGCCGGGCTGGAGCGTGCGCGCCGTGCTCGACTGGGCGCGCGAAGGCGACGAGCAGACGCCGCGCCAGCGGCGCGAGGCCGCCGCCGCCCGGTGCCTCGGCGCCGTCGCCGGCCCGGAGGACCGCCCCGAGCTGCTCGCGGCGGCGGCCGGCGAACAGCCCGCGGTGCGCGCCGCGGCGCTCCGGCACCTGGCGGAACGGGGCGATCCGGCGGTCTTCGGGCTGATCGAGGCCGCGGCGGCGGCGCCGGACAGGGATGTGGCGACGGCCGCGGTGACCGCGTTCTCCCGCATGCGCCAGGACGCGGCCCTGGAGCGGGCCAGGCACTGGGCGCGGCGCGAGGACGACCTCGGCCTGTGCGCCGCCGCCATGGTCGCCGACCGGGGGCGGGCCGGGGACGCGCCCCTGGTGCTCACCGCGCTCCTGCGCGCCGTCCGCACCCGCGGCAGCGACGCCAGGGAGCTGCGGCCCCTGGTGGAGGGCGCGGGGCGGCTGGCGGTGACCGCGGCCGTGCCCGTGCTGCGGCACGTCTATCGCGAGACGTCCTCCTCGCACCTGAGGGGCCACACGGCGCGGGCGCTGGCGGCCACCGACGCGACGTTCGCGGCCGGGTTCGCGGTCGAGTGCCTGTGGGACTGCGAGGAGGACACCCGGGAGGTCGCGGCGCGGTGCGCCACCACCGTCGACACCCGCGTCGTGGAACGGCTGCGCAGCCTCGCCGCCGATCCGGCGGAGCGGGCCGGGGTGCAGACCGCGGTCCGCGGGCGCCTCGCCGGCCGCGGCAGGTGCTGAGGGGCGGCGCCCGCCGCCGTCCGCGAGCGATGCTCATGGGACGTTCTCCGTGCGGACACGCGGATGTGGGCGCCGGCATCCCGGCGGCGGCGACAACAGCCGTATGCGCACGTCCCCGATGCCCGTCCCGCCGACGCGTTCCGCCCCGCTGCGCGTCGCCCTCGTCACCGAGTCCTACCCGCCCGACGTCAACGGCGTGGCCCACTGCGCACTCCAGACCGCACGGCACCTCGTGCGGCGCGGCCACCGGCCCCTGGTGATCGCCCCGGCCCCCGCGCCCGGCGTTCGCGTCCCGCACGAAGGACCCGCTCCCGTCGTGCGCGTCCCCTCCCTCCCGCTGCCCGGCTACCCCCAGTTCCGCGTGGCGCTCCCCAGCCGCAGGCCGGCCGCGGCCGTGGCCGCCCACCGGCCCGACATCATCCATCTGGCCAGCCCCTTCGTCCTGGGCGCGCGCGGTGTCGCCCTGGCCGCGCGGTTCGGCATCCCGGCCGTCGCCGTGTACCAGACGGATCTGGCCGGGTACGCCCGCACCTACCTGGGGGCGGGTGAACTCGCGGCCTGGCGCCGGATTCGCGCCGTGCACGCCGCCGCCGATCTGACACTCGCGCCGTCGAGCGCGTCCCTGCACGCCCTGCGGGCCCACAACGTGCCCCGCGTACGCCTCTGGGCGCGCGGCGTCGACTCCGCGCGCTTCCACCCGGACCGGCGCGACCCCGCGGTGCGCCGCGAACTGGCGTCCGACGGCGAACTGCTGGTCGGCTACATCGGAAGGCTCGCCCCGGAGAAGCACGTCGACCTCCTGGCCAGGGCCGCCGCCCTGCCCGGGGTCCGGGTCGTGGTCGTCGGCGACGGCCCGAGCGAGCGGGCGCTGCGGGCCGCGCTGCCCCGGGCGCGGTTCCTCGGCCGGCGCACCGGGGACGACCTGGCCCGCCTCTACGCCGCCCTGGACGTGTTCGTCCACACGGGCCCGTTCGAGACGTTCTGCCAGACCGTGCAGGAGGCGCAGGCCAGCGGCGTCGCCGTGGTCGCCCCGGCGGCCGGCGGCCCACTCGACCTCGTCGAGCACGGCCGCACCGGACTGCTCGTCCCGCCCCGCGACCCCGAGGCGCTGCGCGAGGCCGTCGCGGTCCTGCGGGACGACGCCGCGCTGCGCGCCCGGCTGGCGGGCGGCGGCCTCGCGGCCGTGGCGGGACGCACCTGGGAAGCCGTCGGCGACCAGCTGCTCGGCCACTACGCGGCCCTGCTCGACGCGAGGGCGGTGGCCGCCGGGTGACCGCGCCCGCGCGCTACCGCCAGCCGCCCGCGGGTCGGCTCACCGCCCGCCCGCGTGCGGCGCGTAGAGGTCGAGCAGCCGGGTGCGCGCCTCCCGCACCCGGTGGGCCAGGACCTCGCTGATCGCCCGCAGCAGCGCGTACCCGAACGCCGGGTCCTCGTCGCAGAGCGCCTGCACCTGCGCCCCGTCGAACTCGTACGCCCGCACCGGGCTCAGCGCCTCCGCGCCGAAGTCCCACTCGAACGGCGGGAACAGCCAGGACCAGCCGAGCAGCGCGCCGGTGTCGAGCGAGGCCACGGCCGTCGGCCGCGGCCCGGAGAGCCACAGGTCGAGCGTCACCGTGCCGGAGCGGATCACCCAGAACCGGTCGGCGAGCCCGCGTTCCTCGAAGACGCGTTCCCCCTGCGCGAAGGACACCTCGCGCGCGAGGCCGAGCAGCCGGTCGCGACCGTCCTCCGGCAGTGCGTGCAGCAGGCGTCGTGGTGCTGTCATCGCCGAGCCTCCTCCCGGCCGGGGCGTTCCCCGTCGGGCCGTGCCCCGGCCGGGACGTCCCGGTGGCGGACGGCGGGTGGCGCCGCGCACGGCCTGACGGCCGCGGCGGATGCCGGCCGTCGCGCGCCGGACGTTCCCGTCGAGGGCGGGCCCTCACTCCATTGGACTCCGAACGGCCCAGTCGCGCATCCCGGCGGCCGTCTGGAGTCGCCCCGGCGACCGAGGTCCGCGACAGTGAGGGGAGGGAGGGCTGCGAAGGACAGGCCCGAGGGAGGAACGTGAGCGCGACCCCGCACCCCGGCGATCCCGGCGCCCCGCCAGGGCCGGCGGCCGTCGTGCTGCTCGGCCCGCGCGGCGAGGTGCTGGCGAGTACCGAGGCGGTGGCCCGGCTCACCGGCCGCACCGCGGCCGAACTGCGCGGCACCCGGCTGGCCGACCTGCTCACCGGCCCGGGCGACTGGCCCGACCTCGACGAGCTGGCGGCGGCCGAAGCCGCGGGCAGCGGCGACCGGGCGCTGCGCCGAGCCGACGGCGGCACCGTGGCCGTCCGGCTCGACGTGCAACCGCTGGCACCCGGTGACGCGGGGCAGCTCGTCACGCTCACCGACCGCGACGCCGCTCGGCGCGCGGAGGAGGACCGCGCGCTGCTGTGCGCGCTGTTCGCGCAGAACCGCGTCGGCCTGGCCATCCACGACCGCGACCTGCGGATGAGCCGGGTGACCGCCGACCCGTCCATTCCGGTGCGCGGCGGCGCGGTGCCCGCCACGTTCACACTGCCGGCCGCCGTGTCCGACGTCCTGGTCCCCGAGGACGCCGGCGCCCTGCTCGACCGGCTGAGCCGCGTCGCGGCCACCGGCGAACCCCTCGACTACTGGGAGCACTCGGCCCGCGTGAGCGCCGCACCGGACCAGGAGCGTTTCCTCGCGGTCTCCGCGTCCCAGCTCCAGGACTCAGGCGACCGCCTGCTCGGGGTCCTCAGCGTCTTCACCGACATCACCGAGCAGCACCTGGCCCGCCGCAGGATGGCTCTGCTGCACACCGCCGCGGAACGCATCGGGCCCTCGCTCGACGTCGAGAGCAACGCCGAGGAACTGGCCGGCGTGCTGGTGCCCGAGTTCGCCGACCTCGCCGCCGTCGACCTGTTCGCCTCCGTGCTCTCGGGAGGCGAGCCGGGCACCCGCCTGCTCGGCGTGCCGGTGCTGCGGGTCGCGGCCACGACGGTCGACGGCGAGCCCTGGCCGGACGACACGTACCGGCGCGGCGCCGCGTTCCGCCTCGACAGTTTGGGCGAGGTGCGGCGGCCGGTCGGCGCGATCCTGCGCGACGCCGAGGTGTCGGCGCTCAGGCCCAGCTCCCTGAACGACATCGCGGGCACCGCGACCGCCCTGCTGCCCACGCGGGCCGGTTCCCGGCTGACCGTCCCGCTGCGGGCCCGCGGCCAGATCCTCGGCTCCCTGTCGCTGTGGCGGGCCGCGGCGCGCCCGCCCTTCACGGGCCCGGACACCGAACTCGTCGAGGAGATCGGCTCCCGCGCCGCGCTCGGCATCGACAACGCCCGCCGCTACACCCGCGAGCACCGCACGCTGGAGACGCTTCAGCGCAGCCTGCTGCCCAGGCCCGTGTTCGAGGTCAGCGCCGCGGAGACGGCCGGCAGCTACGTGCCCGCGAACACCGCGGCCGGTATCGGCGGCGGCTGGTACGACGTGATCCCCCTGTCCTCGGCGCGGGTGGCGTTCGTCATCGGCGACGTGGCGGGACACGGCCTGAACGCCACCGCGACCATGGGCCGGCTGCGGACCGCCGTGCAGACGCTCGCCGATCTCGACCTCGCCCCCGACGAACTGCTGACCCGCCTGGACGACCTCGCCATCCGCCTCGCCGACGTCGGTCCAGGACCCGACGACAGCCCCGGCGGCGCCGTCGGCGCCACGTGCCTGTACTGCGTCTACGACCCGGTCACCGGGCTGTGCAGCATGGCCGGCGCCGGGCGCGTCCCCCCGGTCGTCGCCCGCCCCGGCGCCCCGGCCGAGGAACTGCCCCTCAAACCGGGGCCGGCGCTCGGCGTCGGCGGCAGTCCGTTCGAGACCGTCCGGGTCAGGCTCGATCCGGGCTCGCTGCTGCTCTTCTTCAGCGACGAACTCGTCGCGCGCGCGGCCCGCGAGGGCCTGCCGGACGCGGCACTCGAACCGGGGGACGGGCAGGGCCAGGAGTCCGGGGACGGCAGGCCCCGCGAAACGGCCGACGGGCCGGCGGACGGCGGCAAGGACGGGAAGCGCGGCGAGGACGGCCCGGAGGACCGCGCGGACGGGTCGGACGGCACGGACGCCGGGACCGACCGCGCCCGCGCACGGCGCCTCGGCGTCCTGCGGGAACGCGCCGCCGCGGGCGCCGCGGACGGCGACTCGCCCGATGCCGTCGGCCGGGCCGTGCTCGACGCGCTGCTGCCCGGCCGCTCCCCGGCCAACGACGTGGCGCTCCTCGTCGCCCGCGTCAGGTCGCTGCCGGAAGGCGCCACCGCCGACTGGGAGTTCCAGGCCGAGCCCACCGTCGTGGCCGAGGCGCGCGACGCCGTCCTCTCCCAGCTCAAGGACTGGGACCTGACCGGCAACGCCTTCCCCACCGAACTGATCGTCAGCGAACTGATCACCAACGCCATCCGCTACGCGGGAGGCCCGGTCGGCCTCCGGCTCATCCGCGACGAGACGCTCATCTGCGAGGTGTCCGATCCCAGCGAGACCCAGCCGCACCTGCGGCGGGCCCGCCCGACCGACGAGGGCGGACGGGGCCTGTTCCTCGTCGCGCAACTCGCCCACCGCTGGGGCAGCAGGTACACACCGGACGGCAAGACCATCTGGACCGAACAGTTGCTCGAACGCGGTTGAGGTGCGGGAACGGCGATGTCGGTGGCAGCGCCTAAGGTGTGCCCGTGACCGTATCCGCCCAGGCCCCAGGCCCGCGGCCCGCTCCGGGACCCGCGGCGGACGAGGGGCTCGCCCGCAGGCTCCGCGCCCTCGCCTGCACCGCCCCCCTGCACGACCTCGACGCCCGCAAGGCCAACCTCGCGGGCGAGTACGGCACCTACGCGATGGCCGAGGTCGCGCTGGCCGCGATCGACCTGGTCACCCTCAGCATGGACTTCGACACCGGGGCCGACCACGAGGAGATCGTGACCCGGCTGCTGCCCCGCGTCGCGGCGCAGGCACCCCGCCGCCCCGCCGCCGAGCACGAGCGCGTGGCCCGCTGGGTCTTGGACAACCTCATCAACGTCGGCAGCGTCGACCGCGGGTTCCGCGCCGTCTACGGCACCTTCGGCCCCGACGGCGCCTACGTCCGCAGGGACTACGACTTCAAGCTCATCGAGGAGGTGCCGGGACCGGGCGGCGGCGTCTACCTGCGCACCACCGACGAGGCGGTCAACGTGCTCGTCGGCGCGCTCGACACCGACGTCACCAGCGCCCAGATCGCCGCCGAGGTGAAGCTGGAGGTCCTGATCAGCCGCGGCCGGCTCGCCGACGCCCAACTCGCCGCCGAGCAGGCCAGGTACCGCACCGTCCAGTACGCCGAGACGCTGCGCCGCACGCTGGAGGCCACCCGGCGCGACGTACGGGCCGTCGACTGGCTGCGCACGGTCCCCGACATGATCGCCGAGGCGCTCGACCACATCGGCGACCGCTACCGCCACGAGAACGCGATCCTCACCAACATCCGCAGGGCCAGGGACGAGGCCGTCGAGACCGGCCACAAGCTGCGCGCGGCCGAGCTGGTCGACATCGTCAAGGACTGCATCCGGCGCCACACCCAGCTCCAGACCCGGCTGCTCGAAGCCGGCCCGCTGTTCAGGGCCGAGCAGGACAGGCAGGCGTTCCGGCCGCCGGCCGCCCGGGCCGGCACCGACCTGTACGGCCAGCTGCTCGCCCCGCTGCTGCCGCTGCCGCTTGAGCGGGCCACCCGCGTGACCGACGCCTTCTTCGCCCGGGGCACAGGGCCCCGCCCGCCCGCGGCGGTACGCCTCGCCGACCTCGTCGAGCTGCTGCTGACCCCGCCGCCGCCGCGCGAGCACCTGGGCGCCGAGCTGCCCGAGCCCGACCTGGTCGCCACCCCGGACGACAGCAGGTTCACCGAGGAGCAGCTCGGCGCCGCCCTCGGCCTGCTCCACCTGCCGGAGGACGCGCCGCGGCGCCTGTCGGGACTCCTCGCGGAGGCCCGGCGCGCCGACCCGGACCTGCCCCACCTCGTCGCCCTGCTCGCGGTCCACGCGGCCAGCCCGCCGGTCGGCACCGCGCACCGGCAGGGCGAGCGGCGGCTGCTGTTCGCGGTGGACGACGGAACGCCGCTCGACGACCCCGACTTCGGCGGCGCCGACCTGATCGTCGGCACCGCGCTGCTCGGGCCGCCGTCCGCACCGCCGCCCCCCGCGCCCCCCGAGCCTCCCGGGCTCTCCGCACCCCCCGCACCCGCCGAGCCGCCCGCACCCGCCGAGCCCACGAAGGAGGAGGCACCGTGACCGACACCGCAGCCCCCCAGCACGAGGCGCGCCCCGCCGGGCCGCCCACGCCCGCGGACGCCGCCGACGCCGCCCGGCTCGTCTCCTTCGGCCTCCAGCCCAAGCTCGCGCCGGCCCGCGACGCCGAATACGCCGCACTCCTGCGCCGCTACCAGGAGGAGCCCGCCTTCGCCCGGCTCGCCGACGGCGTCGCCACCGGGCTCGGCCTCGTCGTCCTTGAGGTGTCGCCCAGGGCCGGCATGGCCGTGGCCGCCGCCGAGGACTCGGTCTTCGCCGTCCGCATGGGCGAGTACGCCCGCCGCGCCACCGCCGACCCCGCCGACCGCTTCCTGCACGGCCTGGCCCACCTCGCCGTCGCCGCCCTCGCCTTCCCGCGCCCCGCCGACCTGGCGGACGACGCCTACCTCGGCCGGATCACCGTCAACGGCGTCGAGGCGTTCGTCCGACAGGCGTGCCGCCGCCTGGCCGAGCGCGCCGCCGAGCAGGACGACAACACCGACCCGCCGTCCGACGCGCCCGGCCTCGAAGCCGCGTGGCGCGTGTACGCCCGCCGCAGCGCCACCGGGGCGACCAAGGACGCCCGCAGGCTCGCCGGTTCCACCACGGGCATCGTCGGCAAGGCGGTCGCGTTCCTCGCCGACTCCGGCTTCCTCCAGCGCACCGGGGACGACGCGGGCGGCACCTACCGCACCACGGCCCGCTACCAGCTCCAGGTCCGGGACATGGCCGCGGGCAGTGCCATGACCGAGCTGCTGGCCCTCGGCGTCGTGCCCGTCGACGACGGGGCCGGCAGCCTGCTGCCGCCCACCGAGGACAGCGACCTCGACCTCGTGGACGGGGCAGGACTGCCCTTCCACCGCTGACCCGCGCCCGCCCGCCATCCCGAGCCGAAGCCCACCGGAAGACCACCATGTACGAGCTGTCCCGGATCCGCCTCTACTCCATCGGACCGGCCGGCGCCCGCTACGCCGACACCGTGCTCGACCTGCGGGGGGTCGGCGCCCCGGTGCCGAGTCCCGCTCCCGCCCAGGCCGACTTCTTCGAGGAGGAGCCCACCGGGCCGCCCCGCCGCCCCGCCCCGGCCGGCGTGCTCTTCCTGGAGAACGGCGGGGGCAAGTCCGTGCTGCTCAAGCTGATCTTCTCCGTCATGCTGCCGGGGCACCGCAACACGCTCGGCGGCGCGAGCTCCGGCGTGCTGCGCAAGTTCCTCCTCGCCGACGACTGCGGACACGTCGCCCTGGAGTGGCAGCACACCGTCACCGGCGAGACCGTCGTGGTCGGCAAGGTCAGCGAGTGGCGCGGCCGGCAGGTCTCGGCGGACCCGCGCAAGTTCGCCGAGGCCTGGTACTCGTTCCGCCCGGGACCCGGCATGAGCCTGGACTCCCTGCCCGTCGCCGAGTCCACCGCGCTGCGCCCGCGCGCAGCGGACGACGGCAGCTCGGGCGCCAGGGGCAGGCGCCGCACCATGAAGGGCTTCCGCGACGTCCTCACCGAGACGGCCAAGGCGTACCCCAACCTCGACCTGGTGTGGGAGGAGGTGCACGAACGCTGGGTCGACCACCTGGGCAGGCTCGGGCTCGACCCCGAACTGTTCCGCTACCAGCGCGAGATGAACGCCGACGAGGGCGAGGCCGCGGGCCTGTTCGCCGTGAAGAACGACGCGGACTTCACCGACCTGCTGCTGCGCGCCGTCACCGACACCCGCGACACCGACGGCCTGGCCGATCTGGTGCACGGCTTCGCGCACAAGCTGGGCCGCCGCGCCGAACTGACCGCGGAACGGGACTTCACCGCCGGCTCGCTCGACCTGCTGGCCCGCATCGCGGAGGCCGCCGACGCGCGGGAGTCGGCCCGCGCGGTGCACACCGCGGCCGGGAACCGCGCCCGGGCCCTCGCCCAGCGGCTCGCGGCCCGCGGCGCGCTTGAGCGCGGCCGGGCCGCGGAACTGGCCGGCCGCGTCACCGACGCGGCGGCCGGTGTGGCCCGCGCCGAGGAGGCCAGGCGGCACGCCTCGGCCACCGCGGCCGAGCTGGCCTACCGGCACGCCTCGCTCGCCCTCGCCGCCGCCGAGAAGGCCGGGGCGGCGCAGCGCCGCGAGCTGAGCGACGCCCGCACCCTGCACGCCGCCTGGCAGGCGGCCGAGACCGTGCTCGCGCACCGCGCCGCCGCCGACCGCTCCGCCCGCGTCGCCGCGGCCATCCGCGAGGCGGAACGGGACGCCGCCCCCGCGCTCGCCGCCCGCGGCCGGGCCGCCGCCGCCCTGGTGCGGGCCCTGCACGCGGCGGCCGACGAGGGGGAAGCGGCGGCCACCGCGCACGAGGAGCGCGCCGGCGCCCTCCAGACCGAGGCCGAGACCGCGCACCGCGACGCCACCGCCGCCGCCACCGAGGCGCAGCGCGCCCGCAGCGAGGCCGAGCACCTGCGGCAGCGGCTCGCCGAAGTCGAACAGGAGACGGAACAGGCCGTCAGGGCCGGCTGGCTCGAACCCCCGGCGCCGGGCCGCGACGGCGCCCGGCACTCCGACCCCGCGCGCGCCGCCCTCGCGGCGAGCGACGCCGAGCAGACCGCGGTCGCCGCCTGGGAGGCGGCCAGGGAAGCCGCCACCCGCGCCGCCGAGCGGGCCCGCGAGGCGACCGCCGAGCACGCCCGCGCCGAGCTCGCGGCGGCCAGGGCCGCCGACGCGGCGGACGCCGCCGGCGCCGCCCACGCCGCCGAGCGCCGGACGGCCGCCGCCCTGGCCGCCGAGCCGCGGCTGGCGGCGCTGCTCGGCCTGCCGGGGCCGGCGGACGCCCACCAGGAGGGGCGGGACCGCGGGCCGACGGCCGAGGATCTCGACCGGCTGGCCGACACGCTCGGGGAGCAGCTCGACGAGGCGGTCGCGACGGCGGAACGCCGCCTGTTCGACCTGCGCACCGCCGCCGCCGACGACTCACGAATCCTGGGCGCGCTCGGTGACGGCGGTCTGCTGCCGCCAGGACCCGACGTCACCGCGACGGTCGAGTTCCTGGGCGAGCACGGCGTTCCCGCGCTGCCGGGCTGGCGCTATCTGGCGCAGGCGGTCGACCCGGCCGACCACGCGACCGTGCTCGCCGCCCGCCCCGAACTGGTCGACGGCGTGATCATCACCGACCCGGACAGCCACGCCCGCGCCCGCGACGTGCTCGCCGGCGCGGCCCTGCTGCCGCGCTCCGCGGTCGCCGTGGGCACGGCAGCCGCCCTGCTCGCGCCCACCCCGCCGCCCGGCGGCCGGGACAGCGGCGTCTTCCTCGTACCGCCCAACCCGGCCATGCACGACGAGAGCGCCGCCGACGCGGAACGGCACGCCCTGCGGGAACGCGCCACGGCCCGCGACGCCGACATCCGCGCGCTCGCCGCCCGGCTCGCCGAGGACAGGACGCTCGCCGCGCGGCTGGCCTCCTGGCGCGCGGGCTGCCCCGCCGGGCGCCTGGCCGACCTGGCCGCTGCGGCCGAGGCGGCCACCGCGGCCGCCGACGAGGCCCGCCGCCACCTCGCGGCCACGGCCGCGGAGCGCGCCGCCGCGGAGGAGACCGCCGCCGAGGCGGCCCGCGTCCGCGACGAGCGGCAGGAGGCGGCGCAGCGCGCCCGCAGGTCCGCCGACGCGCTGGCCGGTCTCGCCTTCCGGCTGCGCGAGCGCGACCGCTGGCAGTCCCGGCTCAGGGAGCTGGCGGCCGACGCCTCCGAGGCCGACGCCCGCGCGGCCGAGCTGCTCGACCGGGCACGGGCCGCCGACGAGGACCGCAGGGCGGTCCAGCGCGCCGCGGACGACGCGCGCCGCACCGCCAGGGCCCTGCGCGCCGAACGGGCCGAGGTGCAGGGTGCCCCTGAGACCTCGGAGGACTCGGGCGGAGCGGAGCCCGCCGGCGGGCGCAGGCCGTCGCTGCCCGCCCTGCGGGAGGCGTACCGTTCGGCATCCCAGCTGTACGAGAAGGTCGGCGTCGGCGCCGACCTGCGCGCGGAGCAGGCCAGGGCCGAGGGCGACGAGAGCGGCGCGCTGGCGGCACTCGACCGCCTCAGCAACAAGGTCAGGACCCGCGCGGCGCGCCTCCTGGACGGCCAGGAAGGCGCGGACGGGCCCTCGCGGCAGGCGGCGGCGGCCCGCGCCGAGGCCCTGGTCCAGCTGCTTGAGACCCGGGCCGCCGCGGCCAGCGAGCGCCTGGGCCGGCTGCGCGGCGAGGCCGAGCGCCTGGCGCCCGCGGACGGGGACGCCCACGTCGACCTGCCGGACGGCCTGGTGCCCGCGGACGCCGACGCGGCCCGCGAACTGCTGCGCACCGCGACGGCCGAGCTGAGCGCGCACGAGGACGCGCTCGACGCCGCCCGCACCGCCCACGAGGAGCTGGTCGGCGGCCACCGTGCCGCGCAGGACGCGGCCGGCGCGTTCGAGGAGACGGCCGCGCTCCTGCGGGACCTGCTGCGCGACCCGCCGCCGGGCCAGGCGGCCGGCGAGTACCCGGAGGCCGGCCCGGCGCAGGACGAGGCCGAGCCCTACCCGGGCACCCCGGCCGAGGCCCGCGACGCCGCGACGGAGGCCCGGCGCGCGCTGCGCTCGCGCGCCGCCGACCTGGCCACCGCGGAGGCAGCCGTCCGCGAGGCGGCGGACCGCCTGGTCAGGCACGCCAACGCGACCCGCTTCGAGCAGGTCCGCACCCCCGCGCGGCAGCAGATCAGGGAGCTGCCCGCGGCGGCGCTCCCCGCCCACGCCGCCGCGTGGGCCGAGGCGTTCGAGCCCAGGCTGCGGGTCCTCACCGACGAGCTTGAGCAGTTGGAACGCAACCGGGGCGGCATCGTCGACCGGCTGCGCGGCCTGGTGGAGTCCTCGCTCGACACCCTGCGCTCCGCGCAGCGCCTCTCCCGGCTGCCCGAGGGGCTCGGCGAGTGGTCGGGCCAGGAGTTCCTGCGCATCCGCTTCGACGACCCGGACCAGGCGACCCTGGCCGAGCGGCTGGGCGAGGTCGTGGACGAGACGACGCGCGCCGCCGTGCGGAAGAACTCCGATCTGCGCCGCGACGGCATGTCGCTGCTGCTGCGCGGGGTGCACGCCGCGCTCGGCCCGCGCGGGGTGACGGTGGAGATCCTCAAACCGGACGCGGTGCTGCGGGCCGAGCGCGTTCCCGTGGGGCAGATGGGCGACGTGTTCTCCGGCGGGCAGCTGCTCACCGCCGCCATCGCCCTCTACTGCACGATGGCCGCCCTGCGAGGCAACGACCGGGGCAGGGACCGGCACCGGCACGCGGGCACCCTGTTCCTCGACAACCCCATCGGCCGCGCCAACGCCACCTACCTGCTCGAACTGCAACGCGCGGTCGCCGACGCACTGGGCGTGCAACTGCTGTACACCACCGGCCTGTTCGACACCACGGCGCTGGCCGAGTTCCCTCTGGTGATCCGCCTGCGCAACGACGCGGACCTGCGGGCCGGGCTGAAGTACATCAGCGTCGAGGAGCACTTGCGCCCCGGACTGCCGCGCCAGGACCCGGAGGCCGAGCCCGTGCACGGAGAGATCACCGCGACGCGTGTCTTCCGCCGCCCCAGGTCCGCCTCCGGCGCGCAGGACTGAGCGTCGCGCGCCGGGAGAGGTCCCCGCGCACGCCGGGAGGGCACCCGGCGTGCGCCGGCGCGCTCAACGCCGCCGCAGCAGCCTGCGCCTGGCCACACTGCTCGGCTCCGACACCACGCCGTTGCGCTGGATCCAGGACTGGCGCGTGACCCAGATGTCGAGGACCGCCCACGTCGCGACGAACGTGCTCCCGATCGACGAGAGCGTCATGGGGAAGGCCAGCCAGGACCCGGCGAGCGTGCACAGCAGCACCACCACGACCTGGGTGAGCGTCAGCGCGATGATGATGACGGCGCGCACGGCGGAGGCGCGCACGGGGTCCGGCATGCGGGGTTTCGCGTACACGCCGCCTCGGCTCCTGCGTGATGAGATGCACGGACATGTCTCTGCGTACATGGTAGAACGCCTTGCGTGCCCGGTCGTGACGGGCGAGGATGGTGCGCTCCGCGCGTCAACTCCGGCCCGGTTCCACGATGTCCGCCGACCGCGTCACCGACCGGTAGTAGGCTCGCGCTGCCGGACCGTGTCGGCCACCACCGGACCGCCGGGAACCAAGGGGAGGGCATGCGCTTTCGCGGCAAGTCGATCCGACGGAAGATAGGGGCGCTGACTCTCGTTCCGCTGCTTTCCCTGGTGTCGGTATGGGCGTTCGCGACGGCGATCACCGTGCCGGAGGCCCGCGAGGTGACCGCGGCCAGGGACGCCGCCGAGGCGCTGGCGGGACCGGCCGAGGACGTCACGCTGTCCTTGCAGCGCGAACGCAGGCAGACGCTGGTGCACGTGGCCGACCCGCGCCGGGCCGACGCGCTGAGCCGGCTCACCGAGACGCAGGACGCGACCGACGCGGCCGTCGACCGGCTGCGGCAGCGCGCCGAGGACGTCGGGGACGACCTGAGCGAGGTCGCGGGGGACCGGCTCGACACCCTGCTGGCCACGCTCGACGGCGTCGAGCAACTGCGGGACCAGGTGCGCAACAGCACGCTGTCCCGCCCGGGCGCGCTGGACGGCTACGGCCGCCTGGCCGACCCCCTGCACGGCCTCCTCGCCGTGCTCCAGCCGGTCGACGACACGGATCTGAGCCGGCAGGCGCGGGCCGTCGTCGGCCTGGCAGAGGCGCGCGAGCTGCTCTCCCGGGCCGACGCGCTCATCGCAGGCGCCCTCGCGGCCGGTCAGATCGCCCCGGACGAACTGCGGGCCCTGGGCGACCTGATCGCCCAGCGGAACCTGGTGCACGAGACCTACCTGCCCGACCTGCCGCTTGAGGACCGGCAGGCCCACGCGAGCTTCTGGGAGAGCGGCACCGGCGGCCTCCTGACCTCGACGGAGGAGAGCGTGCTCGACGGCCGGCTCGCCGTGGTCAGGGCCGGCCAGTGGGAGCAGATCGGCGGCGACGCCCAGGAGCAGCTCGGCACCCTGCTGGCCGAGGCGAGGGACCGCTACGGCGCCCGGCTCGACCCCGACGTCGACTCGGTCCTCGTCCGGGCCGCCCTCGCCGGGCTCGGGCTGCTCGCCGTCGTCGCGTCCGCGACCATCGCCCTCAGGGCCGGCCGCGGCCTGGCCCGCGACCTGCGGACGCTGTCGCGACAGGCGGGGGACGCGGCCGAGTTGCGCCTGCCGGGCGTCAAACGCCGTCTCGCCGCCGGGGAGCACGTCGACGTGGAGACCGAGGCGCCGCGGCTCGACTACGGCGACGACGAACTGGGCCGCGTCGGCCGCGCCCTGAACACGCTGCAACGCGAGGCGGTGTCCGCCACGGTGGAGCGCGTGCGGACCCGGCGCGGCGTGTCGGAGGTGTTCGTCAACCTCGCCCGGCGCCACCAGGTGCTGCTGCACCGGCAGCTCAACCTGCTGGACGGGCTCGAACGGCGCACCGCCGGCAGCGAGGACCTCGCCGACCTCCACCGGCTCGGCCACCTCGCGGCACGCATGCGGCGGCACGCGGAAGGGCTGGTCATCCTGTCGGGCGCTGCCCCGGCGCGGCAGTGGCGCAAGCCCGAGCAGCTGATGGACGTCATACGCGCGGCCGTCGACGAGGTGGAGGACTACGAGCGTGTCGAGATCCACCGCCTGCCGTCGTTCACCGTGGCCGGCGGCGCGGTGGCCGACCTCGTGCACCTCGTCGCAGAACTGCTGGAGAACGCGACCGTGTTCTCGCCGCCGCACACGGCCGTGCAGGTGACGGGCGAACGGGTGCCGCACGGCTTCACGATCGAGATACACGACCGCGGCCTCGGGATGACGGCGGACGCCCTGCGCGAGGCCAACGAACAGCTCGCCAGCGTCCCGGACTTCGAACTGTCCGGCACCGACCGGCTCGGCCTGCACGTCGTCTCCCGCCTCGCCGAGCGCCACGGCATCCGGGTCTCGCTGCGCGAGTCGCCCTACGGCGGCACCACCGCGGTCACCCTCATACCCGGCGAACTTCTCACGGAGACCGCCGATGAGCCCGAGGAACGCGACCCGCTGCCGTACGCCCCGGGCCGGCCGGCGCTGCTCGACGGCCCGGTGGACGGCCCGGTCGAGCTGGAGGCCCCGGTGGGCCCGGCGGACGGGATGGGCGCCGCCGAGGACGCGTTCACCGGGCAGCCGCACGTCCGTTCCGCCGACGAGACCGACGGCCTCCGGCCCGGCTGGGACCCCGGCGGCGGCAGCACGTGGGGCCCGGCCCACGAACGCGACCACGAACGCGCCCGTGAGCGGACCGGCGAGCAGACCCGCGACCAGGGCCACGGGGCGGGTCACCCGCCGCCCGCGCCGCGACCGCCCCGGCGCGAGGGCGCGCCCGTGCTGATCAGCGACCACGGCCGCACCGTCGCCGGCCCGCCCGAGGAACGGCGGGCCCCCCGGGCCACGACGACGGGCTCGGGACTGCCGCGCCGCGTCCGGCGGGCAGGACCGGCGGGCCCCGCGGCCGGCGGCGGCGACCGGCCCGTGCCGGGCGAGCCGGGTGACGCCCCCGGCGCACCCGGTACCGGGGGCGGCGATGCCGTTCCCGACCTCGACGCCGAGGAGGTACGCACGCGCATGGCGGCCCTCCAGCGCGGCTGGCGGCGGGGGCGGCAGGAGAGCGACCCCGGCCGGGGCCAGGCCCCGCCGGAACCGGAAGTGTAAGCAGTCAGACCAGCGTTAGGCAGGACCGATGACCGCACCCGAGTCCGCGGCTCACGGCGGCACCCCGTTTCGCGGCACCGCGCAGGACAGCACCCAGATCGGCAGACTCCTCGACGAGCTGGTCGAGCGGGTGCCCGCCGTCCGGCACGCGCTCGTGCTCGCCGCGGACGGCCTCCCACGGGGCGCCTCCCGGGCCCTCGGCAGGGAGGACGGAGAACAACTGGCGGCCATGGCCTCCAGTTTCCACAGCCTCGCCAGGGGCGTCGGCCGGCACTTCAAGACCGGCGGCACCCGCCAGACCCTGGTGGAGCTGGACGACGCGTTCCTCCTGGTGACCGCGGCCGGCGCGGGCAGCGCGCTGGCCGTGTTCGCCGAGTCCGACGCCGACATCGGGCAGGTCGCCTACGAGATGGCGCTGCTCGTGAAGCGGGTCGGCCCCCTGCTCGCCACCGCGCCGCGCGGCCTGCCGGGCGCCCCCGGCTGACGGCCGAGCCCTCACCGCCGCGGCGCGCGGATGTCCCGAACCGGTGACAACGCCGCCCGGCGGCGAACCGCCGTGCGGGCCCGCCGCGTCGCTCGCGATGACGGTGGCGGCCCGGGACCGACGGGGGTGGCTCCGGGCCGCCCGTCGTCCTCCGCGCGGGCCCCGCGACCGGCGGTGGGCACGCGCTCCCGGGCGTCGCCGCCCTGGTGTCCGCGCCGGTGACCTGGCATCGTCCAGACCGTCCGTACCGCGCGCAGCGGGCGGGCGAGCCGTGCCACGCGTACCCGCCGGGAGCCGACGATGACTGCCATGTACGACGCGCCGAACGCCGCCGAGCCGCAGCCCCTGTGGCGGCCAGACCCCGGCCGGGTGGCCGAGGCGCGGCTCACGCGGTTCCACGCGTTCGCCGCCGGGCGCCACGGCGCGCCGGCCCCGCTGCCCGCGGACCCGGCGGGGGACTACGCGGCGCTGCACCACTGGTCGGTCACCGAGCTGGGGGCGTTCTGGCAGGCCGTCGCGGAATGGTTCGACGTGCGCTTCGCCACCCCCTACAGCTCCGTGCTGACCGATCCGGCGCTGCCGGGCGCCCGCTGGTTCACCGGCGCCACCCTCAACTACGCCGAGCACGCGCTGCGCGCCGGCGAGCCGGGCTCGCCGCGCGCGCAGGAACCGGCCCTGCTGCGGGTCGACGAGGAGCACCGGCCCGAGGCCGTCACCTGGTCCGCGCTGCGCGCGCGCGTCGGCTCCCTGGCCGCCGCGCTGCGGGACATGGGCGTGCGGCCGGGCGATCGGGTCAGCGGCTACCTGCCGAACGTGCCCGAGGCCGTCGTCGCGCTGCTCGCCAGCGCGGCCGTCGGCGCGGTGTGGACCTCGTGCGCGCCCGACTTCGGGGCCCGCAGCGTCCTGGACCGCTTCCAGCAGGTCGAGCCCGTCGTGCTGTTCGCCGCCGACGGCTACCGCTACGCCGGCCGGGCGCACGACCGCACCGGCGCGGTGGCGGAACTGCGGGCCGGGCTGCCCTCGTTGCGCGCCGTGGTGCACGTGCCGCTGCTCGGTACGGCGGCTCCGCGCGGGGCGCTGGAGTGGGACGCGCTCACCGCGCCGGGGGCCGAACCGGAGTTCACACACGTCCCGTTCGGCCATCCGCTGTGGGTGCTGTACTCCTCGGGCACCACAGGACTGCCCAAGGCGATCGTGCAGTCGCAGGGCGGCATCCTGCTCGAACACCTCAAGCAGCTCGGCCTGCACTGCGATCTGGGGCCGGGGGACCGGATGTTCTGGTACACCTCGACCGGCTGGATGATGTGGAACTTCCTGGTCTCCGCGCTGCTGACCGGCGCGACCGCGGTGCTCTACGACGGGAGCCCGGGGCACCCGGACACGGCGGCGCAGTGGCGGGTGGCGGAACGCAGCCGCGCCACGCTCTTCGGCACCTCGGCCGCCTACGTCATGGCGTGCGCCAAGGCGGATGTCCACCCGGGGCGCGACTTCGACCTCTCGGCGACCCGGTGCGTGGCCACCACGGGCTCGCCGCTGCCGCCCGACGGGTTCCGCTGGCTGCACGAGGAGGCGGGGGCCGGGTTGTGGATCGCCTCGGTCAGCGGCGGCACCGACGTGTGCAGCTGCTTCGCGGGGGCGGTGCCGACGCTCCCGGTGTGGACCGGTGAGCTCCAGGCTCCCTGCCTCGGCACGGACCTGCGGGCCTTCGGCCCGGACGGGCGGTCGCTGGTGGACGAGGTCGGGGAGCTGGTGGTCACCACGCCGATGCCGTCGATGCCCGTCGGCTTCTGGAACGACCCCGACGGCTCCAGGTACCGGGAGAGCTACTTCTCGATGTTCCCCGGCGTGTGGCGGCACGGGGACTGGACGACCGTGACCTCGCGGGGCACGGTCGTCATCCACGGGCGTTCCGACTCCACGCTCAACCGGCAGGGGGTGCGGATGGGGTCCGCCGACATCTACGAGGTCGTGGAGCGGCTGCCGGAGATCGCCGAGTCGCTGGTCATCGGCGTGGAGGAGCCCGGCGGTGGCTACTGGATGCCGCTGTTCGTCCGGCTCGCGGGGGACGCCGTGCTCGACGAGGCGCTGCGGGAGAGGGTGCGGCGGACGATCCGCGAGGCCCTCTCGCCCCGGCATGTGCCCGACGACATCGTCGAGGTCCCGGGCGTGCCGCACACCCTGACCGGCAAGCGGCTCGAAGTGCCGGTCAAGCGGCTGTTCCAGGGGGTGCCGCTGGAGCGCGCGGCCAACACCGGGTCCGTCGACGACCCCGACCTGCTCAGGCACTTCGAACGAATGGCCCACGAACGCGCCACTGTCAGTGACGATGACTACTCTGGGTAGCCAAGATCTTCCGATCCGTTGAGGGGGACACCATGGCACCCACCACCCGGCGCGCCCGGCGCGCCGACCGTTTCCTGCGCGAGTCGGCCGGGACGGTCGCGGTCATCGCGGACGCCGGCGGATTCGCCGCGATGCGCCGCTACGCGACCTTCCGCTTCACCGACCACGCGGGCTACCTGCGGCAGACGGAGCTGCTGCTGCGCTCCCTGGCGGAGCGCCACGGGCACACCAGCGTCGCGCTGTTCGACCCGGAAGGCTTCGCGGAGTTCTGCGCGCGCGAGGGCCTGGCGGCGGACAGCCAGGCCAGCCGCGCCAGATACACGGCCGAGGTCGCCGCGCGCGGGGCCACGGTCCCCTACGAGGGCCAGCCGATCGCCCGCCTGATGCCGGTGCTGCTCGCCGAGCACCTGCGCTGGGAGACCTGGGAGACGGGCACGGACCTGCTCGCTGCGGCCGGTTCCTGCCCGGCCTGCGACGCCCCGTACTCCCGGTGCGCGTTCCAGCGGGCCGCCGGACTGCTCGCCGCCGTGACGGAGCGGGCCGGCCCCGGCGTGCACCACCTGGTGTGCAGCCTGCTCGTCCCCAGCGGTCCGCTGACCGCGGCCCTGCACGTGGAGCGCGGGGCCGGCGGAGCGCTCGACATGGCGGAGCCCGACGCCCTGGTCCTGTGCACGCTGGTGGCCGTCGGCCTGGCCACCGGCGAGCCCGGCGGCCTGGTGCTGCGCTCGGTACCGGCCGGGGCCGTCGGGGGCCCGTCCTGGGACCGGGAGGAACGGGCGGCGCCGGGGCGGCGGGGGGAGCCGGCGGGGCCGGGCGAGGAGGTGCGGGGCTGGAGCCTGCGCGGCGGCCGGCTGCGGGCCCTGAGCGAGGGCGAGGTGTTCGCCGCGTACTGCACCGACGTGCGCACCGGCGAGCCCGTGCCACCGGAGCCCGGGGTCGCCTACCGCGCCGCCGATGAGCTGCCGCACCGCGACTGCCCAGGGGACTGACCCGCGCGGCGGCGGCGCGGTCACTCCCCGGACAGCACGGCCTGGGCCGCGGCGCGGGCCTGCGCCGCGCTGTCGGCCGCCCGGGCCGCCGCGGCGGCCCGCTCGCACTGCGCCAGGGTGTGCCGGGCCAGCGCGGCGCGCACGTGGGGGATGGCCGCCGCCGCCATCGAGAGACTGGTGACTCCGAGGCCGGTGAGGACGCAGGCGAGCAGCGGATCCGCGGCTGCCTCGCCGCACACCCCGCAGCTGCTGCCCTCGGCCTTCGCGGCGTCCGCGGCCAGCGCCACCAGGTCGAGGAGAGCGGGCTGCCAGGGGTCCTGGTGGCGTGCGAGCGCGCCGGCCTGCCGGTCGGCGGCGAAGGCGTACTGGGCCAGGTCGTTGGTCCCGAGCGAGAGGAACTCGACCTCCTGGAGCAGGGCGCGGGCGCGCAGGGCGGCGGCCGGGATCTCCACCATCGCCCCGTACCTCGCGTCGAGACCGGCCGCCCGGCAGGCGTCGGCGAACGCCCTGGCGTCCGCGCGGTCGGCCACCATCGGCGCCATGACCTCCAGGTGGACCGGCAGCCCCGCGGCGGCACGGGCCAGCGCGCGCAACTGGGTGCCGAGCACCTCGGGCCGGGCGAGCAGCGCGCGCAACCCGCGCACACCGAGCGCGGGGTTGGGCTCGTCGTCGGCCGTGAGGAAGGGCAGCGGCTTGTCCGCGCCCGCGTCGAGCACCCGCACCACCACGCGTCCCTCGGGGAACGCTTCGAGGACCCGCCGGTAGGCGGCCACCTGCTCCTCCTCGGACGGGCCCTGCCCGGCCCCGAGGTCCTTCGCGCGCTCGAAGAACAGCACCTCCGTGCGGAACAGCCCCACGCCCTCGGCGCCGGCCGCCATCGCGGCGGCCACGTCGTCGGGCCCGCCCACGTTGGCGAGCAGCGGCACCCGGTGGCCGTCGGAGGTCGCGCCAGGTCCTGTGGCGGCGGCGACCGCCGCACGGCGCCCCGCGGCGGCCTTCGCCAGCGCGGCCCGCTCCTCGGCGCTCGGATCGACCACCACCTCGCCCGTGCTGCCGTCCACGGCGACGACCGCGCCCTCCGCGAGGTCCCGCGCGCCCGCGAGCCCGACCACCGCGGGCACCCCGAGCGAACGGGCGAGGATCGCGCTGTGGCTGGTCGGGCCCCCTTCCTCGGTGATGAACCCGAGCACCAGCGTGGGATCGAGCAGCGCGGTGTCCGCGGGGGCGAGGTCCCGGGCGATCAGCACGTACGGTTCCTCGCTGTCCGGCACTCCCGGCACGGGAACGCCGAGCAGCCGCGCCACGATCCGGTTGCGCACGTCGTCGAGGTCGGCCACCCGCCCGGCCAGGTAGTCCCCGGCCCCCGACAGCAGCGCCCGGTACACCGCGAACGCGTCCGAGACCGCCTGCTCGGCGGTGGCCCCCACGCCGACCCGCCGTTCCATGTCGGCCAGCAGCTCCGGGTCGCGCGCCATCAGCGCCTGCGCTTCGAGGACGGCCTGGGCCTCCCCGCCGGCGAGGGTGCCGCGGGCCACGAGGTCGGCGGCCACGGCCTCGGCCGCCCGCCTGGCCCGGCCCACCTCCCGCGGCACGTCGGCCGCGGCCGTCGCCCCGGCCGGCGGTTCGAGCACCGCCGTGCCCATGTGCCTGACCTCGCCGATGGCCACTCCGTGGCTGACGCCGACGCCTCGCAGCCTGGTCCCCATCTCACCCGCCTTGTCGCGTTCCACGGACGGCAAACCACCGGAAAGCGTATGCCATCGGCGCGTTGAGCGGCGGTCGGCCCGCCCGGCGCCCCGCGCCGGCAGGCCGGTAAGGTCGGACCCCACAGAGCCGCCCGGCGGTGCGAGGGCCGGCATGACAGTTCGATCAGGAGGCGTCCGGGTGGCGGCCCAGGAGACGGAACAGCAGACGGACCGGGTCTTCACCATTCCCAACCTCCTGAGCATGGCGCGCCTGCTCGGCGTCCCCGTGTTCCTGTGGCTGGTGCTCTCGCCGGTGTTCGACGGCCCCAACCTGGACGGCTGGGCGCTGCTCGTCCTGGCCTTCAGCGGTGTCAGCGACTACCTCGACGGCAAACTGGCCCGCCGGTGGAACCAGGTCAGCGCCCTCGGCCGCATCCTCGACCCGGCGGCCGACCGCCTCTACATCCTCTCCACCCTCGTGGGCCTCACCTGGCGCGACATCCTCCCGCTGTGGCTCACGGCCCTTCTGCTGGCCCGCGAGCTGATGCTGCTGGTGACGGTGTGGCGACTGAACCGGCACGGTTATGCACCCCCACAGGTGAACTTCCTGGGCAAGGCGGCGACCCTCAACCTGATGTACGCGTTCCCGTTGCTGCTGCTCAGCGACGGTGGTGGCTGGCTCGCGTCCCTCGCTGCTATTTTCGGATGGGCGTTCGCCGGCTGGGGTACAGCGCTGTACTGGTGGGCAGGAGTCCTTTACGTGGTCCAGGTCCGCCGGCTCCTTACGGCGGATCCCACGGCCGACTGAGCTCGCCCTGGCAGCGTCGCAGGGGCCTGGCGCCCGCATGTGCCGCAGCTTTCCGGGGAGCCACCCCGGGCCCGGGCCCCTCCAGACGGGCGCAGTCGGAGTGACTGTCGACTCCCCAAGGAGGACACTTCCGATATGAAGGCCGTCGTAATGGCTGGTGGCGAAGGCACCCGGCTTCGCCCGATGACCGCGAGCATGCCCAAGCCCCTGCTGCCCGTGGCCAACCGCCCGATCATGGAGCATGTGCTCCGGCTGCTGAAGCGGCACGGGCTCACGGAGACCGTGGTCACCGTGCAATTCCTCGCCTCACTCGTGAAGAACTACTTCGGTGACGGCGAGGAACTCGGGATGGATCTCACCTATGCGCATGAAGAGAAGCCCCTGGGCACGGCCGGAAGTGTGAAGAATGCCGAGGACGCCCTCAAGGACGACTCCTTTCTGGTGATTTCAGGTGACGCGCTCACCGACTTCGACCTGACCGAACTCATCCGCTACCACAGGGAACGCGGCGCCCTCGTCACGGTCTGCCTGACCCGGGTGCCCAATCCGCTGGAGTTCGGCATCACCATCGTGGGTGAGGACGGCCGGGTCGACCGTTTCCTCGAAAAGCCCACGTGGGGACAGGTGTTCTCCGACACTGTCAACACCGGTATCTACGTGATGGAGCCCGAGGTCTTCGACTACGTCGATCCCGACGTCCCGGTCGACTGGTCGGGAGACGTGTTCCCGCGCCTCATGAAGGAGGGCAAGCCCGTCTACGGCTACGTCGCCGAGGGCTACTGGGAGGACGTCGGCACCCACGAGAGCTACGTCAAGGCCCAGGCCGACGTGCTGGAGGGGAAGGTCGACGTCGACATCGACGGGTTCGAGATCTCCCCGGGCGTATGGATCGCGGAGGGCGCGGAGGTGCACCCCGACGCGAAGCTCAGGGGGCCGCTCTACGTCGGCGACTACGCCAAGATCGAGGCGGGCGCCGAGATCCGCGAGCACACCGTCATCGGCTCCAACGTCGTGGTCAAGTCCGACGCGTTCCTGCATCGGGCCGTCGTCCACGACAACGTGTACATCGGCCCGCAGACCAACCTCCGCGGCTGCGTGGTCGGCAAGAACACCGACGTGATGCGCGCCGCCCGCATCGAGGACGGCGCCGTCATCGGCGACGAGTGCCTCGTCGGCGAGGAGTCCATCGTCCAGGGCAACGTGCGCGTCTACCCGTTCAAGACCGTGGAGGCCGGCGCCTTCGTCAACACCTCGGTCATCTGGGAGGCACGCGGCCAGGCGAACCTGTTCGGCGCGCGCGGCGTCTCCGGCATCCTCAACGTCGAGATCACCCCGGAGCTCGCCGTCCGGCTCGCCAGCGCCTACGCCACCACCCTCAAGAAGGGGTCCACGGTCACCACCGCGCGCGACCACTCCCGCGGTGCCCGCGCCCTGAAGCGCGCGGTCATCTCGGCGCTCCAGGCCAGCGCGATCGACGTGCGGGACCTGGAGAACGTGCCGCTGCCCGTCGCCCGCCAGCAGACCGCGCGCGGCAGCGCGGGCGGCGTCATGATCCGCACCACTCCCGGCGTCCCCGACTCCGTCGACATCATGTTCTTCGACGAGCGCGGCGCCGACCTCTCCCAGGCCAGGCAGCGCAAGCTCGACCGGGTCTACGCACGCCAGGAGTACCGCCGCGCCTTCCCCGGCGAGATCGGCGACCTGCGCTTCCCCGCCAGCGTCTTCGACGCGTACACCGGTTCCGTGCTGCGCGCCGTGGACACCACGGGCGTCGCCGAGTCCGGCCTCAAGGTCGTCGTGGACGCGGCCAACGGCAGCGCCGGGCTCGTGCTGCCGAGCCTGCTCGGCCGCCTCGGCGTCGACGCCCTCACCATCAACCCCGGCCTCGACGAGGCGAGGCCGACCGAGACCGCGGAGGCCAGGCGGGCCGGACTCGTCCGCCTCGGCGAGATCGTGGCCTCCGCCCGCGCCGCCTTCGGGGTCCGCTTCGACCCGGTCGGCGAACGTCTGGCCCTGGTCGACGAGCAGGGCCGCATCATCGAGGACCAGCGCGCGCTGCTCGTCATGCTCGACCTCATCGCCGCCGAGCGCCGCAGCGGCCGGGTGGCCCTGCCCGTCACCACCACGCGCATCGCGGAGCAGGTCGCCGCCTACCACGGCACGCAGGTCGAGTGGACCACCACGTCGCCCGACGACCTGACCCGGGTCGCGCACAAGGAGGGCTCGGTGTTCGGCGGGGACGGCCGGGGCGGCTTCATCGTCCCCGAGTTCTCCTCCGTCTTCGACGCCACCGCGGCCTTCACCCGGCTGATCGCGCTGGTGGCCCGCACCCAGCTGTCCCTCAGCCAGATCGACGCCCGCATCCCGCGCGCCCATGTGCTCCGCCGGGACGTGGCCACCCCGTGGGCCGTCAAGGGGCTGGTCATGCGCCGCGTCGTCGAGGCGGCGGGCGACCGCACCGTGGACACCACCGACGGCGTCCGCGTCGTCGAGGCGGACGGGCGGTGGGTCCTGGTGCTGCCCGACCCCGCGGAGGCCGTCACCCACCTGTGGGCCGAGGGCCCGGACGACGCCGCCGCCCAGGAACTGCTCGACACCTGGTCGGGCGTGGTGGACAGCGCCGACCGCTGAGCGGAACGGCCCCGCCGGCAGGCCGCGTTCCGGCCTGCCGGCGGCGCGTGCGACCATGTGGGCCATGCCCCAGCAGGAGCCCGGCTCCGGCGCGCGCCCCGACGCCTCCATGTCGCTGCTGACCGCCGTCATGAGCCACACCCTCGACGAGGGGTACGCCCAGGCGGCGGCCGGCCGGCGGGCCGCCGGACGGCCGGAGCTGCCGCGCACACTGCGCGCCAGACTCTGGCTGGCCGGCGGCCTCGCCCTGGCCGCCGCGGTGGTCACCCTCGGGGCCGCGCAGGCGCGCGAGGCGGAGCCGGTGCTCGCCAGGGAGCGGGAGGAGCTGCTCACCCGTGTCGAGGCCGGCACGGCGGAACTCGACGCGCTCCAGGCCGAGGTCGACGCGCTGCGGGCCGGTATCGACGCGGCGCAGCGCGACGCCGCGGGCGACGCGGGGTCGCCGGACGGCGAGCTGGCCGCGCTCCTGGCCGGCACCACCGCCGTCACGGGCCCCGGCATCGAACTCGTCGTGGACGACGCGGAGGACGCCACCGGGTCCGCGGTCGGCGGGCCGCGCGACGGGAGTTTCGCCGACACGGGCCGCGTGCGCGACCGCGACCTGCAACGCCTCGTCAACGGCCTGTGGCGGGCGGGCGCCGAGGCCGTCTCGGTCAACGACAGGCGGCTGACGGCCGTTTCCGCCATCCGGGCCGCGGGCGAGGCCGTTCTCGTCGACAACCGGCCGCTGGTGCCGCCCTACACGCTGCTCGCCGTGGGCCCGGGCGACGAGCTGGCGGCGGCGTTCTCCGCCACCGCGGAAGGCCGTTACCTGGAGGCGCTGCGGGAGGACTTCGGCATCCGTTCCGCCACCACCGTCCACGACGAACTCAGGCTGTCCGCCGCGTCCGGCCTGTCCACGCGCACGGCCCGGCCGGCCGCCTCGACGCACGAAGGAGCGACCCCGTGATCGCCGTCCTCGGACTGGCCCTCGGCATCCTCGTCGGGGTGCTCACCCGGCCGGTCGTGCCCACCGGGGTCGAGCCCTACCTGCCCATCGCCGTGGTCGCCGCGCTCGACGCGGTGTTCGGGGGACTGCGCGCCATGCTCGACGGGGTCTTCGACGACAAGGTGTTCGTCGTGTCGTTCCTCTCGAACGTCACCGTGGCCGCGCTGATCGTCTTCCTCGGCGACAAGCTCGGGGTCGGCGCCCAGCTGTCCACGGGCGTCGTCGTGGTGCTCGGCATCCGCATCTTCTCCAACGCCGCCGCGATCCGCCGGCACGTCTTCGGGGCGTGACCCGGTGACCGACGACGCGCGGCCGGCCGAGGAGGCCGGGCAGAGGCGTCCTGGCCCTGCGCCGGACGGGGCCCCCGCGGGCCAGGGGGCGGCCGGAGAGGCCCCCGCGCGGCCCACGGGGCGCCGCGCGCTGCTCGCGGGGCTCTGGCCGCCGCGCGCGACCCGCGGGCAGCTGGTCGCCGCCGTCCTGCTGTTCGTCCTCGGTCTCGGGCTGGCGATCCAGGTCCGCGCGACGGGCAGCGAGGAGACCGCCCTGCGCGGCGCGCGCCAGGAGGACCTGGTGCGCATCCTCAGCGACCTGGAGGACCGCACGGCGCGCCTTGAGGAGGAGCGCGACGGGCTCAGCCGGCAGCGCACGGAACTGGAGACCAGCTCGGACCGGGCCGAGGAGGCGCGGCGGCAGACGGAGGAACGCGAGCGCCAGCTCGGCGTCCTGGCCGGGACCGTGGCGGCCGAGGGCCCCGGCATCACGCTGCGCATCGACGATCCCCTGAGCGCGGTCGAGGCGGATATGCTGCTCGACACGGTGCAGGAACTGCGTGCCGCGGGGGCCGAGGCCATGCAGATCAATGACGTCCGCATCGTCGCGGAGACCTTTTTCGCCGACGAGAACGGGGGCGTCCTGATCGACGGTCGGCCCGTGCGCGCGCCCTTCCTGGTCCGTGCCATCGGGCGCCCGCAGGATTTGGAGCCGGCGCTGAACATCCCCGGGGGTGTGGTGCAGTCCCTGGAGAATCAGCGGGCGGAGGTGTCCGTCGAGCGGCTGGAGATGATCGTTGTGGACGCCTTGCGATCGGCGGAGCAGCCTGACTACGCTCAGTCGTCACCATGAGGCGTCCGGGGCCGCGGGGGCTGCCACGCCTTCGTGGCACTCGGTGAGGGAAACTGAACGAGGCCGGGGACGTCGACACGACGTCCCGCACAGCAGGTGAGAGAAAATGGACCGGTCCCGTGCGACGACGGGCCGGGCTAGGTACGAGGGGATCGCTGGTGAGCTTTTTCGCTAGATTGTTCGGCAGGCGTCGGCGCGGCACGCACAGCGCCGCCCGGGGCCACGCCCGCCAGCAAGGCGACCCAGCGACGGCACCCGGTGGCGAGCCCGGGCGCCCGTTGTTCCGGGACGAGGTGGCGGGGCCGGGGGGCATAGGCTCCCAGGGGCCGGGCGGCGGGACGGTCACCTGCTCGCGCTGCGGTCACAAGTCGGCCGCGACCAGCAGGTTCTGCTCCAATTGCGGCAATGGGCTGCGCGGCGGGCTCGACGGCTCGTCCGAGACGACGTCCACGATCTCGATCAGTGGGCTTGAGGCCTACGAGGCAGAGGTCACCGGCCAGCACCCGGCCCCCGCGCTCTCCTCCGAGGCGCAGGCCGCCGTCGAGGCGCTGCCGCCCGGTTCCGCGCTGCTCATCGTCAGGCGCGGGCCCAACTCGGGCAGCCGCTTCCTGCTCGACGGCGAGCTGACGACGGCGGGGCGGCACCCGCAGAGCGACATCTTCCTCGACGACGTGACGGTCTCCCGCCGTCACGTGGAGTTCCGACGCGGCCAGGACGGCAGCTTCACGGTGAGTGACGTCGGCAGCCTCAACGGCACCTACGTCAACCGCGAGCCACTGGACTCGGCCGTGCTCAACAACGGCGACGAGGTGCAGATCGGGAAGTATCGGCTGGTTTTCTTCGGCAGCCGGCAGGGGTTCTGACCCACCCGGCGGGCCTTCCGCCTGCCGCTCGGCGGTGCTCGACTATCCAAATGCACCGGGCACCGCCTAGGGTTGCTGTGTGAATCAGCTCGACGTCGTGGGCGTGCGGGTGGAAATGCCCAACAATCAGCCCATCGTGCTACTCCGTGAAGTCGGCGGTGACCGCTACCTCCCGATCTGGATCGGGCCGGGTGAGGCCACCGCCATCGCGTTCGCCCAGCAGGGTATGACCCCGCCGCGGCCGTTGACGCACGATCTCTTCAAGAACGTGCTTGAGGCGGTGGGGCAGGAGCTGAGCGCGGTACGCATCACCGACCTGCGCGACGGGGTCTTCTACGCCGAGCTCGTGTTCTCCAGCGGCGTGGAAGTCAGTGCCCGTCCGTCCGACGCCATAGCCCTCGCCCTGCGCGCGGGCACGCCGATCTACGGCAGCGACACCGTGCTCGACGACGCCGGGATCATCATCCCGGACGAGCAGGAGGACGAGGTGGAGAGGTTCAGGGAGTTCCTGGAGAAAATCTCCCCCGAGGACTTCGGAACGGGCAGCCAGTAGCGGCGCGTGGCGATCGTTGACGCGCTGAGTGTGGATGCCTAGCGTCAATGGGGCATGTCTTGGGAGGAGCGCTGTGTGCGTGCTCATCGCAACAGCCGGTGAGCGGCGAGGACACGGTCGGGGCATGCGGAACGGAGGCCGGCGTGACAGGTAACGGGGACAGCAGGGCGGTCGGCGGGATGACCTCCCTCCCCGGCGCGCCGCCGGCGCCGGGCCTCGGACCACCTCAGGCCGCGCAGGACCGCGAGCCGCACGGTCGGCTCGCGTACCGGGGGCCGAGCGCGTGCGCGGCGGCCGGCATCACCTACCGGCAGCTGGACTACTGGGCCCGCACCGGCCTCGTCCAGCCCAGCGTGCGGCCCGCGCACGGCTCGGGCACCCAGCGCCTCTACAGCTTCCAGGACGTCCTCGTCCTCAAGATCGTCAAACGGCTGCTCGACGCGGGGATCTCCCTCCAGAGCATCCGCACGGCCGTCCAGGCACTCCAGTCGGCCGATCTGGCCGATCTGGCCGGACTCACCCTGATGAGCGACGGCGCCACGGTGTACCGCTGCGCCTCGCCCGAGGAGCTGGCCGAGCTCCTGCGGGGCGGCCGGGGCGTCTTCGGCATCGCGGTCGGCGCCGTGTGGAGCGATGTGGAACAGGCGCTCGCGCGGCTCGGCGCGGAACGGCTGGACACGGGCGAGTCCGTCCCCGTCGCCCACCCCGAGGACGAGCTGGCGCGCCGCAGGCACCGGACGGGCTGAAGGCCGCACCCGCGCGCGGGTGCGTTGTCACAGGCGTGCGGCACCATCGGTGGTGTGAGAGGCCGACCGACGGTTCTGCACCTCGACATGGACGCCTTCTACGCCTCGGTGGAGCAGGCGGCCAAGCCGAGCCTGCGCCGCAAGCCCGTCATCGTCGGCGGGCTCGGCCCGCGCGGCGTGGTCGCGACCGCCTCGTACGAGGCCCGCCGTTTCGGTGTGCGCTCGGCGATGCCCATGGCGCAGGCCCGCCGCCTGTGCCCGAACGCGGCGTTCCTGGTGCCGCGCTTCGCCGTCTACCGCGGCATCAGCGAGACCGTGATGGCCCTGCTGGCCGAGCTGTCACCGCTGGTCGAGCCGCTGAGCCTGGACGAGGCGTTCATCGACCTCGACGCCGGCGGCGGCGCCGGGTCGGCCGAGGAGGCCCGCCGCACCGGCGAGCGGCTGCGCGCGCGGATCGAGGAGGTCACGGGCCTCACCGGTTCCGTCGGCCTCGCGGCCTCCAAGATGCTCGCCAAGATCGCCTCCGAGCAGGCCAAGCCGGACGGCCTGCGGCTGATCGTCCCCGGCACCGAGCGCGACCTGCTCGCACCGCTTCCGGTCCGCACCCTGCCAGGCGTCGGCCCGGCCACCGCCGAGACGTTGCGCAGGGCGGGGATCGCCACGGTGGGGGACACCGTGCGGGCCGGCGAGGCGGAGCTGGTGCGCCTGCTCGGCAAGGCGCACGGCGCCGCCCTGTACGCCATGGCCAACGGCGTGGACGAACGGCCCGTGGTGGCGGACCAGGAAGCCAAGTCGATCTCGGTCGAGGACACCTTCCCCGTCGACGTCACCGACCGGGCGCGCGTCAGGTACGAGGTCGCCAGGCTCGCGGACCGGTGCACGGAGCGGCTGCGCGCGGCGGGCCGCGCGGGCCGGACGGTGGTACTGAAGGTCAGGCGGCACGACTTCACCACACTGACCCGCTCCGACACGCTGCGCGGCCCCACGGACGACCCGCGGGTGGTGCGGGAGGCCGCCGGGCGGCTCATCGAGGGCGTGGACACCACGGAGGGCGTGCGGCTGCTCGGTGTGGCGATCAGCGGCCTGGCCGACTGGACCCAGGAGGATCTCTTCGCGCAGGCGTTGCCCGCCGCGGCCGAAGAGCCGGCGCCGGCCGTCGCCGAGCCGGCCGGGGGGCCCGCGGCCCCGGCGCCCGCATGGCTGCCCGGGCTCGACGTGGCGCACGCGCGCTTCGGGCCCGGCTGGGTGCAGGGCAGCGGTCTCGGCCGCGTCACCGTCCGCTTCGAGCGCCCGGGGTCGCCGCCCGGCCGGGTGCGGACCTTCCGCGTCGACGATCCGGAGCTGGGCCCCGGCACGCCGCTGCCCCTCGTGGAGGGCGCGGGGGCCGCGGACCCGCCCGGGGAGCGTGCGCTGCTCCCGCCGCGTGCGCCGGCCTGACGCCCCGGCGTGCGGGCCGGGGGCCCCGCGTGCCCGGCGGGCCGCTACGGGGCGGACAGCGGGTCGTCCGGGCCGACGCGCGGCACGTCGAGCCCGTAGTGGTGGTACAGCTGCAACTCCTGCTCGGGCGACAGGTGCCGCCCGACACCGAAGTCGGGGGCGTCGCGGATGAGGGTGCGCGTGAACGGGACGCGCAGGGCCTCGTCGACGAGCTCGCTGGGCTCCAGGGGGACGAACGCGTCCCGGGTGAAGATCCCGGTGCGCACGGCCGCCCATTCGGGGACCCCGGTGGCATCGTCGAGGTACACCTCGTCCACGGTTCCGATTTTTGCGCCGTCGCGGTCGAACGCCTTGCGGCCGATCAGGCTCCGCGGGTCGATATCGGTCTGCACGCTTCCTCCAACTGATCACCACTGGCCCCGAAGGCGTCCTATCTCTAAGAAAAGCCACTTTTCGCACACTGGCCAGTCGAGTGGCGCGCAGGTCCCCGCGCCGACCTGCGCTGGTACCCTCGGAGGCGGTCGTCAACCCCGTGCGGGAGAGTCCCGGTGCCCACCAGGCCCGGGCGCCGAAGGAGCAACTCCTCCCCGGAATCTCTCAGGCACCCGTACCGCGCGGGGCAGGCCACTCTGGAAAGCAGGGCGGTGCGGGGCGCAGGTGCCCGGGTCCGCCCTCACCGACGGTGCAAGCCGTGCCCCCGCGGCGCGGTGAAGCTCTCAGGTCGAGATGACAGAGGGGGAGGCCCGCCGGGCACCGCCGCCCGGCACCCCCGCAGGTCACCGCGACCAGGAGGAGCCTCCCGATGACCGACCGCCGCATTCCCCTGTCCGCCCTGGAGCAGGGCACTCCGTTCGCCGCCCGGCACATCGGGCCCGACGCGCGGGACCGCGCGAAGATGCTGGCGCAGGTCGGCTTCGGCTCGCTCGACGACCTCACCGCCGCGGCGGTGCCCGAGTCCATCCGCACCACCGAGGCGCTGCGCCTGCCCGAGGCGCGGGACGAGGCCGGCGTGCTCGCCGAACTGCGCGGGCTCGCCGCGCGGAACACCGTGCTGCGTTCCATGATCGGCCTCGGCTACCACGGCACGTTCACGCCGCCGGTGATCCTGCGGAACGTCCTGGAGAACCCGGCCTGGTACACGGCCTACACGCCGTACCAGCCGGAGATCTCCCAGGGCCGGCTGGAGGCGCTGCTGAACTTCCAGACGGTGGTGTCCGACCTCACGGGGCTGCCGACGGCCGGTGCCTCGCTGCTCGACGAGGCCACGGCCGCCGCCGAGGCCATGGCGCTGTCCCGGCGGGTCGGCAAGGTCAAGGAGGGCGTCTTCCTCGTCGACGCGGACTGCCTGCCCCAGACCGTCGCCGTCGTGCGCACCCGCGCGGAGCCGACCGGCGTCGAGGTGGTGGTCGCCGACCTGAGCGGCGGCATCCCGGACGAGGCGGCGGAACGCGGGATCTTCGGCGTGCTGGTGCAGTACCCGGGCGCCTCGGGCGCGGTGCGCGACCTCCGCGGGCTCGTCGACCGGGCCCACGAGCTGGGAGCCGTGGTCACGGTCGCGGCCGATCTGCTGGCGCTGACGCTGCTCACCTCGCCGGGTGAGCTGGGCGCGGACATCGCGGTGGGGACGAGCCAGCGGTTCGGCGTGCCGATGGGCTTCGGCGGGCCGCACGCCGGCTACATGGCCGTACGGGACTCCTTCGCCCGCAGCCTGCCGGGGCGCCTGGTGGGCGTCTCGCGGGACGCGGACGGCGCCCCGGCCTACCGGCTCGCCCTCCAGACCCGTGAGCAGCACATCCGCCGCGAGAAGGCGACGAGCAACATCTGCACCGCGCAGGTGCTGCTCGCCGTCATGGCCGGCATGTACGCCGTCTACCACGGTCCCGACGGCCTCGCCGCCATCGCGCGCCGCACCCACAGGTACGCCGCGCTGCTCGCGGCCGGGCTGCGGGAGGCGGGAGTCGAGGTCGTGCACGACGCGTTCTTCGACACGGTCACGGCCCGCGTGCCGGGCCGGGCCGCCGAGGTCGTGGCCGCGGCCCGCGCGGCCGGGGTCAACCTGTGGCAGGCCGACGCCGACCACGTCGGCGTCACGTGCGACGAGACGACCGGGCGCGGCGATCTGGCGGCCGTGTGGTCGGCGTTCGGCGCCGCCCGGGACGCCTCGGACCTCGACGCGCTGGACGCGCGCACTCCCGACGCGCTGCCCGAGGGGCTGCTGCGCCACGACGAGTACCTGACGCACCCGGTCTTCCACCGGCACCGCTCCGAGACGGCGATGCTGCGCTACCTGCGGCGGCTGGCGGACAAGGACTACGCGCTCGACCGCGGCATGATCCCGCTCGGCTCCTGCACCATGAAGCTCAACGCGACGGTGGAGATGGAGCCGGTGACCTGGCCGGAGTTCGCCGAGCTGCACCCGTTCGCCCCCGCCGACCAGGCCGAGGGCTACCTGAGCATGATCCGGGAGCTGGAGGAGCGGCTGGCCGAGATCACCGGCTACGACCGCGTCTCGCTCCAGCCGAACGCCGGCTCGCAGGGCGAGCTGGCCGGCCTGCTCGCCGTGCGCGCCCACCACCGCGCCACCGGGCAGCCCGGGCGGAACGTCTGCCTCATACCGTCCTCCGCGCACGGCACGAACGCCGCGAGCGCCGTCATGGCCGGCATGCGCGTCGTGGTGGTCGCCACCGGCGAGAACGGTGACGTGGACGCCGACGACCTGCGGGCCAAGATCGAGAAGCACGCGGACGAACTCGCGGTGCTGATGGTCACCTACCCCTCCACGCACGGGGTGTTCGAGGAGGACATCGCCGGGATCTGCGCGGCCGTGCACGACGCGGGCGGTCAGGTCTATGTGGACGGCGCCAACCTGAACGCGCTGGTCGGCCTGGCCCGTCCCGGCCGGTTCGGCGCGGATGTCTCGCACCTGAACCTGCACAAGACGTTCTGCATCCCGCACGGCGGCGGTGGTCCCGGCGTCGGTCCGGTGGCGGTCCGTGCGCACCTGGCGCCCTACCTGCCCGGCCACCCGCTCCAGCCGGCCGCGGGCCCGGCCGGCGGAGGCATCGGCCCGGTCGCCGCGGCGCCCTGGGGCTCGGCGGGCATCCTGCCGATCTCGTGGGCCTACCTGCGGCTGATGGGCGCCGAGGGGCTGCGCCGGGCCACACAGGCGGCGGTACTCGGCGCCAACTACATCGCCAAGCGCCTCGAAGCCCACTACCCGGTGCTCTACACCGGGCCCGGCGGGCTGGTCGCCCACGAGTGCATCATCGATGTCCGCCCGCTGACCAGGGCGACCGGCGTCAGCATCGACGACGTGGCCAAGCGCCTGATCGACTACGGCTTCCACGCGCCCACGATGTCGTTCCCCGTGGCCGGGACGCTCATGATCGAGCCCACGGAGAGCGAGAACCTGGCGGAGCTCGACCGTTTCTGCGACGCCATGATCGCGATTCGTGCCGAGATCGACCGGGTCGGGTCGGGGGAGTGGCCGAAGGATGACAATCCGCTGGCCAACGCCCCGCACACCACGGCCCAGTTGAGCGGCGAGTGGCCGCACCCCTACACCCGGCAGCAGGCCGTCTTCCCCACCGGCACCCGGGAGGAGCGGGACGGCAAGTACTGGCCGCCGGTGCGGCGGATCGACGGCGCCTTCGGCGACCGGAACCTCGTCTGCTCCTGCCCGCCGGTCGCCGAGTACGCCGACCACGCCGGCTGACCGCCGGACCCGGCACGCGAACCGGGGCCGGTCCGCGCCGTCGCGGGCCGGCCCCGGTGCCGCCGTGTCGGTCAGCTCGCCAGGCCGACGGGCGGTGCCAGCCGCGTGCTCAGCAGGGGCAGCAGCACATCGGTGCGCACCGCGCGGCCCGCGGCGATGCCGGGCGGCGCGGGAGTCAGCGGGACCAGCAGGTCCTGCGGCAGCGGACTGCCCTCGCCGGGCTCCGCGGCGGACTCGGAGTGCAGCCAGAGGGTCAGCATGTACAGCTCGGGCACCGACAGCAGGCGCGGCTGGTAGGTCTCGGGCAGGGACTCGGCCAGGCGCACCGTCCGCTCCGTCGACGCGATGTACGGGCCCTCGCAGAAGTGCGAGAACGCCCAGCCGTCCGCCGTGGGCGCGGCTTCCGCCGCCCCGACGGTTCGCCCTTCACGGGTCAGCAGGAAGCGCCAGCCCGTCAGCCGGGCGCCGGGCGGTGTGAGGGTCCCGGCCACCGGCCCGAGCCGGTGCACCGGCAGCGGCAGGTCCAGGTCCAGGTCGCCGTGGTCGAGGTACGGGGGACGCCCGGCCCGCGTCGTCGCGGGGCCGAGTGCGGAACGGACGCATTCCTCGGCGGCAGCCGGGGCCGCGGGGATGTTCACAGGCATGATGGGTCGCCTCTCGCTTCGGAGTAGGTCGCCTCTTGTAGGGAGACACGCCGTGCCGGATTTTATACGCGGCATGTTCTCCCTACGTTTCAAGTAGCCGACCGGCAAGGTTTCCACAAGGGGGGAATTCAGCCGCTCAAGAGGGCCGCGGTGGCGGTGAGTATTCCGTTGGTATATGCCGGGCCGGCGGCGGCGCGGCGGACGCGGCAGGCGTGCCCTCCCGGCCCCCTGGGCAGAATCGAGCGCGTGACACGCCCGACCGAGGAGGTGCCCCATGGGGGAGAAGGTCGTTGCCGACCGGTTCGACCTGGACGCGCGACACCGGTTCCGGGCCCGGCTGCACGCGTGCCTCGAAGCGCTGGAGACGCTGCTCCGCGAGAACCGGTTCGCGGGGCCGCGCGACCGCATCGGTCTTGAGGTGGAACTGTGCCTCGCCGACGCGCGCGGGGCGCCGCGCATGGTGAACGAGGACGTTCTGGCCCGCATGGCCAGCGGCGATTTCCAGTCGGAGCTGGGGCAATTCACCCTGGAACTCAATATGGTGCCCAGAAGGCTCTCCGGCCGGGTCTTCGACGATCTGGCCGAAGAACTGCGCATCGCACTCGGCTATGCCGACAGAATGGCGGGGGAATTCGGCGCCGCCCTGGTGCCGACCGGAGTGCTTCCGACGATCACGGCCGAGCAGATGGCACCCGGCACCTTCTCGGCCGACGACCGGTACACGCTGCTCAACGACCAGATCATGGTGGCCCGCGGGGAGCGGCTGAGCGTCGACATCAGCGGCACCGAGACGCTGCGCGAGACGTTCGAGTCCATAGCCCCGGAATCCGCCTGCACCTCGGTGCAACTCCACCTCCAGGTCACGCCGGAACGATTCGCCCCGACGTGGAACGCCGCCCAGGCCGCCGCCGCCGCGCAGATCGCCGTCGGGGCCAACGCCCCGTTCGTCTTCGGCCGCGAGCTGTGGCACGAGTCCCGCCCCCCGTTCTTCCTCCAGATCACCGACAGCCGGCCCCCCGAGCACGCGGCCCAGGGCGTGCGGCCCAGAACCTGGTTCGGGGAGCGCTGGATCGACTCGGCCGCCGACCTGTTCGAGGAGAACATCCGCTACTTCCCCGCCCTGCTGCCGCTGTGCGGCGAGGAGGAACCGCTCGACGTGCTCGACGCCGGCGGCACCCCCCTGCTGTCGGAACTGGCCCTGCACAACGGCACCGTCTACCGCTGGAACCGCCCGGTGTACGCGGTCGCCGACGGAACGCCGCACCTGCGGGTGGAGAACCGGGTGCTGTCCACCGGGCCCACCGTCACCGACATGGTGGCCAACGCGGCGTTCTACTACGGCCTGGTACGGGCCCTGGCCGATGCCGAGCAGCCGGTCTGGCACCGGCTGCCGTTCGCCGTCGCCGAGGACAACTTCTTCGCGGCGTGCAGGCACGGCATCGGTGCCGAGCTGACCTGGCCCGGCCGCACCGGCGGCCTTGAGCCGCGCCCCGCGGCCGAGCTGGTCCTCGACGTGCTGCTGCCGCTGGCCGCCGACGGCCTCGACGCCTTCGGCGTGGCCGCCGCGGACCGCGACCACTACCTCGGCGTGATCGAGGGGCGATGCCGCCGGGGCGTCACGGGAGCGGGCTGGCAGACTCGGGTCTACCACCAGGCGGTGGCCGACGGAGCGGACCGGAACGACGCGCTGCGCGCGCTCGTCCGGAGGTACAGCGAACTGGCGCGCTCGGACGCTCCCGTGCACAGCTGGCCGGACGGCACCTGACGCCCGGCCGGCCGCGCGGGCGCGCGACCGGGGCGCGTGAACGGAGGCGAAGTGGGGCCGAAGCCCGAGCCGGTGACCGAGGTGCGCGCGGACGGCGGCGGGGGCCTGCCGCGGCGCAGGGTGCTGGGTCAGGAAGTGCTGCTGGTCCTCGGCGTCTCGGTCGGCGCGAGCGCCATCGGGGCGCTGATCCGGTTCTCCGGCGTGCTCACGCGCCCGGGCGGGCTGAGCGAGCAGGCCGCGACGCTGAACGGGTCCCGCGCCCCCGACCGGCCCTGGCTCGACCTGGCGTGGCAGCTGTTCGGCATCACCACGGCGCTGGTGCCGGTCGCCCTGGTCGCGCACCTCCTGCTGCGGGAGCGGGCCGAGGCCGGCGGGCCCGGGCTGCGCGGCATGGGATTCGACGGGCGCAGACCGGCGTTCGACCTGGCCTGGGGCGCGGTCGTGGCGGCGGGCATCGGCGGCAGCGGCCTCGCGCTCTACCTGGGGGCGCACGCGGCCGGCGCCAACCTGACGGTCGTTCCCGAGTCGTTGCCCGACGTGTGGTGGAAGATGCCGGTCCTGGTGCTCTCGGCGATCCAGAACTCGGTGCTCGAAGAGGTCATCGTCGTCGGCTACCTGCTGCGCCGACTCGACCAGCTCGGCTGGACGCCGCTGGGCGCCCTGGTGGCCAGCTCGCTGCTGCGCGGCACCTACCACCTGTACCAGGGCATCGGCGGCTTCTTCGGGAACATCGCCATGGGCGTGATCTTCTGCTGGCTGTACCGGCGGTGGGGGCGGGTCATGCCGCTGGTCGTGGCGCACGCGCTGATCGACATCGTCGCCTTCATCGGCTACGCGCTGCTCGCCGGGCGGGTCGACTGGCTCCCCACCGCCTGAGGCCGGCACCGCTCGCCGCGGTGCCGGGCCGTCAGCGCCCGGGCCCTGAACCGGCGGCGAACGGCTGGGCCTCGATGCGTCCGGCGCCGCAGACCGAGCCGAGGTCCCACCCGGTGCTCGTCGCGCCGCGGGTGTCCGGCGGGATCACGGCGAGCCCGGCGGGGGCGGGGCCGCAGTCGCCGTCGGCCGGGTCCTGGTCGCCGGGCACCGCGCTCCAGTGCAGCCGCGCCCAGGCGCTGCCGCCCGGCTCGACGGTGAGCGCCCGCGCGTCCGTGGACTGGTCGCGGACGGTCGTGGTGGGGAGTTCGCCGCCCTCGCCGGTCGTCAGCTGGAGCCCGGGCCAGCCCTGGGTCCGGCAGCTGGCGTCGGAGGTGTTGGTGAGCACGAGCGCCGCGTAGCGGTGTCCCGCGGCCGGTTCGAGGGCGCGCACGGCGGCCGTGAGCGCGTCGGGCGAGCACCAGGCGGGACGGCCGTCCGGGGCCGCCGCGTCCTCGCGGGCGCCGTCGGCCTCCTGCGGGGCCCGCGCGTCGTCCGTGTCCTCCGGGGCGCTGTCGGGGGTGTCGTCGGCCGGGCCGGCCGCGGCGGAGTCCTGGCCGGCCTCCCGGCCGGAACCGGCGGCGGAGCCGTCCGCCGGTGCGGCGTCCGATGAGCGCGCGGGCTCGTCGGACCCCTCGGACGCGGAGCAGCCGGCGGCGATCAGCACGGCGATGGCGGCGGCCACGGCGGTGCGTGCGGAATGAGAGGTCATGGTTCCTCCGGTGGGGGGGTGTCCGGCTTGGCGGAGGAGTGCTGTGAGGATGGGACGTGCCCTCGTCACAACAGGTTCCCCTGGCGTCGATCGGCACGCCAGGACCGGGAGATGATCCCCCGTAAGGGCGACGAACACCGTTCCAGAGCCCTAGGATGACGGCGTGATCAGGACCGTTCTCCCGCCGCCCGCCGTCTGACGCGGGCGGTCCCGCCGATTCGCACGCCAGGCGGAGCCCTGGCGTCGCCCGGTCCTGCCCGCACTCGGGATGTGATGGCCAATCCTCGTCGTGTGGGAGAACTCTCGTGCGTCATTCCGTCTCAACGGGCCCCGCGGGGCCCTCGTTTCCCCCGGGCGGCCCCGAGCCGTCCGTGCCTGCCCCGGCCGGCCGCGGACGCGGTCTGGTCTTCGTCGCCCTCGCCGCGGTGCTGTGGGGCACCGGGGGCGCCGTCGGCGCCCGGCTGTTCGAGAGCAGCGGCCTCGGGCCGCTGGCCCTGACCTTCTGGCGGATGGCCGGCGGAACGCTGCTGCTGCTCGCCGTTCGCCCGCTGTTCCGCCGGCGCGCCCCGCGCCGGGTGGCGACCGGCGCGCCCCAGGCGAGTTGGGTGCGCCGCGTCGCGCGCGCGGGCGTGCTCGGGGCGTCGTTCGCGCTCTCCCAGGCCGCGTACTTCGCGGCTGTCGAGGGCACGGGGCTGGCCGTCGGCACGGTGGTCACCCTCGGCGCGGGTCCTGTGCTCGTGGCCATCGGCGGCCGGCTGTTCCTGGGCGAACGCCTCGGCCGGGGCGGTGTCGTGGCGGTGGCGGGCGCGCTGGCCGGACTCGTCGTGCTCACGCTCGGCGGAGCGGGCGGCTCGGGCACGGTACAGCTGCCCGGCGTGCTGTTCGCGCTGCTCTCGGCGGCCGGCTACACGGTGATGACCCTCTACAGCCGAGGCCAGGGCCGTGCCGGGGCGGGTGGCGGCCCGCTGGACAACGCCCTGGCCTCGCTGGCCGTGGGCACCGCGCTGCTGCTGCCCTTCGCGCCGGTCGTCGGCGTGCTGCCGCAGGCGGAGAACCTGGGCGTCTCGCTGTGGCTGCTCGGCTACCTGGCGGCCGTGCCCACGGCGCTGGCCTACGCGCTGTACTTCGCCGGGATGGCGGTGGTGCGGGCGGCCACGGCCTCGGTGATCGTCCTCATCGAGCCGCTGACGGCGACCCTGATCGCCGTGGCCTTCCTCGGCGAACGGCTGACCCCCGCCGTGGTCGCCGGCACCTTCCTGCTCCTCGGTTCCGTGGTGGGCCTCGTGCTCGCGGAGGGCAGGTCAGGCGCGGGCGTAAGCCGTCAGGTAGCCGGGAGCGGAGGCGGGCGCACCGGCGGGGACGGGCGGCCCGTGGACCGTGCGGACCGGGAGGACGCCGGCCCAGTGCGGGAGTGAGAGGTCCTCGGGGTCGTCGTTCGGGCCGCCGGCGCGCACCTTGACCGAGACTTCGGCGAGGTCGAGTGCCAGGACACCGGTCGCGGCCAGTTCCCTGGGGTCGGCCGGGCGGCAGTCGGCCGCCCGGCCCGGCACCACGTGGTCGACGAGCAGGTCGAGGACGCGTGCCTTCTCGGCCGTGTCCCGCACCGGGTGGGCCGTGCCGTGGGCCACCACCGACCGGTAGTTGACGGAGTGGTGGAACGCGGAGCGGGCCAGCACGAGCCCGTCCACGTGCGTCACGGTCACGCACACCGCCAGCCCGTCGCCGCGCGCGCCGAGCACGGCGGTCGCGCCGGTCGAACCGTGCAGGTACAGCCGTTCGCCCTCGCGCGCGTAGAGGGTCGGCAGCACGACGGGGGCGCCCTCGCGCACGAAGCCGAGGTGGCACACGTAGCCCTCGTCGAGGACGGAGTGCACCGACTGCCGGTCGTAGCCCACCCGTTCCTTGGCCCGGGCGGGGGTCGTGCGTGCGGTCCTCCGGTAGCCGGAGCCCTCGTGCGGCGTCCGGTCGGCCGCGGTGCCGGTGGGCGGGAAGGACATGGCGCCTCCTCGGTGGCGGACTTGCCGCCGGTATTGCAATAGTGCAAAATGGTCAATGTGCTAGGAGGATATCGGATCGAAGGGCGGCGCGCCGCCGAAATCGCGACCAGCGTGGAGAACGCCGTGAGCGCGGGGGACCTGGCCCCCGGCCAGGCCCTCCCGCCGCTGCGGGAGCTGGCCGCGGAGTTGGGCGTGAACCCCAACACCGTGGCCGCCGCCTACCGGGCGCTGCGCGAGCGCGGCGTCGTCGAGACGGCCGGCCGCCGCGGCACCCGGGTCCGCGCCCGCCCGGCGCACACCCCCCGCGAGGCGCGCGGGCCCGCCGTGCCCCCGGGCGCGCGCGACCTCACCGAGGGCAACCCGGACCCCGACCTGCTCGACTCCCTCGGCCCCGCGCTCGCTGCCTCGGCGGCCGAGGCCGCCGCGGCCCCCGTGCTCTACGGCGGCCCCCCGGTGCACCCCGACCTCGAACGCGTCACCGGGGAGCGGTTCGCGCGCGACGGCCTGCCCGAAGGGCCGCTCGCCGTCACCTCGGGCGCCCTCGACGCGATCGAACGCGTCCTCGCCGCGCGCCTGCGCCCCGGCGACGCGGTCGCCGTCGAGGATCCCGGCTGGGGCGCGCTCCTCGACCTGCTCCCCGCCCTCGGGCTGCGCCCCGTCCCGGTCGCCGTCGACGACGAGGGCCCGCAGCCCGGCCCGTTCGCGCGCGCCCTCGGGCAGGGCGTGCGCGCCGTCATCGTGACCGCACGCGCGCAGAACCCGACCGGCGCGGCGCTCACCCCGGCGCGCGCCGAGGAGTTGCGCGCGGCCCTCGCGGAGCACCCCGACGTCCTCGTCGTCGAGGACGACCACGGCGACGGCATCGTGTCCGTCCCCCTGTTCCCGCTCGCCGGCAGCACGAGGCGGTGGGCGTTCACGCGGTCCGCGGCCAAGGCCCACGGCCCCGACCTGCGGGTCGCGGTGTGCACGGGGGACGCGGACACCGTGGAGCGGGTCATCGGGCGCCAGCGCCTCGGCCCCGGCTGGGTCAGCCACGTGCTCCAGGGCGCCGTGGCCCGGCTGTGGGCGCGGCGCCCGGCCGGAGCGTCCCCGGCGGCGCGCGCCTACGACGAGCGTCGCGAGGCGCTGCTGCGGGCGCTCCGGGCGCGTGGGGTGCCCGCGCGCGGGCGCTGCGGACTGAACGTATGGGTGCCCGTCCCCGACGAGACCGCCGCCGTGGCCGGGCTGCTGCACGCCGGCTGGGCCGTCGCGCCCGGCGCGCGGTTCCGGATCGCCACGCCGCCCGCGGTGCGGGTGACGGTGGCCACCCTGGCCCCCGCCGAGACGGTGCCGCTCGCTGACGCGGTGGCCCGCGCCGTCCGCCCGCCCGCGCCGCGCCGCTACGGCTGAGGCGCGAGGCGGCGGCCCCGCGGCCGGGCACGGCGCCAACCCCCGAAGGTGAAGCAGCCTGAGAGGGAAGGGAGATGGCGCAGTAGCATCGCTACGTGTTGAACATCGACCGGCTCCGCGTCCTGCACGCCATCAGCCAGCACGGCTCGGTGAGCGCGGCGGCCGGCGCCCTGCACGTCACCACCTCCGCCGTGTCGCAGCAGATGGCCAAACTGGAACGGGAGGCGGGGCAGCGGCTCCTCGCGAAGAACGGCCGCGGCGTCCGCCTCACGGACGCGGGCCGACTGCTGAGCGAGCACGCCGGCCGGATCCTCGCCCAGGTCGAGCTGGCCCACGCCGATCTGGAGGCCCAGCACGGCCGCGCCGTGGGGGAGTTGCTGGTCGGCGCGTTCGCCACGGCGGCGCGCGGGCTGTTCCCCCGGGCACTCGCCGCCCTGCGGGCCGGCCACCCCAGACTGGAGCCGCGGCTGCGGGAGATGGAGCCGCAGGACGCGCTGCGGGAGCTCGACCGGGGCGCGCTCGACCTGGCCGTCGTCCTCGACTGGTACAACCGGCCGCTGGCCGTGCCGGGCGGGCTGTCGCGGCAGGCGCTGCTCGACGACGTGGCCGATGTCGCCATGCCCGATGACCATCCGCTGGCGCGCCGGGACCGGGTCGACCTGGAGGACTTCGCCGACGACCCGTGGGTGTCCTGGCCGCCCGGCGCGGTGTGCCACGAGTGGCTGCTCTTCACCCTGCGCGGCCGGGGCATCGAACCGCGCGTCACCCACACCGCGGCCGAGCACCACACCCAGCTCGCACTGATCGCGGCCGGGCTCGGCGTCGCGGTCGCCCCGCGCCTGGGCCGCGCCCCGGTGCCGGCCGGCGTCGCCGTGGTGCCGGTCCGGCGCACCATCACCCGCCGCCTGTACGCGGTGTGGCGGGCCGGCGACGACCGGCGGCCCTCGGTGGCCGCCGCGGTGGGCGCGCTGCGGGCGGCGGCCCGTTCCGTCGCCCAGGACCAGGAGGCGATCGACGCGACCGCCCCCGTGGGCGGCCCCCCGGACGCGGCCGGCTGATCAGGCCAGGCGGACGGTGTCCCCGCTGACGGCGATCTCCCGCGGGGCCAGCGGCTCTGTGGCCGGGCCCCGCACCACGCTGCCGTCCTCGATGGCGAACTTGCTGCCGTGGCACAGGCAGTCGATGGTCCCGTCGCGCACCTCGGAGACGGTGCAGCCCTGGTGCGGGCAGATCGCGGAGAAGCCGCGGTACTCGCCCGCCGCCGGCTGCGTCACCACGACGCCCTGCTCCCCGAACACCGTGCCCCCGCCCTCGGGCACCTGCGAGGCCGAGCCGAGCCGCTCGCCCGGCTCACCCCCGCGCTCGCCGCCGCCGCTGCCCGCGCCGCAGGCGCCGAGCAGCCCGGTCAGTCCCGCGGCGCCCGCCGCGACCACGCTCCGCCTGGTCGTGGGCCGCCGCAGGAGGCCCGCCTCGTCACTCATGTCTCTCCACTTTCCCTCGCCGTGCGGGCGGCGGGCACCGGCCGCCACCCCCGCCGGGGGCCGACCCTAGCGCCCTCGCGGGCGTGCCGACGCGTTCCCCTGCCGGTGCCGCGACAGGAACGGCGGCACAGGATCTAACCTGGGGGAATGCTGCGCGAAACGTTCGCGACCCGGTATGTCACCCCGTTGCGTGAGGGGGGCTCGCTGCCGGGCATCGTGGAGGCCGAGGATCTCGGCACCTATGTGATGAAGTTCACCGGTGCGGGGCAGGGCCGCAAGTCCCTCGTGGCCGAGGTGATCTGCGGCGGCCTCGCCCGCCGTCTCGGCCTGCGCGTACCCGAACTGGTGTGCCTGGAGCTCGATCCGGTGATCGGGCTGAGCGAACCGGACCAGGAGGTGCAGCAGTTGCTGAAGTCCAGCGCCGGGACCAACCTGGGCATGGACTTCCTCCCGGGGTCGATCGGCTTCGACCCGCTGGCGTTCGGCGTCGACGCGGCCGAGGCCGGCCGCGTCGTCTGGTTCGACGCCCTGGTCAACAACGTGGACCGGTCCTGGCGCAACCCCAATCTGCTCGTCTGGCACGGCGATCTGTGGCTCATCGACCACGGCGCCGCGCTGATCTGGCACCACAACTGGCCCACGGCGGCTGCCTCCGCGGCCAGGCCGTACGACGCGTCCGACCACGCGCTGGCGCCCTTCGGCCCCGACGTCGCCGCGGCGGCGGCCGAGTTGGCCCCGCTGGTCACCGAGGAGACGCTGGCCGGCACCCTCGCCGACGTGCCCGACGCGTGGCTCGCGGACGAGCCCGGCTTCGCCGGTCCTGGCGAGGTCCGCGCGGCCTACGCGGAGGTGCTCGCGGCGCGCGCCGCCTCCGTGCACGAACGCGTCGTCCTCGGCGAGCCCACGCCCGACCGCGGCTCCCAAGCCCCCGGCTGGCTGACCTCCTGGCCGCACCGCCGCCGCGACGCGGTCGCCCCCGGCCGGAAGGACGGCGCCCGATGACGACGACCCACCCCACCACCGGCGACGTCGCGGGGACCGCGGTCCGCGACGTGTTCGAGTACGCGCTGCTGCGCGTGGTCCCCCGCATGGAGCGCGGCGAGTCCATCAACGCCGGTGTGGTCCTGTACTGCCGCGCGCGCTCCTTCCTCGCGGCCCGGGTGCACCTCGACGAGGCGCGGCTCCGGGCGCTCGACCCGGCCGCCGACGTGCCGGGCGTGCTGGCGGCCCTGGCCGCGGCCGAATGCGTCTGCCTCGGCGGCCGGGCGGCCGGGCCCGCGGGCGGTGACGACGCCGGGCGCCGTTTCCGCTGGCTGGTCGCGCCGCGCAGCACCGTCGTGCAGCCGGGGCCCGTGCACACGGGACTGACCGCGGACCCGGCCGCGGAACTGGAGCGGCTGCTTCACGTGCTGGTCCGTTGACAGATCGTGCCTCCGCTTTCTAGCGTCACCCCAGGCTGGTTACTTGGCGGTAGCCCGGCTGTCGACGACGACGAGGAGAACACACCATGTCCACCAGCGATCAGCGCGTCGCCATCGTGACCGGAGCGGCCCGGGGCATCGGCGCGGCCACCGCGCGCAGGCTGGCCGCCCAGGGGCGCGCGGTCGCCGTGATCGACCTGGAGGAGCAGGCCGGTGCGGACACCGTCGCGGCGATCACCGAGGCCGGCGGCCGGGCGCTGGCCGTCGGCTGCGACGTCGCGGACGCCGAGGCGGTGCAGGCGGCGGTGGCCCGGGTCGCCGACGGACTCGGCCCGCCGCAGATCCTCGTCAACAACGCGGGCGTGCTGCGGGACAACCTGCTGTTCAAGATGACCGACGGCGACTGGGACACCGTCATGAACGTGCACCTGCGCGGCGCGTTCCTCATGGCCAGGGCCTGCCAACAGCACATGGTGCAGGCCGGGTTCGGCCGCATCGTGAGCCTGTCGTCCAGCTCCGCGCTCGGCAACCGGGGCCAGGCCAACTACTCCGCCGCGAAGGCCGGGCTCCAGGGCTTCACCAAGACCCTGGCGATCGAGCTGGGCAAGTTCGGCATCACCGCCAACGCGGTCGCGCCCGGTTTCATCGTCACCGACATGACCGCGCGGACCGCCGCCCGGGTCGGCGTCGGATTCGAGGAGTTCCAGCAGGCGGCGGCCGACAGCATCCCGGTCCGGCGCGTCGGCCGGCCCGAGGACGTGGCCGAGGCCATCGCGTTCTTCACCGACGAGTCCTCGGGCTTCGTCTCCGGCCAGGTGCTGTACGTGGCCGGCGGCCCGCTGGACTGACAGGCCCGGGACACCGGCCGGCCCGAGACACCGAGGAGCGCGCAGACCCATGAGTACCGCACCCGTCACCGTGATAACCGGCGCGAGCCGCGGCATCGGCCACGGCATCGCGAAGGCCCTGCTCGCGCGCGGCGACCGGGTGTGCCTCACCGGCCGCGACGCCGACGCCCTCGCCGCCGCCGTCGACGCCCTGGGCTCCGACCGGGCGATGGGCGTCGCGGGCAAGGCCCACGACGAGGCACACCAGGACGAGGTGATCGACCGCGTCATGCACGCCTGGGGGCGGGTCGACCACCTGGTCAACAACGCGGGCCGCAATCCCGTGCTCGGCGGCCTCGCCGACGCCGAACCCGCGCTGCTGGCGAAGGTGTTCGAGATCAACGTGCTGTCCGCGTTCGGCTTCGCCCGCCGCGCCTGGCACGCCTGGCAGCGCGAGAACGGCGGCACGGTCGTCAACATCGCCTCCGTCGCCGGGCTGACCGCCTCCCCCTTCCTCGGCGCCTACGGGGTCAGCAAGGCGGCCTTGATCAACCTCACCGAGCAGCTGGCGCACGAGTTCGCCCCCCGGGTACGGGTGAACGCCATAGCTCCCGCGGTCGTCAGGACGAAGTTCGCCGCGGCGCTGTACGAGGGCCGCGAGGAAGAGGCCGCGGCGCCCTACCCGTTGGGACGGCTGGGCGAGCCGTCCGACGTGGCCGGTGCCGCCGCGTTCCTCACCTCGGCCGACTCCGCCTGGATCACCGGGCAGACACTGGTGCTGGACGGCGGTCTGTTCCTCAACGCGGGACTCGGCTGACAGGCCGGTGTCGGTGCCAGGAGGTACGTTCGTGGTGACCGACGGCCCGATGGCGGGGCCGTCGCAAAGCACCGCGTATTCCTGGAGGTTCACGACGTGACCGGCATGCTGCCCGACTCCTGGCAGGGCGTCCTCGGCGAAGAGCTCGACGCGCCCTACTTCAAGGAGCTGACCGAGTTCGTCGAGGAGGAGCGGGCGCGCGGCCCGGTGTACCCGCCGCGCGAAGAGGTGTTCGCGGCCCTCGACGCCACCCCGTTCGACCGGGTCAAGGTCGTGGTCCTCGGCCAGGACCCCTACCACGGCGAGGGCCAGGGCCACGGTCTGTGCTTCTCCGTGCGCCCGGGCGTGCGCATCCCCCCGTCCCTGCGCAACGTCTTCAAGGAACTGCGCGCCGAGCTGGGCCATCCCATCCCGGACAACGGCTACTTGATGCCCTGGGCCGAGCAGGGCGTCCTCCTGCTGAACGCGGTGCTCACCGTTCGCGCCGGCGAGCCGAACTCCCACAAGGGGAAGGGCTGGGAGACGTTCACGGACGCCGTCATCCGCGCCGTGTCCGCCCGGCGGGACCCGGCCGTCTTCGTCCTGTGGGGCGCGTACGCCCGCAAGAAGCTGCGCCTGATCGACACCGACCGGCACGCCGTCGTCGAGGGGCCGCATCCCTCGCCGCTGTCCGCCAAGAAGTTCGCCGGCACCCGGCCCTTCACCGCGATCGACGAGGCCCTGGCGGCCCAGGGCCACGCCCCCGTCGACTGGCGCATCCCCGCTCTCGGCGCCTGAGACCTCAACCGGCCGCCGCGGCCTCCTCGTAGGAGGGCTCGAAGGCGTAGGGCACGGCCGCCGCGCCGGGTGCCGCACTGAAGCCACCCGTGCCCCGCAGTCCCACGAGGCCGCCGGTGGCCGATCCCGGTAGCACCTCGAAGGAACAGTGGACGGTGCCCCCGGCGTCGAACGTGCCCCACGCGCGCAGGACGAACGTGCCGTGGTGCCCGTCCACGCCGCCCTCGCAGCGCTCGAACCCGGAGAAGGAGCCGGTGCCGTCGGCCGCGTAGGAGAGGCTGTACAGGCAACGGGTGTTGTCGGCCGTGATGCGGCCGGTGTACGCGTTGGTGACGACGACCCGGGCCAGCCGCGGCCCGTCCGCCGCACCCGCGACAACCGTCTCCTGCCAGTCCCGGTGGGTGAAGCTGCCGCCGGCGGGCGCGGATGGTCGTGTCGGCATGGTGGTCTCCGTTCTTCGGCGGCGCGGGCCGCTCCCGCGCCGTGCGGTCACTCTGCCGCCCATACCTGACATCCGCTGTCAGGTGGGCGGCGCACAATGTCAGAGTGCGCGCCGACCGACTCCTGACCGTTCTGCTGCTTCTCCAGAACCGCGGGCGCATGACCGCCGGAGAACTGGCCGCCGAACTGGAGGTGTCGGTCCGCACCGTCTACCGCGACGTCGAGGCGCTGGCGGCTGCCGGCGTCCCTGTCCTGGCCGAACGCGGACCGGAGGGCGGCTACCGGCTCATCGACGGATATCGCACCCGCCTGACCGGACTTACCGGCGCAGAAGCGGGAGCACTGCCACTGGTCGGCATGCCATCGGCCGCGGCGCAGCTCGGTATCGGCGCCGAACTGACCACCGCGCAGCTCAAGATGTGGGCGGCCCTGCCCTCCGGGCTGAGCGAGCGGGCCGAGCGCGTGGCCGCGCGATTCCACCTCGACGCGGCCGGTTGGTTCCGCACCGAGGAGCAGGCCCCGTTCCTGGCCACGGTGGCCGCCGCCGTGTGGGAGGACAGGCTGCTGCGGGTGCACTACCGGCGTTGGAGCGGGGAGATCAAACGTGAACTGCATCCGCTCGGCCTGGTACTGAAAAGCGGTATCTGGTACGTGGTGGCCGCCACGGGGGAGCGAGTGCGCACCTACCGGGTCTCCCGGCTGCTGGCCGTCGACGTCGTGGGACCGGCACCGCGGCGCCCGGCCGGTTTCGCCCTGGCCGAGCACTGGACCGCCACGTCGAGCGCCCTCGAAGCCGCGCGCTACCAGGACCTGGCGACCCTCCGGGTCACCGCGCGCGGCCTGCGGCTGCTGCCCATGCTGTTCGGCGCCGCGGGTACCGAAGCCGCTGCCGGGGCCGGTGCGGCGGATGCCGACGGGTGGGTGCGAGTGGCCCTGGCCGTGGAGTCGACGAACGTCGCGGTCGGCGACCTGCTGCGGCTCGGCGCCGAGGCCGAGGTTCTCGGGCCGCCCGCGCTGCGCGCGGCCGTCGCCGAGGCCGTCGACGCGCTGCACCGTGTCTATCGCTGACGGCCCGTCGCGGGCGGCGGGCGGCGGGCGGCGGGCGGCGGGCGGCGGGCGGCGGCCGGGCGTCCGGGGGCGGCGCGTATCCTGCCGGTCCACGCAAGCGCGACCGCCGAGGAGGCAGCGACGTGAGGATCGGCGTGATCGGTCTCGGGGACATCGCCCACAAGGCGTACCTGCCCGTGCTCACCACCCGGCCCGGAGTGCAGCCGCACCTGCACACCCGGACCCGCGCCACGCTGGACCGCGTGGGGGACACCTACCGGGTGCCCGCGCGGCAGCGCCACTCCGATCTCGACGCGCTCATCGAGGCCCGCCCCGACGCGGCGTTCGTGCACGCCCCCACCGAGGACCACCCGGCCCTGGTGACCCGCCTGCTGACCGCGGGCATACCGACCTATGTGGACAAGCCGCTGGCGCAGCGGCTGGACGAGGCGGAAAGCGTCGTCGCCCTCGCGGAGGACCTCGGAGTGGGCCTCGCGGTCGGCTTCAACCGCAGGTACGCGCCCGCCTACGCGCAGCTCGTGAACCACCCGCGGGACCTCATCGTCCTCCAGAAGCACCGCAAGGGACTGCCCGAGGACCCCAGGCGCATGGTGTACGACGACTTCATCCACGTCGTCGACACGCTGCGGTTCCTCGCCCCGTCCGGCATCGACCGGGTCACGGTCGCCTGCCGGGCCAGGGACGGGCTGCTTGACCACGTGGTGCTCCAGCTCGCGGGGGAGGGGTTCACCGCCGTGGGGGTCATGAACCACCGCTCCGGCTCGGCCGAGGAGGTCCTTGAGGTGTCGGGCCAGGACGCCAAGCGGGAGGTGCGCAACCTGGCCGAGATCATCGACCACAAGGGGCAGCCGAGCGTCCGGCGGCGCGGCGACTGGGTGTCCGTGGCCAGGCAGCGCGGGATCGAGCAGGCCGCGGTCGCGTTCCTCGACGCGGTCGGGGCCGGCCGCACGCCCAGCGCGCGGGACGCGCTGCGCACCCACGAGCTGTGCGAACGGATCGTGCTCGCCGCGTACGAGGAGGGCGGCGCGGCCGTCACTCCTCGGAGGTGACCTCGGTTCCGGTGCCGACGTCCTCGCCCGCGGTCGGCTCGATCACGCCGAACCACACCAGGCACAGGATGATCACGCCGATCGCGATCCGGTACCACACGAAGGGCATGAAGCTGCGGGTGGTGATCCACTTCATGAACCACGCGATGATCGCGTAGCCCACCAGGAACGCCACGACCGTGGCCAGGATCGTCGGCCCCCAGGACACGTGCGAGCCCTCTTCGCCGATCGACATCAGCTCGTAGCCGCCGGAGGCGAGCACCGCGGGGATGGCGAGCAGGAACGAGTACCGCGCCGCGGCCTCGCGCCGGTAGCCGAGGAACAGGCCGCCGGTGATGGTGGCGCCCGACCTGGACACGCCCGGCACCAGCGCCATCGCCTGGGCGAAGCCGAACAGCAGGCCGTCGCGGACGGTGAGGTCTTCGAGCGACTTGCGCGGCTTGACCGCGCGGTGCTTGCCGCCGGTGGCGTCCCGCATCGCCATGCGGTCCGCGATGCCGAGGATGATGCCGAGCACGATGAGGTTCATCGCGATGAGCCGCAGGTCGCGGAACGGGCCGTCGATGGCGTCCTGGAGCGTGAGGCCGAGCACGCCGATCGGAATCGACCCGATGAGCACGAGCCAGCCCATGCGCGCGTCGGGGTCCGAGCGGCGCGACCGGTCGGTGAGGGAGCGCAGCCAGGCACGGCAGATGCGGACGATGTCCTTGCGGAAGTAGATGAGGACGGCGACCTCGGTGCCGATCTGCGTCACCGCGGTGAAGGCCGCGCCGGGGTCCTCCCAGTCGAACGCCACGGCGGTGAGCCGCAGGTGGGCGCTTGAGGAGATCGGGAGGAACTCCGTCAGACCCTGGACAAGACCGAGAATCAGTGATTCGAACCAAGACATGGACTCTGCGGCATCCCAGGGGAGAGTGTCGTGACGAGAGTGGTGCGTGAAGCGAGATCACTCTAAGCCAGGTGCGGGCGTGCCTCGTACCGGGGCCCCACCGAAGGCTGTTCGGGGCGCGGCGCGCGGCGGCGCGGGCGCGCGCGGGGCCGGCCGCGGGCCGGTGGCCGGGTCACCGGCGGCCCGGCGCCGGGTCACAATGGACCGGTGAACGAGCCCGTGCCGGTGACGAGGGTCACCGACCTCGGCACCGCGCGCCTGCTGCCCGACCTGGACCGGGCGGGCGCGTGGCTGCTGACCGTGGACGGTGCGGCCCAGTCCTATCTGGACCCGGCCGATCCCACGCACCTGGAGTTCGAGTACACGCGGCGCCTCGCCGCCGTGGTGGACGCCGCGGCGCCGTCCGGGGAGCCGCTGCGCGTGCTGCACCTCGGCGGCGGCGCGCTGACGCTGCCGCGCCGGATCGCCGCCGTGCGCCCCGGCTCGCGGCAGCGGGTGGCCGAGGCGGACGGGCTGCTCGCCGGGCTGATCGCCGAGCGCTTCCCGCTGCCCGAGGGGTGCGGCATCGACGTGGAGGTGACCGACGCCAGGGCGGCGGTGTCGGCGGCGCCGCCCGGCGGCGCCGATGTGGTGGTCGGCGACGTCTTCGGCGGCAGCCGCGTGCCGGCCCACCTGACCACCACGGGATACGCGGCGGCCGTCGCCCGGGCGCTGCGGCCGGGCGGTGTCTACGCGGCGAACCTCGCCGACGCGGCGCCGTTCGCGTTCCTCGGCTCGCAGCTGGCCACGTTCGCGCGCGCCTTCGACTGGCTGTGCGTGATCGCGGAGCCCGCGGTGCTGCGCGGGCGCCGGTTCGGCAACGTGGTGCTGGCCGCCTCCGACGCCCCGCTCGACGTGGCGCACCTGGCCCGGCGGACGGCTGCCGACGCGTTCCCGGCCCGGGTCCTGCACGGAGACGCGCTGGCGCCCCTCCTGGCCGGTGCCCTGCCGGTGACCGAGGACGCGGCGGTGCCCTCACCGAGGCCGCCCTCGGGGGCGTTCAGCGTCGGCTGAGCCGGGGTCCCGACCGGGCGGCCCGGTCAGGAGGCCGGCTCCTCCTGCGGGTAGGGGCGCAGGCTGTTCATGATCTGCTGGACGGTCTGCTCGTCCAGTTCCCCGGGGTAACCGGTGTCCATCACCAGGACCCATGTGGCCAAGTCGTTGTTGAGGTCGAGGTAGGAGACGGCGACGACCTTGCCGTCCGACGTGCCGCACTCGTCCTCGGGGTCGTCGGGAACGCCGGTGATGGTCGCGGTCGCCGTGTGGCCGACGATGCCGTGCTCGCTCTCGAACGGTTCGGCCTCGGTGACCTGGAGGGTGCCCCGCTCCTCCTGGTCGTACGCGGCCAGGGCCCAGGCGCCCGCCTCGTCGCGCACGGCGTCCTCGGTGCCGGTCGCTCCCTGCCCGCCCTTGGTGCCCGCGACGGCGCGCCAGCTGACGCCGTTCTCGGCCTGCGGGCACCAGCCGTCCATGTAGGTGGCGGGCGCGGACATGGAGATGACGGGCGCCCCGAAGGACGAGTCGTCCTCGCCCCCCTCGCCGTCGTCCGTGGTGTCCTCGTAGCCGACCATCATGCTCTCGTTGTGGGTGGTCCAGTCCTCGGGCGGCACGTCGAACGCGTTGTGCCGGTTCTCTATGGTCTGCACCTGCCAGTCGGGGGCCACGACGGGGTCCGGTACCTGGAGCACGCCCTGCCGGGGGTCGTCGGGGTCGGGCCGCCAGTCGCCGGTGTCCTCGGTCGGTTCGACGGTGGCGTCCTCGGTCGGCTCCGGGCCGACCTCCTCGGTCGGGCCCGCGTCCCCGCCGGCCTGCGCGCCCTCGTCACCCTTGCCGAGCACGACCACCCCGGCGATGACGGCGCCCGCGACGACCGCCGCGGCCACCGCGATCGCCAGCGCGGCCCGGCCGCGCGGTCCACGGCCCTGGCCCTTTCCGCCTGAGGCCAGTCCGGTGCCCCTGCCGTCGGTGACGGGCGTGAGCTGTCCCGGCTGTGCCCACTGCCCGGTGGGCTGCTGCCCGGGGAACGCGGGGGAGGGGGGCCCGTCCTGCGGGGCTCCCGGGGCGGGCTGCTGCCACGGGCCGGAGGGCTGCGGCTGCTGGTACGGGTTGGGCTGCTGGTACCCCGGCTGCTGATAGGGGTTGGACCACGGGGAGGACGGCTCTCCCCCCGGCTGTTGTTCTCCTGGCCTCATGGGCGTCGACCCTAAGCCCGGGAAGGCCGCCGGTCGGGGACGGGTGCGGTTTTGGGACGCACCTGCTACTTACTCACCGGTAGTACTCGTTGGTAACCTGCGGCCATGAGCGAAGAAAGCGCCGCGTCCACCGGGGACGCGCTCACCGCCTCCGTGCCCATGGTCCGCACGCTCGGCCTGGAGTTCCTGCACACCTCGGCCGAGCGGGCCGAGGTGCGCCTGCCGGACCGGCCCGAGCACCGCAACCACGTCGGCGGCCCGCACGCCGGCGCCATGTTCACGCTCGCGGAATCGGCGAGCGGGGCCGTCGTGCTCGCCGCGTTCGGGGCCGAGTTGTCGCGCGCCGTGCCGCTGGCCGTGCGTGCCGAGATCGCCTACAAGAAGCTGGCCCGCGGTCCCGTGACCGCGACGGCGTCCCTCGGCCGCCCCGCGGAGGAGGTCGTCGCGGACCTCGACGCGGGCCGGCGGCCGGAGTTCCCCGTCGCGGTCACGCTCACCCGTGCCGACGGCGCGGTCACCGGCGAGATGACGGTGATCTGGACGCTGCGCCCCAACGACGCGGCGCCGCAGGGCGGTTGAGTGCCGGGGCCGGGGCCGGGGCCGCGTGCCGTCCGGACCCCGGCACGGAGGGCGCCGCCGCCCGCGGGCGCTGTCCTCGTGACGGGCCCTCATGACTGCCCGCTGTCAACTGAGTTGATCCCGGCCCGCCGTCCGCTCCCTTTGCGCGACCCTCTCGCGCGGCCCCTTCGCGGCCGACTGCCGGCCGGGCGCGCAGGCCGCCGAGCGGAACGCCGTTCCGCGCCCCCGCGCGGGGGCGCCCGTACCCGGCCCCGTCCCCCACGCCGGGGCGGGTCCCTCCCGAAGCCTCCCGGGGGCGGTCCGCTCCGGGGCCTCGCCCCCTCCCTCATCGCCTCCGGCGAGCGCGTCGCCCCGGCCTGTCCGCCGAGGGCGACGCGCCGGAGCGACGTGCCCGGATACCCCGGAGAGCGGACCTAAAATGCGACATATCGGACCATAATGTAGCGTCTCGTTACGTTGGCATCGCTACTACAGCGAACACGCTGATATAAGGAGGCATTGATGCTCGCTCAGAAGACCACGCCGTTCATCGCGAACCCCACCGAAGAGGCAGCCGTCCACGCGCTGATGGCCGAGCAGGAGGCGCCGTTCAGTGACGCGCCGCTCTACTCGCCCGAAGCCGCCGGCATCCTCCTGCTGCTCCTCCTCCTGTCGCCGAAGTCCCCCTCGGAGCCGGGGGACAAGTGAACCGTGAACGAGACGGCATCGCCCGCCGCCCGCACGCGGCACCGGCCCCATCGGCGGAGCACGCCTGATGCTTCCCGCTGAGGGTTCCGTGCGTGCGGCCTACGCGGAAGCGATCGCTGCCTTGGCACACCGTGTCCTCGACACCCTCCGGGGTGTCGAGGGCACGGCCCCGCTCGCCGACTTCGTCGACGGGGCCGCGGACCCCAAGGCCGCCCTCGCCGCCGTGCGGGTCGTCGGTGCGGACACGCTCGCCCCCCAGGCCCTGGCCGGCGGGGCCCCGCACCCCCGGGACACCGCGATCCTCGCGCAGGCCGCCACGGTGTTCCCCGCCCCCGTCCACTCGCCCGCGCCCCCCGAGGGGTCCGCGGAGAACTGGGCCGTCGCCTGGCGCGACTGGGCCACCGCCCGACTGCTCGAACGGCACGCCGACGGCGGCCCCGAGCCCCACACCCCGCAGCCCGCCACCGGGCCCGCGCTCGCCCCCAAGGGCTCCTGGCAGAGCTGGAACGTGCTGATGGCGCAACTCGCGCCGCTCAGCCTGCCCGGCGTCGAGGGGCCCGTGTCCGAGGCGGCCAGGCGCCACCCCGTTTCCCTGGCCCGCGGCGTCACCCGCGCCATGCTCCGCCGCGACTACCCCACCGCCGCGCGACTGGCCCGCTGGACGGCGGCGCTGCACCGCGACCGGGTGCCGCTGCCGATCGACCCCGTTCCGCTCGTCGAGCACCTCGGGCTGCACGCGGGGGGCGGCCCGCGCCTCGCCCTCGACCTGGCCATCGCGCGCGCCCTGCTCGGCACCGACCCCGGAAGGACCGCAGGATGAGCAGGCAGCCGACATGACGGCGCCCGTCACCTCCATCGCCCACCAGGTCGCCAGCCGCGCGCTGCACTGGCTGCACGCCCACCGCGAACGCGGCGTGCTGCCCGCTGACAGCACCGCGGACCTCGGCGACCCGGACAGCGTCTACAAACCGCTCGGCGAGTCCGCGCTCGCCGGCTCCCTCGTGCTGCGCGAGGCCGCGGCGGGCAGCACGGAGATGCGGCTCGCCCGGGAGCTCCTCGACTACGCGTGGACGCAGTTCCGCGAGGGCGACCTGCTCTACGAGCGGCAGTTGCGTCACCTGCTGATGACCGATCCGCTGGAGACCTACGCGCACTTCACCCGCTCCGGCTACCGCCACGAGGGGATGGAGCGCCTGCTGCGCCACAACGCCGGGCTGAACTCGGTCCGCGCCGTCGAGGTCGTGCCCAACCGCAAGCTGGCCGTCGCCAACGCCGCGCGCCTGGCCGGTGTCGACCACGGCATCGACTGGACGGCGCTGGCCCGCGCCACCTGGCTCGGCGCGACCCCCGAGCCGTGGGCCATCGACTGGATGACGGCCTACGCCATGACGCACACCGTCTTCCACCTCACGGACTGGGGCGGGCGGCCCGAAGGGCTGCCCGCGGACATGGCCGGGTACCTCACCACCTGGCTGCCGGTGTGGATCGACATCTGGCGCGAGGTCGCCCAGTGGGACCTCGTCGCCGAGCTGATGATCGTCGGCGCCTGCCTCGACGAGCCCGTCTGCGACCCCGGGATCTGGGCGCTGCTCGCGGACGTCCAGCACGAGGACGGGCTGGTGCCCCGGGACGGCGACCCCGTTTCCGAGGACGAGGACCAGCGGTTCACCGACCATCAGCACACCGCGGTCGTCGCCGCCGTCGCCGGCTCGATCGCCGTCTCCCGCACCCTCACCGGGGCCGAAGACACCGGCGCATGAGCACCGGTTGGGCCACCGCGCCGGGCACGGACGAGGCGCGCCGCCTGCTCGTGCCGCTCGCGGCGGCGGCACCGGGGGCCAGTGCCGTCGCCGTCGGCGCCCATCGCGGCGGGCGGCGGCTGCTGGCCGCCACCGGAACGACCGAGCACGGCGGCGGCCGGGCGGCAGGCGAACACACCCCGTTCGAGATCGGCTCGGTCACCAAGACGTTCACCGCCCTGCTGCTCGCCGACCTCGCCGCCGCCGGCGTCGTGGCCTACGACGACCCCGTCGAACGCCACCTGCCGCCCGGCACGGCACCCCGCCCGCGCGGCGGCGGCCGGGTCACGCTCCTCCACCTCGCCACCCACACCTCCGGGCTGCGCCGGCTGCCGCCCGGGCTGCTGCGCAGCGCCGCGCCCCGCTGGTACAGCAACCCCTACGAGCGGTTCGGCCCCGGGGACCTGCTGGCCGCGACGCCGCGCGCGCGGCCTTTCGCGCGCCCGGGGGAGCGGGTGCGCTACTCCAACTTCGGGGTGGCCCTGCTCGGGCTCGCGCTCGCAGGCGCCGCGGGCACGGACTACGAGAGCCTGCTCGCCGAACGCGTCCTGCGCCCCCTCGGCCTCGCGGACACGGGACCGGGCGACGCGCCCGGCCGGGCCACGGGGTACTGGCACCGCAGGGCCAGGCCGGACTGGCGCATCCCCGGCCTCGCCGCCGCGGGAGCGCTCCGCTCGACGGCCGACGACCTGCTGCGCTACCTGGAGGCCCACCTCGCCCCGGGCGCCGCCGCGCCGCACGACGGCGCGCTGCGCACCGCGCTGACCGAGGTGACCAGGGCGAGGCTGGCCGATCCGCCGGGCGGCGACCGGATCTGCCTGGTGTGGAACGCGCGGCTGCGGCCAGGACACGAGCTGTACTTCCACTCGGGCGGCACCCGCGGCTGCACCGTGTTCACGGGGTTCAGCCCGCAGCGCGGCGTCGCGTTCACCGCGCTCGCCAACACCTCGCCCGGCGTGCGCGGGGCGTTCGTCCAGCGCGCCTACCTGACCCTGCGCGCGCTGGCCACCGCGCCCGACTGACCGGCCGCGCCCGGGGCCGGAGTGCCGCTCCCCGCTTTGTTAAGCATTGCCTTATATAAGCGAACGCTACTACTGTGGCGGCCGTGCACGCACTCGACGTCCTGGGCGACCCCGTCAGGCGCCGGATCCTCGAACTGCTCGCCGAAGGGGAGCAGCCCGCGGGAGCCGTCACCGCCGTCATCGGGGACGAGTTCGGCATCTCCCAGCCGGCCGTCTCCCAGCACCTCAGGGTGCTGCGGGAAACCGGCTTCGCCACCGTCCGGCCGCAGGGCACCCGCCGCCTCTACGCCATGGCCCCCGCGCGCTTCGCGGAGGCCCACGCCTGGCTCGACCACTTCGGGCGCTTCTGGGAGCAGCGACTCGACGCGCTCGGCACGGAACTGGCCCGCGAGAAACACCGCACGAAGAGGAAAGCCGCAGATGACTGACTTCATCGACCGACTCAACGCCGTCCACCGCGAGGTCGGCCGCCGGCGCATCCCCGCGGGGGACGGCGTCACGGTCGTCCTGCGCCGCCGCTACGACAGCCCACTCGAAGAGGTATGGGACGCCTGCACGAAGCCCGAACGCGTCGCCCGCTGGCTCGCCCCCGTCACCGGCGACCTCCGCCCGGGCGGCACCTACCAGCTGGAGGGCAACGCCGGAGGCGACATCCTGCGCTGCGAGGCACCCACCCTGCTGCGCGTCACCTGGGTCTACGGCGAGAACCCCACCGAGCGGGACGTCTCCGAGGTGACCCTGCGGCTCGCACCGGAGGGCGAGAACGCCACCCTGTTCGAACTGGAACACGCCTCCGTGTCCGACCCGGAGTTCTTCGAACGCTACGGGCCCGGCGCCACAGGAGTCGGCTGGGACGGCGCGCTCCTCGGCCTCGAATTCCACCTGGCCGGCACCGAACTGCCCGATCCGGAGACGATGCACACCACCCCCGAGGGGCGGGAGTTCATCGTGACCAGCAGCCTCAGGTGGGGCGCCGCCCACCGCGCGTCCGGCGCCCCCGCGGAAGAGGCCGACCGGGCGGCGGCCAACACCGCCGCCTTCTTCGCGCCCGACCCCGAGGCGCCGGAGACCCCCGCCCAGGACTGAACCCGCGCCCGCCCCGCCGCCCGCGGCGGGGCGGACCCGGCTCCCGTTCCGCACGGCCTGCCTCTACGATGGCCGGTATGTCCGCACCCGCCCGCCATCTGTGTCTCGCGCTCTTCGCGAACTCGGCGTGGTGCGTCCGCGACATCCTCTGTCGCCCCTGACCCAGGGCCGCTCCGCCCGCCCCCGACCGGGGCCGGCGTTTCACCCCACCCCCACGTCACCGACTGACGCACGTCTACGGAGCCCCCGTGTCCACGACCGCCCCGCCGTCCCCGGCCGCAGCCGCCAAGCGCGCCTCCCGGCCGCGACTGCTTCCCGTCCTCCCCCCGCCGCCCACCAGCGCACCGCCGCCGCCCGCGCCCGAGGCCCCGCCGGTCCGCCGTCTGCCGCTCGCCGTCTCCGCCGTGCTCGCCGCCGCGCTCGGCGCCTACGTCTTCGCCGCCCACGGCGCCCGCCCCGGCGTGCTGCTGCTCCTCGGCCTCGGACTCGGCTTCGCCCTCTTCCACTCCCGGTTCGGCTTCACCTCCGCGTGGCGCCAGCTGGTGGCCGTCGGCAACGGCAGCGGACTGCGGGCCCACACCCTGCTGCTCGGCACGACCGCCACCCTGTTCGCCCTGGTCATCGGCACCGGAACGGGCCTGTTCGGCTCGACGCCCGCCCCCTCGGCCGGGGCGCTCGGCATCGGCCTCCTGGCCGGCGCGTTCATCTTCGCCATCGGCATGCAGCTCGGCGGCGCCTGCGCCTCGGGCACCCTGTTCGCCGTCGGCTCAGGACAGACCTCGATCGTGCTGACCCTGGGCGGCTTCATCATCGGCTCGACCCTCGCGGCCTGGCAGTTCGACCTGTGGAACGACCTGCCCGCGCTCGACCCCTTCCTGCTGTCCGACCACGTCGGCTGGTTCGGCTCCTGGGCCGTGACGATCGCCGCCCTCGCCGTGGTCGTCGCCGTCTCGCGCGTCGTCCAGCGCCGCAGGACCCCGCCGCCGACCGGCGCGATACCCACGAGCAAGGGCGTCGCCGCCCGCGCCGTCCGCGGCGCCTGGCCGCTGGCCGCCGGCGCCGTCGTGCTCGCCCTCCTCGGCGCGGGCGTCCTGCTGGTCTCCGGCGGCCCCTGGGGCGTGACCAGCGCGTTCGCCCTCTGGGGCAGCGAAGTGGTGGGCGCGCTCGGCGGACAGCCGGAGAACTGGACCTTCTGGCAGCAGCCCGGCAACGCCGACATGCTGGCCGGCCCGGTCCTCGCCGACAAGAACAGCCTGACCGACATCGGCATCATGATCGGCGCGGCGGTCGCCGCCTCCCTCGGCGGCACGTGGGCGCTGCACCGCGGCGTGCCCTGGCGGACCGCCGTCGCCGCCGTGCTCGGCGGCATCCTCATGGGCATCGGCGCCCGGCTGGCCGGCGGCTGCAACATCGGCGCCTACCTCGCGGGCATCGCCTCCGGCAGCCTGCACGGCTGGATCTGGGCCGTCTTCGCCCTGCTCGGCACCTGGGCGGGCCTGCGGCTGCGTCCCCTGTTCGGCCTGGCCAACCCGAAGCCGGGGGACGGCGTCTGCTGAACCGCGGTCCGCGACAGTGGATTCGGGCCGGTGCCGCCGCCCCCCGTGCGGCGGCACCGGCCCGTCGCGGCAGCTCCCCCGTGGCTGCCGCGCCCCCGGCGGTCGGGAGACCGGCCCGGACCCCCGCCCTTCGTCGGGACCGTCCCGACGAGTGTCGGCCGCCGGCCGCGCGCTGTCGCCCGTTCCGGTCAATCCCGGTCAGGGCGCCCCGGGCGGCGACAGGATGATCTCGGCCGTGCCGTCGTCCACCGACACCACCACGAGCCCGAGGCGGTCCCGCGCACTCGGTTCCCACCCTCGCCCCGGACCGCCGGGCTCAGCGACCCCGACGTGATCCCCTCAACGACCGCCACGTCCCACGCGCCGGCGGCCCCCTGCCGCGCACCGCCCGCCCCCCTTCCCGCCCGCCGCGGTCGGGGCGAGAGCGAGCACCGCGAACGGCCACCGTCGTCGCGCGTACTCCGGTCGTCACCGCCTCACCCTCCGCCGCCCGGCCGGTGCGGGCAGCACAGATATATGCGGCACGGCCCGTGAGGGGTCCCGAGCACACCGCTCCCGGCGTCATCAATTCCGTCGACACCCGCGCCGGCGCGGGACCACACTGTGCGCATGCCACCCACGCACGGCCCCGCCCTGCCGGTTCTGTGGCTCTGCGGACCGCCCGGAGTCGGCAAGTCCACGGTCGCCTGGCACACGTTCCGCGCCCACGCCCGCTCCGGCACCCGCACCGCCTACGCGGACATCGACCAACTCGGCATCGCCTTCCCCGAGCCACCGGACGACCCCGGCAGGCACCGGCTCAAGGCGAGGAACCTGCGGGCCGTCCTGGCCGCCGCGCGAGCGGCGGGAGCGCGCCGCGCCGTCGTCTCGGGGGTGGTCGACCCCGCGCACGGCCCGCACACGGCGGAACTGGCCGGCACCGCCCCGACCGTCGTGCGCCTGCGCGCCGACCGGGCGGAACTGGGACGGCGCTTCCTCGGGCGCGGCGACCCGCCGCACTCCCTCGACGCGGTGCTCGCGGAGGCCGGCATCCTCGATCGCAGCACCTTCGCCGACGCCACTCTCGACACCACCGGGCTGCACGTCACCGAGGTGGTCCGCCGGGTCCGCGCCCGCGCCGCCGCCCACCCCGCGCGGCCCGCCGCCGCGCCGCCGCCCGCCATCCCGGGAACCGCCCCCGGCGGGCCGGTGCTGTGGCTGTCGGGCACGCGCGGCACGGGCAAGTCGGCCGTGGGCTGGGAGGTGTTCCAGACGCTGCTGCGCGCGGGGGTCGCCGCCGCGTTCATCGACCTCGAACAAATCGGATTCCTGAGCCCGGCGCCCGCGGACGACCCCGGCAACCTCCGGCTCAGCGCCCGCAACCTCGCCGCCCTGTGGACGACGTACCGGGCCGCGGGCGCCCAGGCACTCGTCGTCGTCGGAACGGACGGGAGCGCCCCGGCCGTCGCCCACATCACCGCCGCACTCCCCGAGGCCCGGTTCACACTCCGCCGCCTGCACGCCGGACCCGGCCGGATCACGCGGCGCGTGTTCCTGCGCGGCGCCGGGCACGGCCCCGCGCTTCCCGGCGACCCGCTGCGGGGAAAGCCCGAGCCCTACCTGGCGCGGGCCGCGCGCGGGGCGCGGGCCGAGGCAGCCGCGCGCGAACGAACGGGCCCGCCCGTGCCGCGCGTCCGCACCGACGACCACTCGGCCGCCGAGACCGCCCGGATGATCCTCGCCGCCACCGGGTGGCCCGGGCTCCTCACGGTGCGACCCCCGCGGCGCGCGTGACGCGTGTGACGCGTGTGACGCCCCGGCGGCCACGCGCCGCCTGCCGTCCGGCTCAGTCGCCGAGCGACCCGAGCCAGTCGATCAGCAGCCGGCTGACCTCCTCGGCCCGTTCCTGCTGGACCCAGTGGCCGCAGCCCTCCAGGATGTGCGAGCCCGACAGCCGGGGAAGCGTCGTCGGGAACGCCTCGATCGCACCGGACAGCCACGTCGTGGACGGGTCGAGTGCGCCCGCGATGAACAGCGCGGGCCGCGTGACCGGCGCGCCCTCGTGGTCGGCCAGGTCCTCCCAGTCCCGGTCGGCGTTGCGGTACCTGTTCAGCGCTCCGGTCAGCCCCGTCCGCTCGAACTCCGCGGCGTAGACGTCCAGATCGCGCTCGTCGAGCCACCCGGGCAGCGGCCCGGCGGGGAAGCGGTCCGCCAACCGCCCGCCGTGCGAGACGAAGTACGGCGGCGGCGCGTCCGGCCCAGGCATCGTGCCCGCCGACAGGGCGGCGTAGAACCCGCGCAGCCAGGCACGCACATCCGGTTCGATCTCCGCCTCGGCCCGGCCGGGCTCCTGGAAGTAGCTCACGTAGAACTCCTGCGAGCCGTCGCCGAGCCGGCCGAACATCTCCGTCGGGCGCACGCCGCCGCGCGGACTGTAGGGGACGCCGAGCATGCCAACCGCTGTGAAGACATCGGGTCGGAGCAACGCGCAGTGCGAGGCGATCTCCGCGCCCCAGTCGTGCCCCACGACCACCGCGGAACGTTCCCCGAGCGCCTCGACGACCGCGGCGGCGTCGGCCACGAGCTCCCGCATCCGGTAGGCGGCGACATCCGCCGGCTTCGACGAACGCCCGTAGCCGCGCACGTCCACCGCGACCGCCCGGTAGCCGGCCGCGGCCAGCGCGGGCAGCTGGTGCCGCCACGAATACCAGGTCTCGGGGAAGCCGTGCACCAGCAGGACCAGCGGCCCGGTTCCCTGCTCCACCAGATGAGTGCGCCCGGCCGGAGAGGGCACGATCCGGTGCCTCGCGTCCGTCGTCGTCCCTGTGTCCGCCATGGTGATCTCCTCGGGGCCGAACGGCGCATCCGGAACCACCCGAGGGAACCGGCCGCGCCGTGAAAGCACTGACTGCTCCCGATCATCAGGACGCGCGTCGGCGGACGCCACCGCGGTTGCCGTTCCGGCAACTCGCGCCGCGTCCGCCGCGCCGCCGCGGCACGGCCCGGGCGCAAGGCCCCGGGCCGTGCCGCGTGCGTGCCGGGGCGCGGCCCGGCACGCCGGGCTACCGGACCGGCCCCCGGCTGGCGTCCGGGGCGCCGCGGAGGATGGACCCGAACAGCTCCTGGAGCTCCGGGCCGGGATCGACCCCGTACTCGTCCGCGAGCAGGGTTCTCGTCTGGTGGTAGACCCGCAACGCCTCGGCCCGCCGCCCGGAGCGGTAGAGAGCCTGCATCAGCAGCCAGCTCAGCCGTTCCCGGGTGGGGAAGCGCATCCGCAGCGTCGCCACGTCCGCGGCTATGACGGAGGAATCGCGCCCCTGCCCCAGCTCCGCCTCCCACCGGCTTTCCAGCGCGAGCAGCCGCAGCTCCTCAAGCCGCGCCGCGGCCTGGGCACCCGCCTCGGACTCGCGCACCTCCGGGTACGGCGAGCCGCGCCACAGCGCCAGCGCCTCGTCCAGGGTCCGGCTCGCCCGCTGGAGCTCACCCTGGTGCAACAGGCGCCGCCCATCGCGCAGCAGCCGTTCGAAGCGGTAGGCGTCGACGACATCCGACTCGACATCGAGAACATATCCGGACGGATCGCGCCGCAAAATCCTGTTCCGGTACCAAGGGGGACTGTTCGGCTCCAGCATGCGCCGCAAATTGGACACATAGCTCTGGAGGTTCGCCATGGCCGCGCCGGGTGGTTTTCGGGGCCATACGGCCTCTTTCAGGCGATCCGGGTCCATCGCCTGCCCCGGGGTCAACAGCAGCGCCGACAGTACGGCCCGTTGGCGGGCCGGTCCCAATTCGACCGCGGACTCCCGGGACCACACCCGCACCGGGCCGAGCACGCTGACGTGTAAACCGACAACAAGTGTCACTTAAAGCCACCCTTCGGTCGCTACATGTGATGGCTGTGAACGCACGGGGTTGTGTCGCTCATCTTGGTGCACCGCCTTGAGCGACGATCAAAGCGCAGGTTGGTTGCCTGTCCAAGGGAAGTGTGCCCCGGGATATGGCTGTAAGTCACTTGAATGTTCGGATCCGCGGGGGCGGACGAGGTGACGCCGGGAGCGGCCTGGCGTGCGTGGACGCCCTTCGGTCGGTCTTTCGTGCGACTCATCTCCTCCGCACAGTTTTTCCCAAGGGCTTTGCCGTTTTATTGAAGTCTTCCTTCCCGTAGCTTCTCCAAGTCACCTCCAAGTCGCTGCCAAGAACCCGCCAAGACGGCCGTGGTACCGTTCCGGCAGTCGTGCAAGGAGCGCTCCTTGAGTAAATTCGAAAGCATTGCGTCCGGTGCGCACGAAATTCCGAATGGGGCGGTCTCGGTCGTTGGAATGTTCAGCGATGCGCCGGAGGTCACGGCTCCTGATGAGCTGTGGCGTTTGCTGACGGCGGACACGGAACGGCCTGCTCCCGAGGAAACGCCCGCCCGCTCCTCGGCCTCGGCCACCGCGGAGCCCGAGGCGGCGGCCCGCGCGGCCCTCTCCTCCGCCGGACTCACTCCCGAGCAGGTCATCAGCGCTCGGGCCGGACTCTTCACGCGCCAGGGCGGTGGCGCGGAGGCGTTCGGGCGACTGGCCTCCCTCCTCGGTCCGGCCGTTGCCGGGCAGACGCCCTGCCGCGCCCCCGGGGCGCCCGCAACGGCCGGGAACCCCGCCGCTCCCCACGCGCCGGAGGCGGTCGAGGCCGCGTTCGCGAGCCTGCTCCGCGACGAATGCGAAATCGCCCTTGTCGATGTGTCCCCCCGGGGCGAGCCCGAGGGGAGTATGTTTTTCGTACTTCAATCACTTGAAGGTGCCCTGCGTGACGGGCGCCGCATATCCGCCCTGCTCCGCGGCGAGGAAAACCGTCTGCACCTGCGATCCACCGGCCGGGACGATGTGGTCTTCGTCTTCCCGGGACAAGGCTCCCAGTGGCCCGGTATGGCTCTCGAACTGATGGCGGCATCCGCGGTCTTCCGGGAACACATGTGTGAGTGCGCCAAAGTTCTCGAACCCTTTACCGGTTGGAAATTACTGGACGTGCTCCACGGACTTCCCGGTGCGCCCGCCCTGGAGACCGCCGATGTGGTGCAGCCCGCCCTCTTCGCCGTCATGGTCTCCCTCGCCGCCCTGTGGCGCTCCTGCGGAGTCGAACCCTCCGCCGTCCTCGGCCAGTGCCTCGGGGAGATCGCCGCCGCCCACGTCGCCGGCGCCCTCACACTCGGGGACGCCGCGCGCGTCGTCGCCGCCTGGAGCCGGGCCCAGGCCCGCCACGCCGGACACGGAGACCTCCTGTCGGTCGTGGCCACCCGGCAGGAAATCGAGCCCCTTCTGGCCCGATGGCGGGACCGCTTGCACGTGGCCGGCACCAACGGCCCGCGCTGGACACTCGTCTCCGGCGAGCGCGGCGCCGCGGACGAACTCCTCGACGCACTCGCAGAACGGGGGCTGCGGGCGCGCAAGCTCGGCAACGGTCTCGCCGCGCACTCCCCGAACCTCCCCATCGACCCCGACGCCCTCCGCGACGAGCTCGCCGGCAGCGAAGCCCGGGCATCCGACCTGCCGTTCTACTCCTCCCTCACCGGCGACCGGCACGACACCGCGGGCCTCGACGCCGCCTACTGGGCCCGCAACATCACCCGGGAGATCCGGTTCGAGGCCGCGACCCGCGCACTCGCCGCCCGAGGGCACCGCACGTTCATCGAGATCAGTCCGCACCCGGTGCTGACCGTCGGCGTCCGGGAAACCCTCGACGACGCCGGCCTCGACGACCGGTCCGCGGTCGTGGCAGGAACCCTGCGCAAAGAGCAGGGCGGCGCCCAGCGCTTCCTGGCCTCGCTCCAGGAAGTGCACGCGCGCCAGGCCCCGGTGGATCCCGTCATCGTCCCCGGCATGGCGGAGACCCAGCAGCGCCGCGCCCTCCTGGCGCTGATCCGCACCCACCTGCACCACCTGCTGGGCACGCCGGCCGCGGCCACCCTCGACGCCGACCAGCCGTTCCGTGCCCTCGGCCTCGACTCGGTCACCGCCGTCGAGTTGCGCAACCGGCTCAACCGGGCCACAGGACTTCGACTTCCCGCGACCCTCGTCTACGACCACCCCACGGCGGGCGCGGTCGCCGAGCGACTGCGGCTCGACATCCTCGGCCACCACCCGGGCGCCCCGGGACAGGTCCCGCAGGACGACACCACCCCGTTCATCCCCGCCGAGAGCGCGGAGCCGATCGCGATCGTGGGGATGGCGTGCCGTTTTCCCGGGGGTGTGCGGTCGCCCGAGGATTTGTGGCGGTTGGTGGAGAGTGGGACGGACGCGATCTCGGAGTTTCCTGAGGATCGCGGGTGGGATGTGGAGGGTCTGTTCGATCCGGATCCTTCGGTGCCGGGGAAGTCGTATGTGCGGCATGGTGGGTTCCTCGATGATGCGGCGGACTTCGACGCGGAGTTCTTCGGGATCAGCCCGCGCGAGGCCCTGGCCATGGATCCGCAGCAGCGGTTGGTGCTCGAAACGTCATGGGAGGCGTTCGAACGGGCCGGTATCGACCCCACCACGCTGCGCGGCAGCCGCACGGGTGTGTACATCGGCGCGATGGCCCAGGACTACGGCCCGCGCATGCACGAACCCGCGACCGGCGTCGAAGGGCACGTCCTGACCGGAAGCACCGTCAGCGTGATCTCCGGGCGTGTGGCTTACACGTTGGGGCTTGAGGGTCCTGCGGTGACGGTGGATACGGCGTGTTCGTCGTCGTTGGTGTCGTTGCACTTGGCGTGTCAGTCGTTGCGGCGTGGGGAGAGCGCGCTGGCGTTGGCGGGTGGGGCGGCGGTGATGGCCTCGCCGGGGATGTTCGTGGAGTTCAGCCGGCAGCGCGGCCTGGCCCCCGACGGGCGGTGCAAGGCGTTCTCCGACGACGCCGACGGGACCGCGTGGTCGGAGGGGGTGGGGGTTTTGTTGCTTGAGCGGTTGTCGGATGCGCGGCGGAATGGGCGTCGTGTGCTGGCGGTGGTGCGTGGTTCGGCGATTAATCAGGATGGTGCGTCGAATGGGTTGACGGCGCCGAATGGTCCGTCGCAGCAGCGGGTGATTCGGCAGGCGTTGGCGGATGCGGGGCTTTCCGCGGTTGATGTGGATGTGGTGGAGGCGCATGGGACGGGGACGCGTCTGGGTGATCCGATCGAGGCGCAGGCGTTGTTGGCGACGTATGGGCAGGGGCGTGAGGTGGGGCGTCCGTTGTGGTTGGGGTCGTTGAAGTCGAATATTGGGCATGCGCAGGCGGCTGCGGGTGTGGCGGGTGTGATCAAGATGGTGATGGCGTTGCGGTATGGGGTGTTGCCGCGGACGTTGCATGTGGATGAGCCGTCGGGGCATGTGGATTGGTCTTCGGGGCGGGTGGAGTTGTTGCGTGAGGCGCGGGAGTGGGTGGTGGGTGCGGGGGGTGTGCGGCGTGCGGGGGTGTCGTCGTTCGGGATCAGTGGGACGAATGCGCATGTGGTGGTGGAGGAGGCGCCGGTGGTGGAGGCGCCGGTGAGTTCCAGTTCTGGTGTTGTTTCTGGTGTTTCTGGTGGTGTGGTGGTGTGGGTGGTGTCGGGGCGTTCGGTGGGTGGGTTGGTGGGTGTGGTGGGTCGGTTGCGGGAGTGGGTGGTGGGTGCTGGTGGTGGTGTGGGGGTGGGTGTGGTGGGTGGGGTGTTGGCGGGTCGTTCGGTGTTTGGGGTGCGGGGTGTGGTGGTGGGTGGTTCGCGGGAGGAGTTGGTGGGTGGGTTGGATGGGTTGGTGGGGGATGTGGAGTCGGGTGTGGTGTCGGGTGGTTCTGTGGTGAGTGTTGGTTCTGGTTTTGGTTCGGTGGTGGGTTCTGTTTCTGGGTCGGTGTCGGGTGGTGGGGTTGGTGTGTCGGGTGGTCGTGGGGTGGTGTTGGTGTTTCCGGGTCAGGGGTGGCAGTGGGTGGGGTTGGTGGTGGGGTTGTTGGAGGAGTCGGTGGTGTTTGCGGAGTGGATGGGGGTGTGTGAGCGGGCGTTGGAGCCGTTGGTGGGGTGGTCGTTGGTGGGGGTGTTGCGGTCGGGGGATGAGGGGTGGTTGGGGCGGGTTGAGGTGGTGCAGCCGGTGTTGTGGGCGGTGATGGTGTCGTTGGGTCGGTTGTGGGAGTCGTTGGGTGTGGTGGTGCGGGGGGTGGTGGGTCATTCGCAGGGTGAGGTGGCTGCGGTGGTGGTGGCGGGTGGGTTGTCGGTGGAGGAGGGTGCGCGGGTGGTGGTGTTGCGGTCTGGGTTGGTGGGGGAGTTGGTGGGGGGTGGGGGGATGGTGGTGGTGTCGTTGTCGGTGTCGGGGGTGGAGGGGTTGTTGGGTGAGGTGGGTGGTGGGTTGGTGGTGGCTGCGGTGAATGGTCCTGGGTCGGTGGTGGTGTCGGGTGAGGTGGGGGCGTTGGGGCGGTTGGTGGGGTTGTGTGAGGGGCGGGGTGTGGGGGTGCGGTGGGTGGCGGTGGATTATGCGTCGCATGGTCCGGGGGTGGATGTGGTGCGGGAGCGGTTGGTTGAGGGGTTGGTGGGTGTGGTGGGGCGTCGGGGGGTGTTGCCGTTTTATTCGACGGTGTCGGGTGGGTTGTTGGATATGGAGGGGTTGGGTGGGGAGTATTGGTTTGAGAATTTGCGGCGGCCGGTGTTGTTTGATGATGTGGTTCGGTCGTTCGGTGATGATGTGGTGTTTGTGGAGTGCAGTGGTCATCCGGTGTTGGTGCCGGTGATGGAGGGTGTTTCGGCGGTGGGGTCGTTGCGGCGTGGTGAGGGGGGTATGCGGCGGTTCCTGTTGTCGGTGGGTGAGGCGTTCGTGCGGGGTGTGGATGTGGACTGGTCCCGCCTTTTCCCGGGCCAGGAGCGGGCGGTGGCACAGGCGTGTGGGGATGTGCCGACGTATGCGTTTGAGCGGGAGCGGTTTTGGTTGTCGGGTGGTTCGGGGTTGGGGTCTGGTGGGGTGGGGCGTGGGTTGGTGGGTGGTGGGGTGGAGTTGGCTGGTGGGGGTGGTGTGGTGTTTTCGGGGCGGGTGTCGTTGGAGGGGTATGGGTGGCTTGGTGATCATGGGGTGTGGGGTTCGGTGTTGTTGCCGGGGACGGGGTTTGTTGAGTTGGGGTTGCGTGCGGGGGGTCGGGTGGAGGAGTTGGCGTTGGGGGTGCCGTTGGTGTTGGGGGTGGGTGGTGTGGATGTGCAGGTGCGGGTGGGTGAGGTGGATGGTGAGGGTCGGCGTTCGTTGGGGGTGTTCGCGCGGGGTGGTGAGGGAGAGGAATGGGTCACCCACGCCACCGGAACACTCGCACCCGGGATGCCGTCCGAGCCGCCGCGGCAGGAGGGATTGTGGCCCCCGGCCGGTGCCGTTCCGATGGATGTCGACTACGACCGGCTCGCGGAGAGCGGATTCGAGTACGGTCCCGCGTTCCGTGGGCTGGTCGCGGCGTGGCGGCGCGGGGACGAGGTGTTCGCGGAGGTCCGGCTTCCGCAGGAGCGGCACGGTGACGACTTCGACCTGCATCCCGCGCTCCTCGACGCGGCCCTCCACGCCGGGCTGCTCGCCGGCCCGAGTCACGTCAGGCTGCCGTTCTCCTGGTCCGGGGTGACGCTGCACGCCACCGGCGCGACCGCCCTCCGCGTCCGGCTGGCCCCCACCGGCCCCGACACCATGAGCCTTGAGGCGTTCGACGAGGCCGGCGAGCCGGTCGTCACGGTCGACGCCCTCACTCTCCGGGCCGTCACGCCCCAGCAGCTCCTCGCCGCCCGCTCCGACACACCGCTGTATCACCTGGACTGGGTGCCTGCGGACTCCCGGCCGAGTAGCGGCGCGGCCACCGGCGCGCGGATCGTTCTGCTCGGGACCGAGACGCTGGGGTCGACGCCGCCTTCCTTCCCGGACCTTGCCGCGCTGGCCGCCGGTGACGAGCACGCGCGTACCGCGGACTTCGTCATCGCTCCTTTCCTCCACCCTTCCGCCGGCAACCCCGCCGACGAGGTCAGGGCCGCGATGAACGAGGCCCTGGGCCTGGTGCAAAGCTGGCTCGCCGACGACCGGTTCGCGTCCTCCCAGCTCGTTGTGCTCACCCGGGAGGCGGCCGGCGACGCCCGCGACCTCGTGCACGCACCCCTCTGGGGGCTGATCAGGTCCGCCCAGTCCGAGAACCCGGGGCGGCTGGTTCTCGCGGACATCGACGCGCACGACGCGTCGTTCCCCGCCCTGCTGAACGTTCTGCCGAGCGGCGAGCCACAGATCCTCGTGCGCGCGGGGCAGGCGAGTGTGCCTCGTCTGCTCCGGCCCCGGGCCGGTGCCGGACCCTCGCCGTCCGAGTCGGTGGCGCCGCCCCCGCTCGGCGGAGCGAACGGAGAGGGAACGGTACTGATCACCGGGGGCACGGGAACGCTCGGCGGCCTCGTCGCCAAGCACATCGTGCGAACGCACGGTGTGCGCGAGCTGCTGCTGCTCAGCCGTCAGGGGCCGGCCGCCGAGGGCGCGGCTGCTCTCAGGGCGGAACTGGCGGCCCTGGGGGCGGAGGTCACCGTCCTCGCCTGCGATGTCTCCGACCGTGAGGCACTGGCCGAAGCGCTTGACGGCATTCAGCTGACGGCCGTGATCCATATGGCCGGGCTGCTGGACGACGGGGTGATCACATCCCTGACCCAGGAACGGATCGGCGCGGTACTCCGCCCCAAAGTGGATGCCGCCTGGCACCTGCACGAACTGACCCGGGCTGCCGACCTCTCGGCGTTCGTGACGTTCTCGTCGGCCGCGGGATTGCTGGGCAATCCAGGGCAGGCCAGCTACTCCGCCGCGAACGCGTTCCTCGACGCGCTGGCGCACCGGCGTCGTGCCGAGGGGCTGCCCGGCCTGTCGCTGGCCTGGGGGCTGTGGGCGCGCTCCAGCGGTATGACCGGCCACCTCGGCGCGGAGGAGATGCGGCGTCTCGGCAGGGCCGGGCTGCTGCCACTCACGACGGAGCAAGGGCTCGACCTGTTCGACGCGGCACTCGCGGACCGCCGTGCGGCCCTGCTCGTGCCGGCCGCGCTGGACACGCGGGGAAGCATGCTGCGCGGCGAGGTCCCGTTCCTCCTCCGGCGCCTGGTCCGGGCACCGGCTCGCCGCCAGTCGGCGGGCGAGTCGGCCGAGACGCTGAAACGGCGCCTGCTTGAGGCGTCCGAGGCGGAACGCGAACGCCTCCTGCTGGATCTGGTCCGCGAGCATGTGGCACACGTGCTCGGCCACGCGTCGGCCGGTGCGGTGGATCCTGGGCGCGGCTTCCTCGACCTCGGCCTCGATTCGCTCACCGCCTTGGACATGCGCAACCGGCTGACCTCGGCCACCGGCCGTCGGCTGCCGCCCACCCTCATCTTCGATCACCCGACCCCAGCCGCCGTCGCACGCCTCCTCCAGGCGGAACTCCTGCCGAACGCGTCCGAGCACGAGCCCTCGGAAACCGGCGAGGCGGAGTTCCGCAGGGCCCTGGCCGCCATCCCGCTCGACCGGTTCCGTGCGGCCGGGTTGGTCGGGCCGCTGCTCCGCCTGGCCGAGAGCGAACCCGCCCGCGAGGAAGCGGCGGCCCCGGAAGCGGCCGAGTCACTGGACACGATGGATGTCGAAAGTCTCGTGCGCGTGGCCTTGGGCGATCACTGACCAGTACGTGACCAGAGATTCGGAGTTCGACGATGGCCGCATCCAGCGAAGAAGTCGTCAGGGCACTGCGAGCCTCTCTCAAAGAGGCCGAACTGCTTCGGCAGCAGAATCGCGAGCTGACCGCCGCGAAGTCCGAGCCGATCGCGATCGTGGGGATGGCGTGCCGTTTTCCTGGGGGTGTGCGGTCGCCCGAGGATTTGTGGCGGTTGGTGGAGAGTGGGACGGACGCGATCTCGGAGTTTCCTGAGGATCGCGGGTGGGATGTGGAGGGTCTGTTCGATCCGGATCCTTCGGTGCCGGGGAAGTCGTATGTGCGGCATGGTGGGTTCCTCGATGACGCGGCGGACTTCGACGCGGAGTTCTTCGGGATCAATCCGCGCGAGGCGCTGGCGATGCACCCGCAGCAGCGATTGCTGCTCGAAACGTCATGGGAGGCGTTCGAACGGGCCGGTATCTCGCCCGATTCCGTGCGTGGGAGTCGCACCGGCGTGTTCGCCGGCGTCATGCACCAGGACTACGCGGCTCTGCTGCGTGAGGTGCCGGAAGAACTCGAAGGCTACGTGCTCACCGGTGACACGGGAAGCGTCGTGTCGGGGCGTGTGGCTTACACGTTGGGGCTTGAGGGTCCTGCGGTGACGGTGGATACGGCGTGTTCGTCGTCGTTGGTGTCGTTGCATCTGGCGTGTCAGTCGTTGCGGCGTGGGGAGAGCACGCTGGCGCTGGCGGCCGGTGTGACGGTCATGACCGGGCCGTCGGGGTTCGTCGAGTTCAGCCGGCAGCGGGCCCTGTCCCCCGACGGCAGGTGCAGGTCTTTCGCCGATTCGGCGAATGGCACCGGGTGGTCGGAGGGGGTGGGGGTGTTGCTGCTTGAGCGGTTGTCGGATGCGCGGCGGAATGGGCGTCGGGTATTGGCGGTGGTGCGTGGCTCGGCGGTGAACCAGGACGGAGGCAGCAGCGGTTTTTCCGCCCCGAATGGTCCGTCGCAGCAGCGGGTGATTCGGCAGGCGTTGGCGGATGCGGGGCTTTCCGCGGTTGATGTGGATGTGGTGGAGGCGCATGGGACGGGGACGCGTCTGGGTGATCCGATTGAGGCGCAGGCGTTGTTGGCGACGTATGGGCAGGGGCGTGCGGTGGGGCGTCCTTTGTGGTTGGGGTCGTTGAAGTCGAATATTGGGCATGCGCAGGCGGCTGCGGGTGTGGCGGGTGTGATCAAGATGGTGATGGCGTTGCGGTATGGGGTGTTGCCGCAGACGTTGCATGTGGATGAGCCGTCGGGGCATGTGGATTGGTCTTCGGGGCGGGTGGAGTTGTTGCGTGAGGCGCGGGAGTGGGTGGTGGGTGCGGGTGGTGTGCGGCGTGCGGGGGTGTCGTCGTTCGGGATCAGTGGGACGAATGCGCATGTGGTGGTGGAGGAGGCGCCGGTGGTGGAGGCGCCGGTGAGTTCCAGTTCTGGTGTTGGTTTGGGTGTTTCTGGTGGTGTGGTGGTGTGGGTGGTGTCGGGGCGTTCGGTGGGTGGGTTGGTGGGTGTGGTGGGTCGGTTGCGGGAGTGGGTGGTGGGTGCTGGTGGTGGTGTGGGGGTGGGTGTGGTGGGTGGGGTGTTGGCGGGTCGTTCGGTGTTTGGGGTGCGGGGTGTGGTGGTGGGTGGTTCGCGGGAGGAGTTGGTGGGTGGGTTGGATGGGTTGGTGGGGGATGTGGAGTCGGGTGTGGTGTCGGGTGGTTCTGTGGTGAGTGTTGGTTCTGGTTTTGGTTCGGTGGTGGGTTCTGTTTCTGGGTCGGTGTCGGGTGGGTCTGTTTCTGGTGGTGGTCGTGGGGTGGTGTTGGTGTTTCCGGGTCAGGGGTGGCAGTGGGTGGGGTTGGTGGTGGGGTTGTTGGAGGAGTCGGTGGTGTTTGCGGAGTGGATGGGGGTGTGTGAGCGGGCGTTGGAGCCGTTGGTGGGGTGGTCGTTGGTGGGGGTGTTGCGGTCGGGTGATGAGGGGTGGTTGGGGCGGGTTGAGGTGGTGCAGCCGGTGTTGTGGGCGGTGATGGTGTCGTTGGGTCGGTTGTGGGAGTCGTTGGGTGTGGTGGTGCGGGGGGTGGTGGGTCATTCGCAGGGTGAGGTGGCTGCGGTGGTGGTGGCGGGTGGGTTGTCGGTGGAGGAGGGTGCGCGGGTGGTGGTGTTGCGGTCTGGGTTGGTGGGGGAGTTGGTGGGGGGTGGGGGGATGGTGGTGGTGTCGTTGGGTCGGGTTGGTGTGGAGGGGTTGTTGGGTGAGGTGGGTGGTGGGTTGGTGGTGGCTGCGGTGAATGGTCCTGGGTCGGTGGTGGTGTCGGGTGAGGTGGGGGCGTTGGGGCGGTTGGTGGGGTTGTGTGAGGGGCGGGGTGTGGGGGTGCGGTGGGTGGCGGTGGATTATGCGTCGCATGGTCCGGGGGTGGATGTGGTGCGGGAGCGGTTGGTTGAGGGGTTGGTGGGTGTGGTGGGGCGTCGGGGGGTGTTGCCGTTTTATTCGACGGTGTCGGGTGGGTTGTTGGATATGGAGGGGTTGGGTGGGGAGTATTGGTTTGAGAATTTGCGGCGGCCGGTGTTGTTTGATGATGTGGTTCGGTCGTTCGGTGATGATGTGGTGTTTGTGGAGTGCAGTGGTCATCCGGTGTTGGTGCCGGTGATGGAGGGTGTTTCGGCGGTGGGGTCGTTGCGGCGTGGTGAGGGGGGTATGCGGCGGTTTCTGCTGTCGGTGGGTGAGGCGTTCGTGCGGGGTGTGGATGTGGACTGGTCCCGCCTTTTCCCGGGACAGGAACGAGCGCTCGCGGAGGCGTATGCGGACGTACCCACATACGCGTTTCAGCGGGAACGCTTCTGGCTGAAAGACTTGGAGCCGGACACCGCGGCGAAAGAACGTCGTACGCGGGAGACTGTCGACGATTGGCGCTACCGGATCGACTGGACGCCGTTGACGCCTGCGGCGCCGACGCCCCAACTGTCCGGCACATGGGTCGTTCTCGTTCCGGAGGAGAGCGCCCGGCCGCAGTGGATGGACACCGCCATCCGGGCGCTGGGTGATGGTGGTGCCGCCCGCGTGGTTCCGGTCGCGTTGTCCGTGGCGGATGCCGACCGCGAGGTTCTCGGGGAACGCCTCCGCGCCCTCGTCGACGCCACGGCCCCCTTCGACGGCGGCATCCTGTCGCTCCTGGCTCTCGACGCGCGTCCGCTGCCGTCCCATCCAGGGCTCACGGCGGGCGTGGCACTCACTCTTTCCTTGGTGCAGGCGCTCACCGACCTCGGTGGTACCGGCCGGTTGTGGTCCGTCACCAGGGGGGCGGTGACGACGGGGCCGGAGGACGCGCCGGCTGATCCCGCGCAGGCGCAGGTGTGGGGCCTCGGCAGGGTCATCGCCCTGGAGCACTCGGCACTCTGGGGCGGGCTGATCGACCTGCCGGAGACCGTCGATGAGGACGCTCTCTCCGGCCTCTGCCATGTCCTCGCCGGGCTGAACGGTGAGGACCAGGTCGCGGTTCGCGCCTCCGGCCTGTCCGGCCGGCGTATGGTCCGGGCGGCCGTCGGAGCCGCGGAACCGCGACGCACATGGGCTCCGGCCGGCACCGTTGTGCTCACCGGTGCGACCGGCAGCCTCGGACCGCGCGTCGCTCGCTGGCTCGCCGCCGGCGGTGCCGAACACCTCGTGCTCATCAGCCGCAGGGGACCCGAGGCCCCGGGGGTTGAGGAACTCGTCGCCGAACTCACCGACATGGGCACCACCGTCACCGTGAGCGCCTGTGACGTCGGTGACCGCGGAGCGGTGGAGACCCTGTTGGGGGAACTGCGCGAGGCCGGGCACACGGTACGGGCCGTCATGCACACGGCCGCCCACATCGAGTTGGCCCCCGTGACCGATACCACGCTGGACAGCCTCGCCGCCGTGCTGTCCGCGAAGGTCGCGGGCACAGAACACCTTGCTGACCTGCTCGATCCCGAGGACCTGGACGCGTTCGTGCTGTTCTCGTCGATCGCCGGCGTCTGGGGCAGCGGGGACCATGCCGCCTACGCGGCGGCGAACGCGGCGCTCGACGCGCTCGCGGTGCGCGGCAGGGCGCGAGGGCTGCCGATGACGTCCGTGGCCTGGGGAGTGTGGGAGGACGCGCTCAACACCTGGCGCGGCATGGAAGGGCTCGACCCGAACGCGACGCGCGAACGCGTGCGGGGCCAGGGACTCGCCCTGATGCGCGCCGACTTGGCGATCGCCGCCCTTCAGCAGGCACTCGACCACGACGACACGTTCGTCGCCGTGGCCGAGATCGACTGGGAGCCGTTCGCGTCGCTGTTCACCTCGATGCGGCCGAGCCCACTGCTCGGCGAACTCGCGCTTTACCAGCGGGCGGTGGAGCCCGGGACGCGACCGGCAGAGAGTCCGACGGCCGACGTGGTCCCCACGCGGTCGGCACTGTGGCAGCGGCTCGACGGGCAGCCGCGGGCCGACCAGGAACGCGTCCTGCTCGACCTGGTCGGCACCCACGCGCAGGCCGTGCTTGGGCATGCGTCGGCGGAGGCCGTCGGGCCGGACCGTGCGTTCAAGGATCTCGGTTTCGAATCACTGACCGCGGTCGAGCTGCGCAACCGCCTCGCCGCAGCCACCGGCCTCCAGTTGCCGGCCACGCTGGTCTTCGACCACCCCACGCCATCCGTGCTGGCACGGCACCTGCGTACCGAGGTGCTGGGGGCTGAGGAAGAGCCCGCCCTGCCCGCCGTCACCGCCGCCCCGCGCGCCACGGACGACGAGCCGCTGGCCATCGTGGGAATGGCGTGCCGTTTCCCCGGTGGCATCGACAGCCCCGAGGCGTTGTGGCAGGTGGTCGTGAACGGCGGGGACGTGATCGCCGATTTCCCCGATGACCGGGGCTGGGACCTGGGCAACCTGTTCGACGACGACCCCGGACGGCGGGGGACCAGTTATGTCCGGCAGGGCGGCTTCCTTGAGGACGCCGACCTGTTCGACGCGGGGTTCTTCGGGATCAGTCCGCGCGAGGCCCTGGCCATGGATCCGCAGCAGCGGTTGCTGCTCGAAACGTCGTGGGAGGCGTTCGAACGCGCGGGGCTCACCATGCGGGACCTCCACGGCTCCTCCACGGGAACGTTCGTCGGCGCCATGTCGCACGGCTATGGGCCGAGCGCCGGCGAGGCCACGCAGGCCATCGAGGACTATGTGGTCACCGGGAGCGTGCCGAGCGTGATCTCGGGGCGTGTCGCCTATGCCTTCGGGCTCGAAGGGCCCGCGGTGACGGTGGACACGGCGTGTTCGTCGTCGTTGGTGTCCCTGCACCTGGCGGCCCAGGCCCTGCGGCGCGGCGAATGCTCGCTGGCACTCGCGGGTGGTGCCGTGGTCATGCCGACGCCCGACGCGTTCATCGGGTTCAGCCGTCTGCGGGCCCTCTCCACCGACGGGCGGTGCAAGGCGTTCTCCGACGACGCCGACGGGTTCGGTCTCGCGGAAGGCGTCGGCGTCGTTCTGCTTGAGCGGTTGTCGGATGCGCGGCGGAATGGGCGCCGGGTGCTGGCGGTGGTGCGTGGTTCGGCGATTAATCAGGATGGTGCGTCGAATGGGTTGACGGCGCCGAATGGTCCGTCGCAGCAGCGGGTGATTCGGCAGGCGTTGGCGGATGCGCGGCTTTCCGCGGCTGATGTGGATGTGGTGGAGGCGCATGGGACGGGGACGCGTCTGGGTGATCCGATCGAGGCGCAGGCGTTGTTGGCGACGTATGGGCGGGAGCGGGCGGAGGGGCGTCCGTTGTGGTTGGGGTCGGTGAAGTCGAACATCGGGCACACGCAGGCCGCCGCGGGTGTGGCGGGTGTGATCAAGATGGTGATGGCGATGCGGCACGGGGTGCTGCCGCGCACGCTGCACGTGGGCGAACGGTCATCGCACATCGACTGGTCGTCGGGTGCCGTCGAGCTGCTTGAGGAGACGCGGGAATGGCCGGAGGACGGCCGGCCGCGACGTGCCGCGATTTCTGCTTTTGGAATCAGTGGGACGAATGCGCATGTGGTGGTGGAGGAGGCGCCGGTGGTGGAGGCGCCGGTGAATTCCAGTCTTGGTTCGGGTGTTTCTGGTGGTGTGGTGGTGTGGGTGGTGTCGGGGCGTTCGGTGGGTGGGTTGGTGGGTGTGGTGGGTCGGTTGCGGGAGTGGGTGGTGGGTGGGGGTTCTGGTGTGGGGGTGGGTGTGGTGGGTGGGGTGTTGGCGGGTCGTTCGGTGTTTGGGGTGCGGGGTGTGGTGGTGGGTGGTTCGCGGGAGGAGTTGGTGGGTGGGTTGGATGGGTTGGTGGGGGATGTGGAGTCGGGTGTGGTGTCGGGTGGTTCTGTGGTGAGTGTTGGTTCTGGTTTTGGTTCGGTGGTGGGTTCTGTTTCTGGGTCGGTGTCGGGTGGTGGGTCTGTTTCTGGTGGTGGTCGTGGGGTGGTGTTGGTGTTTCCGGGTCAGGGGTGGCAGTGGGTGGGGTTGGTGGTGGGGTTGTTGGAGGAGTCGGTGGTGTTTGCGGAGTGGATGGGGGTGTGTGAGCGGGCGTTGGAGCCGTTGGTGGGGTGGTCGTTGGTGGGGGTGTTGCGGTCGGGTGATGAGGGGTGGTTGGGGCGGGTTGAGGTGGTGCAGCCGGTGTTGTGGGCGGTGATGGTGTCGTTGGGTCGGTTGTGGGAGTCGTTGGGTGTGGTGGTGCGGGGGGTGGTGGGTCATTCGCAGGGTGAGGTGGCTGCGGTGGTGGTGGCGGGTGGGTTGTCGGTGGAGGAGGGTGCGCGGGTGGTGGTGTTGCGGTCTGGGTTGGTGGGGGAGTTGGTGGGGGGTGGGGGGATGGTGGTGGTGTCGTTGTCGGTGTCGGGGGTGGAGGGGTTGTTGGGTGAGGTGGGTGGTGGGTTGGTGGTGGCTGCGGTGAATGGTCCTGGGTCGGTGGTGGTGTCGGGTGAGGTGGGGGCGTTGGGGCGGTTGGTGGGGTTGTGTGAGGGGCGGGGTGTGGGGGTGCGGTGGGTGGCGGTGGATTATGCGTCGCATGGTCCGGGGGTGGATGTGGTGCGGGAGCGGTTGGTTGAGGGGTTGGTGGGTGTGGTGGGGCGTCGGGGGGTGTTGCCGTTTTATTCGACGGTGTCGGGTGGGTTGTTGGATATGGAGGGGTTGGGTGGGGAGTATTGGTTTGAGAATTTGCGGCGGCCGGTGTTGTTTGATGATGTGGTTCGGTCGTTCGGTGATGATGTGGTGTTTGTGGAGTGCAGTGGTCATCCGGTGTTGGTGCCGGTGATGGAGGGTGTTTCGGCGGTGGGGTCGTTGCGGCGTGGTGAGGGGGGTATGCGGCGGTTCCTGTTGTCGGTGGGTGAGGCGTTCGTGCGGGGTGTGGATGTGGACTGGTCCCGCCTTTTCCCGGGCCAGGAGCGGGCGGTGGCACAGGCGTGTGGGGATGTGCCGACGTATGCGTTTGAGCGGGAGCGGTTTTGGTTGTCGGGTGGTTCGGGGTTGGGGTCTGGTGGGGTGGGGCGTGGGTTGGTGGGTGGTGGGGTGGAGTTGGCTGGTGGGGGTGGTGTGGTGTTTTCGGGGCGGGTGTCGTTGGAGGGGTATGGGTGGCTTGGTGATCATGGGGTGTGGGGTTCGGTGTTGTTGCCGGGGACGGGGTTTGTTGAGTTGGGGTTGCGTGCGGGGGGTCGGGTGGAGGAGTTGGCGTTGGGGGTGCCGTTGGTGTTGGGGGTGGGTGGTGTGGATGTGCAGGTGCGGGTGGGTGAGGTGGATGGTGAGGGTCGGCGTTCGTTGGGGGTGTTCGCGCGGGGTGGTGAGGGAGAGGAATGGGTCACCCACGCCACCGGAACACTCGCACCCGCAGGGCCCGTCGCAGGTCACCCGGAGTTGTCCGGTGTCTGGCCGCCGCCCCAGGCCGTTGCTGTCCCGCTGGCCGGCTTCTACGACCGGCTCGCGGAGAGCGGATTCGAGTACGGTCCCGCGTTCCGTGGGCTGGTCGCGGCGTGGCGGCGCGGGGACGAGGTGTTCGCGGAGGTCCGGCTTCCGCAGGAGCGGCACGGTGACGACTTCGACCTGCATCCCGCGCTCCTCGACGCGGCCCTCCACGCGAGTCTCCTCGACGGTGTCGACGAGGTCAGGTTGCCGTTCTCCTGGTCCGGGGTGACGCTGCACGCCACCGGCGCGACCGCCCTGCGCGTCCGGCTGGCCCCCACCGGCCCCGACACCATGACCCTCTCGGTCGCCGACGAGACCGGTGCCCCGGTGGCGGACGTCGAGTCCCTGGCCGTGCGACCGGTCAGGCGCGAGCAGTTGGGTGTGCCGTTGCGGGACGCGCTGTTCCACGTCGAGTGGGCCGACGTCACGGCGGATGTGGCGGCGTCCGCGGCCCCGGCCCGGCGGGACACGGTCGTGACGTGGCGAGGCGCGGGACCGGTGGACGGCGGGCGGACGGCTGCTCAGGCGGTGGGGCCCGTCGAGGCGGCGGTGCGTGCCGTGGCGGTTCTCCAGGAGTGGCTGGCGCACGAGCGTTCCGCCACGGACCGGCTCGTGTGGCTGACCGGGGGCGCCGTGAGCACGCGGAACGGCGAGGACGTGACCGATCTTTCGGCGGCGGCGGCGTGGGGGGCGGTGCGTTCCGCGCAGGCCGAGCACCCCGGGCGCATCGTTCTGATCGATACCGATACCGACACCGACAGCGGCGGTGCCGACGAGGCCGCGCGGCTCGTGCGTGAGCTGCTGCCCCGCCTTCCGCTGGAGGCGGAGCCGCAACTCGCGCTGCGGGGCGGGCGGGTGCTCGCGCCGCGCCTGGCCGCCGCGCGGCCGGAGGCGGTGGCGCCCGCGGCCGGGAACGGGCACGGAACCGTGCTGATCACCGGCGGTACCGGGACGCTGGGCGCTCTGGTCGCCCGCCACCTGGTGCAGGCACACGGCGTGCGGCGGCTGCTGCTCGTCAGCCGGCGCGGCCCAGCGGCCGAGGGCGCGGCGGAACTGGTGGCCGCGCTGGCCGAGGCCGGTGCCGAGGCGAAGGCCGTGGCGTGCGATGTGTCCGACCGGGCGGCGCTGGCCGAGGTGCTCGGCTCCGTGCCGCAGGAGCACCCCCTCACCGGAGTCGTGCACGCCGCGGGCGTGCTGGACGACGGGTTGATCACGTCCCTGACCGGGGAACGGGTCGGGGCCGTCCTGCGCGCCAAGGCCGAGTCGGCGCGGCACCTGCACGAACTCACCCGGGACGCGGACCTGTCGATGTTCGTGCTGTTCTCCGCGGCCGGCGGCATCCTCGGTGCGGCAGGGCAGGGCAACTACGCGGCGGCCAACGCGTACCTCGACGCGCTCGCCGAGCACCGCCGTGCGCTCGGGCTGCCCGCGGTGTCGATGGCTTGGGGGCTGTGGGAAACGCTCAGCGACATGACGGGCGGGCTCGGCGAGGCGGGCCTGGCCCGCTTGCGGCGTTCCGGCGTGCTGCCGCTGGCGTCGGCGGACGGCCTGGCGCTGTTCGACGTGGCGCTCGGCCTGGAACGGCCCCTGGTGCTGCCGGTGCGGCTGGACCTGGCGGCGTTGCGGGACGCGGCGGAACGGCCGCCGTTGGTGCGCGGCCTCGTGGGCCGGGCGCGCCGCAGGCCGGCCCCGGCGGGCGCTCCCGCGACCGGGACGGACGCCGCGACCGGCCCCGCCCGCCTGGCGGGGCTGTCGGGCGAGGAGCGGGCCGAGGCGCTGTTCCACCGGGTACGCGCCGAGGCGGCCGGTGTGCTGGGGCTGGCCGGGCCGGAACAGGTCGACACCGCGCGGGGCTTCCTCGAATCGGGGTTCGACTCGCTGCGGGCGGTCGAGCTGCGCAACCGGCTGGGCGCGGTGACCGGCCTCCGGCTGCCTGCGACGTTGATCTTCGACTTCCCCACCGTGGCGGCGCTCGCGGCGCACCTCGACGCGCGGCTGGCGGAGGAGGCGGCCGTTCCGCCCGTGCTCGCGCGGCTCGACGGCCTCGAAGCGGTGCTCGGGGACGTGGCGTCCGACGACCCGGTGCGGGGGCGGCTCGCCGCACGGCTGCGCGACCTGCTGGGGCAACTCGACGCCGAGGCACCCCCGGGCGGCGCCGAGGCACCCCCGGGCGGCGGAGCGGGCGAGGCGGCCGGGGGCGGGGATGCCGTCGATGTCGAGGCCGCCACGCTCGAAGACATCTTCGACATCGTCGAAAACGAATTGCGCGGCTCATGAGGGGGCACGCCGGCCCGGGCCGCCGGGCGCGGTCCTCGCGGTGCGCGGGAAGGGTTCAAGGCCAAGATGACGAGTGACGAGAAGGTGCTCGACTACCTCAAGCGCCTGACCACCGACCTGCGCAGGACCAGGCAGCGGCTGCGCGAGGTGGAGGCGGAGTCCCGCGAGCCGGTGGCCATCGTGGGCATGGCCTGCCGCTACCCCGGGGACGTCGCGTCCCCCGAGGACCTGTGGCGGCTCGTGACGGAAGGGCGGGACGCGATCTCGCCGTTCCCCACCGACCGCGGATGGGACCCGGAACTGTACGATCCGGACCCCGCGCGCCACGGCAGGACCTACGTCCGGGAGGGCGGTTTCCTGCGTGACGCGGACCGGTTCGACGCGGCGTTCTTCGGGATGAGCGCGCGCGAGGCGGCGGCCACCGATCCGCAGCAGCGGCTGCTGCTCGAAACGGCGTGGGAGTGCTTCGAACGGGCCGGGCTCGACCCGGCCGGGCTGCGCGGCAGCGCGACCGGGGTGTTCGCGGGCGTCATCTACCAGGACTACGCGTCCCGGTTGCGGCGGGTGCCGCCGGAGTACGAGGGCTACGTGGGCAACGGCAGCACCGGCAGTGTCGCCTCCGGCCGTGTCGCGTACACGCTCGGCCTTGAGGGGCCCGCCCTGACGGTGGACACGGCGTGCTCGTCGTCGCTGGTGGCGCTGCACCTGGCGTGCCAGTCGCTGCGCAGGGGCGAGTGCGCGATGGCGCTGGCCGGCGGGGTGACGCTGATGGCGTCCCCGATGGCGCTGATCGAGTTCAGCAGGCAGCGCGGTCTCGCGGCCGACGCGCGGTGCAAGGCGTTCGCCGGGCGTGCCGACGGCACCAGCCTCGGTGAGGGCGTCGGCCTGCTGCTGCTGGAACGGCTGTCGGACGCGCGGCGGAACGGGCATCGTGTGCTCGCCGTGATCCGCGGTTCCGCCGTGAACCAGGACGGCGCGAGCAGCGGCCTGACCGCGCCGAGCGGTCCGGCGCAGCAGCGCGTGATCAGGCAGGCGCTGGCGGACGCGGGGCTGCCGGCCGCGGCCGTGGACGCGGTGGAGGCGCACGGCACGGGCACGACGCTCGGCGACCCGATCGAGGCCCAGGCGCTGCTCGCCACCTACGGGCAGGACCGGGAGCGCCCGGTGTGGCTCGGTTCCGTGAAGTCGAATATCGGGCACGCCCAGGCGGCGGCCGGTGTCGCGGGCGTGATCAAGATGGTGATGGCGATGCGCCGGGGCGCCCTGCCCCCGACGCTGCACGTCGACCGGCCCACGCCGGTGGTGGACTGGTCGGCGGGCGCGGTGCGGCTCCTCACCAGCGCCCGGGAGTGGCCGCGGGAGGACGGGGAGCCGCGCCGCGCGGGAGTGTCCTCGTTCGGTGTGAGCGGCACCAACGCGCACCTCGTCCTTGAGGAGGCGCCCGCCGAGGCGCCCGAGGCCCCGGCGGAGGACGCGCCCGCAGGGCGGGGCGAAGGCGCGGTGCCCTGGGTGCTGTCCGCGCGCGGCGGCGCCGCGCTGCGCGCGCAGGCCGGGCGCCTCGCCGCCCACGCGGAGGGGCACCCCGAGCTTTCCGCGGCGCGGATCGGCGCGGCGCTGGCCCGCACCCGCGCGGTGTTCGAGCACCGGGCCGTCGTGGTGGGCGCGGACCGGGCGGACCTCGTGCGCGCCACGGCGGCGCTCGCCGACGGCGGTCCTGCGCCCGGCGTGACGTCGGGGGTGGCGGGGGAGCCGGGGAAGGTCGTGTTCGTGTTCCCCGGGGACGGCGCGGAAGCGGGCGGCGTGCGGCCCGCCGCGGTGGCCGAACTGATGGCGGGCGCGCCCGTGTTCGCGCGCCGCATGGCCGAGTGCGCCGACGCGCTCGCGCCGCTGGCGGACTGGTCGCTGACCAGGGCGCTGCGCGGCGAGGACGAGGCGCGCGACGCGGGCCCGCTGCGCTGGGCGGTGCTGGTCTCGCTCGCGGAGCTGTGGCGCGCGCACGGCGTGGCCCCGGCGGCCGTGGCCGGCGGCGCGGCGGACCGGCTCGCCGCCGCGTGCGCGGCCGGCGCGTTACCGCTGGACGCGGCGGCCCGCGCGGTGGTGGCGGGCGGGCCCGTGCCGGAGCCGAACGGCGCCTCCGGGGTGCCGTTCCACGTGCTCGGTGCCGACCCTTCGGCGGTGCTCGGGGCGCTCGCGGCGGGCGGGCACACGGTGTTCGTCGGCGTCGGGGCGGCCTCGCCGCCGGAGCCGGGCCCGGCGGGCGGTGGCCCCGGCACGGCCCGGGTCGCCGTCGGCTGCCCTGCGGCCGGTGACGGCCGCGGGTCCGGCGGTGCCGCCCGCCGGTTCCTGACCGCACTCGCCCGGCTGCACGTCGCCGGAGTGCGGGTCGACTGGTCGGCGGCGTTCCCCGGAGCCGCGGCGGCGGGGCCCGCGGGCGAGGCGGACCTGCCGACCTACGCGTTCCAGCGGGAACGCCACTGGCTGGAGGACGCGCCCGCCGCGGCGGACCTCGCGTCGGCAGGTCTCGCACCCGCGGACCACCCCCTGCTCGACGCCGCCGTCGAACTCCCCGAATCCGGCGGCGTGTTGTTCACCGGCCTGCTCTCGACCCGCGCGCACCCCTGGCTGGCCGACCACGCCGTGCGCGGCGAGGTGCTGCTGCCGGGGGCCGCGTTCGCCGACCTGGCGCTGTGGGCCGCGCGGCGCTGCGGGGGCGGGCACGTCGAGGAACTGGCCCTGCACGCCCCGCTGGTCGTCCCCGCCTCCGGCGGGGTGCGGCTGCACCTGGCGGTCGGCGCGCCGGACACCGCGGGGCGCCGTGCGCTCAGCCTGCACGCCCGGCCCGACGGCGGGGACGCCGCCTGGACGCGGCACGCCGCCGGCACACTCGCGGGCGGGGCGGCCGAGGTGCCGGGCGACCTGCTGGCGTGGCCGCCGCGGGACGCAGAGCCGGTGGGCATCGCGGACGCCTACCGGGACGCGGCGGCGCGCGGCTACGCCTACGGTCCCGCGTTCCAGGGGCTGCGCGCGGTGTGGCGGCGCGGCGACGAGATCTTCGCCGAGGTGGCCCTGCCCCGCGAACAGGCCGCGGACGCGCGCCGGTTCACCGTGCACCCCGCGCTTCTCGACGCGGCCCTCCAGGCGTGGTCCTTCGGGGTGCCGGACGGTGACCGCGGCACGCGGCTGCCGTTCGCCTGGCGCGGCATCGGCGCGCGTGGCGGCGGCGCCTCCGCGCTGCGGGTGCGGATCGCGCCGCGCGGCCCCGACGAGGTCGCGCTCGACATCGCCGACGCGGCGGGGGCGCCGCTGGGGTCCGTGGCCGGACTCGTCCTGCGCCCGGTGCGGGAGCCGCGCGCGGACGCCGAAGGGCCGGGGCGGCCCGATGGCGCGCTGCTGCGTCTCGACTGGCGCCCGGCCCAGAAGCCGGCAGGGCCCGTGCCGACCGGGCGGGTCGCGCTGCTCGGGGACGTGCCGGCCGGCTGGCCCTTCGGGCCGGTGCCGTCCCGCGTCCGCGACCTCGCCGCCCTGGCCGCCGAGCCGCCGCGCGTGGCGCTCGTTCCGGTGCCGCCGCCGGCCGGGGAACCGCCGTCCGCCGTGCGCGCGGCCACGGCCCGGACGTTGCGGCTGCTGCGGGACTGGCTGGCCGACGCGCGCCTCGCCGGCACCCGTCTTGTGCTGGTGACGCGCGGCGCCGTGGCCGCGCGCCCGGCGGAGGCCCCACGGGACCTCGCGGGCGCGGCCGTGTGGGGCCTGGTGCGGGCCGCCCAGGCCGAGCACCCGGGGCGCTTCGCCCTGCTCGACCTCGATCCGGACGACCCGGGACCCGACGCCGCGACGCCGCGGGACGGCGCCCCGGGGGCCGAGGCCGCGCTCGCCCACGACGAGCCCCAACTGGCCGTCCGGGGCGGTGCGGTGGTGATCCCCCGCCTGGCGGACGTGCCGCTGCCCGGCGGCGGGCAGGCGCCGCCGCCCCAGGACGGCACCGTGCTGATCACGGGGGGCACCGGAACGCTCGGCGGCCTCGTCGCCCGCCACCTGGCGGCCCGCGGCGCGCGGCACCTGCTGCTGACCAGCAGGGCCGGCGAGCGCGCCCCCGGCGCCGCGGGGCTGGTGGCCGATCTCGAACGGCTCGGGGCCGACGTGCGGGTGGCCGCGTGCGACGCGGCGGACGCCGACGCGCTGCGGCGGCTCCTGGCCGAACTGCCCGCCGACCGGCCCCTGCGGTGGGTGGTGCACGCGGCGGGCGTGACCGACGACGGCGTCGTGGAGTCGCTGACCGAGGAACGCCTCGCACCGGTGCTGCGGGCCAAGGCCGAAGCGGCCTGGCACCTGCACGACCTCACGCGCCACCTGGAGCCGGCGGCGTTCGTGATGTTCTCGTCGGCCGCCGGCACGCTCGGGTCGCCGGGACAGGCCAACTACGCGGCGGCCAACGCGTTCCTCGACGCGCTCGCGCACCACCGCCGCGCGCTCGGCCTGCCCGCGGTGTCCATCGGCTGGGGACTGTGGGAGGCGCGCAGCGCGCTGACCGGGAACCTGGGCGCCGCCGACCTGGCCAGGCTCGGGCGCACCGGCGTGCTGCCGCTGCCGACCCGGGACGCGCTCGCGCTGCTGGACGCCGCGCTCGCGCCGACCGAGCCGGCCGTCCTCGCGCTGCGGCTCGACACCGAGGCGCTGCGTGCCGCGCCGGACCCGGCGCGGGTGCCCGCGCCGCTGCGGCACCTGGCCGCCGCCGGGCCCGCTGCCGCCGCCGCGCCGGGCGCGCCCGCCGCTTCGGAGGGCGGGCCGGGCGGGGCCGGGGCCGACGAGCCGCTGGCGCGGCGGCTGGCAGGGCTGGCCGACGCGGAACGCGAACGCGTCGTGCTCGACCTGGTCCGCGCCCACGCGGCGGCCGTGCTCGGCGAGACGACGCCCGAGGACATCGACCCGGCCCGCGGCTTCATGGACCTCGGCTTCGACTCGCTGACCGATCTGGAACTGCGCGACCGGCTCGAAGGCGCCACGGGCCTGCGGCTCCCGGCGACCCTGGCGCTCGACCACCCCAACGCGGCGCTGCTGGCCGGCCACCTCGTCGGCGAACTGCGGGCCGCCGCGGCCGACGCCCCCGTCGCCCCGGCGCTCGCCGCCCTCGACCGGCTCGAAGGGGACCTCGCGCCGTTCGCCGGGGACGACGACGCGAGGACCGCCATCGCGCTGCGCCTGAAGGACCTCCTGTCGCGGTGGGGGGCGCAGGACCCGCAGGGGCCCGCGCACGACCTGGCCGCGGCGAGCGACGACGAACTGTTCGAAGTGCTCGAAGGACTGCGCGCGTCGGACAGCGGAGCCCCGATGAACCTCCCCACGTCTTAGGAGCTGGCTCAGGTGGCAAACGAAGAGAAGCTGCGCGAGCACCTCCGGTGGGCGACCGCGGAACTGACCGCCGCGCGCCGCCGCGTGCGCGAGCTTGAGGAGGCAGACCGCGAACCCGTCGCCGTCATCGGCATGGCCTGCCGCCTGCCGGGCGGCGTGACCACCCCTGACGCGCTGTGGCGGCTGGTGGACGAGGGGCACGACGCCATCGGTGAGCCGCCCGCCGACCGCGGCTGGCCCGCGGACTTCCACGACCCGGACGGGCAGCGGCCCGGCACCTCCTACGTGCGAGTCGGCGGCTTCGTCGACGGCGCCGACCGGTTCGACCCGGCCTTCTTCGACATCAGCCCCCGCGAGGCGCTGGCCATGGACCCGCAGCAGCGGCTGCTGCTCGAAGCCGCCTGGGAGACGCTGGAACGCGCCGGGATCGACCCGCTGTCCGTGCGCGGTGAACGCGTCGGGGTGTTCGCCGGGCTCATGTACCACGAGTACGCCGCCCGCCTGCGCGCGGCGCCCGAGCCCGTCGCCGCGTTCCTCGGCGCGGGCAACGCCGGAAGCGTCGCCTCGGGGCGCATCGCCTACGCGCTCGGCCTTGAGGGCCCGGCCGTCACCGTGGACACGGCGTGCTCGTCCTCGCTCGTCGCCGTGCACCTCGCGGCGCGCGCGCTGCGCCGGGGCGAGTGCGCCATGGCGCTGGCCGGGGGCGTGACCGTCATGGTCACGCCCAGCGGCATGATCGAGTTCAGCCGGCAGCGCGGCCTCGCGCCCGACGGGCGGTGCAAGTCCTTCGCGGCCGGGGCCGACGGCACCGCGTGGGGCGAGGGCGTCGGCATGCTGCTGCTCGAACGCCTCTCCGACGCGCGCCGCAACGGGCACCCGGTGCTCGCCCTCGTCCGCGGCTCCGCCGTCAACTCCGACGGCGCGAGCAGCCAGTTGTCCGCGCCCAACGGCCCCGCGCAGCAGCGGGTCATCCGGCAGGCGCTCGACGACGCGGGCCTCACCCCCGACCTGGTCGACGCGGTCGAGGCGCACGGCACCGGGACGCGCCTCGGCGACCCGATCGAGGCCCAGGCGCTGCTCGCCACCTACGGCCGCGACCGGCCGGAGCAGCGCCCGCTGCGGCTCGGTTCCGTCAAGTCGAACATCGGGCACACGCAGGCCGCCGCCGGTGTGGCCGGGGTGATCAAGATGGTGCTGGCGATGCGGCACGGGGTGCTGCCGCGCACGCTGCACGTGGACGAGCCGAGCCCGCACGTCGACTGGTCCTCCGGCGCCGTCGAGCTGCTGACGAGCGCCGCCGACTGGCCGGAGACGGGCCGCCCGCGCCGCGCGGCCGTGTCCTCCTTCGGCGTCAGCGGCACGAACGCGCACGTCATCCTCGAACAGGCGCCGGAGCCCGGCGCCGCCCCCGCGGACGGCCCGGCCGACGCGCCCGTGACCGTGCCGTGGGCGGTGTCGGGGCGGACCGCGGACGCCGTCGGGGAGCAGGTGCGGCGGCTGCGCGACGCGGTGCGCGCGAACCCGGACTGGCGCCCTGCGGACGTCGGCTGGTCCCTGGCCTCCGGGCGGTCGCCGTTCGAGCACCGCGTCGTCGCCGTCGGCGACGACCGGGAGGAACTGCTGCGCGGACTCGACGCGCCGGCCGTGGAGAGCCGGCCCCGCGACGCGGTGTTCGTCTTCCCCGGGCAGGGCTCGCAGTGGCCCGGCATGGCCGTGGAACTGCTGGAGACCAGCGAGGTGTTCCGCGCCCGCGTCGCGGACTGCGCGGACGCGCTCGCGCCGTTCACCGACTGGTCGCTGACCGAGGTGCTGCGCGGCGGGGACGGACTCGAACGCGTCGACGTGGTGCAGCCCGCCCTGTTCGCCGTGATGGTGTCGCTCGCCGCGCTGTGGCGCTCCCTCGGCGTCGAACCGTCCGCCGTCGTCGGCCACTCGCAGGGCGAGATCGCCGCCGCCTGCGTCGCCGGCGCCCTGTCCCTCGACGACGCGGCCCGCGTCGTCGCACTCCGCTCGCGCGCCCTGCGGAGCATCGCGGGTCTTGGCGGCATGGCCTCCGTGCCGCTGTCCCGCGAGGAGACCGAGGCCCGCCTGAGCCGCTGGGGCGCCCGGCTCTCGGTGGCCGCGCTCAACGGCGCGCGCGCCACCGTGGTCTCGGGCGACGCCGACGCCGTCGACGAACTCGTCGCCGCCGGCCTCGGCGCCCGGCGCGTCCCGGTGGACTACGCCTCCCACTCCCCGCACGTCGAACGCCTCGAAGCGCAGATCCTGGGCGACCTGGCGGACCTCTCGCCGCGGGCCGGCACCGTGCCGTTCCACTCCACGGTCACCGGCGGCCTGCTGGACACCACGGGCCTCGACGCCGGCTACTGGTTCCGCAACCTGCGCCGCCCGGTCCGCTTCGACAGCGTCGTGCGGGACCTGGGCGACCGCGTGTTCGTCGAGTGCAGCCCGCACCCGGTGCTCGTCGTCGGCATCGACGACGCGCCGGCCGTCGGCTCCCTGCGCCGCGACGAGGGCGGCATGCGGCGTTTCCTGACCTCTGTGGGCGAGGCGTGGGCCGGCGGCGTGTCCGTGGACTGGCGGCGCGCCACCGCCGGCGGCCGTCACGTCGACCTGCCCACCTACGCGTTCCAGCGGCGCAGGTTCTGGCTCGACGACGCCGGCGGCGCGGGCGACGCGGAAGCCCTCGGGCTGCGGCCGGCCGCGCACCCCCTGCTGCGCGCGGCCGTGCCGCTGGCCGGGGACGGCGAACTGCTCCTCACCGGCCGGCTGTCGCTGCGCGACCAGCCCTGGCTCGCCGACCACCGCGTCCTCGGCGCGCTGCCCCTCCCGGGCGCCGCCCTGCTCGAAGCCGCCGTGCACGCGGGCGACCACGCCGGCTGCGACCTCGTGGAGGAACTGACGCTCGGCGCCCCGCTCGTCGTGCCCGAGGACGGCGGCGTCCACCTCCAGGCGTCGATCGGCGCCCCCGACGAGCACGGCCGCCGCGCGCTTGCCCTCCACTCGCGCCCCGACGACGCGGCCGACGCGCCGTGGACGCGCAACGCCACCGGCGTGCTGGCCGTCGCGGCCCGCCGCCCCGGCGGCGCGCCGCAGGCGCGGGCGGCGTGGCGCCCCGCGGCCTGGCCGCCGCCGGAGGCCGAACCCGTGCCGGTCGACGGGCTGTACGAACGGCTCGCGGCGGAAGGGCTCGACTACGGGCCGCGGTTCAAGGGGCTGCGCGCGATGTGGCGGCTGGGCGAGGACACCTACGCCGAGGTGTCGCTGCCGCCGGGGCCCGACGAGGGCCCCGACCCCTTCGCGCTGCACCCGGCCCTGCTCGACGCCGCCCTGCACGCGGCGGCTCCGACCGGGTCAGGACGGGTGACGCTGCCGTTCAGCTGGTCCGACGTCGCCCTGCACGCCACCGGCGCGACGGTGCTGCGGGTGCGCCTGCGCCCGGCCGGGCCTGACGCGGTGGCGCTCGACCTGGCCGACGAGGCCGGCGCACCCGTCGCCACCGTCGGCTCGCTGACGGGCAGGCCGGTGACACGGGACCGGCTCACCGCGGCCGGCGGGCCGCTGCTGCACGTCGACTGGGTCCCCGCCGCCCTGCCGCGCGAGGCCGCGCCCGGCGGCCGGTGGGAGGTCGACGGCGGAACGGACGACACGGGTCCCGCGCGGGGCACGGACCCCGGCGGCCTCGCGGATCTCACCGGACTCCTCGGGCCGGACGGCCCGCAGCCCACGGGGAACGCCGGGGAGACGGGGAACGCCGCAGCCGCCACAGACGAGGTGCCCGACGTGCTGTTCCGGCTGTTCCCGCCGGCGCCCGCAGGGCCGACCGGCGCGGACGGCGGGGCACCGCAGACCCCGGACGGCACGGCGCACGCGGCCACCCACCGGGCCCTGGCCGCGGTGCGCGCGTGGCTCGCCGACGAACGCCACGCCGACTCCCGCCTCGTCCTGGTCACCCGGGGCGCCGTCGCCGCCGCCCCGGGCGAGTCACCGAAGGACCCGGCGCACGCCGCCGTGTGGGGCCTGGCCCGCTCCGCGCAGACCGAGAACCCCGGCCGCGTCACGCTCCTCGACCTCGACCCCGCCCCCGGGAGCCCGCCCGTGCCGCGCGAGACGCTGGCCCGCGCCCTGGCCGCCGAGGAACCGCAACTCGCCCTGCGCGGCGGCGACATCCTGGTGCCGAGGCTGGCCAGGAGCGGGCCCGCGCTCCAGCCGCCGGCCGGCGAGGGGCCGTGGCGGCTCGACGTCACCCGCAAGGGCACCCTGGAGAACGTCGCGCTGCTGCCGCACCCCGACGCCGCCGGGCCGCTGGCGCCCGGGCAGGTGCGGATCGCGGTACGGGCCGCGGGCGTCAACTTCCGCGACGTGCTGCTCGCCCTCGGCATGGTCGACCAGGACGTCATGGGCGGCGAGGTCGGGGGCGTCGTCGTCGAGACCGGCCCGGGCGTCACCGGCTTCGCGCCCGGGGACCGCGTCATGGGCATGGTGCCCGCGTCGTTCGGGCCCCTGGCCGTCGCCGACCACCGGATGATCACCGCGCTGCCCGGCCCCTGGTCGTTCACCGACGGCGCGACCGTCCCCATCGCCTACCTCACCGCCTACCGCGGCCTGATCGACCTGGCCGGGCTGCGCCCCGGCGAGACCGTCCTGATCCACGCGGCGACCGGCGGCGTCGGCATGGCCGCCGTGGCGCTCGCCCGCCACCTCGGCGCCGAGGTGTACGCGACGGCGAGCCCCGCCAAGTGGGGCACGCTGCGGGCCATGGGCCTGCCGGACGACCGCGTCGCGACCTCCCGCGACCTCGCGTTCGAGGAACGGCTGCGCGCCGCGACCGGCGGCCGGGGCTTCGACGTCGTCCTCAACTCCCTCGCCCAGGAGTACGTCGACGCGTCGCTGCGGCTGCTCGCGCCGGGCGGCCGGTTCATCGAGATGGGCAAGACGGACATCAGGGACGCCGGGGAGGTCGAGGCGGCACATCCGGGCACCACCTACCGGGCGTTCGACCTCATCGACGCGGGCCCGGAACGCATCGGGCGGATGCTGGCCCACCTGGCGGACCTGTTCGCGCGCGGCACCCTCGGCCCGCTGCCCGCCTCGACGTGGGACGTGCGGGCCGCGCCCGAGGCGCTGCGGCACATGGGCCAGGCCCGGCACGTCGGCAAGGTCGTGCTGACCCCGCCGGGCAGGACCGACCCCGAGGGGACCGTCCTGATCACCGGCGGCACCGGCGTCCTCGGCACCCTGGTCGCGCGGCACCTGGTCACCGCGCACGGCGTGCGGCACCTGCTGCTCCTCGGCCGCCGCGGGCCGGACGCGCCGGGCGCGGCCGGACTCGTCGACGAACTCGCCGCGCACGGCGCCCGGGTGACGGTCGCGGCCTGCGACGCGGCCGACCGCGACGCGCTCGCGAAGGTGCTCGCCGAGGTGCCGGACGCCCACCCGCTGACCGGCGTCGTCCACGCGGCGGGCGTGCTCGACGACGGCGTCGTCACCTCCCTGACCCCGCGCCAGGTCGACGCGGTGCTGCGGCCCAAGATCCGCGCCGCGTGGCACCTGCACGAGCTGACGCGGGAGGCCGACCTCGGCATGTTCGTGCTGTTCTCCTCCGCTACGGCCACCCTGGGCGGCGCGGGACAGGCCAACTACGCGGCGGCGAACGCGTTCCTCGACGCCCTCGCCGCCCACCGGCGCGCCCGGGGCCTGCCCGGGCTCTCCATCGGCTGGGGCCTGTGGGAACGGGCCAGCGCCATGACCGGGCACCTGGAGGAGGCCGACCTGACGCGCATGCGCAGGTCCGGCCTGACGCCGCTGTCCGACGCGGACGGCCTCGCGCTGTTCACCGCGGCACTGGACGCGCCGCGCCCGCACCTCGTGGCCACCGGGCTCGACGCGGACCGGCCGACCGGGCCCGTTCCGCCGCTGCTGCGCGGCCTCGCCGGCGTCCCCGCGCGCCGCGCCGCGGCCGGGCCGGGCGCGGGCGGCGGCGAACGCCCCCTGGCCGCGCGCCTGTCGGCCCTCCCCGCCGCGGAACGCGACGCGCTGCTGCTCGACCTCGTGCGCGAGCACGCGGCCACGGTCCTCGGGCACGCCGAGCCGGACGGCATCCGCGGCGGCCAGGCGTTCCGCGCGCTCGGCTTCGACTCGCTGACCGCCGTCGAACTGCGCAACCGCCTGAACACCGCGACCGGGCTGCGCCTGCCGGCCACCGTGATCTTCGACCACCCCACACCGTCCGCGCTCGCCGCGCACCTCGGCACCCGGCTCGCCCCCGCGCCGGCCGCGCCCGCGCGGCCGGACGGCGCGGCGGACGGGGGCGGCACCGACGAGGAGCGGCGGGTCAGGGCGGCCCTGGCCGCCATCCCCCTCACCGCACTGCGCCGGGCGGGGCTGGTCGACACGCTGCTCCGCCTCGCCACCGGCACCGGCGGGGACCCGGCCGGCGGGCCCGGCGGCCCGGCGGCGGAAGCGGAGGAAGGCGACATCGACGCGATGGACGCCGAGGACCTGATCGGCCTGGCCCTCAACACCACGGACCTCTGAACGCGCAAGGGAGGGCGGAGACGACGATGGCGGCATCCAACGAACAACTCCTCGACGCGCTGCGGGCGTCGCTGAAGGAGACCAAGCGGCTCAAGCAGGCCAACCGGGAACTCGCCGACGCGTGGCACGAACCCGTCGCCGTCGTCGCGATGGCCTGCCGCTTCCCCGGCGGGGTGCGGTCCCCCGAGGACCTGTGGCGGCTGCTCGCCGCGGACGGCGACGCGGTCACCCCGTTCCCCGACGACCGCGGCTGGGACCTCGACGCGCTGTACGATCCGGACCCCGACCGGCCGGGCACCAGCTACGTGCGGCACGGCGCGTTCCTCGACGGCGCCGACCGGTTCGACGCCGACTTCTTCGGCATCAGCCCGCGCGAGGCCCTCGCGATGGACCCGCAGCAGCGACTGCTGCTTGAGACGACCTGGGAGACGTTCGAACGGGCCGGTATCGACCCGGAGTCGGCGCGCGGCAGCCGCACCGGCGTGTTCGTCGGCGCCGCGCCCCTCGGCTACGCGGGCGCCGACCAGCAGTCCGAGGGCGCCGAGGGCTACCTGCTGACCGGGACCACGGTCAGCGTCGCCTCCGGGCGCCTCGCCTACACGTTCGGCCTCGAAGGCCCGGCCGTCACCGTGGACACGGCCTGCTCCTCCTCCCTGGTCGCCCTGCACCTCGCCGCGCAGGCGTTGCGCCGAGGCGAGTGCGCCATGGCCCTGGCCGGAGGGGCCGCCGTGATGGCGGCGCCGCACATGTTCGTCGAGTTCAGCAGGCAGCGGGGCCTCGCGCCCGACGGGCGGTGCAAGGCGTTCGCCGCCGGGGCCGACGGCACCGCGTGGGGCGAGGGCGTCGGCATGCTGCTGCTCGAACGCCTCTCCGACGCGCGCCGCAACGGGCACCCGGTGCTCGCCGTCGTCCGCGGCTCGGCCGTCAACCAGGACGGCGCGTCCAACGGACTCACCGCCCCCAGCGGCCCGGCCCAGCAGCGCGTCATCACCGACGCCCTCGCCGACGCCCGCCTCGCCCCGGCCGACGTGGACGCCGTCGAGGCGCACGGCACGGGCACCTCGCTCGGCGACCCGATCGAGGCGCAGGCGCTGCTGGCCACCTACGGGCGGGAACGGCCGGAGGGGCGCCCGCTGTGGCTCGGTTCCGTCAAGTCGAACATCGGGCACACCCAGCTCGCCGCGGGCGCCGCCGGGGTGATCAAGATGGTGCTGGCGATGCGGCACGGGGTGCTGCCGCGCACGCTGCACGTGGACGAGCCGAGCCCGCACGTCGACTGGTCCTCCGGCGCCGTGCGGCTGCTGACGAGCGCCACGGACTGGCCCGGGACCCAACGGCCGCGGCGCGGCGCCGTGTCCTCGTTCGGCATCAGCGGCACCAACGCGCACGTCATCCTCGAACACCCGGGCCCCGAGCAGGACATGGGTCCCGCGACGGGCGCGGACCCGGGCACCGGCGCGGCCGTTCCCGCGCCCGTGCTGCTGTCCGCGCGCTCCGGTGACGCGCTCCCCGCGCAGGCCGCGCGGCTGCGCGACGCCGTCGCCGCACACCCCGCGTGGCAGCCGCGCACCGTCGCCCACGCGACCGCCACCGCGCGCTCCGCGCTCGAACACCGCGCCGCCGTCGTGGCCGCCGACCGCGCCGCGCTCCTCGCCGGACTCGACGCGCTCGCGCACGGCGACGACGCGCCCCACGTGGTGCGCGACCGCGCGCCCGGGCCGGGCAGGACCGCGTTCCTGTTCACCGGGCAGGGCGCCCAGCGGCCCGGCGCCGGGCGTGAACTCCACGCCCGCCAGCCGGCGTTCGCCCGTGCCCTTGACGAGGTCTGCGAGGCGCTGAGCACCCGCACCGGGCAGGCGCTGCGCGACATCATGTTCGCGCCCGAGGGCGATCCGCTCGCCCGCCTCCTCGACGACACCGCCGTCGCCCAGGCGGCGCTGTTCGCGCTGGAGGTGGCGCTGTTCCGGCTCACCGAGTCCTGGGGCCTGCGGCCCGACCTCCTCCTCGGCCACTCCGTGGGGGAAATCGCCGCGGCCCACGTCGCCGGCGTCTTCACCCTCGACGACGCCGCGGCCCTGGTCGCCGCGCGCGGCCGGCTGATGGGCGCCCAGCCGCCCGGCGGCGCGATGGTGTCCCTCCAGGCGGACGAGAGCGAGGTCCGCGCCCTCCTCGACGGCCGCGACCACCTGGCCGCGATCGCCGCCGTCAACGGGCCGAGGACCGTGGTCGTCTCCGGCGACGAGGCCGCCGTCCTCGGCATCGCCGCCCACCTGAACGCCGAGGGGCGCCGCACCAGGCGGCTGCGGGTCTCGCACGCCTTCCACTCCCCGCACATGGACGGCATGCTGGAGCCGTTCCGCGAGGTCGTCGCCGGCCTGGCGCCCCGCGAGCCCGGGCTCACCGTCGTCTCCAACGTCACAGGACTGCCCCTCACCGCCGAGCAGGCCGTGTCCCCCGAGTACTGGGCGCAGCACGTGCGCCGGCCCGTGCGCTTCCTCGACGGGCTGCGCCACCTGGCCGCCCAGAGGACCACCACCTGCCTCGAACTCGGGCCCGCGGGCGTGCTCTCCGCGCTCGCCCACGAAACGTTCACCGCCGACGCGGCCGACGCGGCCGACGCGGCCGACGCGGACCGCGACGGTGCGGCGGGCGGGCGCGGCGACGCGGCCGTCGTCGCCGTCCCGCTGCTGCGCAGGAACCGGCCCGAGCCGGAGACCGTCGCCGCCGCCGTCGCGCGGGCCCACGCCCGCGGCACGGCCGTGGACTGGGCCGCGTTCCACGGCGGGGCCGCCGCACCGCGCGTCGCGCTGCCGACCTACGCGTTCCAGGGGCGGCGGTACTGGCTCGCGCCCGCGCCGCGCGGCGGCGACGCCGCCGCCCTCGGCCTCGACACGGCGCACCACCCGCTGCTCGGCGCCGCCGTGCACCCCGCCGACGGCGACGGGCTCGTGCTCACCGGCCGGCTGTCCACGCGCTCCCACCGCTGGCTCGCCGACCACGTCGTGCTCGGCGCCGTCGTCGTGCCCGGCACCGCCTACCTCGAACTCGCCGCGCACGCCGCCCGCCTGACCGGCTGCGACCTCATCGAGGAACTCACGCAGGAGGCGCCCCTGGTCCTCGCCGCGGGCCGGGCGGCCCGGGTCCAGGTGACCGTCGGCCCCGCGGACGCCACCGGACGGCGTGCCGTCACCCTGCACTCCCGCCCCGACGAGGCGCCCGACGCCCCCTGGACCCGGCACGCCGACGGCGTTCTCGCGCCCGGCGCGCCCCAGCCGGGCCCGACCGGACAGGACGGCGCGGCGGGCCAGGACGGCCAGTGGCCGCCGGCCGGCGCCGTTCCCGCCGACCTCACCGGCTTCTACGCGACGGTGGCCGCGCACGGCTTCGCGTACGGCCCGGCGTTCCGCGGCCTGCGGGCCGTGTGGCGGCGCGGCGACGAGGTGTTCGCCGAGGCGGCGCTGCCCGAGGACCACCGGGCCGGAGCCGGTGCCTACGGCGTGCACCCGGCGCTGCTCGACGCCGTCCTGCACGCCGGACTCGTCGGCCACACCGGCGGTCCCGTGCTGCTGCCCTTCGCCTGGCGCGACGTCGCCGTGCGCGCCGCCGGGCCGTCCGTCCTGCGGGCCCGGCTGGCCCCCGCGGGCCCCGACGCCAGGTCCCTGACCGTGACCGACGGCACCGGCGCGCCCGTCGCGACCGTCGCGGCCCTGCGCGCCCGGCCCGTCACCCCCGCGCAGTTGCGCGCGGCCCGCGCCACCCACCACGACGCCCTGCTCCGGGTGCGGTGGACACCCGCCCCCGGCCCCGAGGGCGCGCCGGCCGGCGCCTACGCCCTCGTCGGCGGCGCCCTCGCGGCCCCGGCAGGCCCCGGGGCGCCGGCCGGGTACCGGGACCTCGCGGACCTCGCCGAGGCCGTGGCCGGCGGCGCCCCCGTGCCGGCCACCGTGTTCCTCACCGACGACGCCCCGCGCGAGGACGTCACGCCGGCGGCGGTGCGCGCCGCACTCGACCGCGCCCTCACCGCGCTGCGCACCTGGCTGGCCGAGAGGCGGTTCGCCGGGAGCAGCCTGGTCCTGGTCACCCGCGGCGCCATTGCCGTCGCCGACGACGAGGACGTGCCCGACCTGACGCGCGCCCCCCTGTGGGGCCTGCTGCGCGCCGCGCAGGCCGAGCACCCCGGCCGGTTCCGCCTGCTCGACACCGACGGCCCCGCGCAGGGCACGGAAGAGGGCGCCGGGGAGAGCGCGCTGACGGCCGCCCTGCCCGCGGTCGCGGCCTCCGACGAGCCCCAACTCGCCCTCCGCGCCGGCCGCCTGCTCGCCCCCCGGCTCACCCGTGCCGACCGTCCTGGGCCGGACGCGGGCGCCGCACCGGCCACCGAGGGCACGGTCCTGATCACCGGTGGGACCGGCGCGCTCGGCGCCGCCGTGGCCCGGCACCTCGCCGCGACGCGACGCGCGCGGCACCTGCTGCTCCTCAGCCGCGGCGGGCCCGGCGCCGAGGGCGCGGACGGGCTGCGGGCCGACCTGGTGGCCGCGGGCGTCCAGGTGACCGTCGAAGCCTGCGACGTCGCGGACCGCGACGCCCTCGCCAAGGCCATCGCCTCGGTGCCCGCGGAACATCCGCTGACCGCCGTCGTGCACGCCGCCGGCACCCTCGACGACGGCGTTCTCGACGCGCTCACGGCGGAGCGCGTCGACGCGGTGCTCCGGCCCAAGGCGGACGCCGCCTGGCACCTGCACGAACTCACCCGCGACCTGGAGCTGACCGCGTTCGTGATGTTCTCCTCCGCGACCGCGACCCTGGGCGGCGCGGGACAGGGCAACTACGCGGCGGCCAACGCGTTCCTCGACGCCCTGGCCCGGCACCGCGGCGCGCTCGGGCTGCCCGGAGTCGCCCTGGCCTGGGGCCCGTGGGCCGGCGGCGGGATGGCCGGCGGCCTCGACGCGCCGACCCACCGGCGCATGCGCCGCGCCGGTGTGGCGCCCCTGGCCCCGGCGGACGCGCTCGCGCTGCTCGACCACGCCTGGTCGGGGCCGGAACGCAACCCGGTGCCGCTGCGGCTCGACCCCGCCGCCGCGCGGCGCGCGCCCGAGGACCCGCCACCGCTGCTGCGCGACCTGGTGACCGCCGGGCCCGGCACCGGCGAGCCCCCCAGGCTCGCGGAACGGCTCGCCGGCCTCCCAGCGGCCGAACGCGAGGCCGCCGCCCTCGACTTCGTGCGCGCCCAGGTCGCCCAGGTGCTCGGCCACGGAGCCGTGGACGGCATCACGCCCGACCGGGCGTTCGACGACCTCGGGTTCGACTCGCTCACCGCGGTCGAGCTGCGCAACCGGCTCAACACGGCCTCGGGGCTGCGCCTGCCCGTCACCCTGATCTTCGACTACCCGACCACGGGTGCGCTGGCCCGGCACGTGCTCGCGGAACTCCCGCTCGACGAGGCGGGAGGCGAGCACACCGCGGCCGGGGCCGTGCTCGCCGAACTCGACCGGCTGGAGGCGGCGTTGACCGGTGTCGCCCCCGACGACCCCGGCCGCGCCGGGGTGGCGGCCCGCCTGCGCGCGCTCGCCGCCCGCTGGGACGACGCCAGGAGCGGCGGCGACGAAGCACGCGCCGGCGGCCTCGAAACGGCCGCCGACGACGAAGTCTTCGACTTCATCGAGAAAGAACTCGGCATCTCCTGAAAGGGCGGGCCGACGTGGCCGCAGAAGAAAAACTCCGCTACTTCCTGAAGCGGGTCACCACCGACCTGCACGAGACCCGAAAGCGCCTGGAGGAAAAGGAGGCCGCCGACGGCGAACCCATCGCCATCGTGGGAATGGCGTGCCGATTCCCCGGCGGCGTCGACAGCCCGGAGGGGCTGTGGCGCCTGCTCGCGGAAGGCCGCGACGCCATCGCCCCGTTCCCCGACGACCGCGGCTGGGACCTCGACAACCTGTTCCACGACGACCCCGACCGCCGCGGCACCACCTACGGGCGCGAGGGCGGATTCCTCGACGGCGTCGCCGAGTTCGACGCGGAGTTCTTCGGCATCGGCCCGCGCGAAGCCCTCGGGATGGACCCGCAGCAGCGGCTGCTGCTCGAAACGTCCTGGGAGGCGATCGAACGGGCCGGGATCGACCCCGCCACCCTGCGCGGCAGCGACACCGGTGTGTTCATGGGCACAGGACACCAGGAGTACGCGGCCCTGATGCAGCGGGCCGAGGACGACTTCGAGGGCTACCTGCTCACCGGCGGCGCGGCGAGCGTCATCTCCGGCCGCGTCTCCTACGTCTTCGGGCTTGAGGGTCCTGCGGTGACGGTGGATACGGCGTGTTCGTCGTCGTTGGTGTCGTTGCACTTGGCGTGTCAGTCGTTGCGGCGTGGGGAGAGCGCGCTGGCGTTGGCGGGTGGGGCGGCGGTGATGGCCTCGCCGGGGATGTTCGTGGAGTTCAGCCGGCAGCGCGGCCTGGCCCCCGACGGGCGGTGCAAGGCGTTCTCCGCGTCGGCCGACGGCACCGGTTGGGGCGAGGGCGTCGGTGTTCTCCTGGTCGAACGGCTCTCCGACGCGCGCCGCAACGGGCACCCGGTGCTCGCCGTCGTCCGCGGCTCAGCCGTCAACCAGGATGGTGCGTCGAATGGGTTGACGGCGCCGAATGGTCCGTCGCAGCAGCGGGTGATTCGGCAGGCGTTGGCGGATGCGCGGCTTTCCGCGGCTGATGTGGATGTGGTGGAGGCGCATGGGACGGGGACGCGTCTGGGTGATCCGATCGAGGCGCAGGCGTTGTTGGCGACGTATGGGCGGGAGCGGGCGGAGGGGCGTCCGTTGTGGTTGGGGTCGGTGAAGTCGAACATCGGGCACACGCAGGCCGCCGCGGGTGTGGCGGGTGTGATCAAGATGGTGATGGCGATGCGGCACGGGGTGCTGCCGCGCACGCTGCACGCGGACGAGCCGAGCCCGCACGTCGACTGGTCGTCCGGCACCGTGCGGCTGCTGACGAGCGCCATCGACTGGCCCGACACCGGGCGTCCCCGCCGCGCCGCCGTCTCCTCCTTCGGGGCCAGTGGGACGAATGCGCATGTGGTGGTGGAGGAGGCGCCGGTGGTGGAGGCGCCGGTGAGTTCCAGTTCTGGTGTTGTTTCGGGTGGTTCTGGTGGTGTGGTGGTGTGGGTGGTGTCGGGGCGTTCGGTGGGTGGGTTGGTGGGTGTGGTGGGTCGGTTGCGGGAGTGGGTGGTGGGTGGGGGTTCTGGTGTGGGGGTGGGTGTGGTGGGTGGGGTGTTGGCGGGTCGTTCGGTGTTTGGGGTGCGGGGTGTGGTGGTGGGTGGTTCGCGGGAGGAGTTGGTGGGTGGGTTGGATGGGTTGGTGGGGGATGTGGAGTCGGGTGTGGTGTCGGGTGGTTCTGTGGTGAGTGTTGGTTCTGGTTTTGGTTCGGTGGTGGGTTCTGTTTCTGGGTCGGTGTCGGGTGGTGGGTCTGTTTCTGGTGGTGGTCGTGGGGTGGTGTTGGTGTTTCCGGGTCAGGGGTGGCAGTGGGTGGGGTTGGTGGTGGGGTTGTTGGAGGAGTCGGTGGTGTTTGCGGAGTGGATGGGGGTGTGTGAGCGGGCGTTGGAGCCGTTGGTGGGGTGGTCGTTGGTGGGGGTGTTGCGGTCGGGTGATGAGGGGTGGTTGGGGCGGGTTGAGGTGGTGCAGCCGGTGTTGTGGGCGGTGATGGTGTCGTTGGGTCGGTTGTGGGAGTCGTTGGGTGTGGTGGTGCGGGGGGTGGTGGGTCATTCGCAGGGTGAGGTGGCTGCGGTGGTGGTGGCGGGTGGGTTGTCGGTGGAGGAGGGTGCGCGGGTGGTGGTGTTGCGGTCTGGGTTGGTGGGGGAGTTGGTGGGGGGTGGGGGGATGGTGGTGGTGTCGTTGTCGGTGTCGGGGGTGGAGGGGTTGTTGGGTGAGGTGGGTGGGGGGTTGGTGGTGGCTGCGGTGAATGGTCCTGGGTCGGTGGTGGTGTCGGGTGGGGTGGGGGCGTTGGGGCGGTTGGTGGGGTTGTGTGAGGGGCGGGGTGTGGGGGTGCGGTGGGTGGCGGTGGATTATGCGTCGCATGGTCCGGGGGTGGATGTGGTGCGGGAGCGGTTGGTTGAGGGGTTGGTGGGTGTGGTGGGGCGTCGGGGGGTGTTGCCGTTTTATTCGACGGTGTCGGGTGGGTTGTTGGATATGGAGGGGTTGGGTGGGGAGTATTGGTTTGAGAATTTGCGGCGGCCGGTGTTGTTCGATGATGTGGTTCGGTCGTTCGGTGATGATGTGGTGTTTGTGGAGTGCAGTGGTCATCCGGTGTTGGTGCCGGTGATGGAGGGTGTTTCCGCGGTGGGGTCGTTGCGGCGTGGTGAGGGGGGTATGCGGCGGTTTCTGCTGTCGGTGGGTGAGGCGTTCGTGCGGGGTGTGGATGTGGACTGGTCCCGCCTTTTCCCGGGCCAGGAACGAGCGCTCGCGGAGGCGTATGCGGACGTACCCACATACGCATTCCAACGCCGCCATTACTGGGTGGACACCGTTCCCGCCGACCACCCGCTCGGCCCGGACCCTGACCGCACGGCCGTCCCGGCGTTCCGCCGGCAGGTCGCCGCGCTTCCCGAGGGCGAACGGCCCCGCGCCGTCGCCGACCTGGTCGCACGGCACATCGCCGCGGTACTCGGCCGGGACGAGCCGATCGCCCCGGAACGCCCCTTCACCGCGTTGGGTTTCGTGTCCCTCACGGCGGTCGAGCTGCGCAACCGGCTCGGCGCGGCCACCGGGCTCGCCCTCCCCGCGACCGTCGTCTTCGACCACCCGACGCCCGCCGCGCTCGGCGCGTTCCTCCTCACCGGGCTCGCCGGAACCGAGGACGCCCCCGCCGACGAGGAGGCCCCCGCAGCCCTCGCCCCGGCCCCGGACCCGGTCGGCACCGCGGAGGACCCGGTCGCCATCGTCGCGATGGCCTGCCGTTTCCCCGCCGGCGTCGCCTCGCCCGAGGACCTGTGGGACCTGCTCGACCGGGGCGGCGACGCGATCGGCCCGTTCCCCGAGGACCGGGGCTGGGACCTCGACGCGCTGTACGACCCGGACCCGGACCGGCCCGGCACGTCGTACACCCGGCACGGCGGATTCCTCGACGGGGCGGCCGAGTTCGACGCGGGCTTCTTCGGCATCAGCCCGCGCGAGGCCCTGGCCATGGACCCGCAGCAGCGGCTGCTGCTTGAGGCGGCGTGGGAGACGTTCGAACGGGCCGGCATCCCGCCGGAGACGCTGCGCGGCACCAGGACCGGCGTGTTCGCCGGAACGAGCGGCCAGGACTACCCCCTGCTCGTGCGCGGCACCACCGGCGCCTCCGAGGGGTACGCGCTGACCGGCAACGCCGCGAGCGTGCTCTCCGGGCGCCTCGCCTACACCTTCGGCCTCGAAGGGCCCGCGGTGACCGTGGACACGGCGTGCTCCTCGTCCCTGGTGGCGCTGCACCTCGCCTGCCAGTCGCTGCGCAGCGGCGAGTCCTCGCTCGCGCTGGCCGGCGGCGTCACCGTGCTCTCCACCCCCGAGGCGTTCGTGGCCTTCAGCCGGCAGCGCGGCCTGGCCCCCGACGGCCGGTGCAAGGCGTTCTCCGCGTCGGCCGACGGCACCGCGTGGAGCGAGGGCGTCGGCGTTCTCCTGCTCGAACGCCTCTCCGACGCGCGCCGCAACGGCCACCCGGTGCTCGCGCTCGTGCGCGGCACCGCGACCAACCAGGACGGCGCCTCCAACGGGCTCGCCGCGCCCAACGGCCCCTCGCAGCAACGCGTCATCCGGCAGGCGCTGGCCAACGCCCGTCTGACGCCCGCCGACATCGACGCCGTCGACGCCCACGGCACCGGCACCCCGCTGGGCGACCCGATCGAGGCCCAGGCGCTGCTCGCGACCTACGGTCGGGACCGCGGGGCGGAGAACCCGCTGTGGCTCGGCGCGGTGAAGTCGAACCTCGGTCACACCGCGGCGGCGGCGGGCGTGGCCGGCGTGATCAAGATGGTGCTCGCCATGCGGCACGGCACGCTGCCGCGCACCCTGCACGCCGACGAGGCGAGCCCGCACATCGACTGGTCGGCCGGCGGCGTCGCACTCCTCACCGCGCCGAGGCCGTGGCCGCAGGGGCCGCGCCCCCGCCGGGCGGGCGTGTCGGCGTTCGGTATCAGCGGCACCAACGCCCACGTCATCCTCGAACAGGCCCCGGAGGCCGAGCCGCAGGCCGGACCCGGGCCCGAGCCGGCCGGGGACGGGACGGCGCAGCCGCCCGCCGCCGTGCCGTGGCTGCTGTCCGCCGCGACCGGGCCCGCGCTGCGCGCCCAGGCCGGGCGGCTGCGCGACCACCTCGCGGAACGGCCCGAGGTGCCCGTGCCCGACATCGCCCACGCCCTCGCGCTGACCCGGGACGCGCTCCCGCACCGCGCGGCCCTCGTCGGCGGCGACCGCGCCGCGCTGCTCGCCGGGCTCGACGCGCTCGCCTCCGGCGGCGTCGCGCCCGGGGTGCTGCGCGGCGTCGCGGCCGGCGGCGCCACCGCGTTCCTGTTCCCCGGGCAGGGCAGCCAGACACCGGGCATGGGGCGTGCGGCGCACACGGCGTTCCCCGCGTTCGCCGCCGCGCTTGACGAGGCGTGCGCGCACCTGGACCCGCACCTGGAACGGCCGCTGCGCGACGTGCTGTTCGCCAATGAGGGCACCCGGGACGCGGCGTTGCTCGACGAGACGGTGTTCACGCAGGCCGGGCTGTTCGCGGTCGGCGTCGCCCTCGCGCGGCTGCTGGCGTCCTGGGGCGTCGAACCCGACGTCGTGGCCGGGCACTCACTCGGCGAGCTGACCGCCGCCCACGTGGCCGGCGTCCTGTCGCTGCCGGACGCCGCCGCGCTGGTCGCCGCCCGCGGCCGGCTGATGGCGGCCACCGCGCCCGGCGCGATGGCGGTGGTGCGGGCCGCCGAGGCCGAGGTGCTGCCGCTGCTCGCCGGGTGGGAGGGCGCGGCCGGCATCGCCGCGGTCAACGGCCCCGCCGCGACCGTGGTCTCCGGCACCGAGCCGGCCGTGACCGCCATCGCCTCGGCCCTCGCGGAACGCGGCCACCGCACCCGGCGGATGCGGGTGAACCGGGCGTTCCACTCGCCCCTGATGGACGGGATGCTGGACGATTTCGCGCGCGTCGCCAAGGGCCTGGACTACCGGCCGCCGCGCACGACGCTCGTCTCCAACGTCACCGGGACCGCCGTCACCGACGAGGTCTGCTCGGCGGAGTACTGGACCCGGCACGTGCGGCACCCCGTCCGGTTCCTCGACGGGCTGCGGGGCATGGCCGCGGCGGGGGTGACCACGTTCGTCGAGGCGGGCCCGGGCGGCGGTCTTTCCACGCTGGTGCGGGACGCCCTCGCGGACGGCGCGGACGGCGCGGGCCCGGTCGGCAGCGCCGCGGCCGTGCCGCTGCTGCGGCGCGGCCGGCCCGAGGCCGACGGCGTCCTCGCCGGGCTGGCCCACGCGCACGCCCGCGGCGTGCCGGTGGCGTGGGAGCGGGTGTTCGCGCCCTGGGGCACGCGCCCGGTCGCGCTGCCGACGTACGCGTTCCAGCGGGCGCGCTACTGGCCGGAGGCGGCGCCGCCCCGCCCGCGGGTGGCGGCCACCGCGCCGCCGGAAGCCGCCCGGGCCCCGGCAGGACCCGGGGAACCGGCGGAACCGGCCGAGGAGCGGGGCGCGTTGCGGCGGCGGCTCGCCGGGCTGGCCGGCCCGGACGCGCACGCCGTGCTGCGGGACCTGGTCGCCGCCCACGTCGCCGCCGTGCTCGGCCACCCCACCACCGAGGCGGTGGAGGCCGCGCTCGGCCTGCCGGAGCTGGGGTTCGACTCGCTCGCCGCCGCCGAGCTGCGCGGCTCGCTGCACGAGGCGACGGGCGTGCCGCTCGCCACCGCCGCCGTGTTCGAGCACCCCACGCTCGACGCGCTGGCCGCCCACCTGCGGGCCGGGCTCGACGCCACGGCAGGACCCGCGCCCGCAGGCGGGGCCGCCCCCGGCACGCTGACCGGCCTCGCGGCCCGGGCAGCCGCGCAGGGCAGGGCGGCGGAATTCCAGGAACTCCTCGCGGTGGCCGCGCGGTTCAGGACCTCGTTCACCGCGGCGGCCCCGCCGGCCGGGCCCGCCGCCGTGCGGCTCGCCCGAGGCGGCGACGGCCCCGCCCTGCTCTGCTTCCCCTCGTTCGCCACGCGTTCGGGCGCCCAGCAGTACGCCCGCCTCGCCGCCGCCCGGCGGGGGCACGACATCTGGGCCCTGCCCGCGCCGGGGTTCACCGGCGACGAGCCGCTGCCCGCCGACCTCGACGCGCTCACGGCACTGCACGCGGCCGAGGCCGAACGCCGCGCGGACGGCCGCCCGTTCGTGCTCCTCGGCCACTCGGCCGGCGGCTGGATCGCCCACGCCGTCGCCGCCCGCATGGAACGCACGGGGCCGCCTCCGCTGGCCGTGCTGCTGCTGGACAGCTACTGGCCTGGCAGCGCCGCACTCCCGCTGATCCAGGCCGACATCGCGGGACGGCTCGGGCCCGGCGCCGTCCCGGACACCGGCGGCGCGGGGCGGGCGGGCCACTCCCGGCAGGACCCGTGGGACGACACCTGCCTGACCGCGATGGGCGGCTACGCACGGCTGTTCGCCGACTGGCGGCCCACCGACCTGGCCACCCCCGTGCTGCACCTGGCCGCCGCCGGGCCGCTGCCGGGCTTTCCCACCGAGGGCTGGCGGTCCTCCTGGCCGCCCGCGCACCGCGCCGACCAGGCTCCCGGCGACCACTTCACCCTGCTGACCGAGCACTCGGACACCACCGCGCGCGCCATCGGCGACCTGCTCACCGGCCTGTCCCGGGCCGCGCGGGCACGCGCCGGCACCCCGACGGAAGGACAGTGATGACCCTCGACCACGACCCCGCGCCGGACGCCGACCACCGGGCCGTCCACGACGGCCAGGCGCCCTACCACCGGCGGGCCCTCGCGTTCTACGACCTGTTCGTCATGCACGGCAGCGCGCCCTGGTTCTGGCGCTGCCCGCCGCGCAACTTCCGGCAGCTGTACGACACCTGCGCCGGCGCGCGGCACGTCGAGATCGGCGTCGGCACCGGATACCTGCTGCACCACGCCCGCTTCCCCGTGCCGGACCCGCGGATCACGCTGGTCGACCTCAACCCCGCGACGCTCGACTACACCGCGAAACGCCTGGCCCGCTACCGCACGGAACGCGTCGTCGCCAACGCCCTGGAACCGCTGCCGCTGCCCGAGGGCGAGGCCGACTCCGCCGCCCTCAGCTTCCTGCTGCACTGCCTCCCCGGCAGCATCGCGGACAAGGGCGTGGCCCTCGCCCACGCGGCGCGCGCCGTGCGGCCGGGCGGCGTCGTGTTCGGCAGCACCATCCTCGCCTCGGGCGTGCCGGTCACCCGGGCCGGTCGTTTCCTCATGCGTGAGCTCAACCGCAAGGGCGTCTTCCACAACGAGCGCGACTCCCTGGGCGACCTGCGCGACCGGCTCGACGCGCACTTCCCCCGGCACGAGCTCGTCGTCCGCGGCTGCGTCGGCCTCTTCCGCGCCTGGACCCCCGCCTGACCGTCCCGCGCCCCGCGCGGTCCCGGCCGCCCGCCCCTGCCCTGGCCGGCCGGCCCACCCGCCCGCCCGCCATCCGTTTCCCCGCCGACCCGCACCCCGAGCCCCGGAAGGACCCGCCCATGGGCAGCCACTGGTATCCGATAGAGGAAGCAGACGACTCGTTCCTCACCGCGGCACCGCTGCGGCACGCGCGCTCCGTCGATGTCCCCTTCTCCGCCGAGGAGACCTGGGCGGCGCTCACCGGCGACGGTGTGTCGAGCTGGACGCGGGGGATGCGCCGGCTCACCTGGACCTCGCCGCGGCCCTTCGGCATCGGCACGACGAGGGAGGTCGCCATGAGCGGCAACTTCACACTGCGCGAGCGCTTCTACCGCTGGGACGAGGGCCGGCGCAAGACGTTCACCGGCGTCGCGGGAACCCGGGCGATCTTCCGCCGCCTCGTCGAGGACTACGTCGTCGAGCCCACGCAGGAGGGCGCCCGGTTCAGCTGGCGATGGGCAGCCGAACTGCGGACGCCCTGGCGGTACTTCAGCTACCCGCTCGACCTGCTCGCGTTCGCGCCGACCGGCCGCTCGCACATCGACGGGCTGCCCGGCTACCTGGCGCGCCGGGCGGCGCGGCCCGGCAGCGCGCCGTCCGACAGCCGGCCGGAAGGGCAGTGACATGTGCGGAATCACCGGCTGGATCTCGTTCGAACGCGACCTCGCCCGCGAGGGCGCGGTCCTCGCGGGCATGAACGCCACCATGGCCTGCCGCGGTCCCGACGCCGAGGGCACCTGGCTGGGCCCGCACGCCGCGCTCGGCCACCGCAGGCTCGCCGTCATCGACATCGAGGGCGGCGCGCAGCCCATGACCGCCGAGACGCCCGACGGGCCCGTCGTCGTGACCTACAGCGGGGAGGCGTACAACTTCACCGAGCTGCGGGCGGAACTGCGCCGCCGGGGCCACGCGTTCCGCACCGCGAGCGACACCGAGGTCGTTTTGCGCGGCTACGTCGAGTGGGGGGCGGCCGTCGCGGACCGGCTGAACGGCATGTACGCGATGGGCATCTGGGACGGCCGCGCCGACCGGCTCGTGCTGATCCGCGACCGGCTCGGCGTCAAGCCGCTGTACTACCACCCGCTCGGCGACGGCGTGCTGTTCGGCTCGGAGGCCAAGGCCGTCCTGGCCCACCCCCAGGTCGAGGCGGTCGTCGACACCGACGGGCTCCGCGAGCTGTTCGGGTTCGTCAAGACGCCGGGCCGGGCCATCTGGTCGGGTATGCGGGAGGTGCCGCCCGGCACCGTCGTGACCGTCGACCGCTCCGGGGTGCGCGAACACACCTACTGGCGGCTTGAGGCCACCGAGCACCGCGACGACACCGACACCACCGTCGGGCGCGTCGCGGAACTCCTCGACGACATCGTCGCCCGGCAGCTCGTCGCCGACGTCCCGCTGTGCGTCCTGCTCTCCGGCGGCCTCGACTCCAGCGCCCTGACCGCGCTGGCCGCCAGGGCCATGGGGCGGCGCGGCGAACGGGCCCGCAGCTTCACCGTCGACTACGAGCAGCGCGGCGAGTTCGCCGCCGACGAGCTGCGCGGCAGCCGCGACGCGCCGTTCGCCCGCGAGGTCGTCGAGCACGTCGGCACCGAGCACCACGCCATCACGCTCGACCACCAGGAGCTGGCCGACCCCGAGGTCCGCGTGGCCACCGTCACCGCGCGCGACCAGCCGTTCGGCTTCGGCGAGGCCGACAACTCGCTCTACCTGCTGTTCCGGGCCATCCGCGAGCACTCGACCGTCGCGCTCTCCGGCGAGTCGGCCGACGAGGTGTTCGGCGGCTACCCCTGGTTCCACCTGCCGGTGGTGCAGCGGGTGGCGGCGTTCCCGTGGGTCACCGCCTCGCAGCTCGACCCCGCGGGCCACCCGACCAAGCTCATCGACCCGGACCTGCTGCTGTCCACGCTCGACATCCCCGGCTACTGGGCGCAGCGGTACGCCGAGGCGGTCGCCGGCCTCCCCGTCCGCGAGGGCGAGGACCCGCACGAGCGGCGCATGCGCGAGTTCTGCCACGTCCACCTGACGAGCCTGCTCGGCATGCTGCTCGACCGCAAGGACCGCATGAGCATGGCCGTGGGCCTCGAAGTGCGCGTCCCCTTCTGCGACCACCGGCTGGTCGAGTACGTGTACAACACGCCGTGGTCGATGAAGACGTTCGACGGCCGTGAGAAGAGCCTGCTGCGCGCCGCCGTGCGCGGCCTGCTCCCGGCCTCCGTCGCCGACCGGCGCAAGGCGCTGTACCCCACCACGCAGGACCTCCGCTACGTCGCCGCCCTCCAGCGGCAGGTGGGCGACCTGCTGTCGGCCGCCCACCAGGCGACCGACTGGTTCGACCGCGACGCGCTGCGCGCGGCCGTCTCGGGACCGCCGGAAGCGGTGGCCCGCGACGCCAGGGAGGCGTTCGAACGCGTCCTCGACCTGGCCACCTGGCTGGATGTCAGGCGCCCCGTCATCAAGATCTCCTGAGGAGAAGCCGACCATGGCCGTCGACAACGACCTGTACAACGCTCCTGACGCCTGGTGGCGGGACGATCAGCCCTTCGCCACGCTCCAGGCGTTCACCCCCGCCCGGTTCGCCTACTTCCACCGGGTGCTCACCGAGACCCTCGGCGTCGACCTGAAGGACACGCCCGTCCTCGACATCGGCTGCGGCGGCGGGCTGCTGGCCGAGGAGTTCGCCCGCGCGGGCTGCCGCGTCACCGGGATCGACCCCTCGGCCGCCTCGCTGGAGACGGCGACGGCGCACGCCGCGGCCTCCGGGCTGCGGATCGACTACCGGCAGGCCGTCGCGGAACGGCTGCCGTTCCCCGACAGCAGTTTCGACCTCGTCTACTGCTGCGACACGCTCGAACACGTCACCGACACCGACCAGGCGATCCGCGAGGTCGCCCGCGTGCTGCGGCCCGGCGGCTACTACCTGTACGACACGATCAACCGGACGTTCAAGTCCTGGATCGGCATGATCAAAATGGCGCAGGACTGGAAGTCGGTGGCCTGGGCGCCGCGCGACCTCCACGACTGGCGGAAGTTCATCAAACCGGCCGAGCTGTGGGCCCTGTTCGACCGGCACGGCCTGGACAACCTCGAACTCGTCGGCTTCGCCCCCGCCCGCGCGCCGCGCGAGGTGCTGCGCCTGGCGCGCAGCCGCGTCCGCGGGCAGATCACCTACGGGGAACTCGGGCGGCAGCTCGGCATGGACGTCAGCAAGGACACCTCGGGCCTCTACGCCGGCTACGCCCGCAGGACCGGGGAGGCGCACCGATGACAAGCGGCCAGGGAACGGCCCCCGACATCCGGGTGCCGGTGCTCATCGTCGGCGGGGGCCCGGCCGGCCTGACCGCCGCACTCGCCCTCTCCCGCTACGGCGTGCCCCACCTGCTGGTGAACCGCCACCACGGCACCGCCCACACCCCCCGCGCGCACCTGCTGAACCAGCGCACGGGGGAGATCTTCCGCGATCTCGGCATCGCCGACCGCGTCGAGGCCCGCGCGACTCCTGGCCACCTGATGGCCAACCACGTGTTCATGTCCACCTTCGCGGGACCCGAGGTGGCCCGTATCGGAGCCTACGGGAACGGCCCCGACCGGATCGGGGAGTACCGCGCGGCCAGCCCGAGCGGCCTGTGCAACCTGCCGCAGCACCTGCTGGAGCCGCTGCTGGTGGAAGCCGTGGAGGAGGCGTGCGTCGGACAGCTGCGGTTCGGCCACGAGTTCGTCTCGCTCGAACAGGACGGGCACGGCGTCACCTCCCGCATCACCGACCGGCGCACGGGACGCGACTACACCGTGCGCTCCGACTACCTCATCGGCGCCGACGGCGCGCGCAGCCGCGTGCTGGCGCAGCTCGGCATCGCCCTCGACGGCGCCACCGGCATCGCACGCGCCGTCACCACCTGGTTCGAGGCGGACCTGTCCCGCTACAGCGCCCACCGGCCCGCCCTGCTCTACATGGGCGCGGTACCTGGCAGCCCCCCGGCCGACGGGCGCGTGTTCGTCAGCCTGCGGCCCTGGACCGAGTGGCTGCACCTCACGTTCCCGCCGCCCGCGGCGGACGTCGACGTCGACGACCACGAGGCGGTGCGCGCCGGCATCAGGGAGAGCATCGGCGACCCGACCGTGGACGTCACCATCAAGAACGTCTCCGCCTGGGAGGTCAACAGCGCGGTCGCGCCCCGCTACGCGAGCGGCCGGGTGTTCTGCGTCGGCGACGCCGTCCACCAGAACCCGCCGACGAACGGTCTCGGTCTGAACTCGGCCGTCGCGGACTCGTTCAACCTGTGCTGGAAACTGAAACTGGCCCTCGAAGGACTGGCCGGCCCCGGGCTCCTCGACACCTACCACGACGAACGGCAGCCCGTCGGGCGGCAGATCGTGGACCGGGCGTTCCGCAGCATGGTCGACCTCATCGGCATCCCGCAGGCGCTGGGCTTCACCGAGGGGCAGAGCCCCGAGGAGCAGTGGCGGCTGCTCGACACCCTGCACGAGGACACCGAGGAGGCCAGGCGGCGGCGCGCCGCGCTCGCCGCCGCGACCGCCGCCATCCACGGGCAGGCCAACGCGCACGGGGTCGAACTCGGCTACCGCTACCGCACCGGCGCGCTCGTGCCCGACGGCACGCCGGAACCGGCCGACGAACGCGACCCCGAGCTGTACTACCGGGCGACCACGTGGCCGGGCGCCCGGCTGCCGCACGCCTGGCTGGAGAACGGCAGGCACCGCTGCTCCACGCTGGATGTGACCGGCCGGGGCAGGTTCACGCTGCTGACGGGGCCAGGCGGCGAGCCCTGGCGGGACGCCGCCAGGGACGCCGCGCTCGACACGGGCGTCGAGGTCGCCGTCCTGCCCATCGGCGCGGGCGGCGGCCCGCGCGACCCGTACGGGACCTGGGCCGAGCTCCGCGAGGTCGAGGAGAGCGGCGCCGTCCTGGTCCGGCCCGACGGGCACGTCGCCTGGCGCGCCAGGGACCACGGGCACGCCAAGGAACTGCCCGAGGTCATGGCCCGCGTCCTCCGCCAGCCCGACCCCGCCCCGCGCCGGGCCGCAGGCCCCGGCGCCTGACCGGCCCCGGCGCTCGCCGCCCAGGCCGGCGGGGCGCGGTCAGCCGGGCGGGCCCGGCTTGGCGAAGTGCCAGATCAGCATGGCCGGCACCCCGGCGCTCGCGGCCCTGGCCGCCTCGGGCGCCAGGGCCGCGAGCGCCCACGCCCCCCGCCGCGCCGGTCCCGGTCGCCGGGACCGGCGCGGCGGGGGGAAGCGGCTCGTCGCAGCCGCGCACGACCAGACCGGCCGCGAGCGCGGCCCGCAGGTAGTCACCGACCGCGTGGCGGTGGCTGGCGATGCGGCCCGGCAGGCCGTCCCGGCCGCGCACCGGGGGTGCCGAGCCCCGCGCCACCCGTTCCGGGTGGACATCCGCGATCACCAACTGCCCGCCGGGGCGGAGGGCGCGCGCCAACTCGGCCATGACCGGCCCGAGTCCGGGCACGTGGGTCAGCGCGAGGGAACAGACCGCCAGGTCGAAGGCCGCCGTGCGCACGGGCAGCCGGTCCAGAGCGCCGCGTGCGAACGCCGCTTCCGGTACCCGCCGCGCGGCCCGCACGAGCATGTCGGGCGAGGCGTCCACCCCCACGACGCGGTGGCCGCGCCCGGCCAGGCGCACGGCGAGCCGGCCGGTGCCGCACGCGGCGTCGAGCACGGCAGCGGCGCCTGGCAGCCCGTCGGCGAGCCGGTCGACCACCTGCTCGTCGTGGCCGAACGCCGCGTTGGGCGCGTCGTCGTACGTTTCCGCCCAGAGGCGGTAGCCCTCGGCCGGTGGCACGCGCGCGACCTCGACCGCGGCGTTCGCCAGCTCCTCGTCGTCGAGCAGGGCGCGGATCTCCGCGAGCCGGGCCGCCACGAACGCGCGGTCGTACTCGCCGGTGAACGCGCGCATGAGGGCCAGGCCCTGAAGACCCAGCACATAGGCAAGCGGATGTTCGACGGACACGGAGGCAGCCTACGGGGCGGCCCGGCGGGGACGGTACGGCCGTCGCTGCCCCGCTCGACGGCTCGCTCGGGCGGCGTGAGCCGGGAGGTTCCCGGGCGCGCGGGCGGGTGCAACGGGTGCGCGGCGCCCGCGCCGTCCGGGCCGCCCGCGCAGCGGCGGGGGCCCGGACGCGTCGGGTCGGTTCAGCCCTGATAGGGGGCGGCGACGTCCAGGACCCAGGTGACGCCGAACCGGTCGGTGAGCATGCCGTACAGCGGCGCCCACTGCGCGGGCTCCAGCGGGCGCACGACGGCCGAGCCCTCGGCGAGCCTGCCCCACAGGGCGCTGATCTCCTCGGCGCTCTCGCCGCGCACGGAGACGAAGAACGGGTTCTCGCCCCGGCTCCAGGGCAGCTGCGAGGGCACGTCGTAGGCCATGACGTGGAAGCCGTTCTCGCCGACGACCTCGCCCCACATCACCCAGTCGGCCTCGCTCTCCTCCTGCACGGCGCCGGCGTCCTTGTAGGTGACCGTGACCGCACGCCCGCCGAAGACGGAGTGGTAGTAGTCCAGCGCCTCCCGCGCGTTGCCCCGGAAGTTCAGGTGGGTGGTGGTCGTGACGGACATGGCCTGCTCCTTGCCTCGATGTGAACGCGCCGCCGACCGCCGACGGTCCGGCGGCTGCCGTGACCGGGAGCGATGCTCCCGAACGGCTCGTACGCCACGATGGCAGAGGTACAGGACAGCTTCGGTCCTGTACTGCGGGACGGGCGTCGCCTGGCGGGTGGCCCCGTGGTCCGTGGCTCGTGGCTCGTGGCTCGCGCCCGACGCGGCGGGCGTGCCGGCGTGGTGCGGACGCGCCCGGCGCGCGACGCGCGCGTGCGGCGCACCCGCGCCGTCGAGCACGCATCGTCACGGTGAAATCGCCAGGAGTGATGGACGGGTGGGGGTGCGGCTTGCTTGAGTCGTCGGTATGGCACCGCAGATGAGGCCCCCGGCCCTCGCAGCAGCAGCAGTCCTCCTCCTCGCCGTGGCTGCTCTGCCCGCCGTGGCCGCGCAGGGCGCCGTGCCCCGCGACTCCGGGCCGGCCCGCGCCGAGCCGGCTCCGCTGCACCGCGCCGCCGACCCCATCCCCGGCCGGTACATCGTCACCGTCGGGGAGGGCGCGTCCCCGGGCGCCGTTCTGGACGAGGCGCTTCCCGGCGTCGAGCCGCTGTTCACCTACACAGTCGCGCTCAACGGCTTCGCCGCGGAGCTGAGCGCCGATCAACTGGCCGCGGTGCGCGAGCGGCCCGAGGTGACGGCTGTCGAGGAGGACTCCTACGCCTCGGGAAGTCCCGCCGCCGCGCCCACGCCCCGGGCGGACGCCGCGAGTTGGGGTCTCGACCGCATCGACCAGCCCTACCTGCCGCTCGATCAGCGGTTCACGGTGCGCGGCACCGGAGCCGGTACCACGGTCTACGTGGTGGACTCGGGGATCGAGTTCGCGCACGCGGAGTTCGAGGGCCGCGCGGTGCGCGGCTTCGACTCGGTCGGCGACGGGCGCGACGGCGCCGACTGCGCCGGGCACGGCACGCACGTCGCGGGCACCGTGGGCGGCGCCACCTACGGGGTGGCCCGGGAGGCGGCCCTGGTCAGCGTGCGCGTCCTCGGGTGCGACAACCGGGGCTCCTGGGCGCAGATCATCGCGGGCTTCGACTGGGTCGCCGAGCACGCGGAGCGACCGGCCATCGCGCAGGCGTCCTTGGGCGGCGGGTTCAACCGGGCCGTCAACGAGGCCGTCGACCAGCTCGCCGAGCGGGGCATCCTGCCCGTCGTCGCGGCCGGCAACGACAGCAGGGACGCCTGCGAGGTGTCGCCCGCGAGCGCCGAGCGGGCGCTGACCGTGGGGGCGAGCGACCCGGAGGACCGGGAGACCGGCTTCAGCAACTTCGGCCCCTGCCTTGAGCTCTACGCGCCCGGGCAGGCGGTCGTCTCGGCGCGACTCGGCGGCGGCGGCACCGCGAAGGACGGCACGTCCATGGCGGCCCCGCACGCATCAGGCGTCGCCGCGCTCCACCAGGAGGCCAACCCCGGTGCCACGCCGCGCGAGACCGGGGACTGGATCGTCGAGCAGTCGACCGAGGACGTGCTCGACGTGACCAAGACCTCGCCCAACAGGCTGCTCGCCACCGGCGACCTGTGACGCCCGGAAACGTCCCGGGCCGGCGCCCCCGGCCGTCCCCGGCCGGGCGCAGGCCGGTCGGGGACGGCCAGGGGCACCGACGCGTTCACCGGGCCGGTGCGGCCGAGCGCGCGCGGCAGGCCGTCAGCCTGGCCACGACCTCCTCGAAGCTGTCCGCCAGCCAGGTGGGCCGTGCGGCGCGCAACTGCGGTGCGCCGTGCAGCCCGTAGGTGACGGCGATCGACCGCATGCCGCAGGCCCTGGCCATCACCAGGTCACCGGCGGTGTCCCCGACGAGCACGGCCCGTTCCGGCGCGGCGCCCAGGGAGCGCAGGATCGTCAGGCCGGTCTGCGGATGGGGCGTCGGATGGGTGACCTGGTCGGCGCCGACCACCACGTCGAACAGGTCGCGCAGGCCGGCCGCCGTCAGCAGCGCGTCCGCGTCCTCGCGCAGCGTCCCGGTGGCCAGGGCCAGGGCGAGCCCCTGGGCGCGCAGGGCCGCGAGGCCGGCCGCGACGCCGGGGAAGAGCAGGTCGGGTGCCCGGGGCAGCACGATGATCCGGAAGTGCCGCCGGTACTGGCGCATGCCCTCGGCGACTCGTTCGTCCTCGGGGCCCGCGCCCATCAGCCGCCCGAAGGCCCGGGCCGGCGGCAGGCCCACCGTGGCCCGCACCTCCCGTGGGTCGGGCCGGTCCCAGGCCATGGTGGCGAACGCGGCCGTGAAGGTGTCGACAATGCCCCGTGGCGTGTCGATCAGCGTGCCGTCGAGGTCGAAGACGGCGACATCCGTCATCGTTCCCCCTCGCCACGTGCCCGGATCCGCGCCGGAATCCGGGGGAGTGCCCCGCGTGTGCCGGCCCGGGCGCGGTTCCTTGCGCGGTGTAAGTCTGCTGCGGCGGATGTGGTCACGTGACGCGTACCCCCCGGTGATCGGTGAGACCGGTGCGCCGCACCGGCTGCGTGCGGCGAGTCCCGCCGCTGCGCAAGATCACCAAAAACGCTACCGGGCGGTGTGTGAAACGGCAACGGAATCCGGAAGGATGGCGAATTCTCTCCACGATCGCCATGTCGTGCGTCAGGGAAGGCGCGAATGGGACCGGCTGGTAATTGGCGGTCCCGCCGGAGAAGACGGTGCGTAATATGCCCCGGGCACAACAAAATTCGCTGTCGACCCGGCATTGTCCCGGACATGGCCCGCCGGGTGCGCGCCGATCCGGCCACGCGGCGGTGAATACCGGGCGTTTGGCGTGGCCGGGCGACCCGCCCGCCGGCCGGCCCGAGCCGCGACTCAGCCGTGCCTGGGCCACCAGTGCGGGAGTTGGGCCGCGATATCGGTGGCCGCCGCCTCCACGTCGGTGGCGTCGCCCAGGGCCCACGTCTCGAACGCGGTGACGACGCCGCCGGCGATGTATCCGGCGGGATACCCGGCGGCGGCGCCGGGCACGGCGACGCCCAGGCGGGTCAGTTCGCGGATCGCGGCGAGCGCCCGTTCGCGCTGCGCCGCCTCCAGGCGGCGGCGGAAGCCGGCGTCCGTGTCGGAGGTGAACAGGGCCCGGTAGGCGGCGCGTTGATCGAGGATTTCCCGCAACTGCCCGCGCAGCGCCCGTTCGTACGCCGCGGCGAGGTCGGCGGGTCCCGCGGCGGCGCTGATCACGTCCTGCGGCACGCGCGCCAGCCTGTCGACGGACTGGGCGAACACCTCGGCCGCGAGAGACCGGATATCGGGCCAGTGGCCGTAGAACGTCACCCGGTGGACGCCTGCCCGGCGGCAGATCTCGGCGACGGAGAGCTGGTCGAGGGAGGTTTCCGGCAACGCGTCGCGGAAGGCGTTCGTCAGGCGTTCGCGGGTGCGCACGGCTCGCGGCTCGGCGCGGTCGGCGGCCTCCGCGCTGCCCCGCCGTGCGCTTGAACCGGGCATGGGTGTCCTTCCGGGGGGTCAGGACCGAAGGCGGGAACCCCCCGGTCGGCGTTCATCGTACGGAAGTCTGGCCTCCGTCGACCGGGATCAGCTGCCCGGTGATGAAACGGGACGCCTCGGAGGCGAGGAAGACCATCACGGGGCCGAGGTCGCGATCGGGGTCGCCGTACTTCTGGCCGAGGGCGATCGACTGCTCGTTCTGCCAGAAGTGGGCCGTCATGCCGTCCTCGTCGAGGCGCCCCAGCGCCTCCTCGTACATCGGGGTGGCGATGGCGGGGAGGATCGCGTTGACGCGGACGCCGTCGGCGCCCCAGGCAGCGGCGGCGGTGCGGGTCCAGGAGTGCACCGCGCCCTTGGACGCGGAGTACGCGGGCGCCCCCGGCTCGGCGCGCAGACCGGAGACCGAGCCGAAGTTGATGACCGAGCCGCGTCCGTTCCGCGCCATCAGGCGGTGGGCCGCCTGGTTGGTGAGCATGGTGCCGCGCACGTTGACGGCCATCATCACGTCCCAGTCCTCGGGCGTGACCGAGGAGGCGTCGCCCGAGCGCTGGATCGCGGCCGGGTGGGCGAGCACGTCGAGGCCGCCGAGCTGCTCGGCCGCCGCGTCGAACGCGCGGGTCACGGACTCCGGGTCCGCGATGTCGACCGTCATGAACGCCGCCGAGCCCGGGCCCGCCTCGGTGGCCGCCGCGGCCACCCGCTCGCCGCTCTCGCGGTCGACGTCCATGCCCACGACCCGCGCGCCGGCGGCGACGTAGGACCGCACGGTGGCCGCGCCCATGCCGCGCGCGCTGCCCGTGACGATGATCTTGTAACCGTTCAGTTCCATGGGGTGACTTCCTTGTCCACTGCCGGCGCCCCGGGGCGGGGGCGCCGTGTTGCCGGCCGCGCCGATCGGCGCGGCCCCATCTAATTTACGCCTGTAGTCCAGCATCCCGGCGACCGGGATCCGCGGACCCGCCCGGTGGGCGTGGTCGACGCGATTGCGAGTGCGACGTTCGCGGTCCCCTGGTGCGGGTGGCCGAAAAGCATCCATTACAGTGCTGCGTATGAAAATCGTTTTCAGGAGGGCGGTGCTCGCCGTTGCGCTGCTCGTGGTGGGCTCGACCGCCTGTGGCGCCGGCGGCGCGGACCGGGAAGCCGGCGAGGACGGGGCGCGCGACGGCGTCGGCGTGACGAGCTGCGGCCGGGAACTGGCCATCGCGGAACCGCCGGAACGCGCCATCGCCCTGGAGCAGAACGCCACCGAGATCATGCTGGCCCTCGGGCTTGAGGACCGCATGATCGGCACCAGCTACCAGACCGACCCGGTCCTCGGCACACTCGCCGACGCCTACGCGGACGTGCCCGTCCTGGCCGAGCAGTACCCGAGCCGCGAGACCGTCCTCGCGGAGGAGCCCGACTTCCTGTTCTCCACGCTCTCCTCGGCCTTCGCCCCCGACGCGGCGGGCGAACGGGCCGACTGGGCCGCGCTCGACGTGCCCGCCTACCTGTCCGGCCACGACTGCGAGGACCCGGCGCTCACCTGGGAGGAGGACACCCACGAGGCGCTCTTCGCGGAGATCACCGAGATCGCGGAGATCTTCGGCGTCCCCGAACGCGGCGCCGACCTCGTCGACTCCCTGAACCGGCGGCTGGACACCGCGCTCGCCACCGCGCCGGACGCCAACGGCCTCGACCTCATGTGGTACTACTCCGGCACCTCGACGCCCCACATCGCCGGCGCCGGCGGGCTGCCCTCGACGACCAGCCGGTCCATCGGCGCGCGCAACGCCTTCGACGACGTGGACCAGAAGTGGTTCGCGGGCGCCTGGGAGGACATCGCGGAACGGAACCCCGACGTGATCGTCCTGGCCGACCTGACCCGCGGCGGGGACGGCGACAGCGCCGCCGCCAAGGAGGACTTCCTGCGCTCCCACCCCGCCGCCTCGCGGCTCGACGCGGTCCGCGCCGACCGGATCATCACCGTCCCCGGCTCCGCCATGGACCCGTCCGTCCGCAGCGTCGGCGCCGTCGAGGCGCTGAGCGAGGGACTCGCGGACCTCGACGGCTGACCCGCGCTCCGCCACCCCCCGCACACACACCCGCAAGACCTGCCACCACCGCACCCGAAGGACCCGGCATGACCGACCACCCCCCGTCGCCGCGCGAGCTGCTCACGCGCTGGGACGACCAGCAGGCCGCCTACATAGCCCACCGCGAAGCACGCTTCACCACCATGCTCGACGTGCTGCGCCTGTACCTCCCCGAGGACTTCACGGCCCTCGACCTCGCCTGCGGCCCGGGCTCGCTGTCCGACCGGCTGCTGAGCGCGTTCCCCCGGGCGTCCGTCACGGCCGTCGACTACGACCCCCTGCTGCTGCGCCTGGCCACCCTCGTCCTCGCCGACCACGGCGACCGCGCCACGACCGCCGAGACCGACCTGGCCGAGCCGGGCTGGCTCGCCCGCCTCGGACCGGGGAACTGGGACGCCGTCGTCACCTCGACCGCCCTGCACTGGCTGTCCCCGGGGCAACTCCTGAACGTCTACAGCGAACTGGCGGCCCACCTGGCGCCCGGCGCGCTGCTCATGAACGCCGACCACCTCAGGTACGGCCCCGGCTTCCCCACCCTGCGCGCGCTGGCCGAGCGGCACGACGAGGAGACGCAGACGGCCGCGTTCGCCGCCGGCGCGGACACGTGGGGCGACTGGTTCGCCCGCGCCGCCGAGGTGCCCGACCTGGCCGCCAGGTCCGCGGAGCGGGAACGCCGGTTCGCCGACCGGCCGCCGCAGCCCCTGTCGGGGCTCGACTTCCACCTGGCCGCCCTGCGGACCGCGGGGTTCTCCGAAGTCGGCACCGTCTGGCAGTACCTGGACGACTACGTCGTCTTCGCCCGCCGATGACCTCCGGCCCCGCCACCGCGCGGCAGCCCGCGGCGGGGCCCGGGCGCGCCCAGGCCCCGCCGCGGGCCGCCCGGCGCCCGGCCGTCCTGTGGGCCGCGGCCGGTGCCGTCGCGCTCCCGCTGTCCGCGCTCACGGCCGTGACGGTCGGCAGCGCCGACCTGCCGCCCGGCGAGGTGCTGCGCGTCATCGCCGGACGCCTCGGCGCGGTCGGCCCGGCGGAACCCACGCTGCGGGAGACGATCGTCTGGGACCTGCGGGTGCCGCGCGTGCTGCTCGCCGCCCTCGTGGGCGCCGGCCTCACGCTGTGCGGCACGGTGCTCCAGGCCCTCACCCGCAACCCGCTGGCCGACCCCTACCTGCTCGGCGTGTCCTCCGGCGCGTCGACCGGCGCCGTCACCGTCCTGGTGCTCGGCGCCGGCTCGGGCGCGGCGCTCGCCCTGCCGGCCGGCGCGTTCGCCGGGGCGCTGCTGGCCTTCGGCTGCGTGCTCCTGCTGCTGGGACGCGCGCTCGGCGGCACGACCAGGGTCGTGCTCGCCGGCGTCGTCGTGTCGCAGCTGTTCATGGCGCTCACCAGCCTCACCGTGCTGTGGGCGGGCGACGCGGAGCAGACCCGCAGCATGACGTTCTGGCTGATGGGGTCGCTGGCCTCGGCCACCTGGGGGAGCGTGGCGGTCTGCGCCGCCGCCGTCGCCGCGGGGCTCGTGCTGTGCTGGAGTCACGCGGGCGCCCTCGACGCGCTGGCCTTCGGCCGGGAGGCCGCCGCCGGCCTCGGGGTCCGGACGCGCCGGACGGAGATTGCCCTGTACACGGGCACCGCCGTGCTCGCGGGCGCGCTGGTCTCGGCCAGCGGAGCCATCGGCTTCGTCGGGCTGCTGGTCCCGCACGCGGCGCGGTTCCTGGTGGGCGGACGCCACCGCGCGCTGCTCCCGGTGGGCGCCCTGCTCGGGGCGACGTTCCTGGTATGGGCCGACACCGCCGCCCGCACCGTGTTCGCGCCCCAGGAGATGCCGGTGGGCGTGCTCACCGCGCTCATCGGGGTGCCGGCGTTCGCCGTCCTCCTCATGAGGCGGGTGTCCGCGCCGTGAACGCTCACGCCGCCGTGCTCTCGGCGCACGAGGTCTCCTGGACGGCGGGCGGTCGCCGGCTCGTCGAGGACGTCACACTCACCGCGCCCGCGGGCGGCTTCACCGGGCTGATCGGCCCCAACGGCTCGGGCAAGTCCACCCTGCTGCGGCTGCTCGCGGGACTGCGGCGGCCGTCGGCGGGCCGGGTGCTGATGGACGGTGTCGACCTGGCCTCGCTCCGCCGCGCGGACGTGGCCAGGCGCCTGTCCTTCACCGCCCAGGAGGTCGCCTCCGAGGTCGAGCTGCGGGTGCGGGACGTCGTCGCGCTCGGCCGCCTCCCGCACCGGCCGCGGCTGGCCGCGCCGGGCCCCGAGGACGAGCGTGTGGCACGGGAGGCCATGGAACGGCTCGGTGTCGCCGGCCTCGCCGACAGGTCCTGGCCCACGCTCTCGGGCGGGGAGCGGCAGCGCGTGAACATCGCGCGGGCGCTCGCCCAGGAGCCGGGCGTCCTGCTGCTCGACGAGCCCATGAACCACCTGGACGTCAGGCATCAGCTCGGCCTGCTCGAACTCCTGGCCGCCGCTCCGGTGACGGTGGTCGCGGCCCTGCACGACCTCGACCTCGCGGCGCGGTACTGCGGGCGGCTCGTGCTGCTGGACGCGGGCCGCGTCGTGGCCCACGGGCCGCCGGACGAGGTGCTCACGCCGGCGCACATCGAACGGGTCTACGGCGTGCGGGCCACCCTGGTCCCCGGGCCGTTCGCACGGCCGCACCTGCGCCTCGACCCCCTGCCAGGACCGGCGACCGCCTGACGCGTCCGCGGGCGGACGCGCCGGGCCGCCGGGGCTCATGAGGAGTTCTTGAGGACGCTCCAGCCGCCGTCCACGACGAGCGAGGCACCGGTCACGTAGGAGGCGTCGTCGCTGACGAGGAAGGCGATGGCCGCGGCGACCTCCTCCGGCCTGCCGAGGCGCCCCGCGGCGGTCTCCCCGGCCGCCGCCCGGCGGTCCTCCTCGCCGATCCCGTCCCAGGCGTGGGTCAGCACCGGTCCTGGCAGCACGCTGTTCACCCGGATCCTGCCGCCGTACTCGACGGCCAACTGCCGTGCCAGCCCGGTGAGTCCGGCCTTGGCCGCGGCGTAGGCGGGCCGCCCGGGCAGTCCGACGAGCGCGTGCACGGAGGAGACGAGCACCGCGCTGCCGCCGGTGGCGGCCAGATCGTCGAGGCAGGCGCGCACGCCGAGGAAGGACCCGGTGAGGCTCACCGCGAGCTGCCGGTCCCACTCCGCCGCGCTGGTCTCGTGGGCCGGCGCGACGCGGACGGCGTAGGCGTTGCTCACCAGTGCGTGCACCGGCCCGAACGCCGAACGCGCGGCTTCCGCCGCGGCGGCCCACGACGCCTCGTCCGCGACATCGCAGCGCTGGAACCGGGCGTCGCCCCCGGCCCGCCCGATGGCCGCGGCCACCTCGGCGCCCGCCTCCTCGTCGATGTCGGTGACGAGGACGCGGGCTCCCTCGGCGGCCAGCCGGTGGGCGGTCGCGGCCCCGATGCCGGAGGCCGCGCCGGTGACCAGCGCGCACTTCCCGGCGAGGCGCTGTGCGGACGGGACGGGGGCGGGACGCATGGTGGCTGCTCCAGCGGGGCCGACGGCAACGACAAGCGAGATTGAATATGAATACTTGCGGCGCGCCAAGGGGCCCCGGGCGCGATCCGTGTCGCGCGGGGCGCGGCGGGCTTTCGCCACGCCCCGCGCCGCGCGCGTGTCCGAAAGACCCTCTCGACCCCTCCCGCCCGCTTGCGCGGCCGGACCGGTGCCGTGAGGCTGGCCGGGGCCGCGGTGCGCCCGCCATGGCGACCCGGCGGCCGGTTCGTTCGGTGATCGCGAAAGAAGGGGAGCTTTTGCCATGGTCGCCATTCAGACCCGGGGAATCTGGCAGAACCCGGACAAGGACGCGTCGTATTTCACCGGTCTCGGTTCCGAGCACCTCAGTTGGGGCACGCCGGTGGACAGCGAGCAGAGCGCTTACCGCTTCAAGGGAAACTCCGCGGTGGCGGACATAGACGGCCCCGCGGTCGTACTCGGCACGTTCACGCATTACAACTTCCGGGTGCAGATGCCGTTCACGCGCTTCCAGGTGGAGCTGAAGGTCACCGTGACCGTCGAGGGCGGGATCAGGCGCCAGTTCACGCTTCCCTTCAGTCACTACGAGTCGCCCAACCGGGGCCCGGTGCACGACGACGAGGTCGGCATCGGCGTCGTCGCGGTGAAGAAGGCCGTGGAGATCGACGACGTCGAGTGCGACATGAAGGTCACCGGGTTCTACCAGTCCCTTCTCTCCGACGAGGTCACCGAGACGTTCATCAGTCCCGAGGACCAGTCCAACAGCGGGCAGCTCCTGGTCCAGTTCACCCGTTACGACGGCCCGCTGTAGCCCTGCGCGCCCGCCGGCCCGCGCCGCCGGTGCCCGGCGCCGGCGTCTTCCCGCCTCGTGCACAGCGGGTTAAGCTGACCCTTCGGCTTGTCGACGCGTCGTCAGGGGGAGCGGATGCCAGGATCGGACGCCCGGTCGCAGCGGGGCCGGGCCGGTGGCGCGTTGCGCCGGATCGCGCTGCGACTGCGGACGCCGAGGTTCCTCGCCGCCCGCCGGCGCCGCGCCGCGGACGCGCGCTCCGCCGCCGGCACCGCCTTCGCGCGGCAGGCTCACCAGCCCTCGCCGGCCGCCGACCACTACGCAGCGCAGGCGCAGGCGAGCCAGGCGTACCACCGCTGGCCGCAGTGACCCGCGGCGCGGCCGGTCACCGGGCGCGGCCCCGGCGCGGTCAGCGCAGGCCGCCGATCTCGATCGCCGGGCAGCGGTCCATCACCATGTCGAGTCCCGCGGCGCGCGTGCGCGCGTACGCGTCCTCGTCGACCACCCCCAGCTGGAACCACACCGCCTTCGCGCCGATGGTCACCGCCTCGTCGGCGACCGGGCCGGCGAGCGAGCTGTTGACGAACACGTCCACCACGTCGACGGGGAACGGGATCGCCGAGAGGGACGGGTAGCCCGGCTCCCCGTGCACCGTCTCGGCCTTGGGGTGGACCGGCACGATCCGCTTGCCGAACCGCTGGAGCACCGCGGCGACGCCGTGGGCGGCCCGGCCGGGGTTCGCTGACAGCCCCACGACCGCCCACGTGTCGCCGAGGTCGGTGAGGATCTTCCTGGCGGTCGCCGCGTCGCCGTACATGTCTGCCTCCTGGGGGTCGGCTCCTGCCCCCGGTACAACGGCCCGCGGCGCGTGGCATTCCCGCCCGGCCGCCCGGGCCCCGGCCCGGCCGCCGCACCGCGCGGGAAGCGGCGCGGGTGCCGCTGCATAAGGTGACGGGATGCGGGACGAGTACCTGACCGTGGCGCGCGAGGGCGTGCACGAGACCGAGGTCAACCGGTCGCGGTTCCTGTGCGCGCTGGCGCCGGCCGCCACCGAGGAGCAGGCGCGGGCGTTCATCGCCCGCGTGCGGGCCCTGCACCCCACCGCCACGCACAACTGCACCGCGTACGTGATCGGCGCCGACGCCGCCGTGCAGCGGGCCGACGACGACGGGGAGCCGGGCGGCACGGCCGGGGCGCCGATGCTCCAGATGCTCCTGCGCCGGGAGGTTCGGTATGCCGTCGCGGTGGTCACTCGGTACTTCGGCGGCACCAAGCTCGGCGCCGGGGGTCTGATCAGGGCGTACGGGGGTGCCGTCGGGGCGGCGCTCGACGCGCTCGGGACCGTCCCCAGGCGCCGGCTGCGGCTGGTCGTGGTCACCGTCGACCACGGGCGCGCCGGGCGCCTTGAGAACGACCTGCGGGCCACCGGCCGGGAGGTCAGGGGCGTCACCTACGGTGCCGAGGTCGTCATCGAGGTGGCACTGCCGGCGGCGGAGGTGGACGCCTTCCGGGCCTGGCTGGCCGGCGCCACCGCCGGCGCGGCCCGGCTGGCGCCCGGTGGCGAGACCTTCGGGCCGGGCGCGGCGGAATAGCGCCGGGGCGGGCGGCGTTCCGGGGTTGGTTGAACGGTAAACTAGCGAGGTGGGCACCATGCAGACCGGTATGCAGTTCGGGATCTTCACCGTCGGTGACGTCACGACCGACCCGACCACGGGCCGGACGCCGACCGAGCACGAGCGGATCAAGGCCATGGTCACGATCGCGCTGAAGGCGGAGGAGGTCGGCCTCGACGTCTTCGCGACCGGCGAGCACCACAACCCGCCGTTCGTCCCGTCCTCGCCGACCACGATGCTGGGCTGGATCGCGGCCCGCACCGAACGGCTGCTCCTGTCCACCTCGACCACCCTCATCACCACCAACGACCCGGTGAAGATCGCCGAGGACTTCGCGATGCTCCAGCACCTGGCCGAGGGGCGGGTGGACGTGATGATGGGCCGCGGCAACACCGGCCCCGTCTACCCGTGGTTCGGCCAGGACATCCGGCAGGGCATCCCCCTGGCCATCGAGAACTACGCGCTGCTGCACAAGCTGTGGCGCGAGGACGTCGTGGACTGGGAGGGGCGGTTCCGCACCCCGCTCCAGGGCTTCACGTCCACGCCGAGGCCGCTGGACGGCGTCCCGCCGTTCGTGTGGCACGGCTCGATCCGCAGCCCGGAGATCGCGGAGCAGGCCGCCTTCTACGGGGACGGCTTCTTCGCGAACAACATCTTCTGGCCCAAGGAGCACTTCCAGCGCCTGATCGGCCTCTACCGCGAACGCTGGGCGCACTACGGCCACGGCACCCCCGAGCAGGCGTACGTCGGGCTCGGCGGGCAGGTGTTCATGCGCGAGAGGTCCCAGGACGCGGTCCGCGAGTTCCGCCCCTACTTCGACAACGCGCCGGTCTACGGCCACGGGCCCTCGCTTGAGGAGTTCACCGAGCAGACGCCGCTCACCGTGGGCAGCCCGCAGGAGGTCATCGAGAAGACCCTGACGTTCCGGGAGTCCTTCGGCGACTACCAGCGGCAGCTGTTCCTCATGGACCACGCCGGGCTGCCGCTGAAGACCGTGCTCGAACAGCTCGACCTCCTCGGCGAGAAGGTGCTCCCGGTGCTGCGCGAGGAGTTCGCCAAGGGCCGCCCCGCCGAGGTCCCCGGGGGGCCGACCCACGCGGCCCGGGTCGCCGCCGCCCGGGACGCGGTGCCCGCCGACACCACCGCATGACCGGCGCGGACCGCGCACCGCGCCACCGGGGACGCGGCGGCGCCCCGGCCGGCGCGCACCAGGACGCACACGAGGAGGAGAGCAGGATGACCACCCACAGGCTCGTCGTGGTGACGGCAGGACTCGGCCGCCCTTCGGCCACCCGGCTGCTCGCCGACCGGCTGACCGAGGCGACCGGCCGCCACCTCGCCGACGCGGGGCGGCACGCGGAGCCGGAGGTGATCGAACTCCGCGAGCTCGCCACCGACATCGCCGGCCACCTGGTCACCGGATTCCCCGCGCCCACGCTCCGCGCGGCACTCGACGCGGTGGAGAACGCCGACGGGCTGATCGCCGTCAGCCCCGTGTTCGCGGCCTCCTACAGCGGCCTGTTCAAGTCGTTCTTCGACCTGCTCGACCCCGCCGTCCTGACCGGCAAGCCCGTGCTGATCGCGGCCACGGGCGGCACCCCGCGCCACTCGCTCGCCCTGGAGTACGCGCTGCGCCCGCTGTTCGTCTACCTGCACGCCACCGTCGTGCCGACCGCCGTGTTCGCGGCGGCCGACGACTGGGGCTCGGGCGCGAGCGCGGGCACCGACACCCTGCCGGCCCGGGTCGACCGCGCCGCCGCCGAACTCGCCGCCCTGCTGCCGGCCGCCCGGCCGGCCCGCGCCGCCGAGGAGCAGGTCGTCCCGTTCGAGCAGCAACTCGCCGCGCTGCGGCCCGACTGAGCCAGGCGCGCCCGGCCCCCGCGCGCACGGGCCGCCGGTCCCGCCCCGACCGGGCGCGCGACCGGCGGCCCGTTCGCACCCCGTGCCATCGCGCCCGCCCGGCGCCCCCAACGCCGCCCAACGGCGCACCGGGCAGCCGCCGTTGCCGCCCGTGGACGCCCCGCGCCCGCCGCCTGTCGTATCCCGGTGGCACACTGAGGCGGACGAACGGACAGGTCCGCGGGCGCGGGCCGCACGCGGCGGAAGGCGGGCGATGAGGTTCCTGCACACTTCGGACTGGCACCTGGGGCGGGGCCTGCACCGGGTCAGCCTGCTCGACGCGCAGGAGGCGTTCCTCGACCACCTGATCGCGACCGCGCGCGAGGAGCGCGTGGACGCCGTGCTCGTCGCCGGCGACATCTACGACCGCGCCGTGCCCCCGCTGCCGGCCGTCGACCTGTACGACGACGCCCTGCACCGGCTCGCCGGCCTCGGCGTGCCCACCGTGATGATCCCGGGCAACCACGACTCGCCCCGCCGGCTCGGCGTCGGCTCGGGCCTCATCGGCCGCGCGGGGGTCCACCTGCGCACCGACCCGGCCGACTGCGCCACGCCGGTGCTCCTGGCCGACCGGCACGGCGACGTCGCCGTCTACGGCCTGCCCTACCTGGAACCGGCCCTGGTGCGCGAGGAGTTCGGGGTGCGCACCGCCCAGCACGCCGCCGTCGTCGGCGCCGCCATGGACCGGGTGCGGGCCGACCTCTCGGCCCGCCCGGCAGCGACCCGCTCCGTCGTCCTGGCCCACGCGTTCGTCACCGGAGGCACGACCAGCGACAGCGAACGGGACATCACCGTCGGCGGCGCCGCCGCCGTGCCCGCCGCCGCCTTCTCCGGCGTCGACTACGCAGCGCTCGGCCACCTGCACGGCTGCCAGACCATCACCGAGCGCGTCCGGTACTCGGGTTCGCCGCTGGCCTACTCCTTCTCCGAGGCCGCGCACCGCAAGTCGATGTGGCTCGTCGACCTCGGCCCCCGCGGCGAGCTCGCCGCCGAGCGCGTCGACTGCCCCGTGCCGCGCCCGCTCGCCCGCATCCGCGGCCGGCTTGAGACGCTGCTGATCGACCCGGCGCTCGCCCCGCACGAGACCGCGTTCGTCGAGGCCACCCTCACCGACCCGGCCAGGCCCGAGGAGCCCCTGGCCCGGCTCGCCGCACGCTTCCCGCACGTCCTCAGCCTCGTGTTCGAGCCCGACCGGCCCCCGGCGGAGCGCACCAGCTACGCGCGGCGTCTCACCGGCCGCACCGACCAGGAGATCGCCGAGGACTTCGTGGCCCACGTCCGCGGCGGCCTCGGCCCCGACGCGCGGGAACGCGCGGCCCTGCGCGACGCCCTCGGCGCGGCCCGCGCCCGGGAGGTGTGAGGTGCGGCTCCACCGGCTGACCCTGACCGCGTTCGGCCCGTTCGGCGGCACCCAGCACATCGACTTCGACCGGCTCTCCGCGGCCGGCCTCTTCCTGCTGCACGGACCCACGGGCGCGGGCAAGACCTCCGTCCTCGACGCCATCTGCTACGCCCTCTACGCCGCCGTGCCCGGCGCGCGGCAGGGCAGCCCGCAGGCCCTGCGCAGCGACCACGCCGACCCGCACACCGCGACCGAGGTCGTGCTCGACCTCACCGTCGGCGGGCGCCGCGTCGAGGTCACCCGCAGACCCGAGCAGGAACGGCCCAAGCGCCGCGGCGCGGGCACCACCCGCGACCGCGCGCGCAGCCTCCTGCGCGAACACGACCCCGCCACCGGGACCTGGCGCGCCGTCAGCCACTCCCACCAGGAGATCGGCGAGGAGCTGACCGCGCTGCTCGGCATGAGCCGCGACCAGTTCTGCCAGGTCGTGCTGCTGCCGCAGGGCGACTTCGCGCGCTTCCTGCGCGCGGGCGCCGAGGACCGCGCCAAGCTGCTCGGGCGGCTGTTCGACACCCGCAGGTTCGCCGGCGCCGAGGCACACCTCGCGGAGCTGCGCGCCGAGGCCGTGCGGCGGGTGCGCGCCGGGGACGAACGGCTGCTCGCCACCGCGCACCGCGTGCAGCAGGCCGCGGAGCCACTGGCGGGCGAGCCGGCGGACCCGGGCGAGGTCGCCGCGGGCGACCCGGAGCTCGACGACGCGGTCCTCACGTTCGCCGCCGTGGCCCGCTGCACCGCCAGGGAGCGCCGGGACATCGCCGCCGCCGCGCTGCGCGCCGCCGAGTCCGCCCACGCAGCCGCCCGCCGCGCGCAGGCCGACAGCGTGGAGCTGGCCCGCCTCCAGGCGGCGCACGCGGACGCCACCGCGCGGGCCGCGGCGCGCGCCGCGCGCGGCGCCGCGCTCGACGCCGACCGTCTCGGGCTGGAGCGGGCCCAGGCCGCCGAGACCGTCGCGCCCGCCCTGCGCCTGCGGGACGCGGCGGACCAGGAGCACGCCGCCGCCGCGCTGGCCGAGCGGCGGGCCAGGGCCGCGCTGCCGCCCGCACTCGCCGGCCACCCCGCCGCCGCGCTCGCGCGGCACGAGCGCGAGCTGCGCGAACGGCTGGGCGCCCTCGCCGCCGCGCGCCGCGCCGAGGAGCGCGCCCGGGCCGTCACCGCGGAGCTGGCCGCGCTCGACGGCGAACAGGCCGCCGCGCGCCGGCACGCGGCCGAGCACGAACGGCGCCTGGCCCCCTGGCCCGGCGAGCGGGAACGGCTGCGGCGGGCCGTCGAGGCCGCCCGCGACGCCGCCGCGCGCGCCGACCGCCTCGCGGCCCAACTGGCCCCCGCCGAGGACCGGCTGGCCGCCGCCCGGCGCCGCGACGCCCTGGCGGCCGGCCTCGGCGCGGCGGAGGCCGCGCTGCTCGCGGCCCGCGAGCGGGCCGCCGACGCCCACGCCACGTGGCTGGACCGCAAGGAGGCGCGGCTGCGCGGCATCGCCGCCGAACTGGCGGCCGGGCTGCGGCCCGGCGAGCCGTGCGCCGTCTGCGGCTCGGCCGACCACCCGCGCCCGGCGCGCGCCGGGGAGGGCCACGTGGACCGGGCCGCGGAGGAGGCCGCCGAGGCCGCGCACCGCGCGGCGGATGAGGACCGCGTCGCGGCCGAACGCGCCCTCGCCGCCGTCCGCGAGGACCACGCGGCGGCCCGCGCCGCCGCCGGCTCCGAGGACACCGGGGAACTCGCCGCGCTGGTCGATGAGTTGCGCGCCCAGCGGGACGCCGCCCTGGCCGGCGCGGGAGACGAGCCGGCCGCGCGGGCCGCGCTCGCCGAGGCGGAACGCGCCCACGAGGACCTGCTGACCGCGCGGCAGGACGCGCACCGCCGCATCGCCGCGCTCTCCTCGCGGCACGACGCGCTGCGCGCCGAGCGGGACGCGCTCCTCCAGGAGACCGGCCGGGCCAGGGGCGACGCACCCGACGTCGCCGCGCGCGCCGCCCGGCTGGCCGCCGAGGCCGACGCGCTGGCCGCGGCGGCGGACGCCGCGGGGGCCGCGGAGGAGAGCGCCGACCGCCGCAAGCTGGCCGACGGCCGCGCCGAGGACGCGGCCCACCGGGCCGGCTTCGCCTCCGCCGAGGCCGCGCAGGCCGCGCTGATCGACGCGGCGGGCCGGCGCGAGCTGCGCGAGCGCCTCGACGCCTGGCAGGCCGAGGAGGCGGCCATCACGGCCGTGCTCGCGGACGCCGCGACCGCCGCCGCGGCGGCACGGCCGCCCGCCGACCCGGCAGCCGCCGAGGAGCGGCTCGCCGCCGCCACCCGCCGACTGCGGGCGGCCTCCGCCGCCGAGGCGGCGGCCACCACCCGCTGCGCCGAGCTCGACGACCTGTCCGCGCGGGCGGCGGCGGAGGCGCGCGCCCTCGCGCCGCTGCGCGACGGCAGCCGCCACATCACCCGGCTCGCGGGGCTCACCGCGGGCACCGCACCGGAGAACGAGTACCGGATGCGCCTGGAGACCTACGTCCTGGCCGCCCGGCTCGAACAGGTCGCCGCCGTGGCCAGCGTCCGCCTGCACCGCATGTCGGCCGGCCGCTACGCGCTGGTCCACTCCGACGCCAGGAGCGGCCGGGCGCGTTCAGGCCTTGGACTGCGCGTGCTCGACGCCTGGACCGGCCGCACCCGCGACACCGCGACGCTCTCCGGCGGCGAGTCGTTCTTCGTGTCCCTCGCGCTCGCCCTCGGTCTGGCCGACGTGGTGGCGGAGGAGTCGGGCGGGCAGCGTCTTGACACGCTGTTCATCGACGAGGGGTTCGGCAGCCTCGACGAGCAGGCCCTGGACGAAGTGCTCGACGTGCTCGACTCGTTGCGCGAGCACGACCGCTGCGTCGCCATCGTCAGCCACGTGCCGGACCTGCGCGGCCGCATCCCCGCCCAGCTGCGGGTCGACAAGAGCCGCCGCGGCTCCACCGTCCGGGTCTCGGCCACCCCGGCCGGCACCTGACCGGCCGCGAAGCGGCCGCTCAGGCCGGGGCCGTGCCGGTGACCTCCTGGTACGGCCCGAGGTAGGCGAACCGCCCGTCGCGCACCTCGTACAGGTACAGCGCCTCGACCGGCACGTAGGCGCTGGTGTCCTCGGTGAAACGGTAGGTCGCCGTGATGCCCGTGTGTGCCGTGCCGCGCAGCCGCCGCATGAGGTTGCGCCGCGTGACCTGGCCGTCGGCCAGCTCGCCGACGGCCCGCGCCACGAACCCGACCGTGTCGTACGCCTCCGCCGCGTACGGGGCCGGTCCGTCGCCGTACCGCTCGCGGTGCGCCCGCGCGAAGCCGGCGGTGCCCGCCGCGGCCTCCGCGTCGAGGAACGGGCAGCTCACCACCCACCCGTCGGCCGCCCGCCCCGCCTCCCGCAGGAAACCGTCCGCGGGGTCGGACCGCACGGCGCCGACGGCCCCGGCGAAGCCCGCCTCCCGCAGCGCCCGGGCGAGGGCCGCGGCCCCGGGTCCGGACAGCGGCCCGGTGAACAGCACGGTGTCCACCCCGGCGGCCACCGCCTCGGCGGCGGTCCGCGCGGCGGCCCGCTCGTCCGGGGCGGCCGGCAGCCGCACCTCGACGGCCTCGATCCCTGAGTGCGGCAGCTCGCGGCGCAGGGACTGGCTCATCGCCCACGACGGGTCGCCGCCCCCCGCGTCGGTCACGACCGCCGCCCGCGCCGTCCCGGTCCGTTCGATCACCCAGGCGAGCAGCGGCGCGTTCAGGAACAGCCCGTCGAGCCGGACGGGGAAGTAGCTGTCGCCCCGTTCCGCGGTGAGCGCCGACAGGGTCGCCGATACCGGTAGCCAGGGCAGGGAGTCGCCGCCGTAGACGGGCGCCGCGGCCCGGCACGCGTCCTCGCCGGTCGGTCCGACCACCGCCAGAACGCCGGGTTCCGCCGCCAGCTGTCCGGCGACCTCCCCGGCCCGCGCCGCGTCGCCCCCGTCGTCGAGAACGCGCAGCCGCACCTCGAACGGGCGGTCCGCAGCGGTGTTGAAGTGCTCGACCGCGAGTTCCGCGCCCCGCCGCTGGGCACGCCCGAGGGCGGCCAGGTCGCCTGACAGGTCGGCGTGCAGGGCCACGGTCCTGGTTCCGCCGGCCGCCTGGCCCGGCCTCTCGCGCCGCGTCCACAGCACCGCGCCGCCGGCCGCGGCCGTCAGGGCGCCGCCGGACAGGGCGGCGAGCACCCGGCGCCTGCTCTGCCCGGGCCCGCCGCGCCGCGCGCCGCCGGGCGGACCGCCGCCCGCGGCCGTCGGGGCCGCGGCAGCCGCGCGCGTGGCGTCGCCGGGAGGAGAGGGGGCCTCCGGCAGGTCGAGCAGCACCGTGGCGCGTTCCGCGACGAACCGCGTCACGGGCTCGGGCAGCCAGCCGTCCCCGAGCCGCGGGTCGGCGGGCAGCAGCTCCCGCGCCCCGGCGGCGTCCGGTCTCGCCCCGGGCTCCTTGCGCAGCAGCGCACCCAGCGGGCCGGTCAACTCCTTCGGCACGCCGGTGAGATCGGGCGGGTCGTGCACCGTGCGGTACAGCAGCGCGGCGGCCGGGCCCTCGCCGAACGGCGGCCGGCCCGAGGCCGCGAACGCCAGCACGCAGCCCAGCGAGAACATGTCGCTCGGCGGGCCGACGTCCGTCTCGGCGAGTGCCTGTTCCGGGGAGAGGTAGCCGGGCGACCCGATGGCGGAGCCCGGCGCGGTCAGGGCCGTCTCACCGGCGTACCTGGCGATGCCGAAGTCGATCAGGCGCGGGCCGTCCAGGGCGAGCAGCACGTTGCCCGGCTTGACGTCGCGGTGCACCAGGCCCGCCGCGTGCACCGCGAGCAGCGCCCGCGCCAGCCGGTCGCCGACCGCCCGCACCGTCCAGGCCGGCAGCGGGCCGAGCGCGTGCACCACGTCGGCCAGCGACGGCGCGGGCACATAGGCGGTGGCGAGCCACGGCACGGGCGCGTCCGGCCCCGCGTCGAGCAGCGGAACGGCGAACGGGCTGCTCACCCGCCGCAGCGCCGCGACCTCCCGGCGCAGCCGGGTGCGGAACGCCGCGTCGGCCGCGTGCCGCGGGCGGATCGTCTTGAGCGCCACCAGGGCGCCGCCGGCCGATCTGGCCAGGTACACCACGCCCATGCCGCCGGCGCCCAGCCGGCCGAGCAGCCGGTACCCGCCGATGGCCCGCGGGTCGCCCTCGCGCAGCGCCTGCACGCGCGGCCCGCCCTACTCGGCGCCGAGGGACGGCGCGGGCCCCTCGAAACGGAAGGCGCCGTCGCGCACCTCGTAGAGGTACAGGCCGTCGTCGGCGTACGGGTAAAGACCTTCCTCGTCGAAGCCGAGCCGTTTCCCGACGCCCCGGTGGTCGGCCTGCCTGGCCCGCGCGAGCAGGGCGGCCCGGTCGGCCCGCCCCTCGGCGGCCGTGTCCCGCAGCGCACCGGCCAGCAGCCGCACCGCGTCGTGGGCCTCCGCGGCGAACGGCTCCGGCGCGTCTCCGTCGAACCGCTCCCTGTGCAGCCCGGCGAACTCGGCGGCGCGTTCGTCGGTGTCCGGGGCGACGCACGTGGCGATCAGCCGCCAGCCCTCCGCCGCCCGGCCGGCCAGCGGGACGAACCCCGGGTGCAGCACGGACTCACCGGCGAACGCCGTCCCGGTCCATCCGGCGCGGTCGAGCGCGATCGCGAGCTGGGCGGCGCGTTCGTGGTGGCCGCCGAACAGCACCGTGTCGGCTTCGCTCGCCACGAGGTCGGCCGCGACGGCGTCGAAGGGCGCGCTGAGCCTGGGCACCACGTGCGGGACGACCTCGAAGCCGGGCGGCGCCTGCTGGAAGTTGATCGCGGCCCTGGTGATCTCCCAGCTGTGCGTCCCGGCCGAACGGTCGTCCACCAGACCCACCCGGCGGGCGCCGAGCCGGTTGTCCAGCAGTTCCTGGAGGGCCAGCCCCTGCCAGAGGGTCGCGGGCCGCGCGTGCAGCAGGGTGGTGTACTCGCTCAGGGTGGTGGTGATCGGGAAACTTCCCACGGAAACGGACAGCAGCGGCAGACCGGCGGCGTCGTAGACCTGCCCGGCCGCGGCGGCCACGGACGTGTCGGTCGGCCCGATGACGGCCAGCACCGCGTCGTCCGCGGCCAGTCCCTCGGCGGCCCCGACCGCGCCCTCGGGCGTTCCGCCGTCGTCGACGACGCGGAGTTCGAGGCGGAAGGGCAGGTCCTCCGCCTCGGCCAGGAACCGTTCGAGACCGAGCACGGCGCCGCGTTCCTGGGCCAGGCCCCGGGCCGCGTACGCGCCGCTGAGGTCCGCGTGCAGGCCGATGACGTGCCGCGGGCCCTGGCCGGCGCCCCCACCCGAGCCGCCGCGGGCGCGCAGCAGGCCGGCCAGGCCGCCGCCGGCCGCCACCACCCCGGCCCCGGCGAGCAGCAGCGCGCGGCGGGAGGGCCGGCGCCCGCCCGCGGCCGGCCGTTGCCCGTCCGGCCCGGCGCCGGCCGCGGGCACCGCCTCGGTCGGCACGATGCCGGGCAACGCGGCGGCGGCGGCCGTGCGTTCCCCGATGAGTCGGGTGACGGGCTCGGGCAGCCAGCCGTCCGCGATGTCCTCCGCCAGCTCCTCGCGCAGCGCCTCGGGCGCGGGCCGTGCCGCGGGGTCCTTGGCCAGGCAGCGCGCCACCACATCCCGCAGCCCGTCGGGGACACCGGTCAGGTCGGCCGGATCGTGCACCGTGCGGTAGAGCACGGCCTCGGCCGTGCCGGTGCCGAACGGGGGCCGCCCGCTCGCCGCCTCGGCCAGCACGCAGCCGAGGGAGAACACATCGCTCGGCGGGCCCACCGGGCCGGCCGCGACCGCCTGCTCGGGGGAGAGGAAACCGGGCGAGCCGACGACGACGCCGCTGCGCGTGATCGCGGTGCCCTCCACCGCCCTGGCGATGCCGAAGTCGATCAGGCGCGGGCCGTCGAGCGCGAGCAGCACGTTGCCCGGCTTGACGTCGCGGTGCACCAGGCCCGCCGCGTGCACCGCCAGCAGCGCCTCGGCGAGCATCGCCCCGAGCGCCCGGGTGCCGCGCGCCGGAAGCGGTCCGCGGGCCGCGATCACCTCCGCGAGGGAGGGGCCCGGCACGTAGGGGGAGGCGAGCCACAGCACGCCCGCCTCCTCGCCGTCCGCGATCACCGGCAGGGCGAAGCGGCTGTCGACGCGGCGCGCGGCGGCGACCTCGCGGGTGAAGCGGGACCGGAAGCCGGGCTCCTGCGCGAACTCCTCCTGAATCGTCTTGACCGCGACCAGGGCGCCGCCGGCCGACCTGGCCAGGTACACCACGCCCATGCCGCCCGCGCCGAGCCGGCCGAGCAGGCGGTAACCGGCGAGCCGCGCGGGGTCGCGCGGCCCCAGCTCCTCGGTCATCGCCGCGTCACCCCAGTTCCGCGTCGGCGTTGGATTCGAGCAGCGCGAGCGCGGGGGCGCTCACCCCAAGGAGTTCGTCCGGCCCGAACTCCGCCGAGCCCTTGACGGACAGCGCCACGGTGACCGGACCGATCCGGGAGACGAGCCACTGGTAGCCGTGGGGGCCGCCGTGGACGTCGCTGTGGAACTGGCCGGTTTCGTAGATCTGGTCGTCGACCGACAACTCCTCCGGCGGCATGCTGCTCGACCCGAGACCCGTGACCCGCTCGTCGGCGCGCAGGCGCTGCTCGGGGCAGCGCAGCACCTCCTCGGCGATGCCCGCCATCCGCGCGTCCGCGGTGCGGACGCTGTCGTACACGGTCACGGACGACATCACCTGGAGCGGGCCGCCGCCCTCCCGCTCCGGTGGCAGCTCGGCGTTCCGCGTGACGTTGGCCAGCACGCCGTCCGCGAGCGGTTCGCGCTGCCACACGCAGGCGTCGTCGAGCACCGCCCACGTGGCCGGGTCGGGCTCGTACGGCTCCTGCGCGACGAAGCCGGGCCCGAAGTCCTCCGGGGCGATCGCCACGGCGCGGGCCAGTGCCAGTGCGTCAGCGGCTGACGCGGGGCCCGGCCGGTCGGCGGCGTCGGCCTCGGCCGAACGCTCGCCCCCGGGGGACGGCTCGGCCGCCGGCGTGCGCCGTTCACCGGGGGACGGCTCCCCGTCCGCCCCGCCCCCGTCGTTCCCGCTGCACCCCGCCGCCCCGAGCGCCAGTAAGGCGACGGCACCGGCGGTGACGCGACGGATCATGTGAACCCGCCCCACGGCAGGTCACCCCCCACTCGACCCACGCTGCGTTCGTCCGGCGCCCAGCCTAACGACGGCGACGGTCCGCTGCCACGACTCTGTGTCACGTTCTCGCCACAGTTCGGTCCCCGCCCCCGGGGCCGGCAACTCCGGTCAGAGCGCCGACAACTCGGCCACCAGGTCGTCGAGTCCGAGCGAACCGAGGGAAAGGCCCGCCATGTGCCACCGCTTCGCGTCGAACGCCGCGCCGTGCGCCCGGCGCGCCGCCTCCCGGCCGCGCAGCCAGGCCCGCTCGCCCAGCTTGTAGCCGATGGCCTGGCCCGGCATGCCCAGGTAGCGCACCAGCTCGCTCTCCACGAAGTCGCCCGGCCGGCCGCTGTGCCGGGCGAAGAACTCCTGCGCCAGAGCGGGCGTCCAGCGCTCGCCCGGCCGGAACGGGGAGTCGGCGGGAATCGGCAGCTCCAGGTGCATGCCGATGTCGATGATCACCCGCACCGCGCGCATCATCTGGCAGTCCAGGTAGCCGAGCCGCCGTTCCGCGTCGAACAGGAAGCCCAGTTCGTCCATGAGCCGTTCCGCGTACAGCGCCCACCCCTCGGCGTTCGCGCTGACCATGCCCACCGTCGTCTGGTACCGCGACAGGTCCTCGGCCACGTGCACCCACTGCGCGAGCTGGAGGTGGTGGCCGGGGACGCCCTCGTGGTACCACGTCGACACCAGGTCGTAGACGGGGAACCGCGTCCTGCCCTGCGTCGGCAGCCACGTGCGGCCCGGCCGGGCGAAGTCCAGCGACGGGCTCGTGTAGTACGGCGCCGCCGCGCCGCCGGGCGGCGCGATCATCGACTCCACCCGCTTGACCCGCTCGGCGAGTTCGAAATGGGTGCCGTCGAGCGCGCCGATCGCCTCGTCCATCAGCGACTGGAGCCAGGCCCGCACCTCCTCGACGCCCTCCACGGCCTCGCCCTCGGTCTCCAGGTGGCGCAGCGCCTCCCACGGGTTCGCGCCGGGCAGGATCTTCTCCGCCTCCGTCCGCATCTCCGCGTGCAGCCGGTGGAACTCCGACCAGCCGTACGCGTACGCGTCGTCGAGATCGAGGTCGGTCCCGTTCCAGTGCCGCACCCAACGCGCGTAGCGCTCGCGCCCGACGATGTCGGGCGCGCCCTCGACGGCCGGCGCGTAGGTGTCGCGCATCCAGTCCCGCAGCGCCGCGACGGCGCCCGTGGCCTCGCGCGCCGCGGCGTCCAGCTCGGCCCGCAGCGCCTGCGGCCCGCCGGCGGCGAACTCGGCGAACCAGCCGCCCTTGGCCCCGCCGGCCCACTCGCCGAACTGCCCGATCACCGTGGCGACCTGGCGCGGCCCCGCGGGCAGCGAACGGGCGAGCCCCTCGGCCAGCGACGCGCGATACCCCGCGAGCGCCTCGGGCACCGCGCGCAACTGCCGCGCCACCGCCGCCCAGTCCTCCTCCGTGTCCGTGGGGACGAGCGTGAACGACTCGCGCACCGAGTGCGCCGGGGAGCTGAGGTTGCTGACGGCGCGCAGCGGCTCGCCCGCCTCGTGCACGGCGAGTTCGGCCGTGAGCCGTTCCCTCAGCAGGCGGGCGCACCGGCGTTCCGCGTCGCTGTCCGCGCCCGGCAGCGCCTCGGCGGCGGGCAGCCGGCCCAGCGTGCGGCGGGCGAGGTCGGCGAGGGCCTCCTGCCCCTCGGGCGAGAAGTCGGGCAGCCGGCCGGCCGCGCCGGGAACGCCGAGGTAGGTGCCGGTGATCGGGTCGAGCTCGACCAGCTCGTCGACGTAGGCGTCGGCCAGCCGGCGCGGAAGCAGCGTGTGCGGGTCTTCTGACATGGACCCATCCTGGTACGCGCGGGCCGGTTCGTCACCACCGGCCCGCCTCTTCCGGCCGCGGCCGGCCGGTTCAGCCGCAGGACCGCGCGGACAGCGCCGTCGGGTGCCCGGCCAGCCGGGCCGTGAGCACCAGCGCCCCCTCCGCCACGTGCCGTTCCACCCGCAGCCCCAGGCCCCGCATGACGGCGAGGATGCCGGCGGCGGAGGCGTGGGTGACCGCGTACACCGAGTCGCGGTGGGACTGCTCGGCCAGCCTCAGCAGCGCCCGCAGCAACGCCGTGCCCACGCCGAGCCGTTGCCAGCCGTCCTCCACCAGCAGGGCCACCTCGGACTCCCCGTCGTCCTCAAGCAAGTGGCCGAGGCCCACCACCTCACCGCCCGCTGTCTCGGCGACCACGCTCTGCCCGTGGCGCGGACTCAGCAGGTGCGCGAGGTACCCGTCGGCCTCGCCGGCCTCGCCGTGGTAGCGCTGGGCCAGCGTCTGCGGCGAACACCGCGCGTGCATCGCCAGCGCGGCGGCCAGGTCGGCAGGGGAGGCCGCCCGCAGCACCAGCGGGCTGCCGCCCGCCGTCAGCGTCTCGCGCCGGAGCCCGGTCACCGGCGCGGGAACGGCCGGACACGGCCGCCCCGACGCGTACCCGCCGGAGGTCCGGCGGAGCCGGAGACGGGGGAAACGGACCGAGGAACGGGGTAGGTCGGAGTCTGCCATGCAAGCACTCTCGCGCCCGGTTGTTGCCTGATCACGAACGCCCTGTGACCGAAGGGTAAAGCGCACCCACGGGGAAAACGCCTGCTCGGGCGCGATGCGGCGGGAAACGGCTCACCGGTCGCACCGGGCCGCAACCGCCCCGCGGGCACCTGCCGTTCCGGTGCCCCCGCCGGTGCCGCCCCCGCCCGTCACAGGCCGCCCGAGACGCGCAGGACCGCGCCGGTGGTGTAGGACGCCTCGGGGGAGAGCAGCCAGGCCACGGCGCCCGCGATCTCCTCCGGGTGCCCGGGGCGCCGCATCGGGACGCCGTCCGACTTCCGCCAGGGCCGCTGCGGGTCGCCCATGGCGGCGTGCATGTCGGTCAGGATCATGCCCGGCTGCACGGAGTTGACGCGGACGCCGTCCGGGGCCAGCTCCTTCGCGAGCCCCGTCGTCAGCGCGTCGACGGCCGCCTTCGTCGCGGCGTAGTGCACGTACTCGCCCGGGCTGCCGAGCGTCGCGGCCACGGAGGAGATGTTGACGACCGCGCCGCCCGCGCCGCCGTGCCGGGCCGACATCTCCCGCGCGGCGCGCCGGGCGCACCACAGGGTGCCCAGCACGTTGACCTCGACCACGCGGCGCATCACGTCGGTCGACGTCTCGGTGAAGCGGCCGAGCGGGCCGGTCGTGGCCGCGTTGTTCACCAGGCCGGTCACGGGGCCGAGCGCCTCGCGGGCCGTGTCGAACAGCTGGTCGACGTCGCGTTCCCGCGACACGTCGACCCGGACCGCGACGGCGGCGCGGCCGGCCTCCCGCACCGCGGCCACGACACGTTCCGCGGCCTCCTCGTCGGCGACCCAGCCGATCGCCACGTCGTGCCCCGCCGCGGCCAGCCGGACCGCGACGGCGGCGCCGATGCCGCGGCTGCCGCCGGTCACGACGGTCACGGGCGGGCGCGATGCCCCGTCCGGCGCGCTCGTGTCCTGCCGCGGCCCGTCCTGCCGCGGCGCGGGCGTTTCCTGGTCTTCCGATGCGATGGGCTGCACGGGAGCAGCTTACGGTCAGGGGATTGGTCTTGACCAAGCCACCCGACCGGCCTAGGGTCCCTACATACGCAACAACCTTTCATAATCGCGCCGTCCGGCGTCCGGCCCCGGCGCGGGGGGAGGCAGGGTGAGCACGTCCTCGCCGGCCCGGCAGCAGCCCGAGCCGAAGTACTGGCACCTCAAGACGGTCCTCGCGCAGGCGCTCGACACGGAGTTCAGCGTCGGCCAGACCCTGCCGAACGAACGTGACCTCGCCGCCCGCTTCGGCGTCGCGCGCGCCACGCTGCGGCAGGCGCTCGACCAGCTCGAACTGGAGGGCCGCCTCCAGCGCCGGCGCGGCGTCGGCACCACGGTGGCGCCGCCGCGCGTCGGGGTGGACGTCAGCCCGGGGCGGCACGCGGGCCCGGCCGCCGACGGCGGCGCGTGGGAGGCGGTCGACTGCGCCGGCTCGGCGCCGGCGGCGGCCGTCGCCCGCGACCTCGGCCTGCCCGCGGGCCGTCCCGTGCGGACGGTGCACCGCGTGCTCATGGCCGAGGGGCAGCCCGTGGCCACGGAGCAGCTGTACGTGTCGCCCGGCCTGGTGTCCGCGCCGGGCGCCGCGCAGGAGCAGGGACCAGGTCCAGAACGCGCCCGCGCCGTGCTCGACCGGCTGCGGACCGTGCCGTGGGACGGCCAGGACCGCGCCGTCGAACTGGGTTCCGCCGGGGCCGAGGACGCCAGGCTGCTCGACCGGCTGCCGGGCTCGCCCGTGCTGATCGTCACCACGCGGTACACGGCGGCCGGACGCACCGCCGCCGTCGCGGTCGCCACCTACCGGGCCGACACCTGCCGGCTCACCTTCGGCGACCGCAAGGCCCTGACCCTCACGGCCGGCTGACCACCGCAACCGGCGCGGCGCCGCGGGTGCCGTCGGGGCGGGACCGCGCGGCGCGGTCAGCGCGGTTCCGACCCGCCGCCCACCGCGAACAGTTCGCCCTCGATCCGGTCGAGCGCCAGCCGCAGCGCGCCCGTGGCCACGGCCCCGCCGCCGAGCGCCGAGGCCACCACGCGGGGGGTGCGCAGGCAGTAGCGCCTCAGCTCCTGGCGCAGCGGACCGACAAGACCGTCGAGGCCGGTGGCCCAGCCGCCGACGACGACGAGTTCCGGGTCGAGGGCGAGCACCAGCGCCGCCACGTCGTGCACCAGGCGCTCCACGAACCTGTCCACGGCCGCCGCCGCCCGCCGGTCACCGCCGCGCGCCGCCGCGAGCACGCGGGTCACGGCCTGCTCGTCCAGCGGGTCAAGCGGGTCGCCCGAGACGGACAGCAGGCGCTCGGGACGCGCCTGGCGGCCCAGCAGGTGCAGCGCGCCGATCTCGCCCGCCGCGCCGCGGTGCCCGCGGTGCAGCCGGCCGCCGATGAGCGATCCGGCGCCCGGGCTCAGCCCGGCGAGCACCATCACCACGTCGTCGGCCCCGGCCGCCGCCCCCACCCAGCGCTCCGCGAGCACGGCGGCGTTCGCGTCGTTCTCCACGAGCACCGGGCAGCCGAACGCCGCACCGAGCCGCTCACCCAGCGGCAGGCCCGTCCAGCCCGGCAGGGCCGCGCACAGTTCGACCGAGCCGTCGGCGGCCACGATGCCCGGGCTGCCGACGCCGACCGCGCGCAGCTCGCCCGCCGCGCCGCCGTGCCGCGCGAGCAGCTCGCCCGCGACGGCCCGCGCCCCGGCCAGCCGTTCCTCGGCCGCCGCCCGCGTGGCCACATCGAGGGCCGCCGTCCCCAGCCGCCGCCCGCCCAGGTCCGCGAGCACCGCCGACACCCGGCGCGACCCGATCTCGATGCCGAGCAGCCGGCCGGCCTCCGCGCGGAACCTGAACCGGCGGGCCGGGCGCCCGGGGCGCCGTTCCCCGGCCGCCTCGGCCGCGCCCGTCTCCGCGACGAGCCCGGAATCGGCCAGCCCTTCGAGCACCCCTTCGAGCGTCGGGCGGGACAGGCCGGTGGCCCGGGCCAGGTCGGTCAGCGAGCACGGCGGCCCGGCGGCACGCAACGCCCGCAGCACGGCTGCCGAGTTGATCCTCCGCAGCAGCGACGGCCCGCCGCCGGTGTGACTCACCACGCCCGCCTCCCCCCGCGAGGGCCCTACAGGATGGCCCCCGGCGCGTACGCCGCCGCCTCGGGGTACCGCTTGACGACCTCGTCGATCCGGCCGACGACGGCGGCGACCTGCGCGCCGGCCGCACCCGTGAACGACAGCCGGTCCGCCATCAGCGCGTCGAGCCCGGCCCGGTCGAGCGGGATGCGCTCGTCGGCCGCGAGCCGGTCGAGCAGTTCGTTGCGCTCGGCGCCCTCGCGCAGCCCGAGCGCGGAGGCCACCGCGTGCTCCTTGATGACCTCGTGCGCCGTCTCCCGGCCCACGCCGGCGCGCACGGCCGCCATCAGCACCTTCGTCGTGGCGAGGAAGGGCAGGTAGCGGTCCAGCTCGCGGGCCACCACCGCCTCGAACGCCCCGAACTCGTCCAGCACCGTCAGGAACGTCTCGGCCAGTCCGTCGAACGCGAAGAACGCGTCGGGCAGCGCCACCCGCCGCACCACGGAGCACGAGACGTCGCCCTCGTTCCACTGGTCGCCCGCGAGTTCGCCGGTCATGGAGGCGTAGCCGCGCAGGATCACCGCGAGGCCGCCCACCCGCTCGCACGAGCGGGTGTTCATCTTGTGCGGCATCGCCGACGAGCCGACCTGCCCCGGCTGGAAGCCCTCGGTCACCAGCTCCTGCCCCGCCATCAGCCGGATCGTCCGCGCCAGCGACGCGGGCGCGGCGGCCAGCTGCACCAGGGCCGTGACGACCTCGTAGTCCAGCGAGCGGGGGTAGACCTGGCCCACGGAGGTGAGGACCCGGCCGAAGCCCAGGTGGCCCGCGACCCGGTCCTCCAGTTCCGCGAGCCGCGCCTCGTCGCCGCCGAGCAGGTCGAGCATGTCCTGCGAGGTGCCCACGGGACCCTTGATCCCGCGCAACGGGTACCGCGCCAGCAGGTCCTCCACCCGGCCGAGCGCGACGAGGAGTTCGTCGGCGGCCGTGGCGAAGCGTTTCCCCAGCGTGGTGGCCTGGGCGGGGACGTTGTGCGAACGGCCGGCCATCACCAGCTCCGCGTACCCGGCGGCCAGGCGCCCGAGCCGCGCGAGCATGGCCACCGCCCGGTCCCTTGCCAGTTCGAGGGAGAGCCGCACCTGCAACTGCTCGACGTTCTCGGTCAGGTCGCGCGAGGTCATGCCCTTGTGCACGTGCTCGTGCCCGGCGAGCGCGTTGAACTCCTCGATCCGTGCCTTGACATCGTGCCGGGTGACCCGCTCGCGCTCCGCGATGGACGCCAGGTCCACCCGGTCGAGGACCCGCTCGTAGTCCGCCACGGCCTCGCGCGGCACCGCGACCCCGAGGTCCGCGAGCGCCCGCAGCACCGCGAGCCACAGCCGTCGCTCCAGCACCACCTTGTGCTCGGGGGACCAGTAGGCGGCCAGGTGCGCGGAGGCGTAGCGGCCGGCCAGAACGTTCGGAATGCGCGGCTTGTCAGTCACGCCACCGGATTCTACGGGTAGTGCTCCGCCGCGAACGGCGCCAGCTCCGGGCGCCGGGCGCCCGGCCGCGTCGGCGCCGCCTGTCAGTGCGCCGCGCCGGGTTCGGGGAACCACTTCGCCGCGGTGAGGTAGGCGGCGCAGCGGCCGAACAGCTCCCGGTCGAACGCGGGGCGCGCCACGTCCGTCGCGGCCAGCGCGGTGTCGGTGGCGGTGGGGTCGAAGGTCAGGCTGCCCTCGGAACCGCCGCCGGTCAGTTCCGCGGCCAGCGTGCCGAGGAGCGGGAACGCCGCGTTGGCGGGGTCGGCGCCGATGCGGTCCAGCCACGCCTCCGGGGAGACCTCCGGCAGGTGGTGGCCCATGGCCCGCAGCCAGTCGAGCGCCGTCTCCAGCCGCAGCAGCCGGCCCGCGGCGAGATGGAAGGTCCGTCCTGTGGTGCCGGGGAGCAGGGAGAGCGCCACGACGGCATCGGCGACGTGGTCCACCGGCACCAGGTCGAAGGCGGTGTCCACCGGGGCGGGGGCGGCCTGCGCCTGGACGCAGCCCTTGAGCATCAGCCACAGGTAGTCGCCCGTCTGGCAGGCGCCGGTGCGGCTGTGGCCGGCGATGCGGGTCGGCCGGTACATCGTGACGGGCAGTCCACGCCGGCGGGCCTGTTCGACGAGCCCTTCCGCCACCCACTTGCTCCGGGTGTAGCCGTGCTCCAGCGCTTCCGGCGGCCCGGTCGGGTGCTCGGGACCGATCGGGTGCGGGGACGTGCCCGCGTACACGCCCACGGTGGAGACGTGGTGGACCGGGACGGTGCGGTGGCGCGCGGCCAGCCGGAGGATCTCGGCGGTGCCGTCGACGGTCGCCGCCTTGAGCTGTCCGTAGGAGGAGACGAGGTTGACCGCCGCCCCCACGTGGTGCACGGCGTCCACGGTGCGGGCGAGGTCGTCGAAGGCGTCATCGGACAGGCCGAGCGACGGCCGGGCGAGATCGCCGTGGACCGCGGTGACCCGGCGGGCGCGGCGTTCGTCCCACAGTCCGTAGGTCTCCAGGGCGAGGCGCAGCCGCTGCGCGGCGTGCTCGGGATCGCTGCCGCGCACCAGGCAGTGCACGGTGGCGTCGGTGCGCTCCAGCAGGGCGTTCAGGGTGAAGGCCCCGAGGAAGCCGGTGGCGCCGGTGAGCAGGACCCGCGCCGGGGCCTGCGCCGCCGGGGCGGCGCCAGGCGCCGGAACGACGTCGGCGGGCAGGCGGACCTCGGCGGGCAGGTCGAGGGTTCCCGCGACCGGCCCCGCGCCGTCGTTCCCGTCCTTCCCGTCGCGCCCGTCGACCAGGGCGGCCAGCGCGGCGACCGTCGCGGAGGCGGAGACCGCGCCGGGCGGGATCCGCACGCCGAGGTCCCGGTGTATCGCGAGCACGAGCCGGGTGGCCAGCAGGGAGTGGCCGCCCAGGGCGAAGAAGTCCTCCCGGACGCCGATGCGGGAGACGCCCAGCAGGTCGCTCCAGATCCGGGCGATCCGGTGTTCGGTGGGCGTGGTGGGCGCGGCGGAGGCCGCGGGCGACTCCGGCTGGGTGTCGGAGTCCTCCGGGCGGGGCAGGGCGGCGCGGTCCAGCTTGCCGCTGGGGGTGAGGGGGAAGCTCTCCGGGTTCAGGACGGCGGCCGGGACCATGTACGCGGGGAGGCGTTCCGCCAGCGCCTGCCGCACGGCGGCGGGGCGGGGGGCGGTCGCGTCGTCGGCGGCCGTGAGGTAGTGCGCGACGAGCCGGCGCCCGGAGGGGAGGTCCTGCGCCACCACGGCGGCATCGGCCACCCCGGGCAGCGCCCGCAGCACGGCCTCGACCTCCCCGGTCTCCACCCGGTGCCCGCGGATCTTGACCTGGTCGTCCCCGCGCCCCAGGTACGCCAGGCGGCCGTCGGGGAGGTGCCGGACCAGGTCGCCGGTGCGGTAGAACCGGGTGCCCTCGCGCAGGACGAACCTCTCCGCGGTCAGGTCGGGGCGGCCGAGGTAGCCGTCGGCGAGAACGGGGCCCGCGACGCACAGTTCGCCCGTCGTCCCGGGCGGGACCGGTCGCAGTGCCCCGTCCACCACGAGTACCCGCGCGCCCGCGACGGGGCGGCCGATGGGAGGCAGGTCCGGCCAGGCGGCCGGGTCCTTCGCGAGGCGCTCGGCGACGACGACGTGGGTCTCGGAGGGGCCGTAGTGGTTGTCGAGCACGGCCCCGGGGGCGTGCGAGCGGAAGAACTCCCGCAGGGCGGGCGTGGCGAACAGCTGCTCGCCCGCGGTGGCCACTTCGCGCAGCTCCGGCAGGGTCCGCCCGGTGGCGCAGGCGTACTCGGCGAGTTGCTGGAGGGCGACGAACGGCAGGAACAGCCGCTGCACCCGCCGGGCCGCGAGGATGTCGAGGAGGCGGGCCGGGTCGCGGCGGGCGTCGTCGTCGACCATGACCAGGGTGCCGCCGGTGGCCCAGGTGCCGAACAGCTCCTGGAAGGCCACGTCGAAGCTGAGCGGGGTGAAGTGCAGGGTGCGTGTGCCGGTGCCCGCGGCGGACCGGTCCCGCTGCCAGGCCAGCAGGTTGGCCAGGGCGCGGTGCGGCATGGCCACGCCCTTGGGGCGGCCGGTCGATCCCGAGGTGTAGATCAGGTAGCCGAGGTCGTCCGGGCCCGCCGCGGGCAGCGGCACGGCGGGGGCGGGCGGAAGGCCGTCCACGACGACGGGCTCGGCGCCTGCCGTGCCCAGCCGGCCCAGCAGGTCCACCAGGTCGCGCTGGGTCAGTACGGTCCCGATCCCGCTGTCGGCGGCCATGAAGGCGATGCGGTCGGCGGGGTAGTCGGGGTCGAGCGGCAGGTAGCTGCCGCCCGCCTTGAGCACGCCGAGAACGGCGACGGCAAGGTCCGGCGAGCGGCGCAGGCAGATCCCGACGGGCCGGCGCGCCGCGCCCAGGGCCACCAGGTGGGCGGCGACGTTCGCGGCGGCTGCCTCCAACTGGGCGTAGGTGAGCGTCCGGTCCCCGTGGACGACCGCGGGAGCGTCGGGGGTGCGGCGGGCCTGGGCGGCGACGGCCTCGTGGGCGAGCGGCAGGTCGCCGGCGGGCGCCGGGCCGTGCGTCCACTGCTTGAGAAGGGCGTGCTCCTCGGGAGGCAGGACGTCCAGCTCGGCCAGCGGCCGGTCGGGGTCGGCGACGGCGGAGGCCAGCAGCGCCGTCAGACGGCCGGTGAGCCGTTCCGCTGTGACGCGGTCGAAGAGGTCGGTGGAGAACTCCCAGTAGCCGCGCAGGCCGCCCGCTTCCGGAACCATGTGCAGGAACACGTCGTACTTCGACGTTCCCCCGTGCACGTACAGCCGCTCGGCCGTGACGCCGGGCAGGTCGAGGGCCGGGGCGGGGGCGTCGTCGAGGCCGAACACCACCTGGAAGAGCGGGAAGCGGCCGGTGGACCGCTCCACCCGCAGGTCGCGCACCAGGTCGGAGAAGGAGGCGTCGCGGTGCCGTACGGCGTCCCACACCGCGGCCTTGGTCCTGGCCGTGAGCTCGGCGAAGGAGGCGTCGGGGCTGAGGCGCTGGAGCAGCGGCATGACGTCGGTGAGGCAGGCCAGCATCGGTTCGAGGCGTTCTTCGTCCCGCCGGGAGACCGGTGTACCGATGACCACCTCATCGCGGCCCGAGGACCGGGCCAGCAGCGCGCCCAGGGCGGTGGCCAGCACGGTGAACGGCGTGGTGCGGGCCCGCCGGGCGAGCGCACGCACCCCCTTGACCAGGTCGGGCCCCAGGGTGAACTCCACGCGGTCGCCGCCGGCGCCGAGCACGGCGGGGCGTGGCCGGTCCGTGGGGAAGGAGGACTCCGGCGGCGCTCCGGCCAGTGTGCGGCGCCAGTACTCCAGGGAGGTCCGGGCGGGGGCGGGGCGGGCCTGAGCGTACGGGCCGAACTGCACGGGGAGTTCGGGCAGGCCGGGGTCCGAGCCGTCCAGGGCCGCCCGGTAGAGGGCGCTGAACTCGGTGTCCAGCAGACTCCAGCACCAGCCGTCGATGACGGCATGGTGGACGGCGACGACCAGGACCGCGTCGTGGTCGCCGCCTCCGCCGGCGCTTTCGCCCGCGTGGGCGTCCAGGTGGAGCAGGGTGGCCCGCAGCAGCGGCGGCCGGTCCAGGGACACCGGCCGGGTGGCCGCCTCGGTCAGTGCGGCCGGCAGTTGGCCGGGGGAGACGCGGCGGATCTCAAGGCCGACCGGTCCCGGCGGGAGCACCGTCTGGCGCGGCTCGCCGTCGACGAGGTGCAGGCGGCTGCGCAGGGCCTCGTGCCGCGCGACGATGCCGTCCAGCGCGGCCCGCACGGCGGCCGGCACGACGCGGGCCCCGCGCAGCCGGTACGCCCAGGACTCCACGTAGCGGGAAGTCCCCGTCTGGAACTGGTCGTTGAGCCAGATCGACTCCTGTTCCGAGGACATCGGGTAGCTCGGGCGGCTGGGCAGGTCGTACGGCATGGGGTGTGGTCCTCGGTCAGAGCCAGGCGGACAGGGAGCGGCGGTCGAGCTTGCCGTTGTCCGTGGTGGGCAGGGACGCGCGGCGCCGCACGGTACGGGGCACCAGGGCGGCGGGGAGCGCGTCGGCCAGGGCGCGACGCACGGCCGCCGCGTGGGAGTCCTCCCCGTCGCCGTCCCCGCTCCTGTCCTGTGCGGTGTAGAACAGCGCGAGGCCCTCGTAGCCCCCCGCGGGCGCGGGCACCGGGACGACAGCCGCCTCGCGGACGCCGGGGACGCGGCGCGCGGCCGTCTCGATCTCCTCCGGCTCCACGCGGTGGCCGGCGATCTTCACCTGCCGGTCGGTCCGGCCGCGGAAGGACAGCGTTCCCTCGGCGTCCAGCACGCCCAGGTCGCCGGTCCGGTAGAGGCGAGTGGGCGAGCCGTCGAGGACGAGGGTGACGAAGGACGCGGCGGTGGCCTCGGCGTCGTCCAGGTAGCCGAGGGCCAGGCCGTCCCCGGCCAGGCAGATCTCGCCCGGCTCGCCGGGCGCGGCGGGGCGGTCGCCGTCGAGGATGTGCACGGTCGTCTCAGGCACCGGCACGCCCACGGGTATGTCCTCGGCGCGCGCGCAGTCGGCGGCGGTGACCCGGTGGGCGGTGGCGAACACGCAGCTCTCCACCGGCCCGTAGCCGTTGACCAGCACGGTCTCCGGGTAGCGGGCCAGGAAGCGGCCGGCGTGCGCGGACGACATGCGCTCACCGCCGGTGAGGACCTGCCGGATGCCGGCGAAGCAGGGGCGGTCCGGTGACTCCTCGTCCACGAAGAGGTTGAACAGGGACGCGGTCAGCCACACGGTGTCCACGCCGGCCCTGGCGACCAGATCGGCGAGTGCGTCCGGGAGGAGGTAGTCGGAAGGGGCGATCACGCAGGTGCCGCCGCTCGTCAGCGGGCCCCACAGCTCCAGGCTGAAGGCGTCCCAGGAGACCGGGGCCGCCTGGAGGACCACCCGGCCGGGACCGAAGTCCGCGAACGGGGCGCCGTCGGGGGGAAAGAGGCGGGTGGTCGCACGGTGGGGCGACAGCACGCCCTTGGGAACGCCGGAGCTGCCCGAGGTGAAGAAGACCGCGGCGGGGTCGTCCGGGGCGACGGCCACCTCAGGCGCGGTGGTGCGCCGGGCCGCCGCCTGCGCCAGGTTCTCCGCGGCGGGCGGGGCCCACGCCCGCGGCCTGCCGTCCTCGGCCACCGCCACGGGGGCACGCAGGCGGGAGACGATGTCGTGGATCCGCCGGTCGGGCCAGCGCCGGTCCAGGGCGGCGTAGGCGGCACCGCACTTGAGCACGGCGAGCAGCACCGCGACGAGCCGGGGCGAGCGGGGCAGCAGGACCGGTACGACGGCGCCGGGACGCACCCCGGCCTCGGTCAACTCCCTGGCGTAGGTGTCCGATGCGGCGTCGAGGGTGGCGTAGTCGACGCGTTCGTCGCCGCAGACCAGCGCGAGAGCGGTGGGACGCAGACGCGCCTGGTCGGTGACGGCGGCGGGCAGGGAGCGCCTGGCGGTGGGTGTCCGCTGGGCGTGGGGGGAAGGTATTCGCCCGGCGGCGGGTGCCGCCGGGCCGGTCGCGCCCGGAGCGAGCCCGGCCAGGAAATCGGCGAGGGTGTCCGCCTCGAACAGGGCCTCGGGGGCGGCCTGCACCCCCAGGTCCTTCGCGAGCCGGGCGCAGATCCGCATGGCGTGCAGGGAGGAGCCGCCGAAGTCGTAGAAGTTGTCGGTCCCGTGGGCCTCGGGAACGCCGAGCACCTCGGCGACGATCTCCAGCGCGGCCTTCGCGGTCCTCCCGGCCGAGGCGGACGAGGAAACGGGCACGGGACCTCCTGATGACGCGCCGCTGCTGGGCAGAGGCGCCAAGTGCGACGGACGCGGCGGGCGTTGGCTTCCGGTCCTCGGGCGGGTGGGCCGATGGCCCGTGCCGGTGGCCGGGTCGGCGCACGGCCGCTGAGGCACGAGCCGGCCACCTGCCGCCGGGCGGCCAGGTCAGCGTAACAACGGCCGCCGACTTATCCGTTGCGGTGTCGTCACGCCGCACGTCGACGGCGGGGGCGAGCCCTGTGCCGGCGGGACCGCCCCCGACGAGGCGCGGGGCCCGCCGCATGACGGCCGTTCAGCCCGAACGAGGCGGGCCGCGGGCCTGGCTGCCTCATGCGCCATGGGTCCCAGGGTCAGGCGGAGGCGCGGGCGATGGTGCCCGCGGTGAGCGTGGCCAGCATGTCCTGGAGGGCGGTCGCGAAGTCCAGCTTGAACGCGGTGAGTGAGGGGTCGGCCTCGTAGGCGGCGAGCATCGCCCGGGAGGGCCGTGCGTGCGTCCACACGGCACCGACGGCCATGATCATGGCCGCGGTCAACCGCGGTGCGCTGTCGCCCAGCTCGGGGAGGTGCCGGCGGGCCAGCGCGGCGATGCCGGTGACGTTGGCCACGGCCGCGTGCTTGGAGCGGGCGGCGACCCGCGGGGAGACGTTGTGTTCCAGCACGCCCGCCTGCGCGCTCAGCAGGTCGCACAGCACCCGGCGTTCGGCGAGGGAGTCCGCGACGACGGCGGCGAACTGCTCTCCGCGCCGGCTCACCGGGGCGTCCTGATCGATGCCGGCGTCCATCAGGGCGGGCAGGTCGGCCACCCACTGCCGCCAGGCACGGTCGAGCAGTTCGAGCAGGATCGCCTCACGGGATTCGAAGTAGCGCAGCACGTTGGACTTCGCGAGCCCCACGCGGCGGCTCAGCTCGTTCAGGCTGACGTCGCCGACGGGCATCTCCCGGAGCATGGCGGCGGTGGTGTCGAGGACGGCCCGGCGCCGGATCTCGCGCTGCTCCTCACTGCGTGCGCGCTGGAAGGTCGTCATGCCCCCATGCTACAAACCGCCGGTCTTTTGACAGCAGACCGGCGGTCCGTTACGTTGGGGCCGCGCCACAACAGACCGCCGGTCTGAAACGCGGCGGGTCCTCGGCCGCACACCGGGGACCGGCGCCCGAGTGCCGCACGACCGAGCACAGGAAGCAGCGAACCGATGAGCGTGACAGCGATGACCCACTGGACCCCCGACGACATCCCCGACCAGACCGGCCGCACCGCGCTGATCACCGGCGGGAACAGCGGGATCGGGCTGGAGACCGCCCGCGCGCTCGCCCGGCACGGGGCCCGCGTCATCCTGGCCGGACGCAGCGGGACCAAGCTGGACCGGGCCGCGGAGGCCGTGCGCGCCGCGACGCCAGGAGCCCGCGCGGACACGCTCGTGCTCGACCTCTCGGACCTCTCCTCCGTCCGCGACGCGGCCACCCGCGTCGCCGAGACCGAGACGGTCGACCTGCTCCTCAACAACGCCGGCGTGATGAACCTGCCCGAGCGGCGGACCACGCGCGACGGCTTCGAGATGACGGTCGGCACCAACCACCTCGGCCACTTCGCCTTCGACGCCCAGGTCTGGCCCGCCGTGCGCCGTTCCTCCGCACCGCGCGTGGTCACCGTCAGCGCCGCCGCGGCGCGGTGGCGGATGGGCGGGCTCGACGACCTGATGAGCGAGAAGGGCTACCGCGGCATGAGCGCCTACGCCAGGTCCAAGCGCGCCAACGTCGTCTACACCATCGAACTCGCGCGCCGCACCGCGAACAGCCCGCTCAAGGCGCTCGTCGTCCACCCGGGCGCGGCCATGACCGGCCTCCAGCGGCACGGCAGCGGCGCCCTGAGCCGCGTGGTCACCACGGTCGCCGCGCGCCTGCTCATGGGTTCGGCCGAGGGCGCCGCCTGGCCCTCCCTGTACGCGGCGACCAGCCCGCAGGCCCGGTCGGGCCAGTTCATCGGGCCCGCGGGGCGCGACCAGACCTCCGGCACCCCCAAGCCCGCCAAGCTTCCCCAAGGCGCCGGCGACCCCGAGGAGGGCAGGCGGCTGTGGGCGGCGAGCGAACAGCTCACCGGCATCCCCTTCGACCCCGGAGCCGAGTCCGCCCTCTAGAGCACGTCCGTCCGGCGTGGGGGCGCCGGCCCCCGGCGATGTCATCCCCTCGACGACTCCGAGTCTTCCGCCGTTCGCCCGGGGCTCGCCCGCCCGGGTAGGAGGCGCCCATGAGCGCCGAGTCGCTGCCTCGCGAGTACCACCTGGTCACCCGCCCGCGGACCATCGCGCTCGGGGCCACGGGAGTGGGGCTGTTCCTGGTCGCGGTGACGCTGTGGGCCACCGGGGACACACCCCCCGCGCTGCAAGTGGTGGTCCCCGTGCTGTCCGCGGCGCTCTTCGCCTGGCAGGTGGTCGCCCTGCGCCGCTCCGGGACGTACGTCGACCTCGACGGCATCCGGGTGCGCGGCCTGCTGGTGACGAGGCGGCTGCGCTGGGCGGAGCTGAACGAGATCCGCGCCGAGCCGAACGCCGAGGCGTCGCCGCTGTTCGGCGCTCCGGCCGACCTCGCCTACGCCTACGCGCGGGACGGCCGCCGGATCCAGCTGCTGTACTTCGACGGCAACCAGCCGGTCTTCCGCCAGGAGGTCGAACTGGTGCGGCACGCCTGGGAGGAACTGCGCGGGCCGCAGTGGACGCCCTCGCCGGAGGCCGACGCCGCCCAGGTCCGGCGCCGCCGGCTGCGGCTGGTGCTCAACGCGGTGGGGCCGGCGGTCGTGCTCCTGACGCTGGCGTTCTTCCTGTTCGTCGGCTGACCGGACGGCGCCGCGGCCGGCTGCCGGCCGGCCGGGCGGCGGTGGTGGGTGGCGGGAAGGACCCCATTACGGCTGCTACAGGGCCAGGCGCAGCACCTGCTCGTGGTCGAACACCTCGCCGGTCTCGGCGAAGCCGTACCGCACGTAGAAGCCCAAGGGTGAACCCTTCCCCGGCACGACGCTGGTCACCAACTCCCGCGCGTCCGGCCGGGACCTCAGGTGCTCGGTCACCGCGTCCAGCGCCGCCCGCCCGTACCCACGGCCCTGGAACCGGCCGTCGATCAGCATCCGCCACAGGTAGAACGGCCAGGGGACGTCCGGATTGCCTTCGGCCACACCGTCGGCGAGCAGGACGAATCCCACCGGCCGCTCCCCGGCGTAGACCGCTCGCGCCCAGGGCGCGAGTTCCGGGTGCTCGGCGGCCTCGCGCAGCGAGGAGGCCACATCGTCGACGAAGCCCTCCTGTCCGGCGGCCACCCGCAGGTCCAGCACCGCAGGTCGGTTGAGGTCGGTGATCACGCGCAGGGTGACGGGTTTGGTCATCCGGCCACCCTCGCCAGACGGTGCCTCCTCGTCAACAGACTTCCCGTCGCGGCGCCCTACCCCAGCGTTGACCGTTCCGATCGAAATCTGACCGGCTCCGGCCCCGCCAAGAGCGTTCACGGAATTCCGGTCAGAACCTGCGCTCAGTGTCGGACTGGCGGTCCGCCCAGATGTACGTACACACGTACTCGTTCTGCCAACCGGGCAGGGTGACGGCCACGCGCCGCCCGGCACGGCACCCGCGACGGCGCGTCACATCACAGGGCGGACCTTGCCTGCTACGGCACTATCAGTGCCCCACCCGGCGCCAGTCCGTCACCGGGCCGGGGTCCGTGTGGTCCGCGGGAGTGACCCAGAAGGCCCTGCCCAACTCGGCGCTGAACTGGGCGCCCGCCCGGCCGTCACCCGAGGAGCGGCCCGTCAGCCGCCGCCCGACCCACGGCAGCAGGTGCTCGCGGGCGAACCGCAGATCCGCCCCCCGCCGCGCCACCCAGCTGCCGGGCGCCGTCAGCGGCAGGGGCGTGTCCCAGTCGAACGCGGGCTCGTGGCCCAGGTGCTGCCACACCGCCTCGGCCACCCGCTGGTGGCCCTCGGTCGTCAGGTGCAGCCGGTCGTCGGCCCACAGCCGCGGATCGCCGAGCGCCCGCGACGCGTACAGGTCGACCACGTGCGCGCCGTACCGGGCCGCGAGCGTGTCGATGAACGAGAACAACGCCTCCATCCGGCCCCGGTAGCGCTCAAGCACCGGCCCCCTGCGGCCCGGGCTGCGCATCAGCACCAGCCGCCGGCAGGCCGGCGCGAGCCGGGCCACCGACTCCTCAAGCAGCCCGCAGACCTCGGCCATGTCGCAGCGCGGGCGCAGCACGTCGTTGAGGCCGCCGACCAGCGTCACCAGGTCCGCGTCCATCGCGGCGCCGGCCGGCACCTGCTCCTCGGCGATCTGCCGCATCAGCTTCCCGCGCACGGCGAGGTTGGCGTACTGGAACCCGGCCCTGCGGGCCGCGAGCCGCTGCGCGAGCAGGTCGGCCCAGCCCCGGTAGGTGCCGTCGGGCAGGAAGTCGGACATTCCCTCGGTGAACGAATCGCCCAGGGCGACGAAACTGCGGATCTCCGGTGCACTGTCCATGGCACCCGCCATCGTAACCAGCGGCGGGCCGGGGCACCGGCCGGGCCCGGACGCGGCAGCCGCGCCCGGGCCCGTGCGAGCGGAACGGTCCGGCAGCCCGGCCCGTTCGCGGGTCAGGAACCGAAGTCCTCGGCCCGTTCCTCCTGTTCGTCCTCCGCGATGTGCATGGCCGCCTCCTCGGCCGCGGCGGCCCCGCCGTCGATGCCCACGTCGGAGGCGGCGATGCCGTCGGTGCGGCGCAGGGTCTCGTTGTCGTCCCTGACCAGGCGGCCCGCCCGGTCCTCGCCCGACAGCTCGGCGGCCAGCGGCTCGCCCGCCATGCCCGGGTGGTCGCCGATCCCGTCGCCAGGCGGCGCCGAGACGTCGGGCACCTCCTCGGACAGCCGCTCATCCAGCGTCTCCCGCTCGCGCTGCCCGGCCGCCGTGGTGGCGGGGTCGTTGACGGCCAGCGGTTTCTCCGGCGGCGAGTAGCCCTCGTCCAGCGTCTCGTCCTGGTCCTTCTGGCCGAGCGCGTTGTCGAGGTCGACGTCCACCGGATCGTCGCGGGTCTCGTAGTCGGGCGGCTGGTACACCTCGTCGCCCATGATGTCGTCGTCGAGCGCCGCGTCGGGCGCCCCCGACCTGTCGTCGGACATGCCGCCCTCCCTTCGGTTCAGGCTGCCGACGGGCCGGAACTGCCCGCGAACAGCACATCGGCCAGTTCGTCGTCCAGGGAGCCGCGGACCTTGCCCGCCAGGGCGCCGACCGTCGCCTCGTCGGTCACCTCGACGACGCAACGCGCCTCGTGCACCGCCTTCGGCAGATCCGCGCCCGACCGCTGGGCGACCCGGTCGAAGAACTCCTCCCGGCTCATCCGCACCCCGGTGGCCGGCAGGTCGGGCGCGTACGCCACCCGCAGCAGGTGCTCCCCGATCTCGCGCGGCAGTTGCGCGGCGAGCTTCTCCGCCAGCGACGGCGGAATGCGCTCGGCAAGGGTCTCAAGGCTCGCCCTGGTGGCGGCCTCGGCCGCGCCGCGGCTGTCGAGCCGGGCGCGGTTCTGAACCTGTCCTATGAACTCGTCGTGCTGCATGATCGCCTCCCCTCGGCTCGCGGCTCGGGTTCCCGCGCACCCGCGGGCAAAACCGGCCGGCGGCGGACCGGCGGGTCCGTGCCCCGCACGGGCCGGCGGCTCAGCGGCCCAGGACGGCCATGGCCGCGTTGTGCCCGCCGATGCCGCTGACCCCGCCGCCGCGCACCGCGCCGGCCCCGCACAGCAGGACGTTCGCGTGCCGGGTCGCCACGCCCCAGCGCGCCGGGCCCGTGGAGAGGTCGGCGTCGTCCTCGGCCCACGGAAAGGACAGGTCCCCGTGGAAGATGTGGCCGCCCGGCAGGGCCAGGTCGCGTTCCAGGTCGAGCGGCGTGCGCGCCTCGACACAGGGCCGGCCCTCCGCGTCGGTCGCCAGGCACCCGGCGAGCGGCTCGGCCAGGTGCTCCTCGAACGCGGCGAGCGTCGTCGCGAGCAGTTCCCGGCGCACCGCCTCGTTGCTCCGGCCGGGCGAGCGGAACAGCCGGGCCGGCGTGTGCAGGCCGAACAGGGTGAGCGTCTGGAAGCCCTCGGCCGCCAGCTCGGGCGCGAGGATGGAGGGGTCGGTCAGCGTGTGGCAGTAGATCTCGCTCGGGGGCGTCGCGGGCAGGTCGCCCGCCGCGGCCTGCCGCCTGGCGGCCTCCAGTTGCCGGTAGCCCTCCGCGACGTGGAACGTGCCGGCGAACGCCTCCCGCGGGTCCGCGGCCGGATCGCGCAGCGCGGGCAGCCGCCGCACCAGCATGTTGACTTTGAACTGCGCGCCCTCGGCCGCCGGCGGCGGGGGCTCGCCGAGCAGCGCGGCCAGGACGTGCGGCGAGGCGTTGACCAGGACGTGCCGCGCGCCCACCGCGCGCTCGCCGGCGAGCCCCGCCGTGTCGCGGAAGGCCACCTCGGCGGTCGTGCCGTCGGTGGCGACGGACGTCACCTCGTGCCCGGTGCGGATCTCCGCGCCCGCGGCGCGCGCCGCCGCGGCCAGCGCGTCGGTCAGCGCCCCCATGCCGCCCACCGGGACCTGCCAGGCACCGGTGCCCTGCCCGATGACGTGGTAGAGGAAGCAGCGGTTCTGCGCCAGGCCGGGGTCGTGCGCCGACGCGAACGTGCCGATCAGCGCGTCCGTCAGCACCACGCCCCGCACCAGGTCGTCCGCGAACGTGTCCTCGATCACCTCGCCGACCGGTCGCTCGAACAGCGCCTCCCAGGCCGGCCCGTCCCCGAGCGCTGCCCGCAGCGCCGCGCGGGTGGGCAGCGGCTCGGTGAGCGTCGGGAACACCCGCTCGGCCACCCGGGCCGTCATCGCCTGGAACCGCCGCCAGGCCGCGTACTCGCGGTCCGAGCCGGTCAGCCGCGCGAGGGCCGCGCGGGTGCGGTCCTCGCCGCCGCCGATCAGCAGCCCGGTGGGCCGCCCGTCGCGCACGGCGGGCGTGTAGGAGGAGAACGGGCGGGCGCGCACGGCCGTGCGCACGCCCAGGTCGTCCACCACGCGCCGGGGGAGCAGGCTGACCAGGTAGGCGTATCGGGACAGGCGCGCGGCGACGCCGGGGAACACCTCGTCGGACACGGCCGCGCCGCCGGTGCGCGCCGCGCGTTCGAGCAGCAGGACGCGCCGCCCCGCGCGCGCGAGGTAGGCGGCGGCGACGAGTCCGTTGTGTCCACCGCCGACGATCACGGCGTCGTACGTGCTGGCGACCGGCATGCCCCCTGCCTAACACGGGAGCCCGCGTCCGGCCAGGGGCACGGCCGCCCCCGGCTCCCGCAGCGGCCCGCCCGACGACTCCTGCGGTGTCAGCGCGCCGCCGTAGGGTGGGTGCCGACCGCTCGACGAAAGGAGCCCATGCCCGACGACCCTTCCCCCGCCGGTGGCGCGCCGCCGGCCCCCCGCGTCCGCCGCATCCTGCGGCTGTTCCGCCCCTACCGGGGCCGTCTCGCCGTCGTCGGCCTGCTGGTGGGGGCCTCCTCGCTGGTCGCCGTCGCCACCCCGTTCCTGCTGCGCGAGATCATCGACGTGGCGCTGCCCGAGCAGCGCACGGGCCTGCTGGCCCTGCTCGCGCTCGGCATGATCGCCACCGCCGTGACCAGCAGCGTCTTCGGCGTCCTCCAGACCCTGATCTCCACCACGGTCGGCCAGCAGGTCATGCACGACCTGCGCACCGCCGTGTACACGCGGCTCCAGCAGATGCCCCTCGCGTTCTTCACCAGAACGCGCACCGGCGAGGTCCAGTCCCGCATCGCCGACGACATCGGCGGCATGCAGGCCACGGTCACCTCGACGGCGACGTCGCTCGTCTCCAACCTCACCGCCGTGGTCGCCACCGTGGTGGCGATGCTGGCCCTCGACTGGCGGCTCACCCTGGTCTCGCTCGCGCTGCTGCCCGGCTTCGTGTGGATCGCGCGGCGCGTCGGCCGGGAGCGCCGGCGGATCACCACCCAGCGGCAGCGGCAGATGGCCGCGATGGCCGCGACGGTGACCGAGTCGCTCTCCGTCAGCGGCATCCTGCTGGGCCGCACGATGGGCCGCGCCGAAGCGCTCGCCCAGGACTTCGCGAGCCAGTCGCGGCACCTGGCCGGTCTTGAGATCCGGGCCAGCATGGCCGGCCGCTGGCGCATGGCCACCATCGGCATGATCATGGCGGCCATCCCCGCCCTGCTGTACTGGTCGGCCGGCGTGATGTTCTCCCTGGGCGGCACCCCGCCCTCGATCGGCACCCTCGTCGCGTTCGTGACCCTCCAGCAGGGGCTGCTGCGGCCCGCGGTGTCCCTGCTGTCCACCGGCGTGGACATCCAGGCGTCCCTCGCGCTCTTCCAGCGGATCTTCGAGTACCTGGACCTGCGGCCCGACATCACGGAACGGGCGGACCCCGCCCACCTCGACCGGGCCCGCGGCGAGGTCGCCTTCGAGCACGTGACCTTCGCCTACGACCCGGCGGGGCCGCCCGCCCTCGACGACGTGCACCTGACCGTCCCGGCCGGCGGCTCCCTCGCGATCGTCGGCCCGACCGGCGCGGGCAAGAGCACCCTCGGGTACCTGGTGCCGCGGCTGTACGACGTGACGGCGGGGCGCGTGACGCTGGACGGCGTGGACGTGCGGGACCTGAGCTTCGACAGCCTGGCCCGCGCCGTCGGGGTCGTCTCCCAGGAGACGTACCTCTTCCACGCCTCGGTCGCGGACAACCTGAGGTTCGCGAAGCCGGACGCGACCCGCGAGGAGATCGAGGCGGCGGCCCGCACCGCGCACATCCACGACCACATCGCCGCCCTGCCCGAGGGCTACGACACGGTCGTGGGGGAGCGGGGGTACCGCTTCTCCGGCGGCGAGAAGCAGCGGCTCGCCCTGGCCCGCACCATCCTGCGGGACCCGCCGGTGCTCGTGCTCGACGAGGCGACCAGCGCGCTCGACACCGCGACGGAGCGCGCGGTGCAGCGGGCCGTCGACGCGCTCGCCGCGGGCCGCACCACCATCACCATCGCGCACCGGCTGTCCACGGTCCGCGACGCCGACCAGATCGCCGTTCTCGACGGAGGCCGCGTCGCCGAACTCGGCACGCACACCGAACTGATGGCACTCGGCGGCCTGTACGCCGGCCTGGTCGCGCGGGACGCCGCCATGGACCCGGACGGCGCCGAGCCCTCGCCCGCGCTGTGAGCCGCGCCGGGCGCGCGCCGCCGGGCGCACACGCCCGGCGCGCGGCTCAGCGCAGCCGGCCCGCGCCCGCCAGGTCGTCGAACACCGCGTGGTCCACCGGCGCCGTGCGGTGCCGGTCGGCGAACGCCAGCCACGCGATCTCCTCGATCTCGCCGCTCGCCCGCGGCTCGCCCTCGTGCCGCGCCGTGTAGCAGGCCATCCGCACCAGCGTCCCCTCCGGGTGGCCGTCGGCCTGCGCGGTGTAGGTCCCGACGTGCACGGCCGACTCCGGGTCGAGCGTCACCGCGAGCTCCTCCCGCACCTCGCGGGCCAGGGTCTGGACGTCGCTCTCGCCCGGCTCGCGCTTGCCGCCGGGGATGTAGAACAGCTCCCTGCCGCGCGAACGCGCCCCCAGGATCCGGCCGTTCTCCACGAGTACCCAGGCCACGGTGTCGATGAGCCGCGTCACTGTCCGTCCCCTCCGCTCCCTGCGGCCGTGCCGCACCTCCCGCGCGGGGGCGTCCTCTCGTCCCCGGCGCCGCACGATGATGTCATGGACGAGGGAGGGAACGATGGACCATCCGGAGCACCGCGGCCACCCGCCCGCCCCCGGCGGGTCGTTGTGGCTGCACCCCGATGACGACCTGGCGCCCAACCGGCCGGGCGAGACCCTGCACGGCCAGGTCGCCGCGCTGCCCACCGGGCGGCTGCGCGCCGCCCGCGACCGCCTGCTGCGCAGGTCGGCCGACGCGGACGCCCTGCGGGCCGCGCTGCGCGCGCAGCAGCGGGCCGGCGCGGTGCTCGACGCGTTCGGCCCGGCCGGCTGGCGGGTGCTGCACTCCGTGCCCCTGCCGGGGGGAGCCGACCTCCCGCACCTCGCCATCGGCCCCGGCGGGGTCTTCGCGATCCGGTCGGTGCCGCTCGACGGGGCGCGCGTGGAGGTGGGCGAGGACGTCGTGCGCGTCGACGGCCGCCGCGCCGAGCCGCACGTGCGGCTCAGCCGCAGGGCCGCGACGCGCGCCGCCCACGCGCTCGGCCGCGCCCGCGGGCACCCGGTCGGCGTGCGCGCCGTCCTGGTGTGCGTGGCCGCCCACCGGATCACGGCCGGGGAGCAGCCGCGCGACGTCGAGGTGCTGGACGAGGCCGCGCTCGCCGGGCTGTGCGGCCGTGGGGGCGTGCTCACACCGGCCGGGGTCGAGGCACTGCACTCCGCCGCCAGGGACCGCGGGACGTGGCGGCACGCCTGAGCCGGCGTCCGCCCGCCCGCGGCGGCGGGCCGTTCACTCCGTCAGCCCGCCCTCGGCCACCACCCGCCGCGGCCTGACCCGCACCAGCAGCTCGCCCGGCGCCGCGTTGCGCGCCCCGAACTCCCGCGCCCGCTCCTCGCCCATGTACCGGCCGCCGATCCGCGTGGCCCACGTGCGCAGCGCGTCCGGGTCCTCGCTCAGCTCCGCGTCGCCGCGCACCATCACGTACCCGAACGGTGGCTCCTCGTCGTCCACGCAGACGCACACGCGGGGGTCGCGCCGCAGGTTGCGCCCCTTGACCGTGTCCGCGCCGGTCGTGAGGACCAGGTCCTCTCCGTCGACCACGAACCACACCGGCGAGACGTGCGGCGAACCGTCGGCCCGCACAGTGGCCAGCTTCGCCGTCCGCGTGCCCGTGCCGAGGAAGCGCAGCACGTCGTCCTTCGTCATCCTGTAGCTCATGGGGCCATGCTGGGTCATTCCCGGGCGCGCCACCAACGGGCGGGCAGGCCGTGCGGATGAGCCGTGGCCAGCACCTCCTCGGGCCCGGTCCCGCACCGGACCGTCAGGCGGAAGTCCGGCTCCCCGGCCCCGGGGCCGGTGTCCGCGTCGTCCTCCCGGGGCTCGAAGGCGATGACGGCGAAGCCCGCGTCGGGCCCCGACGCCGCCGCGAGCCGGTCCAGCTCCCGCCGCACCGCCCGCCACTCCTCGCGCGGCACGTACTGCCGCATGATGGAGTGCCACACAACGGTCAGCGTGCCCGGCTCAAGCTCCACCCCCGACAGGAACTCCGCCGCCCCGGCGGCCTCGACCGTCGCGGGCACCTTCGCGGCGATGCGCAGCGCCCCGTCGAGGCGCTTCAGCCGGCGCGGCTGGTCGGCCCACACGTAGGAGCGCAGGGCCAGCGAGCCCTCGGCGGACAGGGGGTCGATGGGCGAGGGGTCGCAGCCGCGCCGCTCCACGATCCGCAGCGCCTGGTGCCTGGCGGCGCCCGCGGCGAGCCAGTCGGGCACCCCGCCCTCCCAGGCGTCCGTGAGCAGGACCGGCGAGTCCACGGGCCCCCACGCGTAGCCGTCGGCGGCGTAACGGAACTGCTCCGCGCGCAGGTTGAGGCCCGCGCTCGACCCCAGCTCGAACAGCCGGACCGGCAGCTGCGCCGTGGGCACCGCGTACAGCAGCCCGGCGAGGAGCAGGGAGGCGCGCCCGACCTCGTTGGTCTGCGGCGGGCGCTCCAACCAGCCCGCGATCCACTCCCGTTCCGCGTCGACCGCCTCCCGGAAGGCCGCCCACGCCTCGTCCGCGTGCCGCGGCTCGGGCGCCTGCCCGCCCGCGCTCGGGTAGTGGGCCGCGAGCGCGGGCGCCCGGCCCGTCAGCGCCAGCGCGTGCACGGCGCCGAACAGGCGCAGGGGCAGCGCGTCCTCGGCCGCGGTGTCCACATGGCCCGCCAGGACTCGCGCGCAGGGCCCGCCGTCGCGGACATCGCCCGCCGCCCGCGCCATCAGCGCCGCGTACAGCGGGGAACCGAGGCGCTCACAGGCCCGTGCCTGCCGGACGAAGATCTCGGCGACGTGTTCGCGGGGCATCCATACTCCTCCCAGGGGGTGTCCACGATCATGGGGTCCTGCGGGGGGCCAGTGGAAGACCTGCCAGGGGAATATGCCGTGTGATATTCCACCGGTCCGGTCGCCGTCCTGTAACCCGTGCCCGGGATGGGCGTGCTCATGGCATGCCCGGCGGCCGGCCCGGGCGACGCCGGCGCGAGGGCTCCGGGCCGGGCGCGAAGGCCCCGCCTACGATGGGGAGTCATGAGCGCTCCCCACATCGTCGTTTTCACCCGTACCACCGGCTTCCGGCACGACTCGATCCCGGACGGCGTCGAGGCGCTGCGGCAGCTGGGCGGTGAGCACGGCATGCGCGTCACGGCCACCGAGGACCCCGGCGAGCTGGCCGCGGCGCTGCCGGGCAGCGCCGCCGTGGTGTTCCTCTCGACGAGCGGCGACGTCCTGACCGACGACGCGCGCCGGGCCCTGCGCGGCCACCTGGCGGACGGCGGGGGCTTCATGGGGGTGCACGGCGCGTCCACCACCGAGTACGGCTGGCCGTGGTTCGGCGAGGACTGCGTCGGTGCCGTCTTCGACGGGCACCCCGAGCTCCAGCCGGGCGTGGTCGTGGTCGAGGACCACGACCACCCGGCGACCGCGCACCTCGGTGACCGCTGGGAGTTCACCGACGAGTGGTACAACTTCTCGGTCAACCCGCGCGGTCGGGTCCGCGTGCTCGCGACGGCGGACGAAACGACGTACACCGGTGGCCGGATGGGCGTCGACCACCCCCTCGTGTGGTGCCACGAGCTGGCCGGCGGGCGGTCCTTCTACACCGCGCTCGGCCACACCTCGGAATCGTTCGCGGACCCGGATTTCCGCCGTCACCTCCTGGGCGGCCTGACCTGGGCGGCCCGGCTGGCGTGACGGCGGGGCATCCTCACTCCCGTGCCGCGAGCACGGGTGCGGGCCCGCCGCGCGGGTCCGGTTCCCGCGCCCCGCGTGCCGCCTCCGCGGGCCGGCGCCGACCGGGGAGCGTGGCCAGGGCGACCCCGCCGATCAGCAGGAGCGCGGCGGGCCAGCGGGCCGCGGAGACCTGCTCGCCGAGCAGCAGCGCGGCGGCGCTCATCCCGAACACGGGGACCAGCAGCGAGAAGGGCGCCACCCGCGACGCGTCGTAACGGCGCAGCAGGTACCCCCACGCGCCGAAGCCGAACAGCGTCGCCCCCCACGCCACGTAGGCGACCGCGCCGAGCCCCGACCAGCCGAGCCCCCGCAGCGCGTCGACGTTCGCCTGCGGCCCCTCGACGAGGACCGAGAGCAGCGCGAGCGGCACGATGGGCACCAGGCTGACCCACACCATGAAGCCGAGCGCGGACGCGGGTGCCGCCCTGCGGGTGAGCACGTTGGACACGCCCCAGAACGCGGCGGCGGCGATGACCAGCGCGAAGCCGAGCACCGGGCCGGACAGGCCCTCGTCCACCGCCGCCACCGTGACCCCGGCCGCCGCGACGGCCATGCCCGCCACCCGGCGCCCGCCGGGGCGTTCGCCCAGCACGGCCATGGCGATCAGCAGGGTGAACACCGCCTGGCTCTGGAGGACGAGCGAGGACAGCCCGGCCGGCATTCCGGCCTCCATGCCGACGAACAGCAGACCGAACTTGGCCACGCCGAGCGCGAGCCCGACCCCGACGATCCACCGCCACGCCACGTCGGGGCGCGGCAGCAGGAACACGGCGGGCACGGCCGCCACCAGGAAGCGGAGCGCGGAGAAGAGCAGGGGAGGGCAGTGTTCGAGACCGACCTCGATCACGACGAAGTTGACGCCCCATACGGCGGCGACGAGCACGGCGAGAAGCAGATGGACCGGACGCATGGCTGAAGCATCCCGTGCGCCCGACCGGGTACACCAGCGAAACTTTCTTGCCTGAACGCTTCAGCAGCGCTGAACTGTGCGGTGGTCGGCGGACCCCCGGGAGCCCACGGGCGCCGGCCGGATGTCAGCCCTCGTCCGGCTCGCCCGCCGGCTCGCCCAACTCGGTGAAGAGGGTCAACTGGAGCGCGCCCGGGGCGTCGAGACGGGAGTTCAGCGAGTTCCAGGGCGTGCGCGTCGGTTCCGCGATCACCTCGGCCCCCGCGGCGGCGAGTTTCGACGTCATGGCGGTGGAGTCGTCGACCTCGAAGGCGACCCGGATGGGTCCGGCCACGCGCCGCCCCACCTCGACCTCGTCGATGAACGCGGCGTGGTTCGGGTCGGTCAGCTCCAGCGTGGCGCGGCCGGCGTCGAGGATGGTGACCCGGCCGCCGGGCGAGGAGAACGCGCCGCGCTCGGTCAGCCCCAGGACGTCGCGGTAGAAGTGCAGCGCCGCGTCGTAGTCGGCGGCCGTCACGACCAGACGGAGTTCGCGGACGGGGTTGGAGTCGGTCACAGGGGGCTCCTCACGGGTTCGCATGTCACGCCGCCAACGCCCGGTCCCCGCACGCGGTTCCCGGCCCCCGACCCGCCAGGTCGCGGCGGTCGTGCCCACCACCGGCCCCCTGGGTGGGCGCGAACCCGGCGAGCAGCGCCCCGGCCACGCGGGAAGCGGTGGACCACGCCTGGCCCCACCGCGGTGGAACGCCGGGCGGCAGCCCGTGGCGCAGCACGGGAGCCGTCGCCAGGACCGCCGGGGCCGATTCCGGCGGCCGGGCGGGCGGGGTGCGCCTTCCGCCGTCGCGGCCGTCGTCCGCCCCGGGCGGGGCCCCGCCGCCCGCGCGCCGTCACTCGCGCAGCAGGACCACCTCAAGCGTGCGCGGTCCGTGCACGCCCTCGACCCGGTCGAGCTCGATGTCGCTGGTCGCCGAGGGGCCCGAGATCCACGTCAGCGGGCGCGTCGGCACCAGCCGCGCCAGCGCCTGCGGCACGGAGTCCACGACCTGTTCGGGGACGCGCACCACGCACACGTGGTGGTCGGGCACCAGGGTGATGCGGCGCCTGCCCTGGTCGGGAGAGCCGTCGAGCACGAGCGTCCCGGTCTCGGCCACGGCCACGGCGCATCCGGTGACGACGCTGTCCACCGCGTCGAGACGGCGCGGCGTCAGATCCGCCGTGTCGGCGACGCGCGCGGCGTTCGTCGCGGCCAGCCACTCCTCCGGCAGGCCCGGCGGCACCACGACCGTCTGCGCGTCCCGCGCGGCCAGCAGCCGCGCCACGAGGCCCGGCAGCCCGGCCGCGTCGGCGCGGTGCACCACGGCCCGGTAGTCCGCCAGGTTCTCCGCCAGCAACTCCACGGCGTCGGCGGGGGAGTGGGTCGCCAGGTAGTCGCGCGGCACCGGGACGTCCTCGGGGCGCTCCCCGCGCGGCACGTCGGCGAGCGCCCGCCTGATGCGGCCCAGCACGAGATCGCGGCTGCTCACGCGCCCGCCTCCCGTCCACCGCCGGTGCGCTGCCACCAGTCGCGGAACGACTCGGCCGGCACCTCGGGCACCGCGCGCGTATCGGTCCAGGCCCGCCCCGGCCCCGGCAGCCGGTCGGGATGCAGCCGGCGCGTGCGCGCGGCCAGCCGCTGCCCGGCGCGCAGCACCCCGGGCCGGTCCAGTGCCCAGCGGGCCGCGCGCATGGCGGCCCGTTCCGCCGCGTGGCCCCTGGCCGGCTTCAGCCGCACCCGCTGCCCGCCCACCGAGGCGGGGCCGCCCTGCACCACCCGCTCCCGCAGGTGCACCAGCACCTCGGGGATGTCGATGGCCACCGGGCAGACCTCGTAGCAGGCGCCGCACAGCGACGACGCGTACGGCAGCGAGGCGTCCACCTCGCTCGCCGTGCCGCGCAGCTGCGGGGTGAGGATGGCGCCGATCGGCCCCGGGTAGGCCGAGCCGTACGCGTGGCCGCCGGCCCGCTCGTACACCGGGCACACGTTCAGGCAGGCCGAGCACCGGATGCAGCGCAGCGCCTGCCGCCCCACCGTGTCGGCCAGCGTGTCGGTGCGCCCGTTGTCCAGCAGCACCAGGTGGAACGCGCGCGGCCCGTCGGACTCGCCGGGGCCCGTCCACATCGACGTGTAGGGGTTCATCCGCTCGGCGGTCGAGGAACGCGGCAGCAGCTGGAGGTAGACCTCCAGGTCCCGCCACGTCGGCACGACCTTCTCGATGCCCACCACCGAGATCAGCGTCTCCGGCAGCGTCAGGCACATCCGCCCGTTGCCCTCCGACTCGACGACGACGAGCGTGCCCGTCTCCGCCACCAGGAAGTTCGCGCCCGAGATGCCGACCTTCGCGGTCAGGAACTTCTCCCGCAGGTGCAGCCGCGCCGCCTCCGCCAGCTCGGCCGGCCGGTCCGACAGGCCCTCGGGCGCCGGGCGGCCCCAGTCCGCCATGCGCTCCGCGAAGATGTCCCGGATCTCGCCCCGGTTGCGGTGGATGGCGGGCACGAGGATGTGCGAGGGCAGGTCGTCGCCCAACTGGACGATCAGCTCGGCCAGATCCGTCTCGTAGGCGCGGATGCCCGCCCCGGCGAGCGCCGCGTTGAGACCGATCTCCTGGGTGGCCATCGACTTGACCTTGACCACCTCGCGCTCGCCCGTCTCCCGGACCAGGCGCGTCACGATCCGGTTGGCCTCCCGCGCGTCGGCGGCCCAGTGCACGGTGCCGCCCGCGGCCGTCACCGCCTCCTCCGCCTGCGTCAGATAGGTGTCCAGGTGCCGCAGCGTGCGGTCCTTCACCGCCGCGCCCGCCGCCCGCAGCGCCGCCCAGTCGGGCAGCTCCGCCACCGCGGCGGCCCGCTTGCCGCGGATGGTGCGGGTGGCGTGCGTGAGGTTCGCGCGCAGCCGCCCGTCGGCGGTCGCCGTGGCCGCGGCCACGGGGAACGCGGGCATGCCCAGATACGTGCCGCTCACCACTGCTCCTCTCGCGTGCTTGCCAGGATCTCGGCCAGGTGCACCGGCCGCACCCGGGACCCGAGCCGGGACAGCGTGCCGCCGATGTGCATCAGGCAGGAGTTGTCCACCGTGCACACCGCGCCCGCGCCCGTGCCCTCGACGTGCCGTGCCTTGTCCGCGCCCATCGCCGCGGAGACCGCCGCGTTCTTCACTGCGAACGTCCCCCCGAACCCGCAGCACTCCTCGGCCCCGGGCAGCTCGACCAGGTCGAGACCCGCGACCGCTTCCAGCAGCCGCCGCGGCCGGTCGCCCAGACCCAGCATGCGCAGCCCGTGGCACGTGGGGTGGTAGGTCACCCGGTGCGGGTAGTAGGCGCCGACATCGGTCACGCCCAGCACGTCCACCAGGAACTCGGACAGCTCCAGCGTCCGCGGCACCACCGCGTCCGCCGCCCGCGCCAGCTCCTCGCCCCGCCCCTCGGCCGCCGCCTTCGCCCCGATCCGCGGGTAGTTGTCCCGCACCATCGCGGCGCACGAGCCCGAGGGCGTCACGATGTGGTCGAACCCCTCGAACGCCGCCGCGAACCGCCGCACCAGCGGCTCGGTCTCCCACCGGTACCCGGTGTTGAACTGCGGCTGCCCGCAGCACGACTGCGCCTGCGGGAACTCCACCTCCACGCCGAGCCGCCGCAGCAGGGACACCACGGCCTGCCCCGTTCGTGGGTACAGCGTGTCGTTGACGCACGTGACGAACAGCGCCACCCGCATGCCTCAGTCCTCTCCGCCGGTCAGCCGGGCCGCCGCCCGTTCCCAGACGGCCGTGTCACCCGAGGGCTCATGGTGCCGCAACGGCTGCGTCGCGCGCAGCAGACCGCGCGCGTGCGCGAGCCCGCCGGGCACCGCGCCCGCCGCCCCGGCCTGCACCATGACGTTCCCCAGCGCCGCGGCCTCCGCCGGGCCCGCCACCACGGGCAGCCCGCACGCGTCCGCCGTCAGTTGGCACAGCAACTCGTTGTGGGCGCCGCCGCCCACGATGTGCACCACGTCCACCGCCCGCCCCGACAGGCGCCGCGCGTCCGCCACCGCCGCCCGGTGGGCCAGGGCCAGCGAGTCGAGCACGCACCGCACGGTCTCGGCCGCGTCGCGCGGCTCGGGCTGGCCGGTGCGGCGGCAGGCCGCCGCGATCCGGTCCGGCATGCCGCCGGGCGCGATGAACCCCGGGTCGCCCGCGTCCACCACGGAACGCAGCGCCGGCGCCCGCGCCGCCTCGGCGAGCAGCGGGCCGAGCTCGTACGGCGTGCCGGCGGCGGCCCAGTGGCGCAGGCACTCCTGGAGCAGCCACAGGCCCATGATGTTGCGCAGGTACCTGACCGTGCCGTCGACGCCGAGTTCGTTGGTGAAGTTCGCGCGGCGGCTGTCCTCGCCGAGGACGGGAGCCGGCAGCTCCACGCCCGCCAGCGACCACGTCCCGGTCGCGATGTACGCGAACCGGTCCCCTTGCGCCGGCACCCCCGCGACGGCCGACGCGGTGTCGTGCGAGCCGACGGCCGTCACCGGCACCGGCCCGGTCAGCCCGGTCTCGGCCAGCACCTCGGGCAGCAGGGTGCCCGCCGGGTCGCCCGGCCGCCGCAGCGGGGCGAACAGCCCCAGGTCCACGCCCGCCGCCTCGGCCACGCGCGCGGACCAGTCGCCCGTGCGCGGATCGATCAGCTGCGTGGTCGAGGCGTTCGTCAGCTCCGTGCCCGCCTCGCCCGTCAGCCAGTAGGCGATCAGGTCGGGTATCAGCAGCAGCCGCCGCGCGGCGGCGAGACGCGGCCCGTCGCGCTCGGCGGCCAGCTGGTAGACCGTGTTGAACGGCAGGTGCTGGATGCCCGTGGCCGCGTACAGCTCCGCGGGCGGCAGCCGCCGCGCGACCCGTTCCGCCATGCCCTCGGTCCTGCCGTCCCGGTAGTGCACCGGGTTGCCGAGCAGCGCGCCCGACGCGTCGAGCAGACCGTAGTCGACCGCCCAGGAGTCGATGCCGACCCCCGCGAGCCTGCCCCCGGTCTCCCGCCCGGCCGCGCGCAGCCCAGCGAGCACCCCCCGGTACAGCCCCAGGATGTCCCAGTACAGGGTGCCGCCCACGCGCACCGGCTCGTTCGGGAACCGGTGCACCTCGCGCAGGGACAACGCGCCCTCGCCCACGGACGCCAGCATCACCCGCCCGCTCGACGCCCCGAGATCCACCGCGGCGAACGGCCGCGCGCCCGGCCCCCGGGACGCGCCGCGCGCGCCCCGGGGGCCGGCGTGCGGCACGGCCCCGCTGTCGTCGTTCACTTCCGCCACGCCGCCCACGCCTCAGCGCAGGAACGCCGCGGCCACCCCGGCGTCCACCGGAATGTGCAGCCCCGTCGTGTGGCTCAGATCGCCGCCGGTCAGCGCGAACACGGCGTTCGCCACGTGCTCGGGCAGCACCTCGCGCTTCAGCAGCGTCCGTTGCGCGTAGAACTCGCCCAGCTTCTCCTCCGGCACCCCGTAGACCGCGGCGCGCTTCGCGCCCCACCCGCCCGCGAAGATCCCCGAACCCCGCACGACGCCGTCCGGGTTGACGCCGTTGACGCGGATGCCCAGCTCGCCCAGTTCCGCCGCGAGCAGCCGCACCTGGTGCGCCTGGTCGGCCTTGGTCGCGCCGTAGGCGATGTTGTTCGGCCCGGCGAACACCCCGTTCTTCGAGGCGATGTAGATGATGTCGCCGCCCAGGCCCTGGTCCCGCATCACCCGGGCCGCCTCGCGCGACACCAGGAACGAACCGCGCGCCATGATGTCGTGCTGGAGGTCCCAGTCCCGCGCCGTCGTCTCAAGCAGCGGCTTGGACACGGAGATGCCCGCGTTGTTGACCACCAGGTCCACGCCGCCGAACGCCAGGACCGCGGACGCGAACGCCGCGCGGATCTGCTCCTCCGAGGTGACGTCGACCGTGACGGCCACCGCGCGGTCGGGGCCGCCGAGTTCACGCGCGACCTCGGCCGCGGCCTCGCCGTTCAGGTCCGCCACCACCACGCACGCGCCCTCGGCCGCCAGCCGCTGCGCCGTGGCCCGCCCGATGCCGGAGCCGGCACCGGTGATCAGCGCGACGCGCGTCGCCAGCGGCTTCGGCGGCGGCATCCGCCGCAGCTTGGCCTCCTCCAACTCCCAGTACTCGATGCGGAACTTCTCCGACTCCTCGATCGGCGCGTAGGAGGAGACGGCCTCGGCGCCGCGCATCACGTTGATGGCGTTGACGTAGAACTCGCCCGCCACGCGCGCCGTCTGCTTGTCCTTGCCGAAGGAGAACATGCCCACGCCGGGCACCAGCACGATCGCCGGGTCCGCGCCGCGCATCGCGGGCGAGGAGGCGTCGGCGTGCCGCTCGTAGTAGGCGCGGTACTCCTCGCGGTACTCCGCGTGCAGCTCCTTCAGCCGGGCCACCGCCTCCTCCAGCGGCGCGCCCGCCGGCAGGTCGAGGACCAGCGGGCGGACCTTGGTGCGCAGGAAGTGGTCCGGGCACGAGGTGCCGAGGCGCGCCAGGCGCGGGTGCTCGGCGGCGGCGAGGAAGTCGAGCACCACGTCGCTGTCCGTGAAGTGCCCCACCTGCGGCCGGTCGGCGCTGGCGATGGCGCGCACCACCGGCGCGAGCGCCGCGGCGCGCTCCCTGCGCTCGGCCTCGGGCAGCGCCTGGTAGCCGTCGAGGACCGGTCCGAACGGCTCCGGCCTGCCGCGCTCCGCGAGGAACTCCTCCGCCGTCCTGATGATGTGCAGCGAGTTGCGCTCGCACTCCTCGCTGGTCTCGCCCCACGCCGTGATGCCGTGCCCGCCCAGGACGCAGCCGATGGCCTGCGGATGGGCGCGCCGCACGGCGGCGATGTCGAGGCCGAGCTGGAAGCCGGGCCTGCGCCACGGCACCCACACGACCTGCTCGCCGAAGCACTCCTTCGTCAGTTCCTCGCCGTCGGCCGCGCAGGCCAGCGCGATCCCCGAGTCCGGGTGCAGGTGGTCCACGTGCGCGGCCTCGACCAGGCCGTGCATGGCCGTGTCGATCGACGGCGCCGCGCCGCCCTTGCCGTGCAGGCAGAAGTCGAACGCGGCGACCATCTCGTCCTCGCGCTCCACGCCCGGGTACACGTCCTTGAGGGCGCGCAGCCGGTCCAGGCGCAGGGCGGCCAGGCCCTCGGGCCTGAGCGTGCCCAGGTCGCCGCCCGAGCCCTTCACCCACATCAGCTCGACCTCGCCGCCCGTCACCGGGTCGGCGGCCGTGCCCTTGGCCGAGGTGTTGCCGCCCGCGTAGTTGGTGTTGCGCGGGTCGGCGCCCAGCCGGTGCGAGCGCGCCAGCAGGTCGGCGACCGCCGGGTGGTCGTTCGTCGTCATCGCTCTCAGGCTCCCCATCCGGCCTGCTGGCCGCCCTTGCGGTTCTCGGTGATCTGCTCGGCCCAGCCGGAGCGGTGGTACGCGGCGACGGGGTCGGGGTCCAGGCCCGACTCCTCGCGCAGTTCGGCCAGCAGGGGGCGCACGTCGGTGTTGTAGGCGTCCATCAGCACCGCGTTGGCGCCCAGGACGTCACCGGCCGACTGGGCGGCGGCCAGCGCGTCGCGGTCCACGAGCAGGGCCTTGGCCGTCGCCTCCTGGACGTTCATCACGGAGCGGATGATCGCCGGGATCTTCGGCTCGATGTTGTGGCACTGGTCCAGCATGAACGCGACCCCGGGACCGAAGCCGCCGCCGCCCACCACCTCGCACATGATGCGGAACAGCTGGAACGGGTCGGCGGCGCCGACCATCAGGTCGTCGTCGGCGTAGAAGCGCGAGTTGAAGTCGAAACCGCCGAGCTTCCCCTCGCGCAGCAGCAGCGCGACGATGAACTCGATGTTGGTGCCGGGCGCGTGGTGCCCGGTGTCGACGACGACCTGCGCCTTCTCGCCGAGCTTGAGGCAGTGCGCGTAGGCCGTTCCCCAGTCGGGCACGTCCGTGGTGTAGAACGCCGGTTCGAAGAACTTGTACTCAAGGAGCAGCCGTTGCCCCTCGCCCAGCCGCTCGTACACCGCGGCCAGCGCCTCGGCCAGGCGGTCCTGGCGGGCGCGGATGTCGTCCTGGCCCGGGTAGTTGGTGCCGTCGGCGAACCACAGCTTCAGGTCCTTGGACCCGGTGGCGTCCATGATGTCCACGCATTCGAGCAGGTGGTCGAGCGCCTTGCGCCGGACGGCCGCGTCGGGGTGGCAGACGCTGCCGAGCCGGTACTCGTCCTCCTGGAACACGTTCGCGTTGATCGCGCCGAGCCGCAGCCCGCGCTCCCGCGCGTGGCGGGCGAGCGCGGCGTAGTCGTCGACCCGGTCCCACGGGATGTGCAGGGCGACGACGGGGGCGACCCCGGTGTGCCGCTGGACCTGCGCCGCGTCGTCGAGCTTCTCCCAGGGGTCGCGGGGCACGCCCTGCTGGGCGAACACCTTGAACCGGGTGCCGGAGTTTCCGTAGGCCCACGAAGGGGTCTCTATGGCCTGCGAGGACAGGGCCGCCTTGACGGCGGATGGGGCGGTCATGCGATCAGGGCTCCCAAGGTGCTCAACGCCGCTATGAATCGTTTCACTATGCAGGAAGCTAAGAGCGCCCGGCAAATGCTGTCAAGGGAGCGGACGGCCTCCGCGGGGTCGCCGCCCGGCGCCCGGCACCGGCCTCGCGGATCTTGACTCGGCGCGAGCGGCGTGGCTAGTTTGCCCGCGAGCCGAATGAATCCTTTCAGAAGGGGTGAGGGCCGTGCAGCGCGTCTGTTTTCTGCTGAAGGTCCGGGCGGACCGCACCGAGGAGTACCGGGCCAGGCACGCCGAGGTGTGGCCCGAGATGTGCCAGGCGCTCTCGGAGTCCGGCTGGCACAACTACTCGCTGTTCCTGCGCGAGGACGGCCTGCTCGTCGGCTACCTGGAGACCGAGGACTTCGAGGCGGCGAAGGCCGCCATGGACGCCACCGACGTGAACGCGCGCTGGCAGGCCGAGATGGGCCAGTTCTTCGAAGCACTCGACGGCGCGCGCCCCGACGAGGCCATGCGCCCCCTGACCGAGGTCTTCCACCTCGCCTGAAGCCCACCGGGTTGGGCACGGCCGCCGCCCATCCCGCGCATACGATGGCCGGCGGTGGGAGCGCTCACGAGACGAACGGGGCACGGACATGGCACACACGGTCGGGATCAAAGAGGTGGCCAGGCAGGCCGGGGTCTCGGTGGGCACCGTGTCCAACGTCATCAACCGCCCCCACATGGTCGCCGAGGAGACCAGGCAGCGCGTCCAGCAGGCCATCGCGGAACTGGGCTACGTCCGCAGCGAGTCCGCCCGCCAACTGCGCGCCGGGCAGAGCCGGATCATCGCACTGCTCGTGCTCGACATGGCCAACCCCTTCTTCGTGGACGTCGCCTCGGGCGCGGAACGCGTCGCCCGCTCCTCAAACCTGGGCGTCATGCTGTGCAACAGCGCGCAGAGCACATCGGAGGAGAGCGACTACCTCTCCCTGTTCGCCGAGCAGCGGGTGCGCGGCGTGCTGGTCACCCCGGCCGACATGTCGGGCCGCAACCTGGCCGATTTCCGGCGGCACGGCATCCCGTTCGTGTTCGTCGACCGCGTCCTGCCCAGCGCCGAGGGCTGCTCCGTCTCGGTCAACGACGTACTCGGCGGCACCCTGGCGGTGCGTCACCTGCTGGAGCAGGGGCACACCTCGATCGCCTACGTGAGCGGTCCGATGTCCCTTCAGCAGTGCCAGGACCGCAAGGAGGGCGCGGTCGCCGCGCTCGCCGAGGCCGGTCTCGGCGAGGGCGAACTGCGCCACGTGGAGGCCGACCGGCTCGACGTGGCCTCGGGCCGCGACGCGGGCGCCCGCCTGCTCGGCATGTCGCCCCGCCCCTCCGCCGTGTTCTGTGCGAACGACCTGCTGGCGCTCGGCGTGCTCCAGGCCCTGTTCGCCGCGGGCGTCTCCGTGCCCGACGACATGGCGCTCGTGGGCTACGACGACATCGAGTTCGCCGCGGCGGCCGCCGTGCCGCTCACCTCCGTGCGCCAGCCCGCGGTGCGGATGGGCAGGCAGGCGGCGGAACTGCTCCTTGAGGAGACGGGCGAGGACGCCGGCCTGCACCGCCACCAGCGCATCGTGCTCGACCCGGAACTGATCGTCCGCCCCTCCAGCCTCGCCGTCCGCCCCTGAACGCGCCCGCCCCGTACCGTGTCCGCATGAGCGACTCCTTCCGCACCACCGTCCTGCACGTCACGACCGGCTCCTCGGAAACCGTCACCGACCTCACTCGCGACTGCGAGTCGTTCCTCGCGGAACAGGCCCGCGGCGCCGACGGCCTCCTCAACGTCTTCGTCCCCCACGCCACCGCGGGCGTGGCCATCCTGGAGACCGGCGCGGGCAGCGACGACGACCTGCTCGCGGCGCTGCGCGACCTCCTCCCCGCCGACGACCGCTGGCGCCACCGCCACGGCTCCCGCGGGCACGGCCGCGACCACGTCCTGCCCGCCCTGATCGCCCCGCACGCCACCCTCCCGGTGATCTCCGGCCGCCTCCAACTGGGCACCTGGCAATCGGTCTGCCTGGTGGACACCAACGGCGACAACGCGGAGCGGCAGGTGCGGCTCAGCTTCCTGGGCGGCGTCGGCGAGGCCTGACTGTACGGGGTACGTCCGGCCGCACCAACTGCAAGGGGCCATGGTGGGAGGCCGTACGGTACTCACGCTCTCCCGGCTCCGCCGCCGATGTGCGGTCGTGGTGCGGCCCTGCTGTCCCTGGGAGATACAGCCCACCCGGCTGACGGACCACCGGCCCGACTCCTTGGCGGGCGAAGTGGGCCACTGGGCTCAGTAGTCCGCCGGAGACGATGCGTCCCAAGCGGTAGCGGAGCCTCTGGGCGAGATCCGCTGCAGGAGTGCCCTGTGCATGGAAAGATCCTCTGATCAACCATGAGCGCGAGAGGGCTGCGTGCCACTTGCCGCACCGGGAGGGGAGCCCGAGATGACCCTGCTGCCAGTGAGCCCGAAGTGGCCCATGCTGCCCGAGTATTTCCACGACTGGGCGCTGGTGGACGTGGAGACTTCTGGGCTGAGGCCCGGCCGGGATCGCGTCCTGTCCCTCGCGGTCGTCACGCTGGACGGACACGGCCGGCGGACCGGCGAGTTCTCCACGCTTCTCAACCCGGGCTGCGACCCGGGGCCTGTGCATGTTCATGGGCTCACCCGCGCGGGCCTGGCAGGCGCACCCACCTTCGAGGAGATCGCGCCGCAGGTTGGTGCGCTGCTGAGCGGTCGCGTCTTTGTCGCCCATAACGCGCAGTTCGACTACGACTTCCTGGCCCACGAGTTCGCCCGGGTCCGCTCGTGGGTGCCCGTGAGCAGACGTCTGTGCACCCTGGCTCTCAACAGGCTGATCGCGCCCGCGACGCCGGATCTCAAGCTGGGGACGCTTGCCGCGCACTACGGCGTGCGTCAGGAGCGGGCCCACGACGCGCAGGACGACGTCCGGGTGCTCACAGGGATTCTGCAGGGCTCGCTGGACGCCGCGGGACGTCTGGGCTTGGCCCTTCCGCTCCTGGCCTGCCCGCCGCGCCAGGACTACAAGCCCTTCGTCCCGAAGACCCCGTGTCCGTACCGGAACCCCGGCCGGTTGGAGACGGGTGGGCCTCTGGTGCAGGGGATGAAGGTCGCCGTCACCGGGGAGACCCGGATGCCTCGCGAGGAACTGGTCGCCCGCTCGGTGGCGGCCGGCCTCAACATGATGACTTCGGTCAGTGGACAGACCAGCCTCCTGGTCACCAATGGTTTTGGTGACGGGACCGCCAAACTACGCCGGGCCGTTGCCGAAGGCGTTCCCCTGGTGGACGAGCGGACCTATCTGCGGTTGCTGGACGAGGTGCGGTCCGGTCAGGCCAAGGGTGTGGCCCGAGCCGGAGTCGCCGGCCGACGTCGTGCCGCGGAGACGCCGGGGGAGGCGGCGGCCGCGCCTCGTACGCCTACGCCCGCATTGCCCGCGCAGCGCACCGCCGCACCGGTCGCACGCACCGGTCCCGCCAGGGCGGACGGACCGCTCGCCGGGCGCCGCGTGCTGGTGCTGGGTGGCACCCATGAGGAAGCCGGGGCGGCGCGCGTCCGAGTCGTCGAGCTCGGCGCCTCCGCGGCGGTCAACCTCTCGGCGAGGGTCACCGACATCGTGCTGCTCCCCGGCGGGGAATTGGACCGTCGCATGAGCCGCATCACCTCGCTCGGCATGCCCGTCCACGGCGCCGACTGGCTCCTCGCGCTCACCACGGCCCCTGTCCCCGAGCTCGATTCTGTGCAGCAGGACCCGGCCGCCGAGTCGCGGGACACGGCGGAAGTCCTGGTCCGGGGAGCGGTTGTCGACCTGCCTGAGACCGGCGCGGCGTGGACGGTGGCGGCCACATGGGGGCAGCTCACCGCATGCGACGTCGATGTCGTCGCCTTCCTGCTGGACGCGCAAGAGCAGGTCGCGGGAGACGAGGACTTCGTCTTCTACGGAGCGCCCGAACACCCTGATGGGACGGTGCGGCTCGCCACGGACGGTCCGACGGAGCAAGCCGTCGGCGTCGACCTGGAGCGGCTGCCCCTGGAGGTGACCAGGGTCGTGGTCGCGGCGGCGATCGACGGCGACGTCACATTCTCAGACGTGGGCGCGGTGGAGGTCGTCGTCACCCGCGGGATCGGCGAGGCCCCGACGGCACGGGCCACCCTCGATGCCGCCACCACCGAGCGCACCATGATCCTCGCCGAGGTCTACCGTCGGGGCGAGGGGTGGCGGCTGCGGGCGGTCGGGCAGGGATACGACCATGGTCTCGCCGACCTCTCCCGGTCCTACGGCGTCGACGTCGCCGAATGACTGCGCAGCAGGACCGAAATTGATGGGGTCGGGCGGAGCGTTGGTACTCCAGCAGCGGTTCGTTTCCTGAGCTGGCTCTTCGCCGGTAGTGACAGCGCCGGGCTGTGGCTTGTCGGCGGCGTCGCCAGTGGGACCTGCTCAGTGCGTGATCTCGAGGGTCGTGCGGCGTTCGGCGGTCGGGCAGGAGATGGTCCAGCAGTCTGCGGATCTCTGCCCCGGTGAGTGAGGTGATGTTGCTGGTGGGATCGTTTCTGTACCCCCCTTTGCCGTCTCGTCGGCTGCGAGGTCGGCGAGGAAGGCGTGGGCGAGCATGGCGAGGGTGATGTGCCGGTACCACCAGCGGCATCCCCCGCATCTGCCCAGCTCGGGGCAACCGGTGGCCCTGCGCGTGCGGCGCTTCCTCGCTGCTTGCTGAGTGGGCCGAGGCGCCAGTCGGAGCGGTCCTCGCAGGGGCGACGATGGTGGTGACCAAGCGCTACGACTCCTGATCGGGCGCCCGGCAAGGGGCTCGTGATGTCAGCGCGTCGGACCAGCCATGCGCCGACTTCTGCATGCCTCGCTCGTGTTCCAGCCTGCCGTGGGCATCCCGGAAGGGGATGACCACTGCACCAGACTGTGTGCGTGGCCGTCCGGACAGGCTGGGGTTGTCCTCACGGAGGTTGGCGGACACCAACGGCGACCAACGCGGAGCGGCAGGTGCGGCTCGGCTTCCTCGCCTGATCCAGCGGTCCGCCCAGGTACGGCGGCCCAGGCTCCGTACCCCGCGTGGTACCCCGCGTGCGCTCGCGCGTCGTCGCCGCCCAGGTCGGCGGCATCGGGGCGGCGCGCCTCGGCCCGCTCGACCTCTTCGGCGCCCCCTGTCCCCGCCGGATCCGCGCCGTCCGGCAGGGCGGACGCCCGGGACGGGGCGGGGCTTCGGCGCCCCGACATGGCGCGCCCGGTGGGCAGTTGCCCGGTGGGGAGATGTCTCGGCCCACCCATGCGGCGCGCGGAGCCTCGCATGTCCGGGTGCGTGGGCGGGAAGCGTTGGCCTTGATGTCACATTCGGCAATAACGTAAAGGGAGAGCATGACTGCTCGCTTCCGCCACCGTCTCAAGGCAGCCCTGGCCCTCGCCGCCGCGACCATCGGCATTCTGGCATCCGCCCCCGCCGCGACCGCTGCCCCCGGCTCCGAGCTCTCCACCCGCATCGTCGGCGGCACGCCCGCGACCACCGACGACCACCCCTACGTCATGCAGATCACCGGCACCGGCTCCGTCTATGTCCCGTTCTGCGGCGGCGCCCTGGTCGCGCCCACGAAGGTCGTCACGGCCGCCCACTGCGTCAGAGACCGGACACCCGCGCAGATCAACGTCATGGGAGACCGCACCGAGCGAATGGGCAGCGGCACGCTGAGGGCGGTGGCCGACATCTGGGTGCACCCGGACGACAACGGGACGACGAAGGTCGGCGACATCGCGGTGCTCACCCTCGCCGAGGAAATGCCGTACGCGACCATCCCGTTCGCAGGACCGGACGACGCCGACCTCTACACCTCCGGCACGATGGCCCAGGTCTTCGGCTGGGGCTTCCTCTCGGAGAACGGCACGGTTCCCTCGCAGTTGATGAAGGCCGAGGTCCCGGTCGTCTCCGACGCGGACTGCGAGGCGGCCTACGCCACGTACCGGATCCAGGTCGACGGCACGGCCATGGTGTGCGCCGGCTATCCCGAGGGCGGCGTGGACGCCTGCCGGAGCGACAGCGGCGGGCCGCTGGTCGCCGAGGGCGTGCTGATCGGCGTCGTCTCCTGGGGCAACGGCTGTGCCCGGCCCGGCTACTACGGCGTCTACAGCGACGTACTCGCCTACAGCGCCGACGTTGCCGCGCAGATAGCGGCCTGAGGGACCCCGCGGCACCGTCCGGGGAGCGCGCGCACCGCGGCTCCCGGGACGGGTCCCGAATGCCCAACGGCCGGGCCCGCACGTCCGCGGACCCGGCCGGTGCGGTGCGGTCGGGGTTCCGGCTCAAGCCGTGAGCGGAACGCCGCGAGTGGGGCTTGCGCCGCATCGGGAGGTACTGGCCTGCGCGGCAACCTCTCGCGCGGAACAGGCACATCCGGGGCGATCCCCCGAGGACTCCCGGCCCCTCCTCAGCGACGACGAGCCGGTAGTCGCCGAGGCGGATCATTCAGGCGGCGTACCGCTGCTGGAAGGACGCCCCGGTCCGGGACGGCGCGGCCACGGCCACCGAGCCGGCGGCGGGCGGGTGTCTCCTTCCGCACCGAGGTGAAGGACCACGGGCGACACCGCCCCCGGACCGTCAACGACGCCTGCCGCACCACCTGACGGCCGGCCGGTCCACCGGACCACGTCCGGCCGGGGCCCGCCCCCGCTCGGGGGAGCGGGCCCCTCGCGTCCCACCGGAATACCCCATTCCCGTGTGCACCGCGCCGCCGCCGGACAGAACTCACGGGACAGCACCGCCGATGAAGCAACACCACCCTGGAGGGGAAGAGTTGAGACGCTTACGCAGGGGCCACTGGGTGACCGCCACGGTCGCCGCGGCGGCCCTGGCGGCCGGCTGGACAACACCGGCCACCGCACAGGAGGGGGAGTCCCGCGCGCCCGGCGCGCGGGCCGGGGAGCACGCACCGGTCACCCTGATCACCGGTGACCAGGTGCTCTTCGAGACCGACGGAACCTTCGCGGGCATCGCCGCCGCACCCGGCCGGGAGTCGGTGGTGACCCGCACCGCCACCCTCGGCGGGGACACCTACGTCCTGCCGCGCGACGTGATGCCGCTGATCGCCGACGGCACACTGGACCGCGAGCTGTTCAACGTCAGCGAGCTGAGCCGCGCCGAGTACCGCGCGCTGGACGGCCTGCCGCTGATCGTCACCTACGAAGGGGAGCGGGACCGCGTCCGCGCCCTGGACGCCGCCGCCGACAGGACCGTGCTTGAGGCCGTCAACGGCGAGGCGCTGACCGTCGCCGCCGACGAGGCCCCCGCGTTCTGGAACGCGCTCACCGACCCGCGGGACCGCGGCACGCTGGCCGCCGTGCGGGGAGTCGCCACCGTCTCGCTGGACGGCCTGGTCACCAAGTCGCTCGCCGACAGCGTGCCGCAGGTCGGCGCGCCCGAGGCGTGGGAGGCCGGCTACGACGGCACCGGCACCACCATCGCCGTTCTCGACACCGGCATCGACGCCACCCACCCGGACCTGGACGGCCAGGTCGTCGCCGCGCGGAACTTCTCCGGCTCCGACTCGGCCGAGGACCGCGACGGCCACGGCACCCACGTCGCCTCCACCGCCGCGGGCGGCGGCGCCGCCCCGGGCGTGGCGCCCGGCGCCTCGCTGCTCAACGGCAAGGTGCTGGACGACACCGGCTTCGGCCGGGAGTCGGACATCATCGAGGCCATGCAGTGGGCCGTCGATTCCGGCGCCGACATCGTCAACATGAGCCTCGGCACCGACGACGGCCCCGGCATCGACCCGATGGAGGAGGCCGTCAACACCCTCTCCGCGCAGAGCGACACGCTGTTCGTCATCGCCGCGGGCAACAGCGGCCCGCATGCCGGCACCGTGGGGTCCCCCGGCAGCGCCGCCGCCGCGCTCACCGTGGGCGCGGTGGACAAGTCCGGCGCGCTGGCCGACTTCTCCTCGGTCGGCCCGGTCATCGGGAACGCCGCCCTCAAGCCCGATGTGACGGCGCCCGGCGTGGACATCCGCGCGGCTGTCCCCGGCGGCGGCTACGCGACGCTCTCCGGCACCTCGATGGCCACCCCGCACGTGGCGGGTGCCGCCGCGCTGCTCGCCCAGGCCCACCCGGACTGGACCGGCGAACGGATCAAGGCCGCGCTGACCGGATCCGCCCGGCCCGCCGCCGGCCTCACCGCGTTCCAGCAGGGCACCGGCCTGATCGACGTGCCCGCCGCCCTCACCCAGACCGTCACCGCCGAGCCGCTGAGCCTCGGCACGGTGACCTGGCCGCACGAGGAGGCGGAGCCGGTCACCGGGGACCTCACCTACACCAACCACGGCGACACCGACGTCACCCTCCGGCTGACCGCCACCGGAAGCGGCCCGGACGGATCCCCGGCCCCCGAGGGGATGTTCACCCTCGGCGCCACCGAGATCACGGTGCCCGCGCACGGCACCGCCACCGTCCCGGTCACCGCCGACACCACCCCCGGCGGCGAACTGTACGGCGGATACAGCCTGTTGATCACCGGGACCGGTGACGGAGCGGAGCGCGTTCCCGCGGTCGCCGGCATCCTCCGCGAGGGCGAGACGGCCGAGCTGACCGTCGAGGCCACCGGCCGGGACGGCGCCCCCGCCGGCAACTGGTACAGCTGGCTGCTGGACCTGGAGACCCAGGACATGTACCTCCTGGACGCCTCCTCGCCCACCCTGCGACTGCCGGTCGGCGACTACGTCCTCGACACCACCGTGGAGTTCTTCCAGCCGGGCGCCGATGTGCCCACCGGCATCGACTGGCTGGTGCAGCCGCATCTGTCGCTCACCGAGGACACCACCGTCGCCGCCGACGCCGCCGACGCCGAGCCGCTGGACGTCACGGCGCCCGCCTCGGCGGGCGAGGGCATGACGCTGCTCACCGACGTGGAGCTGATCGGCCCGGACGGATGGCCCATCACCATCGGCACCGGCGGAGCTCTCCCCGACGGCGTGGAGACCGGCCAGGTGGGGGACCCGGCCGAGGGCTGGGAGATCAACGGCTACGTGTCCGCCTCGTGGGCCCGCCCGGGCGTCGAGTACCACACGGCGATCGAGCAGCGGGGGTCGTTCCCCACCGGGCTGACGCACCGCACGACGCAGTCCGACTACGCGCGGATCCTCACCCACGCGGGAGCGTCGGTGCCGGGCGTCAGCGGCTCCCTCTACACCTTCCCTGACCTGCCGACGGCCTTCGTGGCCCCCCAGCATGAATTGCCGTACCGTGCCGAGGTGTTCGTGGACGCGGACCTCGACTGGTCCCAGTTCCTCTTCCAGGACGGGTCCAGCCACCAGTCCGCATTCCGTGCCTATCAGGCCGGCCGCAGCTACCAGCAGAAGCTGGGCATCGGGGTGATCGGCCCGTCCTTCGCCGCCCTGGAGCGCTCGGGCAACACGATCTACGGCTGGACCGCCCCGTTCACCGACGGCGCGGGCAACTGGGGCTTCAGCGAGTACGACAGCGCGGGCACCACGCTCTACCGGAACGGTGAGCCCTACGCCGAGGCGGCGGACATCCTGGACGTCGTGGAGTTCGAGGTGCCGGCGGACGAGGCGGAGTACGAGCTGGTGACCACCTTCAGCCGCGGCGCGCCGGTGGCGTCCGTGAGCACGGAGGTCACGTCCTCGTTCACCTTCACCTCCTCGGGGGCGGGCGAGGAGGAATGGCAGGAGCTGCCCGCGTCGGCGGTCCGCTTCGCGCCGAACCTGACCTCCTCAAGCACCTCGCCGGCCGGCCGCACGGTCGGCGTGCCGGTCACCGTCGAGGGCACCGGCGGCGCGCTGGCGCTTGAGGTCTCCACCGACGGCGGCGCCACCTGGCGCGATCTCCCCGTCACCGGCGGGATCGCCCGCGTGACCAACCCGGCGGCGGGCGGCAGCGTGTCGTTCCGCGCCGAGGTCACCGACCCGGCGGGCAATGTCACCACCCAGACCATCATCGACGCCTACCGCACGGCCTGACAGCCGCAGGTTGGGCCGGTCCTCTCGGGCCGCTTCGCGCGTCAGCCGAAGCGGCCCGAGAGGCCGTCCTCGGCGGCCAGGACGGACGGGTCGGAGAAGATCCTCTCGGCGCCGCCCGCCTCGATCAGCCGGCCCGGCTCGCCGATCGCGGCGAGGTCGCGGAACGCGGCGCGGTCCGGGACCCGGGCCGCCTGCCGCAGCTGTGGGCCACGATGACGATCGTGCAGTGGGCCTTCATCCTGCCGATCAGGCCCTCGATCGCACCGCGGCGATCGGCTGGGGGACGGCGTAGAGGCAGGCGCTCGCGAGGAGTCTGTCCCCACGGTCTCCCCTCCCCTGCTCCACTCCGCTGCCTGAGACCTGCGGAGTCCCACCCCATGACCGAGCGCGCCGCAGAGCCCAGTGGCCCCCTCATTCCCATGCCGGAAAAGACCCCCGCTGCGCTCCGCGTCGCTGTCGGACGCCTCGCCCCTGGAACCCTCACAACATTCGACCAGCACTGGGACGAGGCGATGCGCCAAGCCCGCGACGCGTACACCCGCACTCCGCCCCGCGCCTTCGTCGAGCACTGGTGGGCATGGGTCGGAGTCGCCCGTCACCCGCATCGCCCGGCCCGCTTCCGTGAGTGCGAGCGCATCGTCAGCGAGTCGGACGACCGCGCCGAACGCCGCGCCGCCGCGGCCGAGTTGGCGGCCATCCTCGCCGAGGCCGCCGCCGCGTGAGCGACTGGACCCGGGAGTACGAACCTGACGCCGAGAACGTTGCCGGCGGCCTGGAAGCGGCCCAGCGGTTGGAGGTCGAGGCGCTTGCACAGCGGATCGCCGATGCCGTGGGGGTCCGTCGCATCGGTAAGCCTTTCACTATCACCGAGTCGGCGTCCGGCGTCCGGACGTTCGCTGAGGGCGGCGTGATGGTCTGGTATCAGGAGGACTACCGCGACGACGTTGTCCTGGTTCTTCGGGTACAGCATTTCGGAGTGCGGCATTCCGACTCCTGACCCGCACCGAGCGAGGCTTCCGTGCGGGCCATCGCCTGCCCCGCCGGGCTGTCCGCCGGCGACCGTAGAAGCGGCTGAGCAGGGCACCTGACCCACCGAGCCGGCCGCGGCCGGGTGAGTTGGCGGGGACCCTGATGGAGAAGGGACCGGGCACGGCTCGGGCATCCGGCGTGCTCCGACGGAGTCTCCCGGCACGTCGGCTCCTGCGCGGCACCGTCCTGCGTCTGCGTGCCGACGCCCTCCGTCGGGCTCAGCGGAGCCCGACGGTCGTGCCGTTCCGTCTGGCAGCTGCGGCTCGGGCGCCATCGCGGCGTGACTGATCCGACCAGCCGCTTGGCCGGTGGCACTGGCGGATGCAAGGCGGCGTCTTCACCGGCCCCGCCCGCGCCGGCGGCCGATGGCCCATGCGCGCAGGGGCCTCCTCCGCGCGATCACTTTGCGCTTGAAGTCATCGCTGCTATCTTACTTCATGCGTGAACTCATAGTGAGGGAGCGCACCGTTATGGACCGGAAGAGGAAGCATCATGAGCACCGTCACCTTCGGCATCACCCCCGGCTACGGCGAGAAGCTGCACGAGGCCCTCGGCTACAGCGGGGCCGTCCGCGTCGGGGACCGGGTCGAGATCTCCGGCCAGGCCGGCGTCGACGACGACCTGGTCGTTCCCGACGCGCTGGAGGACGAGATCGTCCTGGCTTTCGACAACGTGGAACGCACGCTCGCCACGGTCGGCGCGACCTGGCGGGACGTCATCCACGTGAACTCCTACCACAAGGTCGCGCCGGGGGACGACGTCATCGGAGAGGACCACAACAGGGTCATGGCCGAGCAGTTCCGCCGTCGCCTCGGCGGCCGGGCGCCGATCTGGACCGAGACCGGCGTCACGGTCCTCGGCCTCGCCGCCATGCGCGTGGAGATCCGCGTCACCGCCGTCGTGGGCTCCGGGAACTGAACGACCGCCCGCGTGCCCGGACAACCGGGCCGTCGCCGGGCGCGCCCCACGCCTTCCGCCCGGCGGCGGGGACCGGCCGCGCCGCCTCCCTCAGATGTGCGGGCCCGCGAGGGCGGGGGACGCGTACGCGGCGGGTGGCGGTTCGGACAGCCGGGCCACGTGGATCAGTGCGTCGCCGGGGCCGGGCGGGAGCCCGAGGAGCCGCCCGGAGAATATGTCCACGAGCACCACGGTGCCGTCGGGCAGCATGCGCGGCTCCTCGCCGAGGTGCAGGCGTTCCGTGCTGAGGGGCCGGAACGGCCCGACGTCCGGCGGGGGCCTTTCGCGGCGGTCGGGAGGAGGGCGTGCGGGGGTGGCGCGCGGCTGATGAGCCGTCGGGGTGGCGCGGCGCGTGGTGGGCCGGGGCCGGCCGCGGGATCACGAGGAGTTCTTCAGCGCGCTCCAGCCGCCGTCCACCACGAGCGAGGCCCCGGTCACGAAGGAAACGTCGTCGCTGAGCAGGAAGGCGATGGCGGCGGCGACTCCTCGGGCGAGCCGAGGCGGCCGATGGCGGTCTCCCCGGCCGCCGCCCGGCGGTCCTCCTGGCCGATCCCGTCCCAGGCGCGGGTCGGGATCGGGCCGGGAAGCACGCTGTTCACCCTGATCCGACCGCCGTAATCGACGGCCAGTTGGCGGGCCGGCCCCGTCAGACCGGCCTTCGCCGCGGCGTACGCGGGCCGGCCCGGCAATCCCACCCGCGCGTGCGCCGAGGAGACCAGCACGATGCTGCCGCGCCCGTCGAGACCAGGTCGTCGAGACAGGCGCGCGCACCGAGGAACGCCCCGGTGAGGCTCACGGCCAGCTGCCGGTTCCACTCCTCCGCGCTGGTGTCGTGGGCCGCCGCGACGCGGACGGTGTAGGCGTTGCCGACCAGGGCGTTGATCGGTCCGAAGGCCGACCGGAGCACCCCGTCACGATGTGCGATGAATGCATCTGGGCATGACTCAATAGAATTGGACTCATCGTTGCGTATTGAGTCATGACCGATCATGAGGTCGCGGCCGCTGTGTCTCGACTCCTGATCCCGAATACGGCGGGCGGCAACCCGTCTCCGGCGCCGTGGGGTCCCGGAAGCGCCTCAAAGACCGGCCTGCGGAGAAGAGATAACCTCAGCTCAGTGCCGTGATGAGAAGCATGGTCAGCGCCGTCCGCCAGGCTTGTCGCCCGGGTCCGCCCTTCACGGGCCCTCCAGCCGGCCCCGGCCGGGCGGCACCGGGGAGATGAATCGTTCGCCGGCAGCCCTCTTGACCGGTGCATGTCCTGTCAATATGTTCTCCTAGTCTGAAGCGTAAGCGCCAACTTGATGCATTTGTGCTTACCTCTGTTCATGGCTATCCGCTGTGAAACGGCGAGACCGACAAGTGAACTCATCTGTCCGAGGGGCGGGCATGGATGATGCTCGCCCGTACGGGAGCCGCCATGACTATCCATACACTTCGCATGTCGCGAAGGACACTGGCCGTAATGCTCGCCACCGCCCTCGCCACGGCACTGCTCGTCGCGTTCCCCGCTCCGCGGGCAGCGGCGGCGACCATCGACACCAACGCTTCCTACGCGCTGATCAACCGGCACAGCGGTAAGGCGCTGGACGTCCACAACCGGGCCACCGATGACGGGGCCGGGATCGTGCAGTGGGCGCGCAACGACGGCGCCTGGCAACAGTGGCAGTTCGTCGAGTCCGGCGGCGGCTGGTACCGCCTGAAGTCCCGGCACAGCGGCAAGGTGCTGGACATCTCCGGCTTCTCCACCGCCGACGGCGCCGACGTCATCCAGTGGACCGACAACGGAACCGCCAACCAGGAGTTCCGTGTGGAGGACATGGACGGCGGGCACATCCAGCTGATCAACCGCAACAGCGGCAAGGCACTTGAGGTGTGGGAGCGGTCCACCGCGGACGGCGGCCGGATCTCCCAGTACACCGACAACGACGGCGCCAACCAGCAATGGCGGCTCGTCGAGCTCGGCGGCGGCTCCCCCCAGCCGGAGGGCGACCGGCGGATGGAGTCGCTGGGCCGCGGCGTCGTGGCCGTGCGCTCCAACCAGACGGATGTCATGGTGAGCTGGCGGTTGCTGGGGCTGGACCCGCAGGGCATCGGCTTCAACGTCTACCGCTCCACCGGCGGAGGTTCCTGGGGCAAGCTCAACGGCCAGGTTCTGACCGGGGGCACCAACTACGTCGACAGGTCCGCCAACCTGTCACGGTCCAACAGCTACCGTGTGGCACCGGTGATCGACGGTCAGGAACAGCAGCCGAGCGGGGCCTTCACCCTCGGCGCCGACCACGCCATCGAACCGGTGGTCCGGGTGCCGATGCGCGACGGCGGCCCGGTGAAGTTCGTCTGGGCCGGCGACCTCGATGGCGACGGCGAGTACGACTACGTGGTGGACCGGCAGACCTCCCCCCAGCGGCTGGAGGCCTACCGCAGTGACGGGCAGTTCCTGTGGCAGGTCAACATGGGGCCCAACAGCCAGAACCAGGACAACATCGAGGGCGGGTCGTCCACCATCAACGTGGGCCACAACGACGGAGTCACCGTTTACGACTTCGACAGCGACGGCCGCGCGGAGGTGGCGGTGCGGATCGCCAATGGCGTCACCTTCGGGGACGGCACCACCTTCTCCCGCTCCAACAACAACCACCAGTTCATCGCCATCCTCGACGGCCCGACCGGCGCCCTGCGCGCCTCCGCCCAGGTCCCGACGGACTACCTGTCCGACGGCCCGATGTACGCGCGGTTCGGAGTGGGGTACCTCAACGGGACCACGCCGAGCCTGGTGGCGTACATGAAGAACCGGGTCGGCGACGGAGGCTTCAACCTCATGATGACCGCCTGGAACTTCGACGGCAGCGAGGTCCGCATGGGGTGGAAGTGGCTGCGCGGCAACCAGAACGCGCCTGACGGGCACAACACCCGCATCATCGACATCGACGGTGACGGCAAGGACGAGATCGTCGAGATCGGCTTCGTCCTCGACGGAGACGGCACCCTGCGCTACTCGCTGGGGGACCAGGGCGTCGTCCACGGCGACCGCTTCCACATCGCCGACATGGACCCAGGCCGTCCGGGCCTGGAAGGCTATGGCGTGCAGCAGCGGAACCCCAGCGGCTTGCAGGAGTACTACTACGACGCCGCGAGCGGCGACATGATCTGGAGGCACTTCGGGAACGCCGACGATGTGGGACGCGGCATGGCGGGCGACATCGACCCGCGCCACCCCGGCATGGAGGTCTGGTCCTTCTACGGCCTCTACAACGCACCCACCAACCGGCTCACGGAGCCGGACACGTCGCTGAGGCCCTGGCCGCAGCTGGGCCTGTGGTGGGACGGCGACCTCTCGATGGAACTGCTCAACAGCGGCAAGATCGAGAAGTGGGACCCGCAGAACCCGACGCCGACCGGAAGGCTGCCGCGGTTGGTCTCCACCTGGAACTACGGCGCGGTCACCGCCGCTCAGGGCGGACCCACCCTCGTCGGCGACCTCTTCGGTGACTGGCGCGAGGAGGCTGTGTACACCAACGCGGCCCACAACGAGCTGATCATCTTCACCACCGACCAGCCGACCAGTACCCGGCTGTACACGCTGGCGCACAACCCGGCCTACCGCAACGCCATGACGTTGAAGGGCTACATGCAGTCCCACCACGTCGACTACTTCCTCGGGAACGGCATGAGGACCCCACCGAGGCCGGCCATCACCTACTGAACCAACCGCAGCGGAAACCACTGCGGTCCGCCCCGGGAACAGAAGCCGTTCCCGGGGCGGACCACCGACGCCCCCGCCGCTTCGCCAGCACTCTCGACAGTCGGCCGTCGGCCGCCGTCAGTGACCCCACCACTCCAGCCACACGCTGACCGGACAGACCACGGCGGGCCCCCGGGTCACGCCGGGAGGACCGTCAGACGGCCGTGCGCGACCACTGCTGGTTGGCGCCGGAGTTGCACGTGTACTGCTTGAGGATCGCGCCGTCCGCGGTCGAGGCGGACGGGACGTCCACGCATTTGCCGCTGTGGCGGGCCCTGAGTTGGAAGTAGCCGCCTTGGGCGACCATCTGGAACTGCTGGTTGGTGCCGGTGCCGCAGGTGTACTGGATGAGTTCGGCGCCGTCGGCGGTCGAAGCGCTCACCACGTCGAGGCATTTGCCGCTGTGGCGGCTGACGATGCGCCAGTAGCCGCTGCCGGCGTCCTCGAAACGCCACTGCTGCCACGCGTCGCCGTTGTAGGTGTACTGGCCGACTCGTGCGCCGTTGTCGGTGTTGGGTTGCTGGACGTCCATGGCCTTGCCGCTGTGGCGCACGGTGATCCGGTACGCCTGGGGCACGGGCGTGGAGCCGTCGCCCCAGGCGTACCGGATCCGATCGGCGCCTGAGACGTTGCGGATGGTCAGGTTGAGGTCGGTGCCGCTGCCGCTCAGGGCGTACATGGAATAGTGGTCGTAGTCCAGGTTCCCGGTCCGCTTGCCGCCGAGAGCGGGCCAGTAGGTGCCGCCCATCCCGTTGTCGCGCATGACCTGGGCCATGGCGCGGATGTGGCGCACGAAGTTGTCGGTGCTGTTCGCGTCGCCGTAGTCGAGGCCGGTGGACATCGGCGCGCCGAACTCGGTCGCGATCGCGCGGGAGGCGCAGTCGCCCAGCCGCGTCTGGATGTGGCTGCGGAAGGCGTCGTAGGTCATCGGGCTGTAGAAGAAGGCGTAGTGGTGGAAGGACAGCAGCGTGGAGTCGAAGCGGCTGTCGTCGCAGATGTCACGGAGGTCCTGGCTGTAGCCGGTGCCGCCGATGAGTACCCGGCTCGGCACGGCCGAGGTGTGGTGGCTGAGCCAGTTCGCCGCGACATCGCGCCACTCCGCCGACGTGTAGCCGTGCGGCTCGTTCATCGGCTCGAAGTAGACATTGCCGTTCGAGCCGTAGGTGTGGGTGACGCTGGACCACATGGTGTTCCACGCGGCGACGTCGGTGATTCTGCCGCCGGAGGCGGCACCGTCCTCCCAGTAGGCGAGGATGACCTTGAACCCGCGTTCGGTGGCGGCGTCGATGGCGCCGCGGTAGGCGTTCCACCAGGCCGTGTCGGCCACGGTGTGGGTGTTGATGGGCAGCCGGACGGTGTTGACGCCCATGCTGGCGGCCATGTCGTCGTAGAGGGCGTTGGCCTTGGCCCGCACCGTCGCGTTGCTGTCGGACTTGCTCAGCCCGTGCAGAACGAGTGGGTCGGTGCTGAAGTTGTCACCCAGCACGGCCCAGTTCATGCCCCGGAACTGGCTGGTGGCGGCACTGGCCGGTGACGATGCGAAGACGACGAGGCTCGCCGCCGCGGTGAACACGGTCACGGTGAGGGCGACCAGCCTCCGGAGCGACGAACGTGCGCTTCGTGGCGGTGCCGGCGAGTAGCCGTCGGACGCCGTGATCAGTCTCATGAGGTGTCCCATCACTGGATCGATGTGCCAGGCGGCCCGTGAGCCGCCGGTGCCGAGCGCCCGCGCGGTGGCCGTCGCGGGCGCTCGGCCTGCCGGTCGTGCTCAGACCTGGGTACGGCTCCACTGCTGGTTGGCGCCCCCGCCGCAGGTGTACTGCTGGATGTCGGTGCCGTCGGCGGTGCCGGAGCCGACGACGTCGAGGCATTTGCCGCTGTGGCGGGCGACGATCCGGAAGTGGCTCCCGGTGGCCTGCCACTGCCATTGCTGGTTGGTGCCGATTCCGCAGGTGTACTGGATGATGTTGGCGCCGTCCGCGGTGGAGCCGTTCGCCACGTCCAGGCACTTGCCGCTGTTCTGGTTGACGATGCGGAAGTAGCCGTCGCCGCTGTCCTGGAACACCCACTTCTGGTTGCCACCGCCGTTCCATGTCCACTGCTTGACCTCGGCGTTGTTCGCGGTGGAGGCCGAGATGACGTCCATCACCCCGCCGCTGTAGCGGTTGGTCACGCGGTAGGCCGGGGCCGGGCCGGGCACGTCGGCCACCGGCAGGATCGTGCCGTGGCGGCAACCCGGGCACGTGATCTGGCTCAGCCCCGACCAGGAGTTCAGGTCCGAGCTGGTTGCCGTCCAGATGCCGCCGTTGGTGTACTTGTCGATCCAGATGCGCCAGGAACCGTCGCTCATCCGCAACACGGCCGGTCCCTCGTAGCCCGCGCTCCACAACGGACCCCGGTTGGTCCACCCGCTGGTGAGGCTCGTGCTGGTCCAGTGCTCGATGTACTTGGACGTCTCGTTCTTGGCGAAGGCGTGGTAGGTGCTGCCCGACTTCACGACATAGGTGTCGATGTAGTTGTAGCCGAGGCCGCCCATCTGCACCGGCCCGCTCCAGGAGGTCAGCGAACTGTTCTCGGCGGTGAAGACGTAGGGGCGGAAGCAGTTGGAACACGTCGTCCGGGCGATGCTCACGATGACCCGGACGGTGCCGTTCTCGACGTAGAACTCGGGCGCCCAGGTGAATCGCGTGTCGGCCACGCCGGAGTCGACGCTGGCCACGTGCGTCCAGTTGACCAGGTCGGGGCTGGAGGCGATGTTGAAGTGCGTCGAGTTCGTGGTCCACGACTGGACGGTGTGGGCGATGTAGTAGAGCCCGTTGTGGTGGATGACGCTGGGGTCGCGCAGCACGCCGGACGGGCCTCGGTAGTTGGTGTCCGCCAGCACGCTGAAGTCCCTGCCGTTGGCCGAGGAATAGACCCAGAGCTCCTGATCGGCGGCGGCGTCCCCCTTGAACGTGGTGTAGACGTAGCCGGGGGCGGCCTGTGCGGGTGACGCGGCCGTCACCGCGGTGCCGGCGGCGGCGAGCACCATGAGGCTGAGTCGGGCCAGCCAGCGTCTCGCCTTGACGCATCTGAACACGGAAGACCTCCTGGTGGGGGAAGTGCCGACCGGAGTCGGCCTGGGACGAGGCGATCCTGTGCCGTTTCGGTCAATCCGTCGTGCGGCTGCGGCGGGCGCCGGCCGGCGCACTGATCCAGGACCGCCGGGCGACATCGGGTGGGGAGGCGACGCGTCGTCCGTCGGGGGAGGCGGTGGTGTCGGCGACGGAGGTCGTCCTGCTGAGCGGTGTGCTTGTGATCAGCGCTTCCGGCGGAGTGCGGCTCGCCGTGCCACGCCGGGCTCGGCCGCCGCGTGGCGCGAACGGGGGGCCGCGGGAGGGAGCGTTCATCGTCGATCTCCTCGCAGGGGAGTTCCACGGAAGGCGTCGCGCCCGGGGACAGGAGACCGGATGGTGCGATGACCCGGTCGTGTCCGAGGGGCGAGAGTGCGTGCGGCGCTGTTCACGGGTGTGCAGGTCGGCGGCCAGTCGCGGCGCAGGGCACAGGAGTGGACGAATCTTGAGCGAAAGCGCTCATGATTGTTCAAACATGGTGACAATCGGTGACATTGTGCGACCAGCGCTGAAGGCTGTCAAGAGTTGGGCGCGATCCGTAATGAACGATCCCGTCCGGGGGTTGAAGGGCCACCGGACGGGATCAGGCGTGACGAGTGCGGACTGGAGCTTGCCCGGAGTTCGTGCCTGGACGGCCGACCGTCGCCGAGGCGTCAGGAATCCACTTGATCGAACAAGTTGGCACACTCGATCCGTGCACGTGTCTTGCCGCTCCCGGTGACACGCCTCTAACCTCACCGAGAGCGCTCCCACTCCCGTGAACATCGAAACCCGGCTCTCGTCCGCGACGCGTGTGAATCGTTTCATTGCCCTTTCGTCGGGAGCACGCGAGCCGCTACCCGCCCACCCGAAGGAGCCGCACATGTCCGTCCGACATCTGCGAAGAACCCGCGGGCCGGTCACGTTCTTGCTCGCGGTGCTGCTGGCCGCTGTCTCGCTGGTCGCGCTGCCCGCGTCCCCCGCCAGCGCGGCCGTGGTCGACACATCCGCCTACTACCAGCTGGTCTCACGGCACAGCGGCAAGGCCATCGACATCTCCGAGCGCTCCACAGCCAACGGGGCCGAGGCCATCCAGTGGACTCCGGGAGCAGGCACCAACCAGCAGTTCCAGTTCGTCGATTCGGGCAACGGGTACTACCGGATCATGGCCCGGCACAGCGGCAAGGTGCTCGATGTCGAGGGAAGGTCCACGGCCAACGGCGCGAACGTGATGCAGTGGACGGACAACAACGCCGTCAACCAGCAGTTCAGCGTGGTCGACATCGACAGCCAGTATGTGCAGCTGATCAACCGCAACAGCGGTAAGGCACTTGAGGTGTGGGAGCGGTCCACCGCGGATGGCGGCCGGATCTCCCAGTACACCGACAACGACGGTGCCAACCAGCAGTGGCGGCTGGTCAAGGTCGACGGCGGCACCGACCCGGACCCGGATCCGCCAGTCGGTGAAGCGCGGCAGATGGAGGATTTGAACCGGGGTCTGGTGTCGGTGCGTTCCGGCGGCGGGAACCTGGTGTCCTGGCGGTTGCTGGGTACCGAGGGCTATGACACGGCGTTCAACGTGTACCGCGACGGGACGAGGGTGAACGGTTCGCCGGTCACCGACTCCACGAACTACTTGGACAGCGGCGCCCCTTCCGGCGCCTCGTACACCGTTCGCGCGGTGGTGGGCGGGGTGGAGCAGCCGGCGTCGGAGCCGTCGTTGCGTTTCACCGGGGGGAACTATCTGGATGTTCCGTTGCGGAGCCCTGGTTCTGGTTATACGCCGGTCGAGGCGAGCCCGGGGGATGTGGACGGTGACGGGCAGTACGAGCTGATCGTGAAGTGGGACCCGAACAACGCCAAGGACAACTCCCAGTCGGGCACCACGGGGAACGTCTATATCGATGCCTACCGGCTGGGCGGCGAGCGGCTGTGGCGTATCGACCTGGGCCGCAACATCCGGGCCGGGGCGCACTACACGCAGTTCCAGGTGTACGACTACGACGGTGACGGCCGGGCCGAGGTGGCCATGAAGACGGCCGACGGCACGCGCGACGGGCAGGGAGCGGTCATCGGCAACGCCGGTGCCGACCACCGCAACTCCAGTGGGTACATCCTCGCCGGTCCCGAGTACCTGACCATGTTCAACGGCCTGACCGGCGCCGCGATGGACACGGTGAACTACGACCCGCCGCGCGGCAACGTCGCCTCCTGGGGCGACAACTACGGCAACCGGGTGGACCGGTTCCTGGCCGGAACCGCGTATCTGGATGGCCAGCGGCCCTCGTTGATCATGGCCCGGGGCTACTACACCCGCGCGGTGATCGCGGCCTGGGACTTCCGCGACGGGGAGCTGACCAAGCGCTGGACGTTCGACTCCAACGCCTCGGGCAACTCCCGCGCCGCCGGGCAGGGCAACCACCAGCTGTCGATCGCGGACGTGGACGCGGACGGCCGCCAGGAGATCGTGTACGGCTCCGCGACCATCAACGACAACGGCACCCTCATGTACGCCACCGGCTTCGGCCACGGCGACGCCCTGCACGTGGGAGACTTCGTGCCCTCCCGCCCGGGACTTGAGGTGTTCACCATCCACGAGTCCGGCAACCAGCCCGGCTCCGACCTCCACGATGCCGCCACCGGCGCGGTCATCCACCGCACCCCCACCAGCGGAGACGAAGGGCCGGGCCGCGGGGTCGCCGGCGACATCCACGCCGGCAACCCGGGCGCGGAGTTCTGGGGCTCCGGGCCGAACATGAACCAGCTCCGCAACGCCTCCGGCGGCAACGTCGGCCGCAACCCCTCCTCGGCCAACTTCCTCGCCTGGTGGGACGCGGATCCCGTGCGCGAACTCCTCAACGGCACGCAGATCGACAAGTACGGCACCGGCGGCGACACCCGGCTGCTCACCGGCAGCGGTGTGGCCTCCAGCAACGGCACCAAGTCCACTCCTGTGCTGTCGGGCGATCTGTTCGGCGACTGGCGCGAGGAAGTCATCTGGCGCCACTCGGACAACAGCGCCCTGCGTATCTACGCCACGACCACGCCGACCACCACCAAGCTGCACACCCTGGCCCATGACGCGCAGTACCGGGTGGCGCTGGCCTGGCAGAACACCGCCTACAACCAGCCGCCCCACCCGAGCTACTTCCTCGGGGCCGGCATGACCCGCCCGCCGCAGCCCCACATCTACGTGCGCTGACCTGCGGTCGGCACGCGGGAACGGACACCACCTCCGGGTCGGCCGGGACTGCCCCGGCCGGCCCGGAGGCCCCGGACCGAGGACGAACGTCTCCCGCCGGTGCCCGCCTCCACCGCGAGATGGTCCGTTCCGACGCGGCCCACGTGGAGCGGGGACCGACCCCGGTCCGCCGGGCTCGGCCGTCGGCCGCGGTGCCTCGCCGCGTTCCCGGTTCGCCCAGGTACGCACAGGGCCGGCGAGTGGCGCGCAGGCGCCACACCACGCACTTCCCCCGGCCCTCCAAGCCGGCTGGGGAAGACGCGAGCCCTTCCGGGACCGGTGGAACCGGCCCCGGACGGGCTCGCTGAAACACCGTGTGCCCCCGTCCCAGGGGCACGGAAATGAGGAACAGGCAACGATGCGAAAGCACTTCTTCCGCACGGCACTCAGTGTCGCGACCACGGTCGCCCTGGGGTGCGGCGCGGTAGCGCTCGGGCCGGTCGGCTCGGCCTCCGCGCACTTCGGGGAGGCTGAGATCTCGCCGATCGAGAGCGATATCAGTGAGCGGCCCTGGGCCGGCGTCGAGGTCAGCAGCGGCGCGTCGAGCGCCGACCTGGCGATCGATCAGGAGGACAGCACCGCGTGGGTGGCTGACGACACCTCGTCGGGCCAGTGGCTGACTCTCGATCTCGGCGGCGCCTACGACAACGTCAGGAAGACCGAGGTCGTCTTCCCGGACGCCGGGGCGGTCTACCAGTACGTGATCGAGGCGTCCGCGGACGGCGACCAGTGGCACGTCATCGCCGACCACTCGGCCAACGACCAGCCCACGCGGGGATCGGTCGACCTCTTCACCCAGCCGGGAACGCGATTCGTGCGCGTGACATTCACGGGAGCCTCGCCCGGCGCGACCCTGGGGATCAGCGAACTCAGCGTCTACAACTACCTGCGCGACGACCTGGTCCTCGGCGCCGACGCCTCCTGGGTGGACAACGATGTCGCCGAAGGACGCGACTACTGGGTGAGTCCGACGGAGGAGGACCCCGGTGCGGGCCCCCACCTGCTCGACGTGCTCCAGGACCGCGGCGTCGAGTACGTCAGGCTGCGGATCTTCAACGAGCCCCGCAGCGAGTCGTCGGGCGACGTGCTGCCCGTCCCGTACCAGGGTCCGGAGCGGTCACGTGAGGTCGCCGAGTGGATCAAGGCCGAACGGGACATGGGCCTGGGGATCGACTTCCACTACGCGGACTCGTGGGCCGATCCGGCCAAGCAGCCGAAGCCGCGGGAATGGGCGGAGCTGGAATTCGACGACCTGAGCCAGGAGGTGTACGACTACACCTACGACTATGTCGAGCAGCTGATCGAGCAGGGCACGACGCCGGACAAGGTGGCGGTCGGCAACGAGATCATCAATGGCTTCATGTTCGGCAGTGAGGCGGCGTTGATCGGCACCACCGATCCACCGTACTTCCGCGACCACCCGGAGATCTATCAGTCGCAGCCCGGCGGCGGCCTGCTCTGGGACTACTGGGGCTCCGAGGATCCCGAGGAACAGCGGCTCTACGACGAGGCGTGGGACCGGTTCACGACGCTGTCCGCGCAGGGGATCAGCGCGGTCCGCGACGCGTCGGCCGACCACGGTGAGGACATCGACGTCGAGGCGCACATCGCCACCGGCCGGAGCGACAAGGCGCTTGAGTTCTGGGACCAGTACCTGACCCGGCTGAATGCCAAAGGCGTCGACCCGGACGTTCTCGCCCACTCGTACTACCCGGAATGGCACGGGTCGCCGGAACAGATCGAGCAGACCCTGAACGCGGTGGCGGCGGCGCACCCGGGGTACAAGATCGACATCGCCGAGACCTCGTACCCGGCGTCGGGCGGCGGCGGGGCCCCGATGCCCAACTCGACGTACCCGCGGACCGTCCAGGGACAGGCGGACGCCCTCCAGCGCGTGTTCCAGATCGCCAACGACATCCCGAACAACCAGGGCGTGGGCGTGCTGGTGTGGGAGCCGGCGCGTTGGCAGTCCATGTTCACCGCCGTACCGGGTATGGCGCGCACCTGGGAGCCGAACGCGTCGATCGATGTCTTCAGCGAGAGCCGCGCGACCCACGTCGTGGAGGACACCGTGTACGCGGGCGTCCTGGTCGACGGCGAGGTCGCGCTGCCGGACTCCGTCGATGCGCTGACCACGGCCGATGGCTCGACCGAGCCGGTGCCGGTGGCGTGGGACCCGGTTCCGGACGGCGCCACGGAGGAGGCCGGCCGGCTCACGGTTCAGGGCTCGACCGAGTACGGCCCGGTCACAGCGATGGTCGACGTGGTCGAGACCTATGCCGGTCTCGACTGCGACCGCGTGATCACCGGCCGGCACACCGGGCCGTTGACGGTGACCGAGGGTGTGACCTGCCTGGACGGAGCGACGGTGTCAGGTCCGGTGTCGGTGCGCGACGGGGCCTCGCTCCAGGTGGACGGTGCGGCGATCTCCGGCCCGGTGCGGGCCGACGGCGCGGCAGCGGTGGTGATCTGCGACAGCCGGATCTCCGGCCCGGTGACGTCCTCGGGGACTTCGTCGGTGACCATCGGCAACCCGGTGCTGGGATGTGCTCCGAACACGATCTCCGGCCCGGTGGCGGTGACGCAGACGCAGTGGTGGAACGTGATCGCGGGAAACACGATCAGCGGCCCACTGACGTGCCGCGAGAACGCCCGGCCCCCGGTGAACAATGGTTCGACCAACACGGTGAGCGGTCCGAAGTCGGCGCAGTGCCGAGACCTGTAACACCCTGACGCCCGGTTGTTCCGAGGTGCTGCCGGGCCGGGAAGTCCGGCCCGGCAGCACGCTCACGGAACGCGCGACGTGCTGTCCGGTTCTGATGACCAGGTCGGGTTGACATGCCCATGACTGGAGCTCGTCGGGGTGGCGTCCGATCCCGCCGCCATACCACGCTGCGCCGGGGCGGCGAAAATCTTTGGACGCGTCCGGAGCCGGTACGGGACACTGACGGGTCGCCGCCCCGTGCTCGCGGGATCTTCCCGCCGGTACCGCGCGGCGGCCCGGCTTCGCCCGGTCCTTCCCCGCAGGGCGCCCATCAGAGGGACCCACTCGAACCGATACTCATCGCGGCCGGTTCCCCAGCGACCTGCCTCCCTCCCGGAGGACGTGCGGGGCGGGCCGCCCGCACGACCGTACAGAGGTGGGATGGGAACGTCGCTCGCACACGAGAACCAACAACCGCAGAAGGGCTCCATGCTCCTCGCCCTTCGCCAGTACACGGGCGAGCTCGTCCGGCTGCGCCGGCTGGCCGTGCCCGGACTCCTGCTCCCGGCGCTGGGAACCATCGGCACGAACTACATCGCGCCGCTGATCGTCGCCAAACTCGTCGGCCACATCGCCGACGGCGGCGCGACGTCCACCGACGCGACCCTGCCCTACATCCTCGCCTTCGCCGGGGTCCTGCTGCTGGGCGAGGCGCTGTGGCGCATCGGCATGCACTGCCTGAACCGGCTCGACGCGTACGGCATCGAGCACCTGTACGTCACCGGCATGGACGAACTGTTCAGCAAGGACGCCGCGTTCTACCACGACAACTTCGCCGGGTCCCTGACCAAACGGGTGCTCAGCTTCGCGTCGCGCTTCGAGGAGTTCGTCGACACCCTGGCGTTCTCCGTGATGGGCAACCTCGTGCCCCTGGCCTTCGGCTCCTTCGTGCTGTGGGGCTACGAACCGCTGCTCGTCGTCGGGCTCCTGGGCGTGATCGCGCTGACGGCGCTGTTCGTGGTGCCCCTCATCATCCGCCGCCAGGCACTCGTCGACCAGCGCGAGCAGGCCATCGCCCGCGTGTCGGGACACGTCGCCGACAGCCTGATGAACATGGACACGATCCGCGCGTTCGCCGCCGAGAAGCGCGAGGCCGCCGAACACCACTCCCGCGTCGCGGAGTCGAGACGGCTGATGCTGCGCGCCTGGGACTACGGCAACCTGCGCATCGACACGCTGGTCGCGCCGATGTCCGTGCTGGCCAGCACGCTCGGGCTGGTGCTCGTGCTCAGGTCCTCGGGGAACGGGCTCGGCGTCGAGGCGCTCGTGGTCACGTTCACCTACTACAGCAACGCGACCCGGCTCATGTTCGACTTCAACCGGATCTACCGGCACCTGGAGAACTCCCTCACGGAAGCGGCGCAGTTCACCGAACTCCTGCTGACGCCGCCGACCGTGGTCGACGTGCCGTCGCCCGAACCGCTGAGCCCCCGGGGCGCCGACGTCCGGTTCGAGCGGATCTCCTTCACCCACGCGGGCGGCAGACCGCTCTTCGACGGGCTCGACCTGCACGTGCCCAGCGGGTCGCGGATCGGGCTCGTCGGCCGTTCCGGCGGCGGCAAGACCACCCTCACGCGGCTGCTGCTGCGCATGACGGACGTCGACGCCGGCCGCATCCTGGTCGGCGGACAGGACATCAGCAGACTGAGCCAGGCGGACCTGCGGAGCCAGATCGCCTATGTGCCGCAGGACCCGGCGATGTTCCACCGCACGCTGCGGGAGAACATCGCCTTCGCCCGCCCGGACGCCACGGACGCCGACATCCGGCGCGCGGCGGAGGCCGCGCACGTCGCGGAGTTCGCGGACACGCTGCCGCACGGCTTCGACACCATGGTGGGCGAGCGCGGCGTGAAGCTGTCCGGCGGGCAGCGCCAGCGGGTGGCCCTCGCCCGGGCGATCCTGCGCGACGCCCCGATCCTGCTGCTCGACGAGGCGACCAGTGCCCTGGACTCGGAGAGCGAACTCCTGATCCAGGAGGCGCTGTGGCGCCTCATGGAGAAGCGCACGGCACTCGTGGTCGCGCACCGGCTGAGTACGGTCGCCGGGATGGACCGGCTCGTCGTCCTCGACCAGGGGCGGATCATCGAGCAGGGCACGCACGAGGACCTGCTCGCGCTGGACGGCACCTACGCGAAGCTGTGGCAGCACCAGTCCGGGGGGTTCCTCGACGAGTCGGCCGTGCCGCTCGTCCAGGACTGACCGAGGGCGCGACGGCGGGCCGCAGGTACGGTTTCCCGGCGGTCCGCGGTCGCCCCGCCCGCCACGGCCGGCGGCGGCCCGGCAGGCGTTCGCCCGCCGGGCCGCTCGCACCGGCGCCGCGGGCGGAGGCGGGTCAGACGGCGGGAGATCCACTTCTCCCGGATTGGCCTTCGCCCGGTCGTGATTGGCACGGCTACAGTCGCGGCATGCGTATCCATGTCGTAGACGCCTTCACCGACCGGCCCTTCGCGGGCAACCCCGCGGGCGTGTGCCTGCTCGATGCCGGGGAGTGGCCGGAAGAATCCTGGATGCAGCAGGTGGCCGCCGAGATGAACCACGCGGAGACCGCCTTCGCACGGCCGCTGCCCGGCGGCGGGGACGCCGACTGGGAGATCCGGTGGTTCACCCCGCTCGTCGAGGTCAATCTGTGCGGCCATGCCACATTGGCCACGGCGCACACCCTGCGGCGGGAACGGGGTGTCGCGGGCGAGGTGCGTTTCCGCAGCCGCGTCAGCGGCATCCTCGGCGCGCACGTGCGGGAGGACGGCAGCATCACCCTGGACTTCCCGGCCGCGCCGAGCACCGAAGTCCCGGTGCCGGACGGCCTCCCGGAAGTCCTGGGGGTGGAGCCGGTGGCCGCGTTCGGCACCGGGGCGCTCGGCGATCTGCTGGCCGTCCTGCCCGACGAGGCCGCCGTCCGGGCCGCGGCCCCGGACCTCGACGCGCTGGCCGACATGACCCGCCGCGAGGATCTGCGCGGTGTCATCATCACGGCCGCGGCGTCCGGTGCCGACTCGGCGTACGACTTCGTCTCCCGTCTCTTCGCACCCGCCGAGGGCATCCCCGAGGACCCGGTGACGGGCAGCGCCCACACCGCACTGGCCCCCTACTGGTCGGCTCTGATCGGCCGGGACCAGCTCACCGGCCTCCAGGTGTCCGCGCGCACCGGGCTGGTCAGGACCGAGGTGCGCGGCGACCGCGTCCACCTCACCGGGCACGCGGTCACCGTCCTCGACGGGACCCTGCACGTCTGACCGGCCGCCCGCCCGGTGCCTCGGGGACGCCGCGCCCCTTCCGGGGCGGCCGGGCAGGAGCCGGCACCGCTGCCGGCGTCCCGACGAGCCCGCTTCGTCGGCGGGCGGGGGCGGGCCGAGCTGTAGGATTCCGGGACACGCGCGGTGGGCGGCGTTCACGCGGCATCGCCTCCGCCGGCGACTGGAGGAGCGGGGGCGGATGGCGCGGCGGCCTACGGTGTACGACGTCGCGGCGCGGGCTGGGGTGTCCATCGCGACGGTGTCGTTCGCGTTCTCCCAGCCGGAACGCGTGCGCAAGCCCACGCTCGACGCGGTACTCGCCGCGGCGGCGGCCCTGGGCTATGTGCCCAACGCCAGCGCGCGCGGGCTGGCGAGAGGCCGCACCGGTGCCATCGGCCTCTACTCGTTCGACTACCTGCTCGAAGTCGGCCCCGCGTCCGCCGAGGCCCCGGTCCCCACGGAGAGTGACGCCCGGCTCTTCCCCCTGTACTCCGACGAGGTGCAGCGAGGAGTGGAGCTGGAGTGCCGCCGGCAGGGGTTCGCGTTGATGCTGGGCGCAGGCGGTCGCAGCGCGCCGCACGTGCCGGGCGTCGTGGACGTCGCGGGCCGCGTGGACGGCCTGATCGCCTTCGCAGGAGTCGCGTCGAGCGAGACGCTGACCCGCATCGCCCGGCGCGTCCCGGTGATCGAACTCGGCGGTGAGACCAGGGTCAAGGGCGCCAGGACGGTCCACGTCGACAACGGCTCCGGCATGCGCGGCCTGGTGGAGCACCTGGTGCGCGAGCACGGCCACCGGCGCTTCGCCTACGTCGGCGAACGGGGCAACGCCGAGTTCACCCAGCGGTTCGACGGCTACGCCGAGGTGCTCACGGCCGCCGGAATCCCGGTGCACGAGCCGCTGGCCAGCAAGCCCGATGCCGAGGCGGCCACCCGCGCCTCGGTGACGCGAGTCCTGGACCGGGGGGAGCTGCCCGATGTCTTCGTGTGCAGCACGGACCAGGAGGCGCTCGTGGTGCTCGACGTGCTGCGCGCGGCCGGCGTCGACGTGCCCGGCCGCGTAGCGGTCACCGGCTACGACGGCATCCTGGCCGCGCGCCTGTCCCGCCCGGCCCTGACCACGGTGCGGCAGCCGATGGAGGCCGTGGGCCGCGTGGCCGTGCGCACACTCGCCGCGCGGATCTCCGGCCGGACCGAACCCGAGCCCGACCCGCTGCCGACGGTCCCCTGGATCCAAGAGAGCTGCGGCTGCCGCCCGCGCGCCTGACCTGCTGCCAACCTCGGTGTCTTCTCTTGACCCCGGAAATCTAAGCGCTTAGATTCTCCCCACCCAGCCGTCACGACGCCGGACGGCGGGGGAGGCCGGCGCGCCACGACCTGGTCACCACCGATGCCGAACCGCGCGCGTCACCGCGGCCCGTGCGGCCCCCGTCGCCGCCGCGCGGCACGCATCGCCCGCGGAGACGGCAGCGGGCCGATCCTTTCGGCCCGACGAAAGCCCGGGGGACGGGGCCCGGCACGTCTTCAACCATTTCGATCGACGGCCGGACCGCGCGCGGCGAGCGGGCCGGCCAGGAGGAGGTGCGCATGCCCGTGTCCCTGGGGAGAACGCGACGGACCCGGATCGCTGTGATCGGTGCGACGGCCGTCGCGCTCCTGGTGGCGGGGTGCGGTGGCTCCGGCGGCGGGGGCGGTTCGACGCCGCCCGACACGCTGGTGGTGCCAGGACAGTCCGGTGACCAGATACGCAACTTCAACCCGTACTCCCCGACCGCGGTCGAGGGGCCGGGGATGATCTTCGAGTCGTTGTTCTACTTCAACCTCGCCGGCCAGGGCGACCCGCAGGAGGTGCTGGGCACCGGCTTCTCGTGGAACGAGGACGGCACCGAGCTGACGATCACCCTCCGGGAGGGCGTGACCTGGTCGGACGGCGAGGACTTCACCGCCGACGACGTCAAGTTCACGTTCGACCTGGTCGCCTCGGGCGGCGTCCCCAACACCATCGGCTTCACCGGGACCACCGAGGTCGTGGACCCCGCCCAGGTCGTGGTGCGTTTCGAGGAGCCGTCCTACATGGACGCCCCGCAACTGCTCGGCAAGACCTGGATCGTGCCCGAACACCTCTGGAGCACGATGGAGGACCCGTCGAGAGACCCGGTGGCGGATCCCGTCGGCACCGGCCCGTACACCCTGGGCGACTTCAAGCCCCAGGCGTTCACCCTCACCGCCAACCCCACGTACTGGGACGGCGAGCCGGCCGTCGCCAACGTGCGGTACGACTCCTTGTCCGGCAACCAGGCGACCACCGACGCGCTGGCGGCGGGGGAGGTCGACATGTTCAGCGGCCCGGTGCCCGACATCGCCAACGTCGAGGAGAACTACCCCGGTTACCAGGTCATCACGGTACCGATGAACCAGATGGTCCTCGACACCTGCGCGAACGCGGACCTCGGCTGCGAGGGACCGCAGACCGACCCGGCGGTGCGCCGGGCGCTCTACTACGCGATGGACCGCGACCAGCTCAACCAGCTCGCCTTCCAGAACACCGCGAGCGCCGTGTCCCCGGGGTTCGCCCTGCCGGAACGGGACGCGGCCTACGTCTCCGGCGCGCTGGAGGAGCCGACGGCCCCGATGTCCGCGGACCTGGACCGCGCGGAGCGGATCCTCACCGACGCCGGGTACACGCGCGGTGGCGACGGCATCCACCAGCGGGACGGCGAACGCCTCGCGCTGACGGTCACCGTCGTCGGCGGCTGGACCGACTACATCACGGCCCTGGGCGTCCTGACCGAGCAGTACGCCCAGGCCGGCATCGAACTGACCGTCTCGCAGTCCTCCTGGAACGAGATGTCGGACGCGCGTGCCCGCGGCGACTACGAGCTGATGATCGACTCCCTCTACCCCGGCCCCGCGCCTGACCCGTACTACATCTACAGCTACTTCTTCGGCTCGCAGAACACCGCGCCCGTCGGCGAGCCCTCCGACACCAACTACGCCCGTTACTCCGACCCGGAGGTCGACGAGGCCATCGAGGCGCTGAGCCGGCTGAATCCCGAGGACACCCAGGCGCGACTGCCGCACTACGACACCATTCAGGCGCGCATCGAGCAGGACATGCCCTACATCCCGATCCTGACCGCGGGCACCAGCACCGAGTTCCACGCCGGCAAGTTCAGCGGCTGGCCCACCGCGGACGATCTCTACGCCTTCCCTGCGACCTGGAGCCGCCCGGACCAGGCGGCGATCTACAAGAGGCTTGAGCCCGTGGCGGAGTGACCACGGGCCCCACGGACGGACGGCCGGTACCGCGACGCGGTACCGGCCGTCTGTCAGGCGGCGCGTGCCGCCGCGAGGGCGCCGGCGGCGGCGGCCAGGGCTTTCTCAAGCCCGGACCTGGCCGCCGCCACCGCGGCCCCGACCTCGGCGTCCGGCCCCTCGGAGCCGGCCGCCGCGTCGAACGCCAGCCAGGCGGCGTACACGCGTCCCGTCACCTCGCCCGGCAGCCGGGCCAGCTCCGCCATCTCCGTGAGGGAGCGGCCCGAGCCCTTCGCCACGCCCCGGAACCAGTCCTGGTACAGGGCCTGCTCGGTGAGGTACCTGCCCAGCAGCGCGTAGGCCGGATGCCCGAGGAACGGGCAGCTCAGCAGGAGCACGACCAGGTTGTGGTGGGTCGAGGCCGTCGGGCGTCGCAGCTCCGGCGGGGGCTCCCACCCCGCGGGTGAGGCGAGAATCCGCCTCAGCTCCGCGAGGTCGTCCTGGTCGTCCGGCACGCTCATCGCCGTCCGCGCCTCCGTCCTCCCGGCGCGTGGCGCCCGTGGTGCCGGATGAACCACGCGGTGGTGTTGTACATCGAATCCGTGGGGATGCCGGGCACGCCCCCTGCGTTCAGGACCTGCGCGCAGTAGGTGATGCAGCTCTGCGTTTCCAGGTCGTAGGCCGGCCACTTGCCTCGGGCCGTCTTCGCCATCGCCACCTCGATGAAGGCGAGCGCGCCCCCGGGGTTCGGCAGCGACACATGCACGTTGAGGATGACCGGTGAAAGCGTCGCGGGGTCGAATTCGGAGACTCCGTTCGTCGGCAGGTTCACACCGCCGAACTGTTCTGTGCGAAGCGTGTCCGTCCCGTCCGTGACGGTGATCAGGGCATGCGCTTGCGGCCTGTCCAGGTGGACGATCGCCTCGCCGCAGTTGTGAACGAGGAGCGGGGTGGTGCCGGCGAGGACGTAGTAGCTGTGGATGTCCTCGACGGTCAGGTCGTGGGTGCGCTGCTGTTCGGTGAAGCGGGTGACGGCCGTGATCTGCACGTGGGTGCCGCTGCTGGTGCGCAGCCACTGGCCCGTGTGCAGCTCGCCCGCCGGGATCCAGTCGTCGAGTGCGGGAACCCAGAACGGGTGGGTGTCGGTCGCGATGATGCGCGACGGGCCGTCCTCGGCGTCGATGGTGAGCTCGGTGAAGTCCTTGTCGTACTCCGTGGTGATGGCCGCGACAGCGGTCTTCGCGACGGTCTCGCCCGTCTCGGGGTCGGTGGCGAGGACGAGGTCGCCCGTCTCCACTTCCTCGATGGGCTTGGTGGTGCCGTCGGCGAGGAGGACCTCGGTGCCGGGCAGGAAGCTGTGGCAGGAGTTGCCGGCGCTGCCCGTGGGGCTGTGCGCACCTCCGCCGCCGCCACCGACGTTGCCTCCGCCTCCGCCGCCACCACCGCCGGACGAGCCGCCGCCACCGCCGCCGCGTGGGCCGCCGCCACCGCCGGAGGAGCCGCCTCCGCCGCCACCACCGCCGGACGAGCCGCCGCCACCGCCACTGCTTTCGGGAGTGCGGTCACCCCTGTTGCCGGACGGGCTCGGGGTGTCGCCACGGGGCTTGATCGACACGGGAAGCTTGCGGGTGGCCAGGCCGATGACGACGTCGAACAGGACGGTTCCGGTCGCCTCCGCGTAGCGGCCCGCCTTGATGTCGTCATAGATGCCCGTGACGTGGTCCCAGGTGCCGGTGGCGGTGTTGACCCACGCCTGGGGGTTGAGGGCGTTCATGTCCCACCAGCTCGTCACGGCGAACTCGCCGGCGCGCATGGCCGCGTCGCCCCAGCAGCCGCTGGCTCCCGAGCGCAGGCACTGGTTGAGCAGTATGTGGTCGCGGTGGGCGGCCTGCGCGGCGGGCGCGATGGACTCCCACGCGGTGTCGCGGAACGCGTTCCAGCCGCGCTGCCACGCGTTTCCGCCGGTGGAGCCGTACCACGAGGGGGTCCAGGCCGGGGCCTTCGGGGTGGAGGGCCTACCGATCGCCTTGCCGGGGGACTTCTTCTTGCCGCCCCTGCCCAGCTTCTTGCTGTAGAGCCCGGTCGGGTCGGAGTAGGTGAGCGGGTTGTTGTGGGCGTAGGCGTAGCCGTTGATCTGCTGCGGGTCGGTCAGGTCCATCAGCGGGTCGGCGGAGATGAACCGGCCGAGCGCCGGGTCGTACTCGCGGGCGCCGAGGCTGACGAGTCCCGTGGTGCCGGTGTCGTCGATGCCGCCGACGAAGCCGCGGCTGCCCGGCCAGGCCGTGTCCGCCTCGCTGTCGCGCGGGCCGCCGAACGGGAGCGTGCGGCGCTGGGTGATCGCCTGCGTGGCGGCGTTCACCGAGAGGTTGCCCGTGCCGTGGTGGTCGGCGAGGTTGAACGACGTCGTGCCGTCCTCGGTGACCACCGCCTGGTGGCCGCCGCCCAGGTCGTAGTAGCGGGTCGCCTCGGCCGTGTCGGCGCCCTCGGGCACGGTGAGTTCGGTGTGGCCGAGGTAGAGCGTAGTGCCGGCGGCGGTCCTGGCGATCAGGCGGGAGCCGTCGGCGCCGTAGAGGTATTCGGCGCCGGTGCCGTCGGCGTTCTCCACCTCGGCGACCCTGCCCTCGGCGTTCCAGGTGAGGGTCTGGGTGTTGCCGTCGAGCTGGCGGGAGACGGTGTTGCCCGCCGCGTCGTAGCCGTACTGCTCAAGCGAGGTGACGCCGGGGGCCTCCTCGGTGACCGAGGTGACGGCGTGCGGCTGGTCCTCCGCGTAGGTGTAGGCGCGGGTGGTGTCCTGCTCGTGGCGGGTCTCGGTGAGCCGGTTGCCGACCAGGTCGTAGGTGTACTCGTGGTGGTACGGCTCGGGGCCGCCGACGCTCGCGGCCGATCCGCTCGCGGCGCACTCCGTGACCGCCTGGGTCCACGCCTCGGTGAGCCGGCGCAGGTGGTCGTAGGTGAAGCACTGCACGTCGGTGCCGGTGCGGGAGACGTCCGCCACGGCCAGGACGTTGCCCGCCGGGTCGTAGCGGAACGTCTCGTGGCGGTCGACGCCGAGCTGGTCCTGGCGCTCCACGCGCGAGGTGAGCAGCCGCCGGGTGCCGTGCTCGTACGTGTGGGTGGCCGTGACCTCGGGGCCGTCGTCGGCGGAGAAGACGTACCGCAGCGGCTTGCCGGTGAGGCTGTAGGTGGCGTCGGAGGACAGGCCGGAGAAGGTGGAGACCGTCAGCGGCCGGAGCGTTCCGTCCTCGTAGGCGAAGGACACGGTGTCCGCGGGCAGCCCGCCCGCGGCCGGCAGGCCGACGGAGCCGACCGCCCCTGACGCCTCGTACCGCGCCGTGGAGGTGTACGTCCCGGCGAGAGCGCCCTCGGACTCGGGGATGGTGATGGCCGTGCGCAGCGGCCGGTTGAGCACGTCGACGGCGAGCGTCTCCGAGACGTACGCCTCCCCGTTCTCCCAGCGGATCGCCTTGGCGGTCAGGCCCTTGGCGCCCGGCAGGGTGTCGTGCAGCCACTCGGCGCGCAGCGGGCCGTCGGGGCCGCCCTCCCGCATCTCGGTGACGCGCCCGAGGCCGTCGTAGGCCGCCGCGAGGGTGACGCCGCGGCCGTTGGTGGTCGAGGTGGTCTGGGCTCGGTCGTCGAAGACGTGGGTGGTGGTGCCCGTGTCCGGGTCCGTGGTGGAGACCATCCGGCCGAGCTGGTCGTACCGGTATGTCCACTCGTTGCCGGCCGGGTCGGTGACGGACGCGAGTTCACCGCGCGGGGTGTAGGTGTAGCGAGTGGTGTCGAACGGCGCGTCGGCGGACGGGCTGTGGTGCTCGCGCAGCTCGGTGAGCCGGCCGTGGGCGTCCATCAGGCCCGTGGTGGCCGTGCCGCCCGCGGGCGGGACGGTGGTGACGCGGTCGCCGTCGTAGTGGGTGCGGGTGACGGACAGTTCGCGCCCGCCGTCGCCGTCCCCGGCCATCAGCCTGGTCTCGGTCTCGCGGCCCAGGGCGTCGAAGCGGTGCCGGGTCTGCGTCTCGACGGCGGATTCCTCGGCGGGCAGGAACAGCGCGTGGCCCGGCGCGCCCTCGGCGTAGTAGGCGGCGAAGGTCTTGGTGGTCAGGCCCCGCTCGTCGTAGAACGTGTCGGTGAGCAGGCGTCCGCCGTCGGGCCCTGGCGTCTGGGTCTGGCGCGGGCGCATCAGGCCGTCGTAGATGGTCCAGGAGGTGTCCTGCCGGCCGCGGTTGCCGATCACGGAGGAGCTGATCGCGACGGGCTCGTTCTCCACGATCCGGTAGTCGAACGCGTAGCTCGGCGTCGCGCTCGTGCGCCGGTCGGGCATCCAGACCGCGGTGTTGCGGCCGAGCGCGTCGTAGGCGTAGGTGGTGGTGGCGCCGTTGGGGTCGATGGTGCGCTGCGGCTGGCCGCGCGGGATGTCGTTGACGGTGGTCTCGGTCAGGGCGCTCGCCGGGTCGCCCGGCGTGGCCGGTGGCGAGGTGGTGCGGATGGTGGTCGCGAAGCCGGTGGCCGGGGAGTACGAGGTGGTGGCGGTCCGCCCGTCGTCGCGGGGCGTGCGCTGCACCCTGGCCGCGCCGGTGCCGTCGCCTGGGACGGTGAGGTCGGCGGTGAGGTCGGTCTCGGACAGCTGGCGGCCGTAGCGGTCGAAGGTGGCGCCGGACTCCAGGTAGGTGCCGGTGGTTCCGTCGTGCTCCTTGAGGACGGCGGTCGCGGTGGCCGCGCCGTACCGCGGCGCCGCCCCGTAGTCCCTGCCGTCGTAGGCGAACCGGGTGGCGCCCAGCACGTCGGTGGCGCGGTCCGGGGTGGCCGAGCAGCCGACCGCGACCTGCTCCTCGTGGGCGATGAGGCCGCGGATGTTCCTGTCGTCGACGGCCGCGTAGGTGATGCGGGTGCACTTCTCGTCGCCGGCGACGGAGGTGTCGCCGAGGTCGTCGACGCGGATGACGTCGCCGGTGTCCGGATTGAACGCGGTGCGCTGCTCGGTGACCCGCCACCGTTCCGCGGAGCCCTCGCTGAGCGAACTCCACGACGTCTGCCGGGACGTTCCGGTGAAGTGCGCGGCGATGGTGCCCCAGTCGCGCTCGTCGCGGGCGGTCTCCTGGCGCCAGGGCCGGGAGACGGTCCTGGAGACGGGCGAGCCGTCGGTGCCGTCGAAGATCACGGTCTTGTACGGGAAGCCGGCGTGCGCGGCGTGGTCGGTGATCGGGTCGCCCTCGCCGGCGCCGAGGGCGACGCTGACGGACTTGGTGCCGCCGTCCTCCTCGCGCCGGTCGCCGTGCATGCCGCGCAGGAAGTAGGTGTCCTCCTGGGAGATCGAGGAGTCCTGCCCGCCTTCGAGGACGCGGACGTGGCCGTAGCCGCGCCACTGGGACCAGGTCTTCTCCTCCTCGGGGACCAGGCCGTTGTCGTCGTCGTAGTGCCAGGCGGCGTCACCGAGGTAGCGGTAGCGCGTGACCTGGTTCGGCGAGCCGCCGGTGCGGTCGGTCACGGTGACGTCGGTGACGACGTACTTGTTGAACCACTGGAGGTCGGGGTCGTGCTCGGGGCCGCCCGCGAGGTACTGGGGGAAGCAGCGCGTGGTGTTGGACTCGGGCCTCGGCAGGTCGCCCGCGGTGCAGGCGGGGGCGGAGAAGCCGGCGTTGATCTGGCCGCCGAGTTCGTCGACGACTTGCGAGAGCCGCGCCTTGACGAACGGGGCGTAGCCGTCGCCCGTTTCGTCGAGGCGGTTGGCGAGCTGGGTGTAGTCGAGCCGGGTCCACGGCAGGGAGATGGGCTCGTCACCGGTGTGGCCGGTGTGGCGGATGCCGTCCAGCAGGAGCTGGTAGTCGGCGTCCGCGGTGCCCCAGTGGTGGGTCAGCTCCCAGGAGTCGACCTTCTGGTAGGCGCTGCCGACGCGGACCTCGGTGGTGACGCCGGTGAGGCGCTTGGTGGTCCAGAACGTCGGTGAGAAACGCCCCGCGTCGCACTCCTCGCCCGCGTCGCAGTTGAGGTCCCAGGGGGTGTCGTACCAGTGGTACGGGTCCTCCTCGATGTCGGAGCAGTCGGCGCCGTCACCGGGCAGGCAGCGGTCCTCGTTGGTGAAGCGCACCCGGGCGAGCGGGACGCCCCCGGCCACGTCGTCCTCGTTCAGGCCGTACTCGATGCGGTCGAGGGTGCCGCCGCGGGTGTACCGGGTGTCGTCCTCGGCTTCGAGGAAGCGGCCGTAGGAGTTCCGTTCCCGGTCGTAGTAGTAGGCCATGGCGTTGCCGCGCACGTCCACGACGTAGTCGAGGTTCCAGCGCCAGCCCTGCTGGCACCAGGCGTCCTCGGTGGCGGAGGCGTGGCAGGGCTCGCCGCTGTTGTTGCCGTAGACCGGGACGGTCCAGGTGGAGTCGGTGGTCTCGTCCCCTTCGGTCCAGCCGGGGAGGCGGTGGTAGCCGAAGTAGTACTGGGTGCCGGCGGTGTCGGTGACGCGCCAGTACTCGTTGTTGTTGTCGCCGTTGGCGCGCGCGGAGCCGGTCAGGCGCTCGATGCGGGTGCCGTTGTCCTGGCGCAGCCGCCAGGTGTTCGCGCCGTCGGGTACGAGCTCGCCCGACATGCCGTTGAGGGAGATGAACGCGTTGTCGTACTCCCAGCACAGGTCGCCGACGTTCTGGTCGTGCTCGTTCTGCACCTCGTCGTAGCCGCACGAGGTGTAGGCGCGTTCGATGTAGCCGGGCCACATCTGGAAGCCGTCACCGGCCCAGGAGCCCTGGTTGTTGGTCGAGGAGGTGCGGCCGTCGACGCCGCCCGCGGAGTACGACAGGCCGAGCGTCGGCAGCAGGCCGCCGGGGACCGCGGGGGCCGGCATGTCGTAGGACCAGGTGAAGTCGCCGGAGTTGAGGTCGGCGCCCCAGGTGGAGGCCGCGGAGAGTTCGGTGGCGGCGAAGTCGCCGCGCTCGCTGCCCTCTTCCGAGACGGCGGCGAGAACGGTCGCCGTGCCGGCGGTGAGGGTGATGCCGTCCGCGGTGAGGGTGCCGTTCTCGGTGTCGTTGGTGAAGTCCACCGGGGCGGGGGTGCGGCACGCGGCGTCCCCCGGGGTCTCCAGGGCGCAGGCCGGCAGTTCGGCCAGGCCGAGCCTGGCGCCGAAGCCGCCGCCGAACGCTCCGGCGAAGTCCGAGTAGTCGAGTTCCACCTCGGCGGTGGGCGCCTCCTCCGCGGGTGTCTCGCCTGCGGGCGTCTCCCCGGCGGGCGGGTCCGCGGCGGGGGCGTCGGCCGGCTCCGGTGCGTCCGCCCTCTCGGGGGCGCCGGAAGCCGTGCTCTCCTCCGGGCGGATCACCACGACGGGTCCCGCGGCGCCCACGGCCCGGCCGGCCTCCGCGTCCAGCAGCGTGACCTCGGCCGTCAGGCCCGGAGCGTCGGCGGCCAGGGCGACGGGGAGGCCGGCGACGGGCTCGGGCGCGCCGGCCGTGCCGTGGCCGGCGAGGTCGACGACGGCCGTCTCGGCCTCCGGCCAGGCCGCCACCGGGGTCGGGGGCGCCGGCCGCCGGGCGGGCGGCGCGTCCGCGACGGCCGCGGCCTCCCCGGCGACGGGGCGTTCGCTGTCGGGCAGGGGGGACGTCCCGTCGTCGAACTCCTCCCGGAATCCGCTGGCCGTGAGGAGGGTGGCGGCCATCACGGTGGCCAGGACGAGCGCCAGGTGGGCGCGCAGCCGTGCGGTGGCGCGCCAGCGCCGTGCCGGGGGTCTCATGCCGCCTCGTGTCCCTTTCTGGACGGATGGCTGACGGTGGGGGTCGCGCGGTGCCGCGCCGGCGGGGGTCATCCGGCGCTCGGGACCTCGGTGGGCAGGCCGGGCTGGCCCACGGCGAGATGGCGCACCTGCTGCTCGGTGAGGGCGCCCCGGAAGACCCACAGGTCGTCCACGCCGCCGGGCCAGTGGCCGCCCCAGGCGCCCTCGCGCAGGGTCCGGCCCACTTCGAAGGAGCCCGTGGCCTCGAAGGTCAGGACGTTCTCCGCCCACGAGCCGCCGTCCTGGGTCTCCTCCAGGACGCCGTTGACCCACAGCCGGGCCTCGTTGGCGTATCCGTCGTAGACGAGGGCGATGTGGTTCCAGTCGCGCACGTCGTGGAAGAGCCGGCTGCCGACGCGGACTTCGGTGGCCCCGGCGGCGTCCTCACCGCTGAGGACCGCCTGCCACGTTCCCCAGCCGGTCTCCTCCGGGTCGGGCACGAAGTCGATGCTGAAGGCGCTGCGTTGGCTGCCGGTGGCGCTGACCAGCGACACCTCATCCCCGGGCGCGGCGGCTGCCCGCGCCCAGCCGCTGACGGTGAAGCTGCCCGAGGTGTCGGCGGGCACGGCGCCGGCGGCGTGGCCGGTGAGGCCGTCGAGTTCGAGGGCGCCCGAGTCGACCCAGCCGCCGCCGATGGCGGCGCCGCCGGCCAGGGTGAGCGGGTTGCCGTGCTCGGAGGCGTCCGGCGTGGTGGTGCCCGCTTCCTCGAACATCCAGCGGCCCGCGACCTGGGGCGTCTGCTGGAACAGCTGGCTCGCCTCGGGCGCGGTGACCACCCGGTCCCACACCCGCACCTCGGCGATGTCGCCGGAGAAGAACGCCCCCTGCGTGCCGCCGTACTGCCCGGCGCCGATCTGGACCGGGCCGCGGGCGTGCCAGCCCACGTGGTCGGTGCGGCCGGCCTCGCGGCCGTTGACGTAGAGCGTCAGCGTGTCCCGCGTGGCGTCGTGCACGCCCAGCAGGTGGGTCCATTCGCCGTCGCGGGCGGTGGTGCCGCTCGGCTGGATGGCGCGGACGGGCGTGGCGCCGGCGCTGTCGGCGGAGTACTGGTTGAACGCCCAGCGGTCGTAGGAGCGGGAGTAGTACAGCTCGAAGCCGGGCTGCTGGTCGGAGACCTGGGTGGCGATGATGCCGGCGCCGGTGGCGCCTGACTTGTCGAGCCGGGCCCAGGCGGACACCGCGAAGCTGCGGTCGGTGCGCACGACGCCCGATGAGGTGGTGGCCACCCCGTCGGTGCCGTCGAAGCGGGCGGCGGTCGAACGCGGGCCCTCCACGCCGGGGGTGACCCCGCCGGAGATGGCGGCGGGCACCACGTCCCCCGCGCCCGACACGGCCGTGGCGTCGGCCGGCTCGTCCAGGGCGAACAGGGCGGTGGCGGGCCGGCCCGGTGCCTCCCGGATGCGTTCGCCGGCGGCGAGCCTGGCGATGTCGGGGTCGCCCTCGCGGAAGAAGCCGCCGTAGACCTGGACCTCGTCGATGGTGCCGGGGAAGAACGACGCGACCTCGGAGCCGTACTTTCCGGCGCCCAGCAGCATCGGCCCCCGGGCGTCCCAGGCCCCGGTGTGGGCGAGCGACCCGGCGAAGGCGCCGTCGACCCACAGGCGCAGGGCGCTGCCGTCGTAGGAGCCGAGCAGGTGGGTCCACTCTCCCGGCACGACCTCCACGTCATCGGCGACGACGCGGGCCTGCCGGTCCTCGTCCGGGGCGTCGGCGCGGTACTGGCCGAGGGCCCAGGCGTCCTGCGCGGCCGAGTAGGAGAGCTCCAACCCGGGCCGGTGCCTGCCGGTCTGCGCCGCCACGACCGCGTCCGCCTCCGGCGTGCGGTCGAGCCTGGCCCACGCCGAGACGATGTAGACGCCGCCGGTCTCGACCACCGTCGTGTCGGTGGCGGCGTGGCCGGTCGCGCCGTCGAGCCACAGCCCCTGGCCGAACGCCCCTTCGGCGCCCGGGCGCGCGTCGCCCGCCAGCCGTGCGGCCCGCTCGGCCGCGGTGGCCTCGAACCGGGTCGCGCCGCTGCCCTCGTCCATGGCCCAGGTGGCCCGCGGCCCCGGGCCGCTGCCGACCCGGAAGGTGTAGGTGCGGGTCTCCGAGGCGTTGCCCGCCCGGTCGATGGCCTGGGCGGTGACGAAGTGCACCCCGGGCTGCTCCGGCAGGACCTCGAACGCGGCCGGTGCGCCGGCGGGCGCCGTGACCTCGTTTCCGGGCCGCGGGTCGCCGTTGACGCCGAACCGGTAGCGGGTCACGCCGGGTTCGTCGGAATGGGCCGTGAAGGTGCCGTACCGGCCCACGCCGTCGTGCCAGGGGTCGTCCGGGTCGGCGGGGTCGGAGGCCGGGTAGTGGGCGGAGTCGATGACGGGTGCCTCGGGCACGGAGGTGTCGTAGGTGAAGTAGCAGGCCGTGGCCGAGCCGCCGGAGGACCAGGGGCTGTAGTCGTGCCCGTCGTACACCCGGGCGTGCCAGTGCAGCGGCACGTCCGTCGGCAGGTTGGCGGGGAGGGCGGCGGAGAAGGCGGAGCCGGACTTCTTGGCCGTGCTCAGGCCCGAGGTCCACAGCACGGTGGCGCCGTTCTTGACCTGGAACTGGACGCGGACGTTGTCGCCGTCGGGGTCGGTGACGTTGGCTGCGCTGATCTGGCCGAGGGTGCGCACGTGCACCGGCTGGGCCGGCGCCTTGCAGGTGCCGCCGTACTCCATCGTCAGCCGGGACATGGGGATCTGCTGCGGCGGGCGGTTGTACTCCACCCGCAGGTGGGCGGCGGAACCGAAGCGCTTCCAGTGGTTCGGGTTGGTCTCGTTGCTCGCCCGCAGCCCGAAGGTGAGGGTGGACTGCCTGGCGTCGGCCGCGGTCTGCACCGCGCCGGTGATCGGGAACTCGGCGTCGCCCGCCGGCTTGCAGTGGTCCTGCGAACCGCCGTAGTTGAAGCCCTCGGTGCGCAGCCGCTCGATCCAGAAGCCGGAGGCCGCCTGGGTGTTCCAGGTCGTGTTGGAGCTGATGCCCTTGGTGCGCCAGAGCTGGACGGCGTGGTCGGAGCACTGGGCCGAGAAGACGTTGCGCACGGTGAACTCGGCGCTCAGCACGTTGGTGCCGGCGAAGCGCGAGGTGTCGATCCGGTAGAAGAGGCGCTTGACCTCGCCGGACGGGCAGCCGTACCAGCCGGTGCAGTTGCCGACGCCCTCGTCGGACTTGCCGTTGAACTTCCAGTACGAGGTGCCCCGGTAGGTCTTGGAGGCCATGGTCCACGCCGAGGACCTGGGCGAGTGCCACTGCGGGTCGATGTAGACGGGGTAACGGGTCGCGTCGTCGTGGAGCAGGCCGGGGTCGGGCGTGAGGACCAGCGCGTCGTCGCCCTCGGGCACCTCGACACCGGTCCTGGCCACGCGGGACGCCTCGGTGGGGCCTTCCGCGGGGTCGCCGGCTGGGTCGCCCGTGGGGGCGTCGGCCTCGTCGTCGGCGGCGAGGGCGGCGGCGGTCCTCGCGGTCGCGGGCGCCTCCTCCGGCTCGCCCGAGTCCCACATCAGCGGGGCGGGCGCGGTGAAGACCGCGCCGCCGCTTCCCTCGTCCACGGCCTCCAGGGCGCCCTCGTCCGTCACCGAGACGTCCAGGCCCTCCGCGCGCATCCCGAAGCGCAGCTCGGCGACCTCGGGGCGGGCCGCCGCCTCGGGCGTCCTGACGACGAGCAGGGAGAGGAAACCGTCGGGCACCGCGGTCATGCGCAGGTCGACGTCCGGCAGCACCTCGGGGTACGTGGCGACAGGGCCTTCGAGGGTGGGAACGGGCAGCTCGCCCGGCCAGGTGAGGGCGAGTTCCCTGCCGTGGCGCACCATGCGCACCAGGTCGTCGTCCCCACCGCCGGAGAAGGACAGCTCGACGGTGGCGGCGCGGGGGCCGACCGTCCCGTCGGGCCGGGGCGCGAGGTCGTGGTCGACGGCCTGCCAGGCGCCGTCCACCCGCGTCCAGCGCGGGCTGAGGTACTCGCGTGCCTCCAGGGTGCCGGCGGGAGTGGCGAACACCTCGCTGGTCTCGCCGCGCAGCTCCATGACCTCGACCGGCTCACCCGACTCCGCGGCCAGTTCGAGCGCCTCCGCCTCGGCGGAGGCGGGCTCGGGCTCCGGGTCCCAGGGCGCGGTGTGCGCGGCCCCGGATCCGGTGCCGTCCTCCGCGGCGGGCGTTCGCGCCGCGGCCGGTCCGGCCGGGGCGAGCCCCGCCCACACCGCGACGGCCAGAACCGCCGCCGTCCATCCTCGCCACCGTGCCGACCGTGTCCGCCGCGGTCTCGCCGTCCGACGCCCCATGTGCCCACTCCCAGGCTCCGCCTCGGTGCCGCACCGGCGCGGACATCGGCATCGACCGCGCCCGTACGGGCAGTCGGGATGCTCGATCGCCCGACGCCCGTGAGAGTAAGGGGAGTTCGGCATTTCCGGTGACGGTCGTTCGACCGACATGTGGAGCCGTCGTGAGAGGTGCGTGACCGCCGCCCCGGGGTGCGGCGGGAGGGACGGCGGGTGCGGCTCCGGGCGCCGGACCGGCCGGGGGCGAGAAGGCATCCGCCTGGGCGCCGAGCTAACTCCGGCTGCGTAGAGGGGAGTTGCTGCCTCGGGCGGGACTGGTGCGGCGCCAGTCGAGGTTGGCCCGCCAAGGATCGGCGATCCGGTGCGGTGCATCGCCAGGCGCCGGATCGCCGCTCGTACTCGGTCGTACTCGCAAGATTCGGCAACGCGGCGAGGTGCCGTGCCGGGCGCCGCGACGGGGCGAACTCCGGCCGACGGGGCACTAGGGTGGGCGCACCGCGGGGAACCCCCCGGGTTCCGGTGCGTCACGGGGGAGGGGCCGTGGACTACAGAGTTCCCCTCGTGGGCCTCTTCCTCGTTCCGGCGGTGGGGGGCGCGGCGAACCTGGCGAGCGCGCTGACGGCGCCTTCCGAGGTCGTGTGCCCGGGCGAGAACGTGGGCGAGGACGGCGAGGAGCACCCGGGTCCGATGGAGCCGGGGGACACCCGCTGCTCGGTCCTGGACGGGACCGTCGCGGTGGGGACGCGCAGCTACGAGCAGCAGCGGCGGGTCCAGTCCCTGGAACGGCGCCGGGACGCCAGGGACGGAAGCCTTCTCCTGGCGTACAGCGCCGCGGGGGCGCTCCTGGCGTGGCGTGCCACGCGGCCGGGCCCGAGGGAGGATCTGACCGGCTGACCGGCTGACCGGCTGACCGGCTGACCGGCTGACCCGCGCCCGGTCCTGCCGCGGTGCCTGACGGGCGCTCCCGCGGCCTCCGGCCTGCGGAGCGCGGGGCGGGACGGCGGAACGCCACCGGGGATGGGACCTGGACCGGCCCCACCCCCGGCGCGGGCGGCGGGTGCGGCGCCGCCGCGGCGGCTGTCACCCGGACGTGATGCCCAGGGGGGCGAGCACCTCGTGCAGGGCGGCCCGGGTCGGGGCGTCGAGCGGGCGCGCGGGGGAGCGGACGGCGGCGTCGGAGATGAGCTTGCGGGCCAGGAGCACCTCCTTGTGTATCGCCCAGGCCCAGCCCTGCTGGAGTCCGTGCAGGATCAGGGGCAGCAGCCGCGCGAAGCCCTCCCGGGCCTCCGCGCGACGCCCGGCGGCCCAGTCGTCGAGCACCGGGCGCAGCAGATCGGGGAACTCGCAGGCCGGCATGGTGCCGATCGCCCCGCGGGCGTACTCGTCGAGGCAGAACTGGGCGTTCAGGCCGCCGAGTACCGCGAAGTCCTCGCCGGCGGACGCGGCGGCCACGGCGGTCACCTTGGCCGGTGTCGGCGGCGCCTCGACCTTGACGGATGTGACGCCGGGCAGCCTGCCGAGTTCGGCCAGCGTCGCGGGAGCCATGGTCACGCCCGTGACCGCGGGCGCGTCCTGGACCATCACCTCGCAGTCGGTCGCGGACGCGACGTCCGCGTAGAAGTCGAGGACCTGCGCGGGGGTGGGCTTGACCATGTACGGCGGCAGCACCATGAGCGCGGCCGCGCCGTCCGCCGCCGCGGCCCTGGCCTGTTCCACGGCGGTGACCGTCGAGGTCGCGTTGACCCCGGCCACCACGGGAACGGCGCCCGCGGTGACGTCGACGACCTCCCGCAGCACCCGGGCGCGCTCCTGCGCGGTCAGCGCGAAGGTCTCGCTCGCCATGCCGGAGACGGCCAGCCCGTCGACGCCGCTGGCCAGGTTGAACTCCACCACGCGGCGCAGCGAGGGCAGGTCGAGGGAGCCGTCCGACGCGAAGGGGGTCGCCAGGATCGGGGCGAGCCCGTGGACGAGGGGCATGGGGGGATCAGTCCTTTCGGGCGAGGTCGCGGACGACCTGCTCGTCGACGTCGATGCCGAGCCCTGGCCCGGCGGGAAGGGGGAAGTGGTCCGGGTGGACCGCGAGCGGGGTGCGCAGCACGCGCTGCCCGACCTCGGTCGAGGTGGGCTGGTACTCGAAGGCCAGCAGGTCCTCGACGGCCGCCGCCACGTGCAGGCCGGCGGCGAGGGAGACCCCGAGCCCGACGGAGTGGTGCGGCGCCACCGGAATGTGCGAGGCCGCGCACAGTTCGGCGATCGCCATCGCCTCGGTGATGCCGGTCCTGGCCACGTCCGGCTGGGCGATCTCCAGGGCGTGACCGCGCAGCCAGCGGGCGAACTCGTAGCGGTTGCGCAGGGTTTCACCCACCGCGACGGGCAGGTCCGCCCGCTCGCCGAGCCTGCGGTGGCCTTCCTCGTCCTCCGGGGCCAGCGGCGCTTCGAGGAACCAGCAGCCGCGGTCGGCCAGGCCGGCGGCGAGCCGCCGGGCCTCGGCCTCGCGGTAGGCCCAGTGCGCGTCCACGGCGACCTTCAGGCCGGGCGCGGCGGCCCTGACGGCGTCCACCGTGGCCAGGTCGGCCGCCACGCCGTGCCCCAGGTGCAGCTTGACGGCACGGGCGCCCCGGCCCGCCCAGTCGGCGGCGAGGTTGGCCCGCTCGTCGTCGGTGGCGCGGGGCAGCCCGGAGACGTACGTCGGCAGCCGGTCCCTGAACGCCCCGCCGAGCAGGGCGGCGACGGGTGCGCCGCGCAGCCGTCCGGCCAGGTCCCACAGCGCGATGTCCACGGCCGCCAGCGCGTCGGCCTGGTGGCCCGTGAGGTGCCCGCGCTCGCGCATCAGGCCCCGCAGCATCACCCAGGCGGGGCGCGGCGCGAGCGCGTCCCGCCCCTCCAGGACGGGAGCGAGCAGCAGGTCGACGATGTCCGCCGGCACCTCGGGGGCGACCGGCGCCAGCGCCTCGCCCCAGCCCGCGGTGCCGTCTTCCGCGGTCACCTTGACCAGCAGGGTCTCGAACCGGCGCGAGTACAGGCTGCGCCAGGGCGCGCGCACGTGGTAGCCCGCCGGCACCTCGCTGCCGTCCGGCAGGGCGCCGAGGTAGGCCTCGTGGTGGAAGACCTTGAGGACGAACGTCTCGACCGAGGTGATCTGCATGCAGTCATCCATTCTTCGGCTGATCTATTGCGCTGAGCGGATAGCCTAATGCAGTATCCATCGCGTAAGGCAAGTGTTTCGGATGTGGGAGAGCTGGTAATGGGTGCTGAGCAGGGCACGAGCACGAACCAGAGCGTCGAACGCGCGGCAGCCGTTCTCGCGGCGTTCCACGACGGGCGACCGCTCCGCGTCGCCGACGTCTCCTCCCGCGCGGGGCTCGGCCAGTCCACGACCTCCCGCATGCTGGCGACGCTGGAAGCCCTCGAATACGTGGAGCGCGACGCCGAGTCCGGCCTCTACCGGCTCGGCACCGGGCTGATCACCCTGGCCGGCTCGGCGCTCAACCAGCACCCGGTCTACCGGGCCTCCCGGCGGCACGCCCAGGAGGCCGCCGCGCAGCTCGGGCTCGGCGTCAACGTGTCCGTGCTGCACCGCGGCACCGTCTTCTATCTCGCCAACTACGAGGGGGCGATCGCGCCGAAGTCGATGACGCTGGCCGGACAGCGCAACGCCCTGCACGCCACCGGCATGGGCAAGTGCCTGCTGGTGGGCACCACCGCGGAGCAGCGGCGCGCGCTGCTCCCCGAGCTGCCGAAGTTCACCGGGCGCACCGTCGGCACCCACGAGGATCTTGACGCGCAGGTCGAGCTGGTCGTCGGGCGCGGATACGCCACCGAGGTCGAGGAACTCGCCCTGGGCCGGGCCTGCGTGGCGGCGCCGATCCGCGACGCGGCGGGGGAGGTCGTCGCCGCCGTCTCGATCTCGGGCTCGCTCTCGGCCATCGACCTCGACCACCGCGAGGGGGAGCTGGCCGGCCGCGTGATCGAGACGGCCGACGAGGTCAGTACGGCGCTCGGCTACACCGGGCCCGCCGTGTACCCGAACCAGGCCGGGCCGTCCGCCGACTCGGCGCGCACGCCGGGCGGTGTCGGCTGATGTCCGCGCTGCGCAACGGCCCGCCGTCACGTCCCGCGGGGCCCTCCCGGCGGAACGTGCTGTCACTGGGGCTGGCGGCGGCCGCGGGCGCTGCCCTCTCCGGCTGCCGCTCGGGCGGGGGACCGGCCGATGGGAGGACCGTGCTCGAATTCCCCTCCTGGCAGGCCGACGAGGGCACCTTCTCGCTGTGGTGGCGGGAGCTGATCACCGAGTTCGAACGGATTCACCCCGAGGTGCGGGTGGACCTGTACGCGCTGCCGTTCGACAGCTACGTCGACCAGCTCACGATCAGGTTCGCCGCCAACGACCGTCCCGAGATCGTGCACCTTCCGGCGCGCAACGCCGCCGAGTTCGCCGGCCGCGGCTGGCTGGCGCCGCTGGAGGACCGCCTGCGGTCCACGGACATCCCGCGCACCTGGACGCCGTTGCAGGAGGTGATGGCGCTCGACGGCGAGGACTACGGCGTCCTGCTGCTCGGCTACGGCTACACCCTCTACTACAACCAGCGGTTGCTGGAATCCGTCGGAGCGGAAGTCCCCGCCACCGCCGAGGAGATGATCGCGGCGGCCGAGGCGATCACCGGCGACGGGATCTACGGCTTCGGCGCCACGACGGCTCCCAACCCCGACAACTACACCGAGCTGGCCGCCTTCGTCGTCGGCAGCGGCGCCGCGCTGTCCACCGACGACGGCGCGTTCACCGCCGACAGCGACGCGGCGGTCGCGGGCCTCGACCTGTACCGCCGGGCGCTCGCCCAGGCGCCGCAAGGCATCCAGTCCCAGCAGCGCAACGAGCTCTTCCTCACCGGGAAGATCGCCATGCTCCTGGACGGCCCGTTCTTCCTGAACGAGCTGGACAACGCGACCGACGCGGTCCGCCCCGGCCTCAAGGTCGCCAGGGCGCCGTTCCCGCGGGTGCCGGGAGGCGTCTCGAACAGCATCCACATGCCGGCCGGCATCGACCCGCGCAAGGCGGAGGCCGCGTGGAACTTCATCGCGCTGGCCGCCACCCCCGAGTGGCAGCGCCGCTACACCGAGCTGACCACCAACCCGGCACCGCGGGCCGACTCGGTCACCGCCCGGGCCGTCGCGGAGACTCCGCAGCTCGAACTGTTCCAGCGGCTCGCGGACGAGGCCGTGTCGGTCTTCCCCGGCCACCAGGCCCACCGGGAGCGGTTCGGCCGCATCAGCGACATCGTGTCGGCCGCCGCCACGTCTTTGATCACCACCGACGAGTCGACCGCTTCGATCGCGGCCCGGCTACAGGACGAGCTCAAGCAGGCCATGGAGTCCTGATGACAACCGAACCGCAGCGCACCCCGCGCAGAGGTGCCGCCGAGCCCACCGGCCAAAGGCCGCCGACCGCGTCCGAGCGCCCGCCCGGGCTGCGGCGCGAGCACCGGCGCCGCAGCGCCTTCGCGTACCTGACGCTCTCGCCGACCCTCGCCATCGTCGGTCTGCTGATGGCCTACCCGCTGTACGTGGCGATCGACCTCAGCCTCCGCGGCGGCCAGATCGCCGACCTGCTCAACCTGGAGCGGAACCCGCTCACGCTCGACAACTACGGCGACGTCCTCGGCGACCCCGGCCTGGCCGGCGACATCGTGCGGTCGATCGTCTACACCCTCGGCGTCGTGATCCCGGCCTTCGCCATCGGCCTCGGACTCGCCGTCCTGCTCAACAAGGCGTTCCCCGGGCGCCGGATCATCCGCCCCCTGGTCCTGCTGCCCTGGGCGGTGCCGGGAGTGGTCGTGAGCGCGGCGTTCGCCTGGATGTTCGACGCCTCCTACGGTGTCGTGAACTACCTGCTGCGCACGGTCGGCGCCATCGACAGCAACGTCGCCTGGCTCGTCGACTCCAACACCGCGATGTTCGCCGTGATCCTGCCGACGGTCTGGAAGTACTACCCGTTCTTCGTCCTGGTGCTCCTGGCTCAACTCCAGTCGGTGCCCAACGAGTTGTACGAAGCGGCGCGGGTGGACGGGGCGTCGCCCCTGCGGCAGTTCACGCACGTCACCTGGCCCGCGATCCGCACAGCCGCCTCGCTGGCCATCGTGATCACGGGCATCGGAGTGTTCCGCGAGTTCGACTTCATCTTCCCGCTGACCGGTGGGGGGCCCAACGAGGCCACCCAGACCCTCGCCATCCGGATCTACAACGAGGCCTTCCAGTTCTTCGAGATGGGCACCGCCGCCGCGCTCGGCATCGTGACCATGGCGATCTGCGGAGTCCTGCTGAAGGCGGCGGGCCGGGCCGTGCGCCGCGAGTTCGGCTGAACCGGCCCGTCACCACAGGAGGACCCATGTCCACGACACTCTCCCGGCCACGACGGTGGTCCCTGCTCGCCCTGGCGATCGCGGCCACCTCCGTGCTGATGTTCCCCATCTACTGGATGATCATGACCTCGGTCGTGCCCTCGGAACGACTGCTGGTCTCGGAACCACCGCTGGTCCCGCCCGCCGACGCCACCTCGTTCAGCGCCTGGACCTCCGTGTTCCGCGACGTGCCCGTCCTGGAGTGGATGCGCAACTCCGCGATCACCACCCTGGGCGCCGCCGTCATCTCCACGGTGGTCAGCACGCTCGGCGGCTACAGCCTCTCCCGCTTCCGCACCAGGGGGCAGCAGGCGATGGGCTTCACCCTGCTGTTCAGCCGGATGCTGCCGGGCACGCTGCTGATCATTCCGACCTTCGTGCTCTTCGCCAACTTCGGCATGGTCAACAACCTGTGGTCGGTCACCCTGGTCAACACCGCGGCCACCGTTCCGTTCACGACCTGGTTGATGAAGGGCTTTGTCGACGCCGTCCCGGTCGAGATCGAACAGGCCGCGATGATCGACGGATGCGGCAGGGCGGGGGCCCTGTGGCGCGTGATCGTTCCCCTGCTCAAACCCGGGATCGCCGCGACGTTCACCTACGCGTCGATCCTCACCTGGGGCGACTTCCTCTTCGCCCGTACGCTCATGGGCAACCCCGACGGCTGGACCGTCACCGTCGGCATCGCGTCCTTCATCGGCGAGTTCAGCGTCGACTGGTCCGGCCTGATGGCCGTCGGCCTGACCTCGATGGTGCCGATGATCATCCTCTTCCTGTTCCTCGAACCGTTCCTGACCAAGGGCATGACGACGGGGTCGGTGAAGGGCTGAGCCGCCGGCACGGCGGGCGGCGCCCGACGCTCCTGGCGGCTGCGGCCCGCGCTTCCCGCGGCACGGGCCGCGTCAGCCCGCAGGACCGGCGGCCGGGGCCGCCTCGGTTCCGGCCGCGGACGGCTGCCCGGCTGCGGACGGTGTGCGGTAGGCGCGCAGGGGAGCGTTGGCCGCGGCCACGGCGGCGACCGCCGCGAGGGCGGACAGCCCGCCGAAGACAAGGGAGAACGAGGCGGAGGTGGCGGAGGCCAGCAGGCCGCCGCGGAAGTTGCCGAGCTCCGGGCCCGCGACGCCGATGACGTGCTCGACCGAGGAGACACGCCCCCGGTAGGCGTCCGGGGTCTCCAGCTGGACCAGGGCGCTGCGCGTGATGACGGACACGGTGTCGGCGGCGCCCGCCACGGCGAGGCAGCCGAGCGCCAACCACAACGGCCCCGCCAGGCCGAAGCCCGCCAGCGCCAGGCCCCACAGGCCGGCCGCGGACAGCTGGACCAGCCCGCCGCGGCGCCAGTGCGTCACCGTGCCGGAGAACAGGCCGGCCGTGATGCCCCCGACGGCGACGGCCGAGAGGAACAGGCCGAGCGTCCGCGGGTCTCCGCCGAAGCGGATCTCGTTGACCAGGGGGAAGAGCGCGACGGGCATGGCGAGCAGCGTCGCGGACAGGTCGGTGGCCAACGAGCCCCACAGCGTCGGGCGGCGCAGGACGACCCCCCAACCGCCGCGCTTCGCCCGGCGCCTGCCGCCCGCCGCGGCGGCGCCCTGCGGCGGCATCGCGGGCAGGCGGATCACCGCGAGCATCGCGACCGCCCCGGCCACGGCCTGGGCGGCGTAGGCGGCGGAGAAATCCCAGCGGGCGATGATCAGCCCGGCCAGCGCGGGCCCGGCCAGCATCGCGGCCTGGAACGACACGTTGGTCAGCGCCAGACCGGCCGCGACCTGGTCGGCGGGCAGCAGCCGGACCGGGAAGGTGCGCCGGGCGGGAGCGCCGAGAGCGCCGCAGCCCGCCTGCGCGGCCACCAGGGCGAACAGCAGCAGCACGTTCCGGTTGTCCGCCGCGGCCTGGGCGCACAGCCCCGCGGCGGCAAGCAGTTGGCCCGCGGTGGTGGCCCGCACCACCGCCCGGCGGTCGACGGTGTCGGCCAACGTGCCGCCGAGCAACCCGAACAGCACCATCGGCAGGCCGGTGGCGAGCCCGATGGCCCCGGTGCCCACCGGGCTGCCGGTCAGGTCCCAGACCTGGGCCAGCACCGCGACGTTGGCTATCTGTCCGCCGAGCTGGGCGGCCGAGGTGCCGATCCACAGATCCCGGAACGGCCGACTGCCGCGCAGCGGGCGGGTGTCGAGGAACCGGATGCGCGCACGCCTCTTCATCGCGGCGGCTCGACGAGATGGCGGCGGATGCGCTGCCGCATCGACCGCCGTTCCAGCGCCCGCCGCACGTCCTCGACGACGGCGGTCATCGGGTACGGGATCTCGCCGTCCAGCTCGGCGACCGTCGCGTGGGTGGCACGCCACTCGGCCTCAAGGAACGGCACGAGCGACCGCCCGCGCGCGGTCAGGTCGATCCGCCGGGTGCGGGCGTCGGGGCCCGGCTCCGAGGTGACCAGACCCTCCTTGCGCATGGCGGCGACGGTCTGGCTGGTCGCGGAATGCGAGCGGTCCAAGGACTCCGCGAGCTCGCGAATGGTCAGGGGCCCCGCGTGGGCGAGCCGGATGAGCGGATAGGCGAACCGCGGCCGGACCCCCTCGATGCCGCGCTCCACGTAGACCTGCTCGATCTCGGCGTCCATGGCGGCCAGGAGCTCGTGCAGCGTGTGCCAGGGGTCGGGCCGTGTCGTGGGATCCGGAAGTGTCACAGCGCTAATATAACAGCGCTGTGATAACGCGTGCGCGCACGATCGCCGCACCGGCGGCCCGGGGAACGGATGCCCGTCCCCACCCCGGGAGCCCGCCGGTGGACCGGCGGGCTCCCGGAGGGCCCTCAGGAACCGGAAACCCCCGTCACCACTCGATCTGCTGGGCGGTGCCGTCCACGATGGTCGCGGTGGCGGACAGCTCGCCCCCCTGCACGACCTCCTGGAGGATCTCGGCGGTGCAGTCCGTCTGCTCGATGTCGTAAGTGCCGCAGTTGTCGCTGCCCATGATCCGCGTCTCCTCCGTGACGAGGAAGTGGCGGTCCTCGATCTCCAGCACTCCCTCGCCCACGAACGACACCGGGCCGGTCGCCGAGACCTCCCAGCCGCTGACGGGGCCGTCGACGCCGGGGCCGTCGACCCGCACCGCGACTCCGTCCCTGATCTGGACGAGCACGGTCATGTCGCCGTTCAGCGCGGCCTGCTCCAGCTGGTCGGTGGTGCACGTGCTGTCCGGGACCTCCGGGTCGGCGCAGAACGCGCCCCCCACGACCTCCGTGTCCTCGGCGATGTGGAACGCCTGGTCACCGACCATCAGTTCGCCCGGCGCCAGATGGCTCAGCGTGCCGGTGAGCGCACCGGTGAAGCCCTCGCCCTCCGGGATGACCTCTCCCTCTTCCCGGCCCGGACCGGCTTCGGAGCCGGAGCCGCCCTCGGAGCCGGAACCGCCCTCGGAACCGCTGCCGGAACCGGACGTGCCGCCGGAGCCCGGGCCGTTCCCCGGGCCGGCGACCTCGTCTTCGTTGCACGCGGTCAGGAACAGGCCGGCGGCGGTCATGAGACCGACGGCGGCGAGCGTACCGGTGCGGCGAGTGCGGTTGACAGACGTCACAGGGGCTTTCCTTCGTTCGCGGTGTTCTCGTACCTGCCCCACGACACGCGGCGCGGCGGCGCACCGGTTCTGCGGCCCCGGCCCTGTTGCCCACTCGGGACGGATCGTTGACGTCTGTTGCACAGCGCCGAACCGCTGTGACCTCCCGGGAACGTGCGGCCGGTGCTAGGCGTCCGCGCCGGGTGCGGGGAGCGGGTCGCGGAGAGGCAGCAGGCGCGGTACGGCGCGGACGTAGACCACCATGCCGACGACCTCGACCAGGGTCTGGGCGACGATGACCACCGCCGCGACGGCCAGGTCGTCGGGCAGGGCCAGGGCCAGGGGCAGGACGACGAGGGAGTTGCGGGTCGCGCCGGAGAAGACGATGGCGCGGCCGGCGGGCACGTCGAGCCGGAAGAGGCGGGCGACGGCGAGCCCGGCGAAGGCCATCACGACGAGGAACAGGACGTAGAACGGCACGACGCGGGCCACGTCGCCGAGGTTGCCGTCGAGCTTGGGGACCTGGGAGGCCACCACCGTCAGCAGGGTGGCCGCCATCAGCGGCACCATGGCCGTTCCCGCGGCGTCGGCGGCCCGCCGCCCGGCCCGGCGGCGGGCGGCCCACGCCTGGGTGAGCCAGGCCAGGCAGAGCGGGATGGCGATCAGGACGACGAACGCCTCGACGAACGGTCCCGTCTCGACGATGTCGGTCAGACCGGAGCCAAGGAACAGCAGCAGGAAGACCGGCAGCAGCACCATCTGGGCGATCAGCAGCAGCGGTGTCGCGGCCAGCAGCCGGCGGCTGCTGCCGCCGGCGAGCCCGCTGAAGACGATCACGTAGTCGACGCACGGGGCCAGCAGCACCAGCAGCGCACCCATGCGCACGGCCCGGTCGTCGGGCAGGAAGGCGAACATCGCCGCGACCACCAGCGGCACCACCGCGAAGTTGACCAGCAGCGCGGCGCCGAGGAACCGGCCCGCCCGCAGGGAACGGAGCAGCCGCGAGGCCGGTACTTGCAGGAACGTGACGTACAGCAGGGCGGCGAGCACGGGGTTGATCACGTGCTCAAGGCCCGGCCCGGCGCCGGGTGCGGCCCAGCCGGCCAGCCCGCCGGCCGCGAGGGCGCCCAAGTAGACGCTGACCTGGTGGCGTTCCATGCCCGCGACCAGGCCGGACGACTGCGACACGTACGGGCTCCTCGGTGGGCGGGTGCGACCTGGCGGTCAGGGCATCCCCCTCACCGTAGCCGCGGCGCCCCAGGGGCGGCCGGGCGCGCCCCGGCGCGACGCGCGACGGCGCGGCGGGCGACGGCGTGGCGGGCGCCGGCGCGGGAAAACGGTTGCCGCCGTGGGCGGCACCGGCGGATCATGGCTCGCCATGATGCCCCTGACCGACATCGACCGCCTGAAGCGCACGGTGACCGACGCGTGGGTGAGCCCCGTCGCCGACCAGGTCGCCGCCGCCTGGGGGCGTCCCCCCGGCACCGCCAAGTGGCTGCGCTCCAGCGCCTGCCATGTCTTCGTGCTGCCGGGCGACGACCAGCGCTACCTGCGCTTCATACCCGACACGTGTCGCGGCCCGGCCGCCGTGGCCGCCGTGGCCGGGCTGATGGCGCGGCTGCACGACAGGGGCGCGGCGGTGGTGCGGCCGGTGCCCTCCGCCTCCGGCGCCCTGACCGAGACCGTGGACACCGCTCTCGGTGCCATGCACGCCATGGTGGTCGAGGCGGCCCGAGGCGAGCGGACCGAGGTCTCGGCACTCACGCCGACCAGGGCGCGGCATTGGGGCCGGGCGCTGGCCCGCCTGCACGCCCATGCCGCGGGACTCGGCACCGGACTGCCCGACCGCTTCCGGGAGATCCGGCTGGTCCCGAGGCTCTTCGCCGGTGACACCGCGCTCATCGAGGCGGCGGCCGGGCTCGCCGCGCTCATGGACGGCCTGCCGCGCGACCCGGGTCGCCTGGGCGTCATCCACGGCGACTTCGAACTGGACAACATGACCTGGCGCGGAGACACCCCCGTCGCCTACGACTTCGACGAGGCCGGCGTGTCCTGGTACGGCGCCGACATCGTCTCCGCCCTGCGCGAGCTGACCGACGACACGGGCCGGCCCGAACCCCGGCACCGGGAGCGGTACGACGCCTTCCTCGCCGGATACCGCGACGTGCGTCCGCTCGGCGAGGAGGACCTCGCACACCTGCCGCTGTTCACCGGCCTGAACGCCGCGACCTTCCTCGTGCGCGTCACCCGGGCGCTGGACGGCGCCGCCGAGACCCCGCAGGACCTGGCGGGACTGCGCGACGCCCTGCGCGAGGTGGCCCGCACCTACCGTGCGGCGGTCATCGAGATCGACCGGCGCATGCGCCGGGGAGCCCGTCCGCTCCGATGAGCGGGCTCAGCCGGGCTTGACCATGGTGTACGTCTCGTGGAGCGTCTGCGAACCGGTCGGCTGGCGCGTGTAGTTGTCGAAGACCTTGATCCCCCCGAACCCGGCCTGGGCCACCAGGCCGCGGACCATCCCCTGATCGGGCGTGAACAACCGGTGCTCCTCGCTGCTCCTGGCGTACGTTCCGGTGGCGTCGTCGCGCACATACCGCACCATCGTCATGTCGTAGAAGCCGCTGGTCGCCGAGCGGCGGCAGGTGAAGAGAAACGTGCAACCCTCGCCCAGTTCGATGGCGCGCGTGGCGGGCGTCGTCTGCTCGACCTGACGCGCCAGGAGCGCGTCGGTGTAGAGGTCGAAGACGAACGTGCCGCCGGGGCGCAACACGCGGTGCACGGCCTCGAAAGTCCGCAGCAGCGACGTGTCGTTGGGCAGGTAGTTCAACGCTCCACCCGTGGAGTAGGCGGCGTCGAACTCCTTGCGGAGCGGGATGTCCGGCAGGGTGGCCAGGACGAGCCGCTCCCGGTCCTCCGGCTCAAGTTTCCGCGCGGCCTGCTCCAGCATGGCCGGGGACCGGTCGAGCCCCGTGACGCGGTACCCCCGCTGTGTCATGGCCACGAGCGTCAGGCCCGTACCGCAGCAGAGGTCGAGCGCCTCGTTCACCGGCGCGTCACCCTCCGACCAGATCTCCTCGATGAAATCCGCCTTCTGTAGCTGGGAAGGCTCCTGCCAGTCGCGGCGCACCCAGTCCTCGGTCGCGTCGTGGTGCTGAGAGGTGTGCGCGTAGGGAGCGACCGGGTCCGAGGTGTGTGTGCTCATGGATCAGCCCTTTCTCGTGCGAGTCGGCGGTCGGGGATGTCATGGGGGCGCCGCGCCGAGGTGCCGGTCCGACGGCCCTCGGGGGCCTGCCGGTCTCCTCGGCCCGGGGCCGCCCCTCACACGGGCCGCGCGGACCTGCGGCAGACGACGACGGGGCGCGGCGGCGAGCCGGGGGACCGGTGCTCGACGGCGTCGTAGCCCGCCGCCCTCGCGTCCGCGTGCAGTTCGTCGAGCGTGTAGTCCGACACACCGCACATGGCCAGCGTGAGCAGGTTCAGCGTCAGCGTCTCCCGGCCGCCCGGGCCGGCGCCGCGGAGCCTGTGGTCGTACACGATGAGGGCGCCGCCGGGGTTGGTGCTCAGGTACGCCCTGCGCACGAGGGACCGCCGCTGTTCGGCCTCCCAGTCGAGCAGGACGTTGCCCAGCAGGACGATGTCCGCCCTCGGAAGCGGATCGGTGAAGAAGTCGCCGGGGCGGAAGGCCGGCACCTTGGCCGCCCCTCTCGCGGCCATGGTCTCCTCGAACAAGGGGGCCATGAACGGCAGGTCGAGAACGACGGCGTCGAGGTGAGGGCGGGCGGCCACGAGGCCGGCGGCCACGCTTCCGCGCCCGCCGCCGAGGTCGAGCAGCGTCCGGTGGTCGTCCCAGTCCTCGTAGGCGGCGAGCAGCGAGGGCACGATGTCGCCCGTCAGCATGTCCATCGCGGCCATGGAGGATCTGAGCAGTGCGGGATCGTCGGCGACGGCCGCCATGCCGCCTCCGGGAACCTGCGACTGTCCCGTGCGCAGGGCGGTGGAGAGGTTGCCGAGTGAGGGGACCATGGCCTTCAGGATGAAGTCCCCCAGGTACTGCCGGCCGGAACGGGCCAGGTGCAGGGCCGCCTGAGGCGTGTTGCCGTACCGGTCGCCGTCCCGCTCCAGCAGGCCCAGGGGCACGAGCAGGTCGAGCCACTGGCGCAGTCCGCGACCGTGCAGGCCGAGCGCCGAGCGGATCTCCTTCTCAGAGGCGGGGCCGGTGTCCAGGACGGTGAAAAGGTCGAGTTCCAAAGCGCTCAGCAACGCCTGGGCGCAGGAGTAGGAATCGGCCAGGCGCGAGATGTCGGCGAAGCCGGCCCCCGGCGGGGCGGCGAGAAGCCCGGTGTGTTCCACATGGGCTAGCCTGCGCCAGGCCGCGGAAGTGCAAACCATCGGTCGGGCACGGCATTTCCCATTGCCGGCCGACCCGCGCGGGGGCGCTGCGGAACTACGCGCGCGGGCTGGTTTGGCATTCCGGTAAGGCGCCCCGCTGACGTGGGGTTATCACCCACATGAGTGGACCACTCCTGGACCTCGCATGGGCGGTGGCCGGGACGGAAAGTTCATCATCCGTGCGTGGCCGCGAAGCCGTCCGCTCCGACGCGGCTTCCCTTCGGTTGTTTCGCTCAGCTCTTTCGCAGACCGCCTTTTTCATCGGCTCTCGCACATCGCACGGTAATTCCTCGGCAGGCCGCAGTCACGTGAAAGGAAGCGCATCATGGAGCCGCAGGCAGCCACTGAATCCGTCACTCCCCGCGACACGATGGCCGGGAATTACGATGTCATCGCCTCGTGGTTTCTCACCGACTGGCACGAGGCGCCGCGGGAGCAGGTCGCGGAGTTCCTGCGGCGGATCTGGGAGCAGCAGGGCGAGCCGGTGGCCAAGGTGCTCGACCTCTGCTGCGGCACCGGCCTGCTGCTGCGGGAGCTGGTCGAGTACGGGTACGACGTCACCGGCGTCGACGCGTCCCCGACCGCGTTGAAGCTGGCCGAGCAGCACCTCGGTCCTTCGGCCCACGCGCGGCTGGTCGAGGCCGAACTGCCGGCCATTCCGCTGGAGGAGCAGTTCGACGCCGTCGTGTGCTCCGGAGGCGCGTTCACCTACCTGCCCAACTCCACCGTGCTGCTCCAGTCGTTCCAGGCCGCGCACCGTGTGCTGCGCCCCGGTGGCACGTTCGTCTTCGACCTGTTCAGCGAGACGCTCATGCGGCGGTTCGTCGAGTACACGGAGGGCGCGCCGCGCGGCATCAACGTGGAGAGCAGGGGTCTCACGTTCTTCCTCTCCTGCCACCGGCCCGCGGTCGCCGACGCCTACGACATGACCTTCGTGCAGTTCGCGCGCAACGGCGCCACGGAGACCTACACCCGGAGCAGCGAGGTCCACCGCGTGCACACCCGGCCCCGGGACAGGGCCGTCGACCTGGCGGTCCAGGCGGGCTTCCGGCAGGTCGAGGTCTTCGACAACTACCAGCGGCGGCCCTGGAGCCCGGAGACCCTCTACGAGACCTACGTGGCGGTCAAGCCCGGCGGGCCGTCCGCGTAGTCCCGGGCGTCGTCCCGCCGCACGGCCGTCCACCACGCCCGCGGCCACCGGCCGCGGCCGTATGTCGAGAGGAAGCGATCCATGCTCGCGCAAGGCCACGAACCCTCCCTGCCCTACTCCTACCTGCCCGAGGGGTACGACGCCGCCGACGTGTGGTGCGTCGACAAGTTCCGACTGGCGCCGCGGAGCCAGGTCGCCGACTTCGTCCAGGAGATCTGGAAGGAGCGCGGCGGACAGGTCGACAAGGTCCTCGACCTCTGCTGCGGCAGCGGCCTCCTGCTGCGGGAACTGCTCCAGCGCGGCTACGACGTCACAGGACTCGACCGGTCGGCGGCCCAACTGCGGCAGGCCGAACGGAAGATCCGCGGGCAGGAGCGCGCACGGCTCGTCAGGTCGGAACTGCCGGCCATCGAGCTTGAGGAGCAGTTCGACGCGGTCGTCAGCACCGGAGCGCTCGTCCACCTGCCCAACGACGTCACGCTGCTGCGGACGTTCGAGAACGTGCACCGTCTGCTGCGTCCCGGCGGCACCTTCGTCTTCGACATGTACACCAAGCACCACGCGGAGTCGCTGGCCACGTACACGACCCCGACCGCCCGGGTCATCGAGGACGGGCCGTTCACCCTGCTCATGAGCATCACCAGGACCGCCATCGAAGGCACCTACAACTGGCACGGCCTGATGTACCTGCGCGAGGAGAACAGCCAGGTGTACGTCCGGCGCAGCGAGACGCACCAGCTGTACGCGTGGCCGCAGGAGCGGATCGTCGGCCTCGGCGCCCGCGCCGGCTTCCGCGACATCGAGGTCTTCGACAACTTCACCCGCCAGCCCACCGGCTCGCAGACCGTGTGCGAGACCTACGTCATGGTCAGGTGAGGATCGACCTGACCGTGGCCGCGGGAGCCGGTGCGCGGGCGGCGGGCGGGTGGACCCCGCGTCAGTTCGTCCTGGCGTCGCTCCGCGGGACGGTGGCACGGTCCCCGGGGCGGCCGGTGCGACCGGGACCGATGAGCCCGGCCGCGCCGGCCTTGCGCAGGGCGTCCACGCGGGACACGGCGTTGAGTTTGGCGTAGATGTTGGTGAGGTGCCGCTTGACGGTGGCCTCGGTGATGAACATGCGCTTGGCGATCTGCGCGTTGCTCATGGCCTCGGCGACCAATTGCAGGAGCGCCGACTCGCGTTCCGTGAGCAGCGCCTTCTGCGGGCGCGGGGCCTGGCGGCGCAGTTGGGCCGCCGTCTGCCGGGAGACCACGAGCACCACGCTGCTGGTGCGCCGGCTCGTCACGGAGCGGACGACGGCGATCAGTTCCTCGCGGAGGATGGACTTCAGCAGGTAGCCGGCGGCGCCCGCCTGGAGCATCTCGTGCACCATGTCGGGGTCGTCGTGCATGGTCAGGACGAGGACGCACGTCTCGGGCGCGACGTCGGCGATCTGCCGGATCGCCTCGGAGGCGTGCGGCCCGGGCATCTCGACGTCGAGCAGCAGCACATCGGGGCGCAGGCGGGCCGCGAGCGACACGGCCTCCGAACTGGTCGACGCCTCTCCCACGACGGCGAACCCCGGCGCTGTGCACAGGACTTCCTTGAGGCCGTCGCGCATCAGGGTGTGGTCGTCGGCCAGGCAGATGCGGACGGTCGGTGCGACGGCGGTGCTCACGGGGCGGGCTCCCCGAGCGGAACGCGCACGTCGACCCGGGTGCCGGCGCCGGGCGCGCTGGTGGTGGAGAACTGCCCGTTCAGGCCCAGGGCGCGTTCCCGCATGGCGGACAGCCCGCCCGCGGGGGAGCAGGCGCCGGGGAGGTAGCCGCGTCCGTCGTCGGTCAGCGTGGCGCGCAGGGCCCGGTCGTCGACGGTGACGGAGACCTCAAGCCGGGACGGAGCGGCGTGGCGCACCGCGTTGCGGGCGGCCTCGCGGAGGATGAGGTAGACCTCCTCGCTGACGTGCGCGGGGAGCGAGGCGAGATCGCCCCTGGTGTGCATCACGACGTGCACCGGCGGTTCGACGTGGCTCGCCAGGTAGGAGCGCAGCGCCTGCTCCAGACCGCCGTCGGCCACCGGCCGGCGCAGTTCGAGGGTGAACTGCTGGAGCGTGTGGACGACCTGGCGGAGCAGGCCGATCGCCGTATCGATCTTCGTCCGGGCCAGCACGGGTGAGGTCTGCGCGTGGTAGCGGTGGAGGTCGAGGCCCTGGATGGCCAGGCCGATCCCGTGCAGGACCCGGTCGTGCAAGTCACGCGCCATGCGCCGGCGTTCCTCCCGGCGCGCGGACAGCACCCGGTCGTCGAGGAACGTGGCGCGGGCCTGCGAGCCGCGCACGACGCGCGTCAGGATCGCCTGGTGGAGCAGCACGCTGATCCGGTGGGGGTCCGACGCGTGCGGCGGTGGCGCCAGCTCGCGGAGCGCGATCGGCAGGACCGCTTCGAACAGGGTCGTCCCCGCCCGTAACGACTCCCCCCAGTCGATGCCGCACCGGGTCCACTCGGCCCCGCCGCGCGGCACCCCGTCGAGCGGCGCGTCGAGGGCGGCGGCGACGTCGTCGAAGACGGCGCAGGCGAGAACGGTCAGTTCGGTGACGTCCTCCGGTCGGTCGGTGAGGAGAGCCCCGTCCCGGCGCAGCGCACGGCGCACCGAGGCGACGATCTCCTCATGGACGCCGGAACGGACCGAGAGCGATGCGGCATGTGCCGTGCGGGTGGTCAACGGTGTCTCCTTCAAAGCTCCGAGTCGACTGGGAGCGCTCCCAGTCGTAGTACGAGGCAGCCCTTTCCCGGCTGCGGACGCGTGCTCTGCCCCCGCGGATTCCCACGGTCACAGTAGGGCCTCCACCGGTCTTTCACCAGGTGTTCTCATATCACCGCTGTGTGAACGCCTCGGAACCGGCAGCCAGGACGGCGGCCGGCGGCCGGTGCCCCCGGCGGCCCGGCGGCGGCCCGGCCCTGCGACCTTCCGTCCCGTCGGTACGCGGCGGGCCGCGCCCCTGGTACGCCCTTGGTCGTACCCGCGCCTTGCACTTTCGCCGACGCCTCCCGGCGGATCGGGGTCTGCTACTGCCGCCCGGCCGCCCCGTGTCCGTAGCGTGCTCACGTCTGCCGCACATCCGTCCGATCCGCTCCGCTCGCCGAAACGGACACCACATGGCCTGGGAACAACCGGCGGCGCCGGTCCTGCTCACGCGTCGCACGCACACCGGCCGCCGCCCCGGGAGGGCGGCGTGAGAAGCCCCGCGTGGCGCCGCGCCCTGACCGCGGTCTTCGCGGTGGCCGTGGTGGCCGGCGCCGTGGCCGCCCTGCGGGGGCAGGACTGGTCCGTGCTCGCCGGGCTCCTCCACGGCGGTTCGGTCGCCGCGCTGCTGGGGGCGACCGCGGTCACGGCGGCCGGGCTGCTGTGCGGCACCCGGTCCTGGATGCTGACCCTGTCGACGATCGCCGTGCCGATACCGGCGGGCACCGGCGTGCGGATGTTCTTCGTCGGCTTCCTGGGCAAGTTCATCCCCGGACGGGTGTGGGGCCTCATCGCGCAGATGAGGATGGGGGAGCGGGCCGGGGCGACCAAGGCCCAGCTGGCGGGGACGTACCTGGTCAACCTCGTCATCGTGCTGCTCACGGGCGGCGCGGTCGGTCTGCTGGTCGCGCCGACCCTGCTGCCGGACGGCGCCGCGTGGCTGCTGCTCCTGCCCCTGGCCCTGCTGATCGCCCTGGTCGCCCGCCCCACGCTCATCCACGCGCTCGTGGGCCTCGCGGCCCGGGTCGCCAGGCGGCAGCCGCCCCCGGCCCCCGGGCAGCCGGCCAACCTGCGGCTCGCCGTCGTCTACCAGACCGCCGCCTGGGTGCTGTCCGGCCTGCACGTGTGGGTGCTCGCGGTCCTGCTGGGCGCGGAGCCCCTGCCCGCGCTCCCGGCCGCGGTCGGCGGCTACTCCCTCGCCGTCGTCGCCGGCACGCTCGCGGTGTTCGCGCCCGACGGCGTCGGCGTGCGCGAACTGCTGCTCGTGCCCGCCCTCGTGCCGGTCCTGCCCCTGCACGCCGCGGTCGCCGCGGCCCTCGGCAGCCGGGTCCTGACCCTGGTCGCGGAACTCGCCACCTCGGGCGCGGCACTCGGCGCCGTCGCCCTCCGCGACCGTGCCACTGCTCCCGCTCCCATCCGAAAGGAGACTCCCGCATGACAGAACTCATGACCGTCGAGGACGCGGAAGCGCTGTCCATCGACCACGTGCACGATCTGTACCGCCGGTACGTCAACAAGAGCCAGGTGTCCTTGATGACGTCGTTCGGCTTCGGCAGGGAACTGGTCGACCGGGCCGAGGGCGCCTACGTGTGGACGCGGGACGGCCGGCAGATCCTCGACTTCACCGGAGGCGTCGGCGTCCTCAACCACGGCCACAACCACCCGCGCATCCTCCAGGCGCGCAGGCGGTTCGCCGAACGCGGGCGGATGGAGGTGCACAAGACCTACTTCTCGCCGTACCTGGCCGCGCTGTCGCACAACCTGGCCGCCGTGCTCCCGGGCGACCTCGACATGTCCTTCCTGCCCAACTCGGGCGCCGAGGCCGTCGAGGGCGCGGTCAAGCTCGCGTACAAGTACCACGGCGGCCGGCGGAACACCATCCTCCGCAGCGACATCAGCTTCCACGGCAAGCTCCTCGGCTCCGGCAGCCTCACCGGCAGCTCGCAGAACCACTTCGCCTTCCCCGGCATCCCCGGCGTGGTCAGCTTCACCTACGACGACCTGGAATCCGTCCGGGCCGCCGTCGAGGCGAGCCGGGACGCCAAGGGCAAGTGCGACGTCTACGCCCTGCTCATCGAGCCGTTCAGCGCCTCGACCATCAGGTGGTGCTCCGAGGAGTTCCTGCGCGGCCTGCGGGAGTTGTGCACCCGGGAGGACATCATCCTCATCTTCGACGAGATCTACAGCGGCTGGGGGAAGACCGGGACGATGTTCCACTTCATGCGCCACCCCGGCCTCGTCCCGGACGTGGTGACGACGTCGAAGTCCTTCGGGGGCGGCAAGTCCTCCATCTCCGCGTACGTCGCCCGCAGGCCGGTCTTCAAGAAGGCGTACGACAACCTCCAGGACGCGCTCCTCCAGAGCACGAGCACCACCTACTACGGCTTCGGGGAGGAGTGCGCCACCGCCGTCGAGGCGATCAACATCGCCGTCGAGGAGGACTTCCCCGCCCGCGCCAGGGCCATCGGGAAACTCCTGGGCCCCGGCCTCGAACGCATCGCCAAGGAGCACCCCGACATCGTGACCGACGTGCGCGGATCCGGTGCCCTGTGGGGGTGCTTCCTGGGCAGCACCGCCCTCCTCGACCTCGTCGCGAAGCTCGCCCCCGGCGGCCTTGCCAAGGACCCGCAGTTCGGCACCAAGGTCGTCACCTGCGCCGTCATCGACGCGCTCTACCACGACCACGACACCTACGCCTACTACACACTCAACGGGCAGAACCCCCTGGTCGTCGGCCCGCCGCTGGTCGCCGGCGAGACCGAGGTCGAGCTGTTCCTCGAACGGCTCGACGCCACCCTCTCCGCCGGGCTGCCCCGCCTGGTCACGCGTTTCATCAAGCAGAAGGTGTCGTCGCTGTGGTGAGGACCGTGCTGGTGACGGGCGGCAGCGGGATGCTGGGCGGCAACCTGGTCAGGTCGCTGGCGGCGGCGGGGAACCGGGTCCTGAGCCTCGATCTGCGCCCGCCCGTCGAGGCCCTGCCCGGCGTGGAGCACCTGACGGCGGACGTGCGGGAAACGGACCGCGTGCGCGCCGCCCTGACCGGCGCCGATGCCGTGGTGCACACCGCGGCGGCGCTGCCGAGCTACCCCGAGGACGAGATCCGCTCGATCATCGTCGACGGCACCCGGAGCGTCCTGCGGGCCGCGCGGGAGGCCGGTGTCGAACGCGCGGTGCACATCTCCTCGACGGCCGTGTACGGCCTGCCGGACACCGTGCCCACCACCGAGGACTACCCGCGCAGCCCGGTCGACGCGTACAGCAGGGCCAAGGCCGGCGCCGAGGAGGTCGCCGAGGAGTTCAGGGCCCGCGGCCTGTGCGTTCCGATCCTGCGCCCCAAGACGTTCGTCGGGCCGGGCCGGATGGGCCTGTTCGCGATGCTCTTCGAATGGGCCGAGGAGGGCCGCAACTTCCCCGTCCTGGGCCGGGGGGACGTGCGCATCCAGATGTTCTCGGTCGACGACCTGGTCGACGCGGTCGCGGTCACGCTCGCCGCCCCGGCCGAGGCCGCCGACGACACCTTCAACCTGGCGGCGGCCGAGTTCGGCACGATCCGGGAGGACTTCCAGGCCGTCCTCGACGCCGCGGGGCACGGGAAACGGGTGGTGTCCATCCCCGCGGCCCCCGCCGTCCGGACCCTGGACGTGCTGAGCCGGCTGCGCCTCTCACCGGTCTACGGGCGGCTGATCCACAAGCTGCGCGCCGATTCCTACGTCAGCATCGACAAGGTGCGCGAGGTGCTCGGCTGGTCGCCCCGCCACTCCAACGAGGACGCCATCCTCGCCACCTACCGGTGGTGGCGCGAGCACCGGGCCACCACCCGGGCGCCGGGGTCCACGGGGCGGACCAGCAGGGAGCCCTGGAAGCAGGGCGCCCTTGGCCTGGCCAAAGCCTTCTTCTGAGCGAGGAGACCACTGTGACGACGAGTGCCGACCGGCCCCTCGACACCGCACCACTCGTGGAACCCGCACCACTCGTGGAACCCGCGCGGATCGGGACGCCGGGCCGGACCGCGGCGGGCCCGCGGACCGCCGCGCCCGCCGGGCCCCGGCGCACCGGCCTGCCGCGCGACCTGCTCGCCCTGGTGAGGCCGGGCCAGTTGCCGAAGAACCTGCTGGTGGTGCCCCTGGCGCTGCTGGACGCCGAGACGGCCCCGGCGGGGCTGCTGGCGCGCGTCGGCTGGGCCATCCTCCTGTTCACCCTCGCCTCCTCCCTCGTGTACGTCTGGAACGACCTCTACGACCGCGACCGCGACCGCGCGCACCCCACCAAGCGCGAACGGCCGATCGCCTCCGGCCGCGTCGGTGTGCCCACCGCCGTCGCGTTCGGGACCGCGCTCGCGTTCCTGCTGGCCGGCGCGGCACTTCTCGGCCCCGTCACCGCCTGGTGGCCCATAGCCGTCTACCTCGCCCTCAACGCCGCCTACAGCCGCGGCCTGAAGCACGTCCCCCTGCTCGACGTCTTCCTCGTGGCCGCCGGATTCGCCCTCCGCGTCGTCCAGGGCCACCTCGCCGCCGGCACCGAGATCCGCAGCTGGCTGCTGGTCTCGGTGTTCTCGCTGTGCCTGATCTTCGTCCTGGGCAAGCGCAGACACGAGATGCAGGCCGGCGGCGTCTCCCACCGCCCCGCGCTGCGCGGCTACTCCGTGCCGTACCTCGACCACCTGATCGTGCTGTGCGCCGGAGTGACCGTGACCGCCTTCCTCATCCATCTCCAGCAGGCGGCCGACCCCCGCGCCGCCGACCTCGCGGTGTACGGCTCCGCGCCGCTCGCGCTCTTCGCCATGGCCAGGTACCTGCAACTGCTCCAGGTCCACGGCGACCGTGGCGGCGAACCCACCCGCATCCTGCTGCGCGACCGCGCCATGCTCGTCAACTCCCTGCTCTGGGCACTCCTGCTCGGCGGGACACTCATCGTCAACCACGGCTAGCACGACCCCCGTTGGAGGAACCCCCTTGTCCCGGCCCCTCGTCTCGGTCGTCATCCCCAACTACAACTACCGCAACTCGATCGGCCTGTGCATCGACGCGGCCCTGCAACAGACCTACACCCCGCTCGAAGTCATCGTGGTCGACGACCACAGCACCGACGACTCCCTGGAGATCGCGCGCCGCCGCGACGTCACCGTGCTGCGGACCCCGCGCAACAGCGGTGTCGCGGTGGCCCGCAACACCGGCGCCGCGGCGGCGCGCGGCGAGATCCTGTTCTTCGTCGACTCGGACGTGGCGCTGCGCCCCGACGCCGTGGAGAAGGCCGTCGAGGAACTGCTCGCCCACCCCGAGTACGGCGCGGTGTGCGGCATCTACGAGGACCAGCCGCTGATCCGGGACAGCGTGGTCGAGGAGTGCCGCGTGCTCCAGGCCTACTGCTGGCGGATGGACTCGCTCGGCACGGTCAGCTTCCTGTTCTCCTCGCTCACCGCGATCCCGCGCCGGGTGTTCCAGGAGATCGGACCGTTCAACCCCCGGCTGCGCCAGACCGAGGAGGTCGACTACGGCGAGCGGATGTCGGAGCACTACCGGATCAGGGTCACCCCGCACGTGCTCGGGCGGCACGACGACGACGAGAAGCTGCTGCCCCTGCTGCGCAAGCTGTTCCGCCGCGCCCGGCTGCGGGTGCCGCTGTTCGCCCGCCGCAGGCGCTTCGCCAAGGGCTTCGAGACCGCGCCCCGGTCCATGGCCGCGGTCGCGGCCCTCGGCACGGTGCTCACGCTGCCGCTCGGCCTGCTCGGCCCCGTGTGGCTGGCCGTGCCGCTGGCCCTGGCCGGGGTCACGATCGCCGGCGACTTCTCCATGTACCGCTACGTGCTCAAGCGGCGCGGGGCGGGCTTCCTCGTCGTCTTCACCGCGGTGGCCTTCGCCACGAACGTCGCCATCTCCGCGGGCATCGCGGTGGGCGCCCTGCACTGGCTGGCCTCGGGCCGCTTCCGCCGCCTGTACGACTCCCACCTGTCGCCCGACGGCGAGCACGCGCCGCGGCCCCTGGGAACGCGCCCGGAGCAGCGGCCCGGGATGACGGCATGAGCACACGCCTCGCGGAGGCGCGGGAGAGCGACGCGGCCCGCGAGGGCCCGCGGCCGGCCGCGCCCCCGCCGTCGCGCGGGCGGGCGGCGCGGCTGCTGGCCGCGGCGATCGCGGTGTGGACGCTGTTCGTCGCGGTCTTCATGGTTCTCACCGGCGAGCACTGGTGGTGGCGGCCGGCGGAGCTGATGCCCCCGCTGACGTTCGTGGTGGTGCCGCTGATCCTGCTGCTCCTCGCGCCGCTGGCGCGCCCGGCCCGGCTGCGCCTGGGGGCCGCGGCGCTGTGCGGCGTGCTGCTCGGACTGCCCCTGGCGGGACTGAACGTCCACGCGCTGCCCGGGGTCTCCGGCGGGTCGCCCGCGCCGCCGGACGCGGTGCGGGTGTTCGCCTGGAACACCGAGTACTGGGCCGACGGCGACGACCCGGACGCGTTCTACGCCTACCTGCGCGCCCAGCGGGCCGACGTCTACCTGCTCCAGGAGCACGTCTCCTGGGATCTCGACGCGCACCGCCCGGTCCCCGCCGACCACGTGGCCGCGCTGAGCGAGCACTTCCCCGGGTTCCACGTGGTGGCCCTCGGTGAGCTGCTGACCCTCTCCCGCTACCCGATCGAGGACTGGCGGGGGCTGGACAACTGGCCGCACCTCTCCGATCCCGCCATCGGCATGCCGCCGGCGGGGGCGTTCCCCGACTACTACCGCTACAAGACGCTGCGCACCGATCTGCGGATCGACGGACGGCTGACCACCTTCTACAACGTGCACATCCCGGTGCAGCTGGATGTGTCGATGGACCCTTTCTCGTCGCAGTTCGTCTCCTTCATGCGGGCCCAGGAGGTCAGGCGGCAGGCGACCTACCGGGCACTTGAGGAGGACCTGGACGGCAACGAGCTGCCCGCCGTGGTGGCGGGGGACATGAACGCCACCTCGGCCATGGGCGAACTGGGCCGCCTCGGCGACCGGTTGCGGGACGCGCTGCACGCGAGCGACCAACTGCACCCCGTCTCCTGGCCCGCGGGCGGCCCGGCCATGTGGCGCCTCGACTGGGCCTTCACCAGCGACGCGGTGACCGTCCACGACTACCGCATGGTGGACAGCGAGGGCCTGTCCGACCACCGGGCGCAGGCGCTCACCGTGACGCCCGGCGGATGAGCACCGCGCGCCCCGCGCCCCGCCGGTGGCAGGTCGTACGCCGGCGGCAGGACCCGTACGACGAAGGTCGTAGAGCAGGCGCTCCGAAACGCCCGGATCACACCTGAGGCGTCCCTGAGCACCCGCGGATTCTTCTACGGTGTCCTCACCATCAGTCAACGGCCGTACGGGCGAACCGAACAGCGGCGCCCAGGACCGTGACCACTCTCGGAGGAACGATGCAGCAGCGAACCCTGGACGAGGCCTCAGGCACCCGGGTCAGCGCACTGTGCCTGGGCGCCATGCCCTTCGGCACCACCGTGGACGAGGAGACGTCCTTCGCCATCCTGGACCGCTTCGTCGAGGCGGGCGGGACCACCATCGACACCGCGAACTGCTACTCGTTCTGGGTGCCGAACGGCGAGGGAGGCGAGAGCGAGAACGTGCTGGGCCGCTGGCTGAAGGACCGCGGCGGCCGGGACCGGCTGACCATCGCCTCCAAGGTCGGTTCCGGACCCGCGGCCGACGGCGGGGCGGAAGGGCTCGCGCCCGAGGTGATCAGGACCGAACTCGAAGGGACCCTGCGCAGGCTGGGCACCGACCACCTCGACCTCTACTACGCGCACCGCGAGGACCGGTCGACCCCGGACGAGGAGACCATCGCCGCGTTCCACCAGGCGGTGACGGACGGCAGGACCCGCACGCTGGGCGCGAGCAACCACGCCGCCTGGCGGCTCGCGGAGACCCGGTCGCTGGCACAGCAGCGGGGGTGGACCCCGTACACCGCGGTGCAGCAGCGCTGGTCCTACCTGCGGCCCCGGCCCGGCACCACGCTGCCCGAGGGCGGGCACGTGCACGCCACGGACGACCTGCTCGACTACGTGCACAGCCACGGGCTCACCTTCTTCGCCTACACCACGCTGCTCTGGGGCGCCTACAGCCGCCCGGGCCAGCCGCTGCCCGAGCACTACGACCACCCGGGGACAGAACGCCGCCTGGGCGCGCTCGCCAAGGTGTCCGCCGAGCTCGGGGCGTCGCCGGTCCAGGTGGTCCTGGCCTGGCTGATAGGCGGCGAGCCCGCCGTCGTCCCGATCATCGGGGTCAGCTCGGTCGCCCAGCTCGACGAATGCCTCGCCGCCGCCGACCTGGAACTGCCCAGGGAGCTGCGTCAGGTGCTCGACGAGGCCGTCTGACCCGAACCCATCCAACCGCCGGCCGCGCCGGTGAGCGGCGCCCGGCCGGCGGTACCCCGCCGGCCCGCGCCGCACCGGCCGCGCCACGCCCGGAGGTGTCACCCATGACCGCGTCCTCCGTTCCCGCCGCGGGGAACTCCCGTTCCCAGGCCCGGGTCTCCGTCGTCATCCCCAACTACAACTACGCCAGGACGCTCCAGCTGTGCCTGGCCTCGCTCGCCGCGCAGACCCTCCCACCGCACGAGGTGATCGTCTCGGACGACGCGAGCACCGACAACTCCGTGGAAGTGGCCCTGCGCGCCGGCTGCCGCGTCCTGCGGGCCGACCGCAACGAAGGCGTCTCCGCCGCCCGCAACAGGGGGGCCGCCGCCGCGAGCGGCGACATCCTCTTCTTCCTCGACTCCGACCAGGCGCTGTCCCCCGACTCCCTGGAGAACGCCGTCGCGCTGCTCTCCGAAGACCCCGGGCTCGGCTGCGTGCACGGCATCATCGCCGCCGAACCCCTGGTGGACGACGGCCCGGTGGAGTGGTACCGCACCCTGCACGCGCACTACTGGCGGCTCAAGGGCGTCGGCCCGACGCCCACGGCGTACTTCGCCGCCGCGGCCCTGCCGCGCCGCGTGTTCGAGGACGTCGGGCCGTTCGACCGGGCGTTGCGCGACAGCGAGGACGTGGAGTACAGCGAACGGCTGTCCGCCAGGTACGGCATTCGGCTCACCGACCGGATCGTGGCGGCACACGACGAGGAGCACCGGCTCGGCCGGATGCTGCGCGAGCAGTTCCGCCGCGCCCAGTACCTGCTGCCCTTCGCCGCCGCGCACCGCCGGCGCCCCGGCGCGCTGCGGGCCAACAGCGAACTCGGCGTGGCGGCGGCCCTCTTCACCGCGGCCACCGCGCCCCTGGCCGTGCTCCACCCCGCGCTGCTGCTGCTTCCCCTGGCCGGCGCCGTCGCGTTCGCCGCCGCCGACCCCGGGCTGCTCCGGTTCGTGCGCCGCAAGCGGGGGGCCCGGTTCCTGCCCCTGTTCGTCGGCCTGCACCTGCTGGTCAACGTCCAGATAGCCCTGGGGGCCGCGACCGGGTGGGCGCGCGCCCGGCTCGACCGCGACTTCGGACGCGGGGCGCACGACCGGCGGCACAGGACCGAGGGGATGAGCAGCGGTGTCTGACGCCGTACGCGCCCACATCGGCCAGGCGGCCTGGAGCCTGGTGCGCCGCGTGGAGTCCTGGCGGGCCGGCGGGGGCCGGACGCCTGCGCGCCCCCTGCTGGCGCCGGGGCCGCTGTTCCGCGTCCCGGCCGGGGCGCGGGGAGGGAACGCGCCGTGCCGGGTGGCGCTGACCGTGGACGACGGCCCCGACCCCCGGTGGACACCGCGGCTGCTGGACGTGCTCCACGCCCACGACGTGCGGGCGACGTTCTTCGTGGTGGGCGAACGAGCCGCCCGCCACCCGGAGTTGCTGCGGCGGATCGCGAGGGCGGGGCACACGCTCGGCAACCACAGCTACAGCCACCCGCAGCCCTTCGCCGCCCGCACCGCCGAGGCGATCCACGAGGAGATCCGGCGTACCCAGCACGTCGTCGCGCGGGAGACCGGGCGCACGCCCGTGTATTTCCGCGCTCCCGCCGGGGGCTGGTCGCGGACCGTGCTCGACGCCGCGCGGGACCAGGGGCTCACGCCCGTGGACTGGAGCGTGGACCCCAAGGACTGGCGTTCGCCACCGGTGCCGCGCATCGTGCGCGCCGTTCTGAAGGCGCGGCACGGCGACATCGTGCTGTGCCACGACGGAGGCGGGGAGCGTTCGCGGACCGTCGCCGCGCTCGACGTGGCGCTGGGTCAGCTGCGCCGGCGCGGAGTGGCCGTCACCCCGCTGTGACCGGCGGGGCCGCGAGCACGACGGCGGCCGTTCGCGCGCCCGTCACCGCCGATCGCGGCGCGCGGCGGGCAGCCTGGGCACGACAAGGTCGCGGCGGAACGTCATCACCAGCGTGTCGTCCTGGGTGCGGCCACGGGTCTCCACGGCCACCTGCCCCCGCTCCGCGCGGCCGGGGACGTCGGAGAGCGCCAGCACCTCGCTCTCCGCGTAGAGCGTGTCGCCGTGGAAGACCGGCGCGTGGTGCTCGATCCGCTCGAAGCCGCGATGGGTGAGGGCGCGCCCGGCCACGTCCGCCTCCGACAGCCCGAGCAGCAGCGAGAAGAGGTAACTCCCGATCACCAGCGGCTGCCCGTGGCGCGTTGCGGTCCTGGCGTAGTGGGCGTCGGTGTGCAGGGGATGCCGCACCATGGTGAGCAGGGAGAACAAGTGGTGGTCGTATTCGGTCACCGTTTTCCCCGGCCAGTGCCGGTAGACCGCGCCGACCTCAAATTCCTCGAAATACCTGCCGAATCCCGTCACCGGTCTCCCTCCCGGCGCCCCGGGTCCGTGCGCGCGGCCCCCGGCGCGGCCGTGCGGAAAGCACGAACGGCGGACGCGGTGGCCACCGCGGCGCGGAACCGGCGCCTTGTCGTCATGGAGCCCTTGTAGCGCAACGCGGCCGCGTCCGGCCGGGCCCGTCGGCCGCGCCACCCGCGCAGGTGATAAGTCACACCGGCGCGGCGCGGTGGACGTGCGGCCTCGTGCGGGCGGGCGCATGGGTCGGCGGCCCGTGCCGGTATGGGGGGTTCTCCAGTGGATTGTCGCAACGCGTTTCGTCTTTCGCGTCGCTCGCCGTGTTGACAGGAATCCACGGAAACCCTAATTTCCCTGCAAAAGACAACGTTTATGCCCGGCCGCCGTGCGATCGCGAGTCGGGCACCAGGAAACGTTCGAGAAGGGCGGAGTCCGCCGCGCGGCAGCGGTGGCCCATGGCGTGGTTCCCCCTGCCGTATTTCCCCTTTTTCCGGGTTCGCCCGAGCCTCGCCACGCCGCCGGGACGTGAGGTCCCACGCCGGGAAACGGCAATCCGCACGCCCGTGGAACGGCGTCCTGCCCGCCCCCGGCGAAACGCGCACCGCACGAAGAACGGAATTGCCCCGAGCCGCGCGAAGGAGTCGGTTCCATGCATGCAAGGCCACGTCGCCATACGGCGGCGACCCTGGGGGTCGCCCTGGTCGGCGCGCTGATCTTACCGGTGGCCGCGGCCGAGGCCGCGTCGCGGGACGACCTGCCGCCCCAGGAGCCGGGCGTCACACTCCGGGTCTTCGACGTCGGATTCGAGCCGGAGGAGATCTGCACCCTGACCGAGGGGCAGACGCCGAACATCGATGTCCTGCGGCCGACCGTCGACTGGACGTCGAACGAGGATTTCGGCGGCATCGCCAACAACTTCATGGGCCATGTGATCGGCCATCTCCACGTGCCCGAGGACGGCACCTACCACTTCCGCCTCATCAGTGACGACGGCTCCCGGCTGCGCCTCGACGGCGAGGAGATCATCGAGAACGACCGGCGCCAGCCGCCGACGGCGGCCGACGGCTCGGCCGAGCTGACCGCGGGCGCCCACGCCCTGCGCATAGACTACTTCCAGGGCGCCTACGACAAGGCGCTGCGCCTGGAGTGGAGGCCGCCGGGCGCGGACGCGTTCGGGCTCGTGCCCGAGTCCGCGCTGACCACCGACGCCGGCGTCACCCGCGTGACCTCGCCCGGGGTGAAGACCTGCGAGGACGCCGACGCGAGCCCGGGGGACGGGGCGCCGCTCGCCGGGGTCCACCCGAACTACACGCTGACCGACCTGCGGCCCGAGGGGTTCGAGCCGAAGGTCACCGGCATGGACTGGTTCGACGACGGCCGCATGGTCATCACCACCTGGGCGGGCAGGGAGACCTTCGACGGCGCCGTCGAGGTCGTCGACGGCACCCTCGGAGAGGACGCGGGACCCGGGAGGGTCACCACCGAGGTCGTCGCGAGGGACATGAACGAGCCGCAGGGCGTGCTCGTCGAGGACGGCGAGGTGATCGTCGCGGAGAAGCACCAGCTCAGCAGGCTGGTCGACGCCGAAGGCGACGGCTTCTACGAGGCCAAGGAAACCATCGCGACCTGGCCCAACGGCGGTACCTACCACGAGTTCGGGTTCGGTCTCCTGGCCGACGAGGACCACTACTACCTGAACCTGTCGGTGGCCATCACCCCGGGCGGCAAGACCCAGGTCCCCCAGCCCGCCGAGAACCGCGGCACCTCGGTCCGGATCGACAAGGAGACCGGCGCGCTCGACTACGTCGCCGGCGGCCTGCGCACCCCGAACGGCATCGGCTGGGGGCCCGGCGGCGACATCTTCGTGACGGACAACCAGGGCGACTGGCTGCCCTCGTCGAAGCTGGTCGCGATCGAGGAGGGGGCGTTCTACAACCACTACACGAACCCGCCGGGGCCGTTCGACGACCAGCCGGTCACCGAGCCGGTGCTGTGGCTGCCGCACGGCGAGATAGCGAACTCGCCGACCAATCCGGTGCTGGTCGAGGAGGGCGTGTTCGAGGGGCAGCTGGTCTTCGGCGACGTCACCTACGGCGGCATCCAGCGGGCGTTCCTTGAGGAGGTCGAAGGGCAGCGGCAGGGCGCGGTCTTCCGGATGACCCAGGGGCTCGAATCGGGCGTCAGCCGTCTCGCGATCGGCCCGGACGGCTCGTTCTACACAGGCGGCATCGGCGGTGGCGGCAACTGGGAGCAGCCGGGCAAGGTCCCCTACGGGCTCCAGAAGCTGACGCCCACGTCCGAGGACGCCATGGACATCCTGTCGATGGAGGTCACGGGGACCGGGTTCGACATCACGTACACCAAGCCGGTCGCGGCGGACGTGATCGAGAACGCGAGCGAGCGGTACGCGGTGGAGCAGTGGTCGTACACCCCGACCTCGCAGTACGGCGGGGAGAAGAAGAACGAGGAGGTCCTGGCCGTCGCGGATGCCTCGGTCTCCGCCGACGGGCGCACGGTGAGCCTGGACATCCCGGGGCTGCGCGAGGACCGGGTCGTGCACGTGCGCTCGCCGCGGCCGTTCGAGTCCGCCGACGGCACCCCGCTGTGGAGCACCGAGGCCTGGTACACCGTTCACCAGATCCCCGGCTGGGTCGAGCCGCCCAACGAGACCGGCACGTACGAGGCCGAGGACGGGGAGCTGCGCGGCTCCGCGGACATCGACGACGAGCACGCGCACTACACGGGCGGGGGCTACGTGGACGGGTTCGGCGACGTCGGCGCGGAGCTGACCTGGGACGTGCGCGTCGATGAGGCCGGCACCTACCCGGTGACCTTCCGCTATTCCAACGGCCCCCACCCGTACGCCGGCACCAAGACGATCTCGCTCGGCGTCAACGGCGAGGACAAGGGGCAGCTGGCGTTCGAGAGCACCGGGACCTGGCAGACATGGGCCGATCATGTCGAGCGGCTCGAACTGCGCGCGGGGACGAACACCATCACCCTCTCCGCGGGGGAGGACGACGACCGGCATCTGAACTGGGACCACCTGCGCGTCCAGCAGGAGCCCTGCGCCCCCGCCCGGCCGGACGAGGGCTACCGCGTGCTGTTCGACGGCACCCAGGAGACGTTCGCCGACTGGGAGATGGCCGCTCCCGGTGACTTCATCCTCCAGGCCGACTGCACCATGCGGTCCGTCGGCGGACTCGGGCTGATCACCCACCCGGAGGAACTGACCGACTACCGTCTCGAACTGGACTGGAAGATGGCCGGGGACGACAACTCCGGCGTGCACATCGGCCTGCCGGACCCGGCCGGCGACCCCGAGGCGCGCAACCGGGGGTTCGAGGTGCAGATCGACGCGACGGACGAGCCCGAGCGCACGACCGGCGCGATCTACGACTTCCAGGGCGCCGACATCGCGGCCAGGGACGCGGCGCTGAACCCGCCGGGGGAGTGGAACAGCTACGCGATCGAGGTCGAGGACCTGCGCGTCAGGGTGTACCTCAACGACGTGCTGATCAACGAGTTCGACACCGAGGGCGCCGACCCCGACCGGGACCTCGGCTCGGGACGCGTCGGGTTGCAGAACCACCACACCGGTTCCGACGTCTGGTTCCGCGATGTGCGGGTGAGGGACCTGTGACGGCGGCGCGCGGCGCACGCGCCGGAGGGTGAGCAGCGGGAGGGCGGACACGCGGTACCGTGTCCGCCCTCCCGGCGCCGGGCGTCACCGGGCCGGGCGGGGCGCCTCGTCCTGGCGGGCCTTCCGGCCCTCGGGGCCATCGCCCGGCCGCCGGCTGTCCGGCCCCTGGGTCGCGGCCCAGGACGCCAGCAGCGCGAACGCGTCCGCGGACCGCGTTCCCGGGGCGGGGCTGTAGGTCACGATCTGCAAGCCCGCCTCGCCCGGCATCTCGAACACGTCGAACGACACGTCGAGGACACCGACCTCGGGGTGCCGGAACGACTTCACTCCGGTGCGGTGGGAGTGCACGTCGTGGCCGGCCCAGTCCGTGCGGAACAGCGGACTGCGGGTGGACAGCTCCCCGATGAGCGCGGTCAGCTCGCCGTTCAGCGGGTCGCGCCCGGCCTCAAGGCGCATGATCGCCGCCGTGGTGCGGCGGGCCAGCGGCCAGTCGACGTAGTAGTCAGGGGCGCGGGGGTCGAGGAAGACGAAACGGGCGATGTTCGGCTGGTGCGGGGTGTCGTAGTGCGGCGCGTACAGGGCGCGGCCCATGAGGTTGGCCGCGATCAGGTCCTGGTTCGCGTTGTGCACGAGGGCCGGCAGCGTCAGGTTGTCGAGCACCCGCTGGACCGAGGCCCGCACCGAGCGCAGGGCGGGCTTCCCGCCGCGCGACCTGGCGGGCGCCGGGGCGGTGCGGGCCAGGTCGAACAGGTACTCGCGCTCCACATCGTTGAGCTGGAGGGCGCGCGCGATGGCGTTGAGCACGCTCTCCGAGGCGCCGCGGATGTTGCCGCGCTCAAGACGCGTGTAGTAGTCCGGGCTCACCCCGGCGATCATCGCCACCTCCTCGCGGCGCAGCCCGGGGACGCGCCGCTCCCCGCCGACGCCGGTGAGGCCCGCCTGCTCGGGGGACACGTTCGCGCGGCGGGAGATCAGGAACTCCCTCACCTCATCCTTCGTGCTCATGACTCCACCGTAGATCCGGTCCGCGGTCGGTCGGGGTGCCCCCGGGCGCCCGCGGCGCGCCCGGGGGCCGGCCGCCGTCAGGCGGCGTCGAGCGTCGCGGCGTCGATCACGAACCGGTAGCGGACGTCGGAGGACAGCACCCGCTCCCACGCCTCGTTGATCCGCTCCGCCGGGATGATCTCGACCTCGGGGGCTATGCCGTGCTCTGCGCAGAAATCGAGCATCTCCTGGGTCTCGGCGATGCCGCCGATCTTCGAACCGGCGAAGGACCGCTGGTTCTCGAACAGCGTGAACAACGTCACAGGCACGGCCTCCGGCGGGGCGCCGACGCTGACGATGGTGCCGCCGAACGACAGCAGCGCCAGGTAGGCGTCCAGGTCCAGCGGGGCGCTGACGGTGTTGACGATGAGGTCGAAGGTGTTCGCCAGCTGCTTGAACGTCGCCGGGTCGCTGGTGGCCCAGTAGTGGTCCGCGCCGAAGCGCAGCCCGTCCTCGCGCTTGCCGAGGGTCTGCGAGAGGACCGTCACCTCGGCACCCATGGCGTGGGCGATCTTGACCGCCATGTGCCCGAGCCCGCCCATGCCGACGACCGCGACCTTCGTGCCCGGGCCGGCGTTCCAGCGGCGCAGCGGCGAGTAGGTCGTGATGCCGGCGCACAGCAGCGGGGCGGCCTTCTCGAACGGGATGGCCTCGGGGACGCGCAGCACGAAGTGCTCGTCCACGACGATCCCGGTGGCGTAACCGCCCTGCGTGACGCTTCCGTCGCGGTCGGTCCCGTTGTAGGTGTCGGTGAAGCCCGCCAGGCAGTACTGCTCGCGGCCCGCGCGGCAGTTGTCGCACTTCCGGCAGGAGTCGACCATGCAGCCGACCCCCACCCGGTCGCCGACCCGGTACCGCGTGACCTCAGGGCCGACCTCGGCGACCACGCCGGCGATCTCGTGCCCGACCGTCAGCGGGTAGGGCACCGGACCCCAGTCGCCGCGGACGGTGTGGATGTCGGAGTGGCAGATTCCGGCCCAGTGGATGTCGATGCGCACGTCCCTCGGGCCCACGTCGCGCCGCTCGATCACTCCGGGGACCAGCGGTCCTGCGGCGGAAGTGGCGGTGTAAGCGCGTACGGAAGTCATTGCTGTCCTTGCGAAGACGATCATGGAAAACCTTGCCGCGCCGGTGGACCGGGGCCTCGCCCCCGTGCCGGCGCGAACGGCGGCGGAGCGCCGTCACGCTCCAGGGAACCACCCTCCGCCCGGCCTCCGGGAGGCCCTGAGAGGGCCCCTCACACCCTGAGCGGCGGTTGGTGGCGACCGCCTCCCGGTCGTCTCTCGGCCGGACGCTGTCCGCTGCCGCGACCGATCTTTTCTTGGAATTCCTCGAAACTGATGGGAGTGAGAGGTGTTGACGTCGGGCCGCCGACGCCTATCTTGGTCGTATCTCGTCTGAAAAACCGGCCAACGTCCGGCATGGCGAACGGAATTGGCTCCCTCGTCACTTCCGCCCCACCCGTACCGCACGTTTGCGCCGAGCTGCCCGAAACCACGCCCGGTACTGGCCGCCGCCGGCGGCGACCCGCCGGGCGCCGTGCACCGCGTGTCCGGCTTCCGGATGACGGTCGAGGCCGTCCGGGAGCGCTTGCACATCGTTCTCGCAGGAGGGACGACAGATGAGTCACCACCATCCGGCGGGCGGACGGCCCGCGCCGTGGCGACGGCTGAGAGCACTGGTCGCACTGGTCGTCCTGGCGCTCCTGGCCACCGGCATGTCGGCGACGTCCGCCGGCCCGGCCCGGGCCGGCGCCGCGCCGGGAGCGCCGGCGGCCGACCACGAGCCGTACGTCGACACCGGCGCCTGGTACGTGCTCGTGAACCGCAACAGCGGCAAGGCGCTGGACGTGTACAACCTGGCGACGAACGACGGGGCGCGCATCACGCAGTGGTCGCGCAACGATCAGGCGCAGCAGCGGTGGCAGTTCGTCGACTCGGGCGGGGGCCACTACCGGCTGAGGTCCGGGCACTCGGGGAAGGTCCTCGACGTCCACAACTGGTCCACCGCCGACGGCGCGTCCGTCGTCCAGTGGTCGGACCACAACACCGCCAACCAGCAGTTCCGGCTGTCCGAGCAGGGCGACGGGTACGTGCGCCTGATCAACCGCCACAGCGGCAAGGCGCTTGAGGTGCAGGGAGCCGCGACCACCGACGGCGCGAACATCGTCCAGTACACCGACTGGGGCGGGGCCAACCAGCAGTGGCGGCTGGTGCCCGTCGACGGCGGCGAGCCGCCCGACTCGTCGCTGCCCTCGTCGTTCCAGTGGAGTTCGAGCGGCGTGCTGGCCGGTCCGAAGTCGGACGCGAGCCACGACATCGTCGCCATCAAGGACTACTCGGTCGTCCGGCACAACGGCCAGTGGCACGTGTACGCCACCACCGCGAGCCGGAGCGGCGGCTGGAACCTGGTGCACTTCGCGGCCCCCGACTGGTCGGGGATGGCCGATGCCAGGCACACCTTCCTCGACACCGCGTCCGGCGTCGGCACCGGGTACCGCGCCGCGCCCCAGGTGTTCTACTTCGCCCCGCAGGGACTGTGGTACCTGGTCTACCAGACGGGACTGCCCTCGTACTCGGTCAGCAGCGACCCCGGCGACCCCGGGTCCTGGTCGGCGCCGCGCAACTTCATGGACAGCATGCCGGAGATCGTCCGGCAGAACATCGGCGACGGCCACTGGCTCGACTTCTGGGTCATCTGCGACGCGGCCCGCTGCCACCTGTTCTCCAGCGACGACAACGGCCACATCTACCGGGCCCAGACCTCCCTGGCGAACTTCCCCCGCGGCTTCGGCGACACCGTCATCGCCCTTGAGGACTCCAACCGCAACAACCTCTTCGAGGGCAGCGCGGTGTACAGGGTCGGGGACACCGGAACCTACCTGCTGCTCCAGGAGGCCATCGGCTCCGACGGCCGCCGCTGGTACCGCTCCTTCACCTCCACCGGCCTCGCCGGCCCGTGGGCTCCGCTGGCCGCGACCGAGTCGAACCCCTTCGCCCGGTCGAACAACGTGTCCTTCCCCTCGGGCGCGTGGACCCGGGACTTCAGCCACGGGGAGCTGATCAGGGCGAACAGCGATCAGACACTCACCATCGACCCCTGCCGCCTCCAGTTCCTCTACCAGGGCATCGACCCCGGCGCGGGCGGCGAGTACAGCCAACTGCCCTGGCGCATGGGCCTGCTCACCCAGACCAACTCCGCCTGCTGAGGCAGGCCGGGCCCCAGTGGCGGGCATGACGAAGGGGCGGGCCGCCCGATGACCGAGCGGTCCGCCCCGCGCCGCCGAGACCTGGGGCACCGGCGCGTCGCCACCCTCACAGGACCGCCCCCACTCCCCGCGCACCGGCTCAGCCGCGCACCGGCGGGAACGGGCCGGGGCCGGGGCGCCGCGGTCACCAGGCCGGGAGCCAGCCGCCCGCCGTGAAGGTCGCGAAGACCGCGAGCATCAGCAGGTACAGCCCCGACCAGTCGATCATGCCGGTGCCCAGCGGCCCCCGGCACACCCGGACGGCGAGAAGGGCCGCCCACGGCAGCGTCACCAGGGGCAGCAGCGGACCCCACGCCCCGAGACCGAGCGCCGTCAGCGCCAGGAACCCGTAGCAGCCGGCGAGGCCGGTGACGTACAGCGCCTTCACCGCCGCGGGCGGGATCAGGTGCGGCAGGGTGACCTTGCCCGCCTCCCTGTCCTTGGCCAGGTCGCGGGCGTTGTTGTGCAGCATCAGCGTCATGAACAGGAACCCGCAGGCGAGCGCCGCGCACCAGAGGGCGGCGTCGAACGCGTCACCGTTGAGCCGCCCGACGACCAGCGTCACGGCCGTGCCGGTGACCACGAAGTCGAGCAGCTCGCCGAAGCCCCGGTGGCCGAGCGGGCGCCGCCCGCCGGCGTAGGCGAAGTAGGCCGCGTACATCGGCGGGATCACCAGCAGCAGCAAGGGCTCGGAGGTGAGCGCGAGGACGAGGAGGCAGACCCACGCCGCCGCGAACCCGCCCATGCCGGCCCACCGCACCCGGTTCATGTCAAGACCGAGCGCCATCGAGCTGTCGGGGCGCACCCGGTCGGGCCTGTCCACGCCCCGCCTGTGGTCCTCGAAGTCGTTCACCAGGCGCCGGCCGATTCCGTCGCAGACGAACAGGAGCACCGTGAGCGCGACGCGCCACCACTCGACGGCGCCCTGGTGGCGCACGGCCGTCACGGCGAACGCCCCCTGGAGGACCAGCACGAGGACCAGCGGCGGTCCCGCCGCCTGCACCCAGATCCGCGCCGACTCCCGCGCGGCGGGTGGCTTCGGAGGAACGTCGGCATCCAACCGCAACGGCCGCCTCTTTCTCAGGTTCTCGGATTCTCGGATTCTCGGATCGTGCATCGGGACCGCCTCGACCGGGGCAACGCGGCTCCGACGGCGGGGGGTCAGCTTTCCCCACCCGTCCGTCCGCGGGCAACATCCGCCGGGGCGGGCAGGAGCGGTTGAACGCGCGCGTCGCCAGGCCGCTCCGCGAGCCCGTACGATGCGGCGGCGTCGCAAGTCCCCTCCCGGGGGCGGGAGAAGGAGTGGTGTGTCCCAGGAGCGTGTACGTCCTCTGGCCCGGCCGGTGGCCGGCCGCAGCCTGCCGGGCGGGCGCGTCGCCGACCGGCTCAGCCTGCCCCCGGCCCGCATCCTCGAACTCCTCGACGCCGCGTACCCGGCCGACCGCGCCGAGAGCGCGCGCCGCGTCCGCGAGACGCTCGCGCGCGGCAAGCACGCGCTGCTGATCACCTTCAGGGCCGGTGGCGGTCGCGTCGCCACCCCCGTGTGGGCCGCGGTGGAGGCCGAGCGGGTGTACGTGCGGACCCAGCGCGCCTCGGGGAAGGTCGCCCGCGTCGGCCGCCGCCCGCACGTGCTGCTCGGCGTGTGCTCCACTCGCGGGCGCCCCCTGACCGGCGTGGTGCCCGCCACCGCCCGGGTCCTGCCCGCAGGCGAGGAACGGCATGCCGAACGCCTGCTGCACCGCAGGTACGGGGCGGTGCGGGCGTTCTGCGCGACCGCCCAGGACCTGATGCGGGTCGACATGTGCTACCTGGAGATCACCGTCGGGGACGACGACCCGGCCGGGTGACCGCGGGCGGCGCGGTGGCAGCCGGGAGAACCACCAGAACCGCGAAGACCGCGAGAACGCAACGCAAGGAACAGTGGTGACAGACCAATCGCACAAGCCGAACGACGCGCAGGTGGGGGCGGCCGTCTCGGCCGCCGTCTCCGCCGCCTTCGCCGCCCAGGCGGAGGACGGCGCCTGGCCGGGGGAGATCCTCACGGGCGGGACCTCCTACGAGGCCGCCGACATCGTGATGCGCACCCTGCTCGGTGCCACGACCCCGCGGCACGTCGAGGAACTCGCCGCCTGGATGCTCGCGGACCAGAACGAGGACGGCGGCTGGTCCCTGTTCCGCGGCGGCCCCTCCGACCTGTCGAGCAGTGCCTTCACCCACATCGCCCTGCAACTGGCCGGGTTCCCGCTCGACCACGAGGCGCTGCGCCGGGCCGCGGCCTTCGTGCGGTCCGCGGGCGGCCTTGAGGCGATCGACATGGTGCCGGTGAAGTTCTGGCTCGCCTTCACGGGCATCGTGAGCTGGGACGAGATCCCCCGCGTGCCGCCGGAACTGGTGCTGCTGCCCTCCTGGGTCCCCGGCGCGCTCGGCGACTACGAGCCGATGGCCAGGGAGGTCGTCGTCGCCGTGGGCATCCTGACGACCGTCAGGCCGGTGCGCCGCCTCGACGTGGACGTCACCGTGCTGCGCAGCGGCGTCCCCCACCCGCCGTCCCGGGCCGAGTCCGTGCTGACCGGCACCCTGCGCGCGGTGCACGCGGCGACGCCGAGGACGCTGCGCGCCAAGGCCCTGCGGGCGGGCGAGGACTGGCTGATGGCCCGGCAGGAGTCGGACGGCAGCTGGGGCGGCAGCTGGACGGAGACCCTGGTCTGCGTGCTGGCGCTGTGGAGCCGCGGCTACGGCATCGGGCACCCCGTGCAGCGCCGCGCGCTCGCCGCCTGCGACGAGCTGAACGTCCGGGTGGACGGCACGCGGCGGGTGCAGACGTTCCGCACCGTCGTGATGGACTCCGCGCTCATGATGTCGGCCCTGGACGCCACCGGCCGCACCGACGTACGGGAGCCGCTGCGCCGCGCGGGCCGCTGGCTCATCGACCACAGGGCCGACACCTCCGTCAACACCAAGGGCGTACGGCCCCTGCGCGCCTGGGACTTCGAGGGCATTCCGACGATCAACGCCGACCCGGACGACACGGCCATGGCCATCACCGCCCTGCGGTCCGCCGGCGCCTCCGACGGCGGCGCGGACGACGAGGCGGTGGCCGCGACCTCGGAGGCCGCGCGCTGGCTGATCGCGTGCCAGTCCCCCTCGGGCGGCTGGGCCGGCTTCGGGGTGGACCGCTGGTCGCGTCTTGGCGAGAAGGCGCTCACCGGCATCGGATTCGTCGAGGGGGCCACCGCCTGCGTCACCGCCCACGCCGTCGAGGCCCTGCACGCCGAGGGCCTGGGCTGGCACCCCGGCTGCCGCCGCGCCGTGCGCTGGCTGCTCGACGCGCAGGACGCCGACGGTTCGTGGCCGTCGCGCTGGGGCGTCAGGCTGTACGGAACGAGCCACGTCGTCTCCGCGCTGCGCACGGCCGGCGCCCCGGCGGACCATCCGTCGATCGTGGCCGCCCGCCGCTGGCTGCTCGAACACCAGAACCCCGACGGCGGCTGGGGCGAGAACATCGCCCTCAGCCTCAGCGACCGCCGCCGCGCGACCGGCGAGAGCAGCGCCATCCACACCGCCTGGTGCCTGCGCGGCCTGCTGCGGGCCGGCGAGGTGGACGAGGAGGCCGCCGCGGCCGCGGCCGGGTACCTGATCTCCCACCAGAACGAGGCCGGCACCTGGACCGACCCCACGGAGTGGATGATCGTCATCCCGGACAGCGTGTACATCAGCACGCCGAGGATGACCCACGCGTTCGCCCTGTGGGCGCTCGCCGACTACCAGCGCCACCTCTCGGCGGTCGCGTCGGGCGCGGCGCACCCGGACCAGGGAAAGGCAGCGGAATGACCACCCCCTTGCGCGACACGACCGAGTACGACGAGTGGTCGGGGCAGTGGTGGGACCCGCGCGGTCCCTTCTCCACGCTCTCCTGGATCGCCAGGCAGCGGGCCTCCCTCATTCCCCGGGCGCCCGCGGGCACCGGCGGGACGCCTCTGCTCGTGGACGTCTGCTGCGGCGGCGGCCTGCTCCACCCGCACATCGCGGACAAGGGGTACCGGCACGTGGGCGTGGACGCGTCCGCGCTCAGCGCCGAGGTCGCCCGCAGCCACGGCGTGGACGAGGTGATCCACGCGGACGTCCACCGCGTGCCGCTGCCCGACGGGTGCGCGGACGTCGTGGTGGCCGGGCAGTGCCTGGAGCACGTGGACCGCCCCTGGGAGGTGATCGCCGAGTGCTGCCGCCTGCTCAAGCCGGGCGGACTCGTGATCGCGGACACCATCGCGGACACGCTGCTGGCGCGGCTGGCCATCATCACCCTGGCCGAGAACGTGCCGTTGAGCTGGATGGCGCCCAAGGGGTGCCACGACCACCGGATGTTCGTCAACCCGAGGCGGCTCGCGTTCGAGTTCGCCAGGAACGGGGTGCCCGTCCAGACCTACGGGCTCTTCCCCGACAAGCGCGACCTCCTGGCCTGGGCGCTGAACCGCACCGACCGGGTCAGGCTGCGCCGCATCGCCTCGACCGACGTCATCTACCAGGCCATCGGCCGCAAGCCGGCCGCCTGAGCCATCCCTCCGGGCCCGGCGGCACAGGCCGGGCCCGGCGGCGCGTCAGCTCCACGCCAGCACGACCCGGCCGAAGTTGCGGCCCTCGTCCAGGTAGCGATGCGCCTCGGCGGCGTCCTCGACGCCGAACGCCCGCCGTTCGTCCACCACCGGCCGCAGGCCGCCGGCCGCCGCCGCCCATGTCGCGTCCACGTCCGCGAGCCTGGCGGTCCGCACGCCGAGCACGCGCTGGCTGCGCAGGTAGAGCGCGCGCAGGTCGAGGCGCGCCGTGCCCGCCCCGAGCGCGCCCGAGCACACCAGGGCACCGCCGGGTGCCAGCACGGCGGGCAGGGCGGCGGCCAGTTCCCGGGTGGCCAGGTTGTCGACGACCGCGGCCACGCCCCTGCCGTCCGTCAGCGACCCGACCGCGGCGGCGAAGTCATCGGCGCCGGGGTCGAGCGCGGCCTGAGCGCCCAGCGCCCGCAGCGCCTCCCGCTGCCACGGCTGCCGGGCACAGGCGAGCACCCGCAGCCCGCGGTGGAGCGCCACCGCGCACAGCGCCGTGCCGAGGCCGCCGGCGGCCCCGTTGACCAGGACCCAGTCGCCCGGCTCCACCCCGGCGACCTCCAACTGCCGGTGCGCCACCGGCCCGTTGAGTGCCAGGGCGCAGGCCGCGCCGTCGGACATGTCCTCGGGCACGGGCCGCACGTTGGCCGCGGGCACGCGGCAGTACCCGGCGTACGCGCCGGGCCGGTGCACGCCGATCAGCTCCATGCCGCCGCACAGTTCCGTCCTGCCCGCGGCACACGCGTCGCACCGCCCGCAGCAGACGACGGGGAAGGCGGCGACCCGTGTGCCGAGCGCGGGTCCGTCCACCCCGTCCCCGTGGGCGACCACCTCCCCGACGTGGTCGGCGCCGAGCACGTGCGGCAGCCGCACCTGCGGGGCGAACGGCGGCAGCCCGGCCCGCGTGGCGAGGTCGAGGGTCCGCCCGACGCTCACGGCCCGCACCGCGATCAGCACCTCCCCCCGGCCCGGTGCGGGAACGGGGTGCCGCTCGGTCAGTTCGAGTGCCGTCTCCGGGTCTCCGAAGCGGCGCAGCACCATGGAGCGGGTGACAGAGGGTACGCGCACGGCGGTCGAGATCATGTCCTTCACCCGGTCATCCTGTCGCCGCCCGGCCGGCGTCCGCCAGGGCGTTCAACGGCCCCGCGGCGGCCGGGGAGTCCGGTGCCCGACCGGGGCCGCCGGCGCGGGTGCGCCGGCCGGACGGAAGCGTTCAACTGCTGCCGCCTGGGAGCAGGTCGGCACGTGGGCTCCCCGCGTCCGCGGGACCGCCGCCCGCGCCCGGGCCGACGCGGGAGCGGGCGCGGGGTCAGCCGGCGGTGTCGGCGGCGCGGGCGGCGGCCATGATCCCCCGGACCCCTTCCGGGCTGGTGAGCCGGCGCGCGTACTCGCTCCTGCTCAGCGTCGCGCCCATGAGGACGCGGGAGTTGCGGTGCGTCATCGGGCCGTCGACCGTGGTGCCGGCGCTGAAGTGGATCTCCCGCGCGCCGGTGAGACGCAGCACGCGGGCCACGTTGCGTTCCGTCACGCCGCCGCCCGGCATCACGGTGAGGCGGTTCCCCGCCGCCCGGACCAGCCGGGCGAGCAGCGGCGCGCCTTCCAGGGCCGAGACCTCCTGGCCCGAGGTGAGGACGCGCTTGACGCCGAGGTCGACCAGCCGCTCCAGGGCGTCGAAGGGGCCCCGGGCCATGTCGAACGCCCGGTGGAAGGTCACCGGGCGGCCGGCGGTCGCGGCCAGCAGCCTGCGGCACACCGCCATGTCGACGCCCGCGTCGGCCGTCAGCGCGCCCAGGACGATCCCGTGGGCGCCGAGGGCGAGCGCCGTCTCGATGTCCCGTTCCATGGCGCGCACTTCGTGGGCGTCGTAGACGAAGTCACCGCCGCGCGGGCGGATCAGCACGAACACCTCGATCTCCCGCGCCGCCTCCAGCACCGTCTCCACCAGGCCCGCGCTCGGCGTGAGGCCGCCCTCGGACAGCGCGCCGCACAGCTCCACGCGGTCGGCGCCGGCGTCCTGGGCGGTCAGCGCGCCGCGCGCGGAGTCGACGCAGACCTCGAAGCGCGGGCTCATCGGCGTTCCGCCGGGGCGCGGGTGAGGCGAGGGGCGGGTGCGGGTGCGTGGCTCATCGTGCGACCGGGGCTTCCTGCGCGGGTTCGGTGCGGGGACCGTGGACCAGGGTAAGGGCCGCGTCGCGGCGCGCGGCGGGCGGGCGAGGGCCGCGGGCGGTCATCCGGCCGTCGGCTGCCGTTCCCCTCATTGGTCTGTACATGGCTACCGTCCGCGTCGTACCGTCCGGTCGAACGCGTCCCCCGCCCCCACCGACGAACGGACCCCTCATGCCCCTGCGCACCCGGCGACGGCGCCACGCGGCCATGACCGGCCTGCTCGCCCTCGCCACCGCCGCCGCCCTCGCCACCGCGCCGCCCGCCGCGGCGGCGGACACCTGGACCGAGGTCGGCTCCGACCGCGCCCGGCCGCTGACCGAAAGTCAGGGCCTGACCTCGGTCGAGGTGCCGGCCGACAGCCCCAACCGCTATACCGGCATCGGCACCATTCCCGCCGATGTCTCCCTGCGCGGCTGGAACCACGTCGGCGACCCCGACGCCTCCTACGACGGCCACTACATCGAGCCGTACCAGCGGGACTCGGGCGGTGCCAAGATGTTCCGCGTGCAGGCGCCCGACGGGAGCTGGGCGGAGTACGTGCACGCCCTCGGCCCCGGCGAGGCGCTCAACAACTCCTGGGTCGCCGTCTCGCCCGACGGCCAGTGGATGCTCGCGGGCGAGTACGGCACGATGAGCCGGTTCCTGGTCTTCCCGACCCCGGGCGCCAACCCGGCCACCTCGCCCTCGGCCGACCTCCCGCACGTGGCCACCGTCCACCTCGACCGGCCCGTGCGCGACGTCCAGGGCTGCGACTTCTCGGGTCCGACGACGCTGCTGTGCTCGTCCGACGACCCGGCGGGCACCCTGTTCGGCATGACCAAGCCGCTGCTCCAGGTCGACCTCTCCGCCGCGCCCAGCGGAACGGCCGACGTCTCGGGGCAGGTCACCGCGCTGCGGCAGCTCCCGCTTCGCAGCGGCTGCTCCGGCGCGTTCGAGGCGCAGGGCGTCGACTACGACCGGCGCAGCGGCACGCTGCGCGTCATCGTCATGTCACCGGGCTTCTGCGTGCTGACCGACAGCATGACGTACCGCTTCACGCGCGGCTGACGTACCGCGCCGCGCGCCCGGCCCGCGACGGCGGGCGGGGCGCGCGGCGCCGTGCCGGTGGCGGGCGGCGGCCGGTCACGGGGCCGGGGGTGGTCGCAGGGTGGCGGGCTCCGTGGTGGGCAGCACGAGGCGCACGCCGTTGCCCTCAAGCGTGCGGTGCACCGGGGGCGGGGGCTCGACATCCGTCACGACGGCGTCCAGCCGGTCCCAGCCGCACAGCAGTACGGGAGCGGTGGTCGTGAACTTCCGCCGCCCGATGAGCAGGACGACCCGTTCGGCTATGTCCATCAGGGTTTCCTTCACCTGCCGTTCGACGTCGGCGGCGGCGTAGATCCCGCGCTCGTCCACGCCCGCCGCCCCCAGGTAGAAGGTGCGGACCTTCAGGCGCTTGGCGGTGTCCACGGTCAACGAGCCGACGAGCGCGCGGCTGGGGGCGAACAGGTCGCCGCCGAGCGCGATGCCCCGTGCGCTCGGCCGGTCCATGAGCAGGTCGATCACCGGCACGGAGTGGGTGACCACGGTGCCGTGGAACGAGTCGGGCAGCGCGGCGGCCAGCTGGTACGCGGTGGTGCCCGCGTCCACGGCGATCACGTCGTCGTCGCGCACGCAGGTGGCGGCGACCCGGCCGACGGTGCGCTTCTCCTCGACGTCCGCGGCGGAGCGGCTGCTGTAGGCGGGCGCGGAGCGGTCGCGGGGACCGGCGGGCAGCACCACGCCGCCCCGCACGGCGAGCACCTCCGCGTCGGCGGCGAGCCGGCGGATGTCGCGGCGGGCGGTCATCTCGGAGACGCCGAGCCGGGCCGCGACCTCCGCGATGGACAGGAAACCCGTCTCGCGCAACGCGTCGAGGATCTCGTCGCGGCGAGCGGGGGCCGCCCGGTACTTCAGCGGATCTTGCGGCACGGCTACCTCGTCGCGGATCGGGGGCGGGCGGAGGCGAGGCCGCCGCCGGGCGCGGTTTGAAACGAATCTAACAAACTTTTCCGCCCGGGCGCAGCCGTGCGACCGGCCGTCCCCAGCGTCGCGCCCTCGGCCATGTTGTTCGCTACTTGACAGATTATTGTTGATCGAGTCAATGTGTTGTTGCTTCTAGAACATTTCTCTGTCGTATCGGAACAGTGAGGTACCGAATGTCCGGGACTGAGGCCGCCGTGGTGTGTGTCGGGGTCGTGACCCTCGACGCACTCGCGCTCGTCGATCGGCATCCGGACGCGGACGAGCGCGTCCTCGCGGAACGGGTGGCCATCACCGGCGGCGGCCCGGCGGCCACCGCGGCCGTGGTCATGGCCCGGCAGGGCGTGCGAGTCTCCTTCGTGGGCCGCGTGGGAACGGACGCCGAGGGCGAACAGGCCGTGGAGCTGCTGGCCCGCGAGGGCGTCGACGTGAGCCGCGTGCTGCGCGACCCGGCGACCGCCACCCAGTCGTCCGTGGTCCTGGCCGCGTCCGGCACCGGCACCCGCTGCATCGCCACCCGCGCCGTTCCGCCGCTGCCCGCGCTCGACGGCCCGGCCGCCGACCTGGTCGCGGGCGCGGACTGGGTGCACACCGACCACCTCGGTTTCGCGCCCGTCGCCGACCTGCTGGAGCGGTCGGCACGGCCGGGGGCGCGCCGCCCGGCGCTTGCCGTCGACGCGGGCAACGACGTGCCCGGCCTCGACGGCCGACTCGGCCTGGTCGACCTGTACGTGCCGACGGCCGCCTCGCTGACCGCCCGCTACGGCGCCACGCGCACCACCTCCGACGCGCTCGCCGACTGCGCCGCCCGCGCGCTCGCGGAAGGCGCCGGGGCGGTCGTCGCCACCAGCGGCGGCGAAGGCAGCGCCGCCTGGTGGCCGGGCGGCGGGCACGCCGCCGCCCCCGCCGCCCGGGGAGTGGAGATCGTCTCCACCCTCGGGGCGGGAGACGTCTTCCACGGCGCGCTGCTCGCCGCCGTCTGCCGCGGCCTGGAGTGGCCCGAGGCGCTGCGGCACGCCAACGCCGCCGCCGCCCTGTCCTGCCGCGCTCTCGACGGGCGCGGCGCCGTGCCGGACCTGGCCGAGCTGACCGCCTTCCTGGCCGCCGCCCCGGCCGCCTGACCCCCACCCTCGAAGGAGTAGGACACCGATGACCGCAACGACCGACAGGGCCGCAGTGCTGGCCGACATCGCCCGCCCGTCCGGGGGCTTCGCGATGCTCGCGGTGGACCAGCGCGAGGCGATGCGCCTGATGTTCGCCGCGGCCGGCACGGCGCCCGTGCCCGACCAGGTCCTCACCGACTTCAAGGTGAAGGCCACCGAGGTGCTCTCGCCCCACGCCTCGGGCGTGCTGGTGGACCGGCAGTTCGCCTACGACGCGGTCCTCGACGCCAAGGCCGTGCACCCGGACTGCGGCCTGATCGTGGCCGCCGACGCCTTCCTGCCGGGCAACGGCGTCCCCGTCGACGCCGTGGCGATCGACGAGGACGTGGACCCGGCCGCCGTCCGCGCGCGCGGCGGCGCCGCGCTCAAACTCCTCGTGCTCTGGCGGCAGGACGAGGACCCCGAGGAGCGCCGCGCGATGGTCGCGGACTTCACCGCGCGCTGCCGCGCCGCCGGCCTGGTCAGCATCATCGAACCGGTGGTGCGCCCGCCGCGGCGCGGCTGGGAGTTCGACCGCGAGGCGGCGATCGTGGCCGCCGCAAGGGAACTGGGCGACAGCGGCGCCGACCTGTACAAGGGCGAGATGCCGCACGGCGGCGACGCCGACGACGCCACCCTGCTGAGCGCCTGCCGGGCGATCGACGACGCGGTGTCGATGCCCTGGGTGATCCTCTCCTCGGGGGTCGAGGCCGATCTCTTCGGCAACGCCGTGCGCATCGCCTGCCGCGCCGGGGCGTCCGGATTCCTCGCCGGGCGGGCCGTGTGGAAGTCCGTGATCGGCGCGCGGAACACCGAAGCGGTGCTGCGCGACGTGTCCGTGCCCCGCCTGCGCCGCCTCGCCGACATCGTCGACGAGGCGGTCGCCGCCCGCTGACCCCGCCCGCCGGGGCGGCCGGGACGCGCCCCCCGACCCGCGCTCCCGGCCGCCCCGGCGCCCCGCCCCCTTCCGGAGGTACCCGCACGATGACCACCACCGTTTCCCGCATCCTCTTCACCGCCCCGGGCGAGGTCGCGACCGAGACGACCGAAGAACCGGACGCGCCGCTGCCGGCCGGCCACGTGCGGATCGCGCCGCAGTACCTCGGCATCTGCGGCAGCGACCTGCACGTCCTGCACGGCGGGCACCCGTTCGCCAAGCCGCCGCTCGTGCCGGGCCACGAGCTGTCCGCGGTCGTCGTCGAGACCGCCCCCGACGTCACCGGCGTCGCGGTGGGCGACCGGGCCGTCATCGACCCGATCATGGCCTGCGGCGCGTGCCGCGCGTGCCGCGCCGGGCGGCCCAACCTGTGCGAACCCCCGCGGGTCGCCGGCTTCCGCGCCCCCGGCTTCGGCCGCACCTCCCACATCGTGCCCGCCGCCAACGCGCACGTCGCGCCCGCCTCGCTGCCGCTCGACCAGCTGGCGTTCGCGGAACCCGTGGCCTGCGCCGTGCACTGCCTGAGCCGCTTGCGGGACCCGGCCGACCGCGAGGACCTGCTCGTGATCGGCGCCGGGACCATCGGCCTCACGATCGTCCAGGCGCTGCGCGTCAGCGGCGCCGGGCGGCTGACGGTGCAGGAGCCCGACCCGGCCAAGCGGGACCTCGCGCGCCGGCTCGGCGCCGATGTCGCCGTGGCGCCCGGCGAACTGCCGGAGGGCGCCGCGTTCACCGCGGTCATCGACGTCGTGGCGGCGCAGGCCACACTGAACGAGGCCACCACCCGGGTCCTCCCCGGCGGCCCCGTCGTCGTCATGGGCGTGCCGAGCGGCCCCCGCGAGGTCCCGCTGCCGTCGATGCAGCGATTCGAACGCGACCTCCTCGGCTCCGGCATGTACGTCCCGGGCGACTTCGACACCGCGATCGCCTGGCTGGCCGACGGCAGGTTCCGCACGGACGGCCTGATCACCGACACGTTCTCCCTGCGGGAGGCCGCCGCCGCCTACCGGCGGGCCGCCGCACCCGACTCCATCAAGGTCCTCGTGCGGCTCGCCGAGTAACCTCCCGCCCTTACGCACGCACCGTGGAACGCACATGAGCACCTCACAACCGGCCGTCATCCGCCGCCCGCAGGATGTCGTCGACCTCGTCAACAGCCACCCCGCCAAGCGGGGCGGCACGGGCGTCGCGCTGATCGCCCTCGGCGGCGTGCTGATCGACGCCTACCAGGCCGCCATGGTCGGCTTCGGCAACTCCTACATCGCCGACGAGTACGACATCAGCACGGGCGCCGCCGCCGCGGTGAACGCCACCGTGCTCGTCGCCGCCCTCGTCGGCGGGCTGATGGCCCGGCCCCTGATCGAACGCCTCGGCCAGCGCCGCGCGTTCCTGCTGGGCATGGGGCTGTGCACCGTCGCCGCGGCGGCGGTGGCCTTCGCCCCGAGCATCTGGTTCGTCCTGCTGTGCCGGGTGGTGATGGGCATCGGGCTCGGCATCGACTTCCCCCTGGCCACCTCGGCGGTCGTCGAGCTGTCCGGCTCCAAGAGCTCCAAGTCCGGCCGCTCGGTGAACCTGTGGCAGATGGGCTGGTACATATCGACCACCGTCGTGTACCTCGTCCTCCTGCCCCTGCACCAGGCCACCTCCGTGGAGTCCGACCTGTGGCGGTACGGCATCTTCGTCGGCGCCGCCTTCGCCGCGCTCGTCATGGTGCTGCGCTACGTCTTCATCGGGGAGTCGGCCCTGTGGGCCGCGCGCCGGCAGCGGTACGACGAGGCCGTGCGCATCCTGCGCGAGCGCTACGGCGTGCACGCCGTGGTCGCCCACGACGCGGTCGGCGCCGCCCCCGGCTCGGAACGCCCCCGGGTGCGCGGCGCGTACCGGGTCATGTTCAACCGCACCTACCGGCGGCGCACCGTTCTGGGCTGCGTGGTCGCCACCATGCAGGCGTGGCAGTACAACGCGGTCGGCATCTACCTCCCGGTGACGCTGGGCGGTGTCCTCTCCGGAGGGCTCGCCGGCAGCCTGGGCGGCTCGGCCCTCGTCAACGCGGCCTTCGGCATCACCGGCGGCCTGCTCGGCTCGCTGTGGGTGCAGCGCCACGGCGCCCGCAAGCTCTCCATGGCCGGGTTCGCGGTCGTCGCGGCCTCGCTCCTGGTGCTCGGCGCGCTGGGGTCTGGCGCCCCCTGGGTGGCCCTGTTCCTGCTCGGGCTCATCATCTTCGGCCACTCGGCGGGACCCGGCGGGCTCGGCATGACCATCGCCACGCTGTCCTACCCGCCCAGCATCCGCCCGGCCGGGGTCGGCTTCGCCCGGGCCATCATGCGCACCGGTGCCATCGCGGGACTGGTGCTGTGGCCGATGCTGTGGGACGCGCTCGGCACGGACGCCTTCTTCTGGCTCGCCCTCGTCCCCGCCACCGGCCTCGTCACCTGCCTGGTCATCCGCTGGGAGCCCATCGGGCAGCCGGTGGACGACGAGGACGCCGACGTCCTGCGGCAGATCACCGTCACGCAACGCGCGGCCTGACGCGACGGGCGCGCGGACGCCCTCAGCTTCCCCTTCCCACCTTCTGTCCCGAGGAGATCCCCATGTCCAGGACCACCCGCAACGGACCGGTCATCGGCTTCGTGGGCGCGGGCGCGATGGGCGGTGCCGTGTGCCGCCGCCTCGCGTCCGGCGGCCACCGCGTACGCGTCTTCGACCTGTCGCACGCGGCCGTCGCCGCGTGCGTGGCCGCGGGCGCCGAGGCGGCGGCGGACGCCGCGGACGCGGTGCGGTCGGCCGACGTGGTGTTCACGTCGCTGCCCACGCCGGAACTCGTCGCGGGATTCTGGGGCGACAACCTGCCCCACCTCGCGCCGGGCGCCGTCGCCGTGGACCTGTCGACCGTCGACCCGGCCACCTCGCGCCGCGTGGCGGACCGCGTGACGGCGCACGGCGCCTCGTTCGTCGCCTGCACGCTGGGGCGCACCCCCCAGCACGCCGAGAACGGCGACATCCCGGCGTTCGTGGGCGGCGAGTCCGAGGCGGTCGAGCGGGTCCGCCCGCTGCTGGACCGCCTCGCCTCCAGCGTGCACCCGCTGGGCGACGTGGAGGCCGCGACCGCGTTCAAGCTGATCTCCAACCTCATCGGCATGACCAACCTCGCCGTCCTGGCCGAGGGGTACGTCCTGGCCCGCAGGGCCGGGATCGCGCCGGAGGCGTTCGCCGCCGCGCTGGAGGAGACGGGCGCCGAGTCGTTCCAGAGCCGGGTCCGGCTGCCGTGGATCATGGCGGACGACCTGGCGGCCCGGTTCTCCGTGGACCTGGCCGCGAAGGACGTCCGGCTCGCCGTCGAGGCCGCCGCCCGCTGGTCCGTGCCCACGCCCGTCGCGGCGGCCGGCCTGTCCGCCCTCGTCGCGGCCGGCGCGGCCGGCCACGGCCGCAGCGACGCCGCGGCCGTCGTGGAGACCTACGACCCGCGCCGCACCGCGCGCGGACCCGTCACCGACTGATACACCGCAGGCGGGGGGCGGTGCCCCGACGCACCGCCCCCCGCCCCACCTTCGCAACCGAGAGGTACCCCATGGGTCGAGGCAATGGCGCCCACCCCGCCCACGCGCCCGGTGACGGGCTGCGGAAGGTCGTGCTGGGCAGTTTCGCCGGGGCGCTGCTGGAGTGGTACGACTTCTTCATCTACGGCGTGGCATCCGCGCTCGTGTTCGGCGACCTCTTCTTCCCCGAGGCGGACCCCGCGGTCGGCACGATCGCGGCCTTCGCGACCTTCAGCATCGGATTCTTCGCCCGGCCGCTGGGCGGCGTCGTCTTCGGCCACCTGGGCGACCGGGCCGGCCGCCGGGCGGCGCTGATCTGGACGCTGCTGCTGGTCGGCGCCGCCACCTTCCTCATCGGCCTGCTGCCCACCTACGAGCAGGTCGGCATCCTCGCCCCCGTGCTGCTGGCGCTGCTGCGCCTGGTGCAGGGCTTCGGGCTCGGCGGCGAGTACGGCGGCGCGGCGCTGCTGACCATCGAGAGCGCGCCCGAGGAGCGCCGCGGCTTCTACGGGAGCCTGCCGCAGGCGGCGGCCTCGGCCGGGATCATGCTCGGCACCGGGGTGTTCAGCCTGTGCCACTGGCTGCTCGACGACGACCAGTTCGAGGCGTGGGGGTGGCGGATTCCCTTCCTCATCAGCGCGCTGATGCTCGCGGTCGGGATGTTCATCCGCCTGCACACCGAGGAGACCCCGGACTTCCGCGACACGCGGCCGGCGGCGCCCGCGGCCGAACGCCCGCCGCTGCTCGAACTGCTGGCCGGACACCGGCGGAACCTGCTGCTCGCCCTCGGCGCCCGCCTCGCCGAGACGGTCTCGTCCAACGTGGTGAACGCGTTCGCCGTCGCGTACGTCGGCACCCAGCTCGCCATGGACGACCGGGTGCCGCTGAACGGCATGCTGGTCGCCTCCGCGGTGGGCCTCCTGGTGTGTCCGCTGGCGGGCCGCCTGTCGGACCGCGTCGGGCAGCGCCGCGTCTACCTCTTCGGCGCGGCCTTCGCCGCCGCGTTCGCGTTCCCGTTCTTCCTGCTGCTCGACACCCGCAACGCGCTGGTGATCGGGTGCGCGCTCGTCCTCGGGTACAACCTGGGCCCCACCACGATGTTCGCGGTGCAACCCACCATGTTCGCCCGGATGTTCGGCACGCGTGTGCGGTACACCGGTCTTTCGGTCGCGTACCAGGTCTCGGCGATCCTGGGCGGCCTCACCCCGCTCATCGCCAGCGCCCTGCTCGCGGCCGGGGGCGGCGCCCCGTGGCTCGTGGCGGCGTTCACGGCGGTGATCGCGATCCTGTCCTGGGCGTGCGTGCGCCTGATCGGCTCCCCGGAGCGCTTCCCCCGCCCGGCCGCGGCCCAGGCGGGTCCCGGCACCCCGGGGCCGCCGGCGGACCGGGACCCCGCCCGCCCTGACACGGCCCGCCCGTCCTGACCCGGCCGCCCGGGCCGCCGGGTCAGGACGGGCGCGTGAAGCAGGTGCCCCGCTCGCCCGGGAACAGCTCGGGTGCCATGCCGATCGCGAAGTCCCGGACGAGGACGTCGACATCGAGGTAGGTCTTGGCGCGGCACTCCTCGAAGTTGGCGTCGACGCCGGCGACGAAGGCGCCCTCGGCGAAGGGCCGGAACCGGTCGAACCGCGGGTCGGCGTCCAGGGCGTCCAGGGTCGGCTCCATCGGGTCGTAGACGACGAAGAAGTCGGCGTCGGCCGCGGTGCCCACCGCCTCCTCGTAGTCGTAGGGGCGGCCGTTGGGCCCCTCGTTGCCGGGGGCGAAGACGTTGTCCGCGCCCAGGCGCGCGAGCAGGCGGCCCGCCAGCGTCCGCTCGCCGTGGGCGTGGACGAACTCGCAGCCGCGTTCCGGGCTGACGCACAGGTAGCCCGCGTCGCGATCGGCGACCGCGCCCGAGACGCTCGCGACGACCTCGTCGAACTCGGACCTGATCGCCTCGAACTCGGCGTTCGCCGCGCCTTCCGCGTTGTAGAACGCCCCGATCATCTTGATCCACTCGGCCGAGGCCAGGGCGCCGCCCTCCATCCGGTTGGAGACGCTCACCCCGGGCAGCCCCGCGGCCCGCGCGTTGCTGACGTCGTCGTACCCCGCGCCGAACCCGGACATGAGGATCACCTCGGTGCCCAGGCCGAGGACCGCCTCCCGGTCCAGATCGGTGTACTCGCCTATGGACATCGGCCCGCCCGCCTCCTCGACCACACCGGCGTACCAGGCGTCGCGCTCGGCGTTGCCCAGGAGCTGGCCGCTGAGCCCCGTCACGGTGTCGGCCTCGCCCAGCCGGTCCACCATGGCGAGCGCGTTGAACGAGGTGACCGACACGCTGGTGACCGGCACCTGGACGAACAGCGCGTCGGCCAGTTCCCCGGCCGCCTCGGGGCGCGGTGTCCCGCACTGGTACAGCACGTAGGTGAGGTCACCGCCCGCGGCGTCCTCCGTGTCGGCCAGCGTGATGGTCTTCCACGAGCCGTGGTAGGCGATGTCCCACAGCTCGGACTCCTCGACGGTGGCCTTGTCGGGGAAGTAGTCCCGGCCCTCCGCGTAGTCGGTGACGCAGCCCTCGGGCGCCGCCCGGTCCTCCGGCGCGCCGGGCCCGGTGCCCGCGCAGCCGGTGAGCGCGGCGGTCAGCGCCAGCAGGGCCGCGGCCGGCCGGTTCGTCTTCCTCACGTGGTGCTCTCCTGCGGGTCCGGCGGACGGCCGGGGAACGGCTCGTCCGGCAGCCGATGGGGTCCTGGCGGCGGCGGGGCGGCGGCCCGCGCGCGCAGGTGCGCGACCAGGGCGCCGAAGCCGGCGCCCCCGGCGCGCTCCGCGGCCGGCGCGCGGGCCGGACCGAGCCACCAGCGGCACGGCGCCCCCGCCTCGACCCGCAGCACGAGGCCGCGGCAGCCCTCCGGTTCCGGCACCCAGCCCGCCCGCCGCACGGCGTGCTCGGCCCACTGCCGCAGCCGCCCTTCCGCGGCCACGCGCACGCTGCCGCCCGGCACGCCGCCGTCCGCGACGACGATCGTGGCCGCCGCGTCGTCGAAGGCCATGTTGTCCCCGGCGAAGGCCCGGGCGATCTCGCCGCCGTAGGCCAGCTCCTCCGGCGCGCCGGCCGTCACCGTGCCGTCGGGACCGGCCAGCCAGACCTGGTCGGCGCGGCGCAGCGCGAAGCCCAGGTCGTGGGTGGACAGGATGATCGCCGCGCCGGTGCTCGCGGTGAGCCGGGTCAGCATCGCGGCGAACTCGATCCTGCGGGCGGCGTCGAGGAACGCCGTGGGCTCGTCGAGCACCAGCACCGCGGGCTCCTGGGCGAGGGCCCTGGCCACCATCACCCGCTGCCGCTCGCCGTCGGACAGGGCGCCGAGCGGGCGGTGGCGCAGCTCCTCGACCCCGGCCTCGGCGAGCGCCCGGCCGACGGCGGCGCGGTCGCCCGGGCCGCCGCGGCCGAGCCAGGAGCGGTGGGGCAGCCGGCCGAGCGCCACCACCGCGTCCACGCTCATCAGCCCCACGTCCACCGGTTCCGTCAGGGTGACCGCCAGCCGCCTGGCGCGCTGCCTGGGGGAGAGGGCCGCCATGTCCTGCCCGTCGAGGAGCACGCGCCCGGCCAGGGGCGGCTGGGCGCCGGCGAGCGTCCGCAGCAGGGTCGACTTGCCGGCCCCGTTGGGCCCGAGCAGCGTGATCAACTCCCCTGCGTGCGCGGTGAGATGGATGTCGCGCAGGACGGCGGTCCCGGGCCGTCGCCGGCGCCGCCGGTAGCCCGCGCTCACGGCGACGGCCTGGAGTGCCGGCCGGGGTTCCGCGCTCATCGGCCCTCCCGCCTGGCCCGGCCGGACAGGAGCACCCACAGGATGACGGGCGCTCCGACGAACGCGGTCACCGAGTTGAGCGGCATGGCCGTGCCGGCGAGCCCGTTGCCGCCCGCGATGTACTCGGCGACGAGCACGATGACCGCCCCGATGAGGGCGCTCGCGGGCAGGACCAGCCGGTGGTCGGCGGTGCGCAGCAGGCCGCGGGCCAGGTGGGGCGCGGCGAGGCCGACGAACCCGATGGCGCCGCAGTAGGCGGTGGTGACGCCCGCGAGCACCGCGACGGCGGTGAGGGACAGGAAGTGCACCCGCCGCACGTCGATGCCCAGGCTGCCGGCGTACCGCTCGCCGAGCAGGAGGGCGTTCAGCGGCTGGGCGAGGAACAGCGAGAGCACGAGAACGGCCCCGCAGGCCGCGGCGACGACGCGCAGCTCGTCCCACGTCACGTTGCGCACCGAGCCGCGGGTGAAGGTGGTCAGCGCCTGCAACCGGTCGGGGTCGGTGTAGTAGACGAGCATGTCGACGGCCGCCCCGGCCAGGTAGCCGAGCATGACGCCGACGACGAGGACGACCACGGGGTCGCCGACCCGCCGGGCGACGCCGAGCGCGACGACGAGGACCGCCGCGGCCCCCGCGACGGCCGCGCCGGTCACCCCGAGCTGGCTCAGCACGTCGAGACCGGCCAGCCACCCCACCCCGCCGGTGCCCAGGATGACGACGGCGGCGCCCAGGACCGCGCCCGAGCTGACGCCGAGGACGAACGGGTCGGCCAGCGGGTTGCGGAACAGCGTCTGCATCTGGGCGCCGCCGACCGCGAGGGCGGCCCCGGCGAGCAGCCCCGCGACGACCTTGGGCAGCCTGGCGTCCAGGACGATGGTGCGGCTGACCTCCGACTCGGCCTCCCGGCCGGTGAGGACGCGGATCACCTCGGGGACCGGGATGGGAATCGTGCCCTGCGAGATCAGCAGCACGACGATGCCGAGCAGCAGCAGGACGAGGAGCAGGAAGAGCCCCGCCACCCACCCGGCGCCCCGGCGGGGCCCGGCCCCGCCCGGCGGCGCCGGGCTCTCACGCCCGGACCGCTCCTCGACCCGCGTGCCGCTGTCGGACACCGTGCACCGTGTTCCCTTCCCTCCGCGCGGCCCCCAACCGGCCGCATGGCGGAGTCGTTCCATGGGTCGTGCGGATCGGATGCCCGGTTCCCGGGCCCGCGCCGGGAACCGGGAGGGCCGGTCGGCCGACCTGTTGAGTGTGCCGTCTCCAGGCGGCGCGCGGTGCCCGTCGGGGTCCCGTTCGGCACCGGCGGCCGGGAGGCCGGGGCGGGCGCTCCGCGGCCTCCGCGCGCCGGTGCGAGATGTCACGCACCACTCCGCACCACCCCGCACCACCCCCGGGCCGACCGGGCGGCCACCGCCGCGCCGACCGCAGGCGCACCCGGCCCGGGCCGCACGCTGGCCGTGAACCGACCTTCGGGGAGGACCGCACCATGGAGCACTACGGACCGGAGACCTACGGCGAGCTGAACGCCGACATCTACGACGAGTGGCACGCCGCACTCGACCCGGCGGAGGCCGTTCGGTCCCTGGCCGAGCTGATCAAGGAGGGCCCCGCCGGGCCGGTGCTCGAACTGGCCGTCGGCACCGGCAGGGTGACCATCCCGCTGGCCGCCGAGGGCATCGACCTGCGGGGCATCGACGCCTCCGAGGCGATGGTGGCCCGCATGCGCGCCAAACCGGGCGGCGAGCACATCCCCGTCACCATCGGCGACATGGCCGACGTCGCGCCGGACACCGAGGAGCAGTTCGCCATGGTGTTCGTCGTGTTCTCGACGTTCTTCTTCCTCATGACGCAGGACGAGCAGGTGCGCTGCTTCGTCAACGTCGCCAGGCGCCTGCGCCCCGGCGGCCGGTTCGTCCTCGAATGCCCGATGCCGGACGTGGCGCGCTACGACCGCAACCAGCGGGTGGCCGCGCACGAGGTGGGGCTCGGCCAGGTCCGGCTGACCGCGGTGCGCCACGACCCCGTCGAGCAGCGCTTCGAGGGCCAGCACGTGCTGATCACCGACAACGGGGTCCGGCTGGCCCCGGCGTTCATGCGGTACGCCTGGCCGAGTGAGCTCGACCTGATGGCCCGTATCGCCGGCCTCGAACGGCACGCCAGGTGGGGCGGCTGGCGGCGCGAGCCCTTCCGCGGCGAGGGCAACTACGTCACCGTCTACGAGAAGCCCGCGACGCCCGCCCCCTGACCGCGCGGGACCGGCGGCGGCAGCAGCAGGCACTGCGCGGCGACGGCCAGCCAGAACCCCGCGAGCAGGTCCGCCCGTTCGAACATGCCGTAGGCGGCGCCGCCGATCGCCCCGCTGAGCAGCGAGCCCACGCCGACGGCCAGCCGCTGCTGGCCGAAGGTCACCGTGGCCGAGCGCCCGGAGCGCGCCAGCGCCTCCAGGTCGTTCTTCAGGAACAGCACCGCGTTGCCCAGGCTCATCACCACCGCGCCCGCCGCGACGCCGGCCGGACGGCCGCCGGCGATGGCCGCCATGCCCGCGGCCATGCAGGAGAAACCGAGCACCATCGCCACCGCGTAGCGGGTGCGCCCCACCCAACTCGCCAGCAGGGGCTGGAACACCGCGAGGCCGAGCGAGTACCCCATCATGATCAGGCCGTACGTCGCCGTGGCCAGCCGCCCGTCCGTGAACGTCGACAGGTACTGGTAGAACTGCATGTACAGGTAGTGGGTGACCACCGTCACCGTGAACGGCACCACCGCCAGGCCGTGCAGCACGCGCCGGAACGGCTCGACGGTGCTTCCGTCCTCGACCGGCCGTTCGGCGCGCAGGAAGCCGTGGCCGATGCCGAGCAGCGCGTAGAGCGCCGTGCTCAGGGTGAACAGCAGGGCCGGCTCGTGCAGGAACAGCGCCCCGGCCACCGGCCCGACGGCGATGCCGAGGTTCCCGGCGGCACTGCCCGCCGACACCAGCCGGGGCCGCTGCTCCGCGGTCGCCGCGTGCACCAGGTAGCCGCGGTACGCGGGGGAGTACAGCGCCCCCGCGCCGCAGGAGACGAACAGCCCGAGCACCATCAGCGCGGGCTCGCCGACCCCGCCCAGATAGGCCAGCGCCCCCAGGCAGTACAGGCCCGTGGCGAGCGACAACGAACGCTTGAGACCGACGCGTTCGGCGAGCGCCGCGGTGAACGGCGCGCTCGCGAACTGCGCCAGCGTGGCCACGCCGAGGATCATGCCGACCTGGGCCATGCCCACGCCCAGGCGCTCGCGCAGCAGGACGGCCAGGTAGGGGTAGACGGCGAAGGTGCCGACGTTGATGAGGAATCCGCCGACGAGCAGGGCGCGTTGCGCGCCGGTCAACGCGGGGGACGCCCGGCGGGCGGGAAAGCGGCGCCGCCGCGCGCCGGGCGCGGCCCGCGTACTCATCGGCCGGCGGCCCGCGGGGCGCGGGCCCGCGCCGGCCCTGGCGGCGCTCCGCGCGGCGCCGCGGCGCGGCCGGGTACCGGGCGCTGCCGCCCCATGCGTGACCTCCATGCGCTCCGTCGTGACGGCGAGGGGCGCTGCCGCGCGCCGCGCCCAGGCGCGAACCCGTCCCCGTGCGGTACCGGGGAACGCGAACGAAGGATTGGTCGGCCGGCGGGCCGGGAAAGTTCCCGCCGCCCGCATCACCGACCGCGGCCGGCGGGGCGTGCGCCGTGGCTGCGACGGCGCGGGGACCGGGGCCGGCGGCCAAAGCCCGTGGCGCCCGCCCTTCCGGCACCTGACGCCGCGTGAGGTGCGCGGATGGGGCCCGCCGCGTGGCGACGGCCCCGAACCGCCATCCGCCGTTCACGAGCGGGCAGTGAGGCGTTCCCCCGCGCCCGAAACCGTCACCGATGGCCCAAAAATCCGGTGCACGCGCCGGTCACCGGCCCGCGCGACCCACGGCAACGAAGAGGCACCATGCTCCACACACGCATACGCCGGAGACTCCTCCGGCTCCGGGACGCCGGCGACGGCGCGAACGCGGCGGGCCCACCGGGCCCGCCGCCGACCGGTCGCCGGCACCGGAGGAACGGCAGGCCGGTCGCGCTCCTCGCCACCGCGAGCCTGCTGGCCGGCACGGGCGTGGCGGCCATGACCACCACGGGCGCGCAGGGGGCCACGGCGGACCTGAGCGCGTTCGACGCGGTGGACCAGTTCATCGGCACCCAGCACGACACCACGCAGAACAAGGGCAACAGCGCCTACGGCAACACCTGGCCGGGGGCGACCGTCCCGTTCGGCATGGTGCAGTTCACCCCCACCACCCATCACACCTCGGGCGGTGACAACTGGGGCGGCTACGAGTACGGCGCCGACCAGCTGCGCGGCTTCGGCCTCACCCGGCTCTCCGGCACCGGCTGCGCGGGCAGCAACGGCGCGTTCGACGTGCCGATCCTGCCCTACACCGGCGAACTGACCAGCAACCGCGCGCTGCCCATCTCGCCCGCCGACGCCATCGGCGACTACTACCTCGACTTCTCGCACGACAACGAGACGGCCGAGCCCGGCTACTACTCCGTCGGCCTCGACAACGGCGTCGACGTGGCCCTGACCGCGACGACCAGGACCGGCGTCGCGACGTTCGACTTCCCCCGGGACCGCGCGTCCTCGACCCTCATCTTCGACGTCGCCGGCTCCAACAACGGCTCGACCGGCAGCTCGGTCACCGTCTCGGGCAACACGGTCTCCGGCTGGACCGAGACCAGCACGGTGTGCCGAGGCGGCTCCTACCGCATCCACTTCTCGGCCGAGTTCGACACGGAGTTCGACTCCTCCGGCACGTGGAGCGGTTCCGAGGTCACCGCGGGCGCCGCCGAGGCGTCCGCGACCACCTCCCACGGGGCCGGCGCGTTCGTCAGCTTCCCCAGAGGCGCGGACGTGACGGCCCGGGTCGGCATCTCCTACGTCAGCGTCGAGAACGCCGCGGAGAACGCCGCGACCGAGACCGCGGGCCGCGACGCCGCGGACATCAGGCAGGCCGCGGCCGACACCTGGCGCGAGGCCCTGGGCACGGTGGAGGTGACCGGCGGCAGCGCGGAGGCGCGGACGAGCTTCTACACCGCGCTCTACCACGCGCTGCTGCACCCCAACACCTACGACGACGTCAACGGCCAGTACATGGGCTACGACGGAACGGTCCGCGAGGTGGCCGAGGGACGGCACCAGTACGCGACCTACGCCAGCTGGGACGGCTACCGGGGCCACGCCCAGTTGATCGCGCTGCTGTTCCCCGAGGTCGGCTCGGACATCAACCAGTCGATCACCGACCTCGTCACGCAGACCGGGCGGTGGCCCAACTGGCCGCACAACGGCGTCTCGCAGCAGAAGATGAGCGGCGACGGGCTCCAGACGGTCCTGGCCGCGACCGACGCGTTCGGCAGCACCGACTACGACCGGCGCGCCGCGCTGCGCTCGATGATCGACACGCAGACGCTGCCCGCGGACAGCAGCAACCGGCAGTTCCTCTACCAGTACGCCGGCCTCGGCTGGGTGGAGAGCCGCAACAACAGCTCGGCGACCTCGCAGACGCTCGAATACGCGATCAACGACTTCTCCATCGCGCAACTCGCCGCCCGGCTCGGTGAGACCGGCGCGCACGCGTCGTTCATGGCCCGCGCGCAGAACTGGCGCAACCTGCTGGACCCGCAGACCGGCGAGATCCGGCCGCGCGACCGCAACGGATTCGACCGGTCGTTCGACCTCGGGGAGCGCGGCTCGCAGTTCGAGCAGGCCACCGGGCACCAGTACGGCTGGCTCGTGCCGCACAACGTGGGCGCGCTGGTCGAGGCCCGCGGCGGCGCGGACGTGGTGGCGGGGCACCTCGACACCTTCTTCACCGAACTGGACGCGGGCGTGTACAACACCCCGTACGCGTACCTGAGCAACCAGCCCACGATGCACACGCCGTGGCTGTACAACTGGCTCGGCCGCCCCTGGCAGACCACGGACGTGCTGGACCGCGCGGTCACGGAGATGTTCGACACCTCGCCCACCGGGCTGCCGGGCAACGACGACCTCGGCTCGCTGTCGTCCTGGTACGTGTTCGCGAACATCGGCCTGTACCCGGCCGTCTACGGCACGGCCGACCTCATGGTCTCCTCGCCGATGTTCGAGCACGTCGAGATCCGCAGCGCGGGCGGCGACCGGTCGATCGTGATCGACGCCCCGGGCGCGCAGGAGCGGCGCTACATCCAGTCGATGTCGGTCGACGGGACGGCCAGCACGGCATCGTGGCTGCCCGAGTCCTTCGCCCGCGAGGGCGGCGACATCGCCTTCACCATGGGCGCGGCCCCCGGCGACTGGGGCACAGGCGCGGGCGACGCGCCGCCGTCCCACGCGGAGGGCACCGACGCCTACAACAACATCGGCACCACGCCCGAGGGCGCGGGCAACACCGGCTCCCTCGACGCCTCCTCGAACACGCTGCCGCGCGAAAGCCTCGCCGAGTCCGGCGCGACGCCGGGCGGCACGCTGCGCGTCGAGGCCACGGGCATGGAGTTCACCTGGCCCGACACCGAGCCGGGCGAGCCCGACAACTGGGTGCCGCACGGCCAGCGGCTCGACATGGAGGACACGAACGCCGCGTCCGTGTCGTTCCTCGGCCTCGCCACCAACGGCCCCTCCCAGGGCACCGCGACCGTCCTGTACACCGACGGCAGCAGCCAGGAGGTCCCGGTCCAGCTCACCGACTGGACGCCGGGCGGCACCTACCTCTACGGCAACACGCCCGTGCTGACCGTTCCCGGCCGCAACGCCGCGAACGGCACGCGCGACAACGTGGAGGCCGTCGTCCTGGCCACCGCGCCCGTCGCGCTCGACCCGGCGAAGACCGTGGACGCCGTGCTCCTGCCCGAGGGCAGCGACCGGGGCGTGATGCACATCTTCGACGTCGGGCTCAGCGACCAGGCGCCCCCCGCACCCGACGAGACGCCGGAACGCGTCGTGCTGACCCCGGCCGACGACCCAGCGACCGCGCAGCACGTCACGTGGCGTTCGCTCGCCGGCGAGGGCACCGCCCAGATCAGGGCGGGGCAGGACGGCGAGATCCGCACGGCCGAGGCGACCGCGGAGGCCGAGACGGTCGTCGGCGGGAACACGGCGACCAGCTGGACCGCGACGTTCACCGACCTGGCCCCCGGCACCCAGTACCAGTACCGGGTCGGCCGCGAGGACGCGTGGAGCGACTGGCACGGCTTCACCACGGCGGCGACGGAAGCGGAACCGTTCACCTTCCTCTACTACGGCGACGCCCAGGTGGGTCTGCGGGACGTCTGGCCCGGAACGGTCGCGCAGGCGAACGAGGCGCACCCGGACGCGCGGGCCGCCGTGTACGTCGGTGACCTGGTCGACACGGCCAACGAGGCTCAGTGGTCCGACTGGTTCGCAGCCGACCCGGACGCGCTCGCGGCGCGGCAGTCGATCGTCGCGGTGGGCAACCACGAGTTCAACGCGGGCAACGGCCTGCTCCAGACCAGCAGGGCGTCCTTCGCCTTCCCGGCCAACGGCCCCGTGCCCGCCGACGCGGGCGAGGACGCCGACCGGTGGGGCGAGCACCTCGCCGAGGCGATGCGCGAGAGCGTCTACTACGCGGACTACCAGGGCGTCCGGTTCGCCGTGCTCAACGCCAATCGCGACGACATCTGCGAACTCGTCAGGCCGGACGGCATGGCGGACTTCGACTGCGGCGAGGCGCGCGGCGTGTGGGTGCGGATGCAGGCGGCCTGGCTGGACCGGGTGCTGACCGACAACCCGCACCGGTGGAGCGTGGTGGTCCAGCACCAGCCGGTCCTGTCGACCGGCGTGGGCCGGGACGAGCCGGACATCCGCGAGGCGTGGGTGCCGGTCTTCCAGGAGCACAACGTCGACCTCGTGCTCGCGGGCCACGACCACACCTACGGCCGGGGCCACATGACGGAGGACGAGACCGCGACGCCGGGGCTGACCACGGGTCCCGTCTACGTGGTGTCGAACGCGGGCGCGAAGCACTACGAGATCCAGCCCGAGGACGACAACGTGTGGACGCGCAACGGCGCCAGGCAGGACGCCCGCGCGCAGCAGACGTCGACCTACCAGGCGATCACCGTGGACGGGGACACCCTGAGCTACCAGTCGGTCATCACCCACAAGGGGGACGACCGGGCGGCTCCCGGCGAGGTCGGCGACACGCTGGACTCGTTCACCATCACGGAGTACGACGACGGCACCAAGTGGGTCGCGAACGCAGGCGTCGAGGTTCCGCCCGCACCGGGCGACCCCGGTGACCCGGGCGACCCCGGTGACCCTGGTGACCCCGGTGACCCCGGCAATCCTGGTGACCCCGGCAATCCTGGTGACCCCGGTGACCCCGGTGACCCGGGCGATCCCGGCAACCCGGGCAACCCCGGTGACCCCGGTGATCCGGGCAACCCAGGTGACTCGGGAGGGACGTCCGAGGGGGCCGGCGGCTCCGGTGACTCGGGCGGTTCCGGTTCGTCGGGCGGCTCGGGCGGTTCCGGTGATTCCGGCGGCTCGGGCGGCTCGGGCGGCTCCAGTGGTTCGGGAGCCTCGGGTGGTTCCGGCGGCGGCCTCGGACCGGACTCCGGGGCGGGCGGTTCCTCGTCCGGCACCGGACTGGGCGCCGACGGCGCGCTGGCCGGCACCGGCAGCCAGGCGTTGACGCTGCTCGGCCTGGCGGCTGCCGTCGCCGCGGCGGGCGCGGCCCTGGTCCTGTGGCGCCGCGGCCACTTCGGCCGGTGACCCGGCCCGCCGCCCCGGGCGGCGCCGCCCGGCCCTGACCGGCGGTCATCCGCGGGTGCGGTGCACCACGCCCACGGGCGTGGTGCACCGCACCCGCACCGGGCGCACCGGCGGCTGACGCCCGCTCACGGCAGCAGGATCAGCTTCCCCGTCGTGCGCCGCGACTCCAGGTCCTCGTGGGCGCGCCACGCGTCCGCGAGGGCGTAGCTGTGCGACTCGGTCCGCAGTTCCCCCGCGACCGCCCGCCGCCAGACGTCGTCAGCCCGCCGCGTCAGCGCGGCCCGGTCCGCGATGTAGTCCACGATGCCGGGCCGCGTGAGATAGGCGGAACCGGCCCGCAGCAACCGCCCGGTGTCGAACTCACGCACCGGACCGCCGGACGCGCCGAGCAGCACGAGCAGCCCGCGGACACGCAGGCAGTCCAGGCTTCCGTCGAAGGTGGCCGCGCCCACCCCGTCGTACGCGACGGCCACGCCCGCGCCGCCGGTGAACTCCCGCACCGCGTCGGCGAATCCCTCGTAGGCCACCGCGGCGTGCGCCCCGGCGGCGCGCGCGGCCTCCCGTTTCGCCGGGGTCGACGCGGTGGCGATCACGCGGGCGCCGAGTGCCACCGCGTACCGCGTGAGCAACTGCCCGAGGCCGCCGCCGGCCGCGTGCACCAGGACGGTGTCCCCGGGGCCCACCGGGTAGGTGTCGTGCGTGAGGTAGTGCGCGGTCATGCCCTGCATCAGCAGGCCGGCCGCCGTCTCAAGCGGTACCTCGGCGGGGACGCGCACCAGCCGTTCCGCGGTCACCACGGCGTGCTCGGCGTAGGCGCCGCAGGCGGTGGTCGGGCTGCCGTCCATGGCCCACGCGACGCGGTCCCCGATGCGGATGCCGAGCCCGGCGCCGTCCACGCCGGGGCCGAGCTCGGACACGTGCCCCGCCGCCTCGACGCCGGGCACGAAGGGGGCCGCGACGGGGAAGACGCCGCGCCGCTGGGCGACGTCGATGAAGTTCACGCCGGACGCGGCGACATCGACGAGCACCTGCCCCGGTCCCGGCTCGGGGATGTACTGGTCGTCGACGTGCCGCAGGACTTCGGGCCCGCCGAAGCGGGTGGCGACGATGGCGCGCATGAGCGTGACTCCCTTTCGCGGTGTTCCGCGGTGCGAACGAACCGTCCGCACGGTCTTCCGGTGTCACGATCCTGGGCGAACGAGCGCCGCCGCCCCATCCCGCAGGCGGGGGGAGAAGCATTGGCCCCGGCTCGCCGCCGGGCCCGCGACCGCAGGTCACGGGCCCGGCGGGGGCTCACGCGTACGGCGTCATGAACTCCTCGGGCCCCAGCGCACGGGCGACGATGCGGGTGTCGCCGATCCATCCGTAGAAGCCCTGCCCGAATCGCTCGTGCGACTGCGTGCCGCCGATGGTGAACGGCTTGCCCAGGGTCGCGATGCCCGTGGACGTCTGCGTGGGGTTGCGGGCGATCTTCGAGCCCTCGACGTAGAGGATCGTCCGGCGGCCGTCGTTGACGATGGCGATGTGGTGCCACCGCCCGGTCCCCAGTGCGTGGCTCCACGAGGTCGGGTCGGCGTCCTGGACGTGCGGATAGACCACGTACTGGAGGAAGCGCTCGCCGGTGACGTTCAGGCTGCACGTGGGCTCTTCCGTGGTCCAGCCGGTCGTCTTCCCGGCGTCGCCGTTGCGCCCCTGCCAGCTCAGGATGCCCATCCAGGCGTGCTCGCCCACGTAGGGCTCCGGCAGCCTGATGAACGTCTCGATGGTGTAACCGCCGGTGAACTTCATGCTGTTGAGCGGTGCGTCCGGCGCGGTCTGGAGGATCGCGCCGCGGTCGGGGGACTGGCCGCCGTCGAACCGCAGGCTGGCGTGCGCGGGCTGGCCCTCGTGGTGCTCGGCGGAGTGGACCAGCACGTCGGGGCCGCTGCTGTGCAGCCGCGACGCCGTCAGATCGTTGCCGCCGCCGGTCAGGTCGCGCACCACCGTTCCCTCGTCCAGGGGAACGCCGTCCGCGCCGCCCTGGAGGCCCTCGGCGTCGAAACGCCAGTAGGCGACCGTGTCGCGCGGCATGACCTCCCGGGGCGGGCGCGGCGCGACCGGCGGGACGGGCGCGAAGCCGGCGAACCGCTCGTCGAAGTCGATGGCGAGGCTGAACCGGTCCACCTCGCTGGAGAGTTCCAGGTTCTCGGCGGCGAGCAGGGGGCGCGAGCCGGGCTCGCGTGCCATGAGCCAGGGCGCGAACGTCTCGACGTCGACGACCTTGCGCACCAGGTCGAACGCGTACAGCCGGATCGTTCCCGCGCCGCCGTAGTACCGGTCCTGGTAGTTGGCGAGGTGCACGTGGACGTCGTTGCCCGCGGCGTTGGTCAGCACCGTGCGCCCCGAGGGCCAGTAGTGCCCGCCCAGGGCGAGGAAGATCTGGTCGTGGTCCCGGATCAGCCCCTCCCACAGCCGGGTTCCGTGGCCGGAGAGCTGCGCGGCGCCCTCCTCGTTCGCGTACGCCAGGTCGTGCGTGGTGAGCACGGTGGGCAGCGTCGGGTGCTCGGCGAGCACGCCCCTGGCCCAGGTCAGACCGGCGTCGGACACCCGCCAGTCGAGCGCGAGCAGCAGCCACTCCCGGCCGCCGGCGCGCAGCACGTGGTAGGTGTTGTAGCCGTCGGGGGACGCGCCGCCGAAGGTGTCCATCCGCGCGTAGCGCTCCGGGCCGAACGCGTCGAGGTAGGGCGAGTCGCCGCGCTGGTCGTCGGTGCTGCTGGGGATGTCGTGGTTGCCGGCCAGGACGCTGTAGGGCACCTTGTCGCGCAGCGCCCCGAAGGTGCGCGCGGCCAGCTGGATCTCGTGCTCGGTGCCGTGCTCGGTCACATCGCCCAGGTGGGCCATGAAGGCGATGTTCCCGCTCGCGCGGTGCTCCGCGAGGTACCTGAAGGTGGCCCGCAGCGGCGCAGGGTCGGAGCTGTCGGCGTCGAAGAGGTACTGGGTGTCGGGCAGGACGGCGAGCGCGAACCGCGGGCTGTCCGCGTCGAATCCGCCGCTCCCGCCGCCGATCGGTTCCCATCCGCCGGGCGCGGCCTGCGCCGGCGCCGCGCCCATCGCCGTCGCCGCGGCCCCGGCCGCGGACACGCCCACCGCCGTCTGCAACAGCCGCCGCCTACCGACCCCATGACCCTCGGTTGTGCCTGCCACCGCACTCTCCCTGCGCTCGTCGCACGTAACGGCGGCAGTCTGCGGAGCGATCGTGGCCCCCCGGTGGCAGGGGCCTGAACACCGGGACACGCACCCCTGCCGGTTCGGCGGCACATGGTGCCGGGTGAACGCGCCCGCGGGACCGGTGCCGTGGGCCAGGAGGCGGGAGCCGGGCGGGGCGTCAGAGCAGGTCGCGCGGGACGGTCTGGCTCCAGCTGCGGGAGAAGACGCGGTGCCCGCCCTCGTAGGCGTCGAGGGTCGCGTGCACCACGAAGTCCGTCGCGGTGCACTCAAGCACCGTGCGGGTCTCGGTCCGCGTCTCCCACGCGCCGCGCCGGAAGGACATCGTCCAGGCCGACTCGCCGCGCACGGAGCAGAACTGGTCGGCCACCGAGTCGTACCGCTCGTAGGCCCGGCGCCGCACTTCGAGGCCGTGCTCGTCGAACCGCTGCACGCCCTGGTCCTTGACGATCTCAAGAGCCGAGCGGTAGTCGACCAGGTCGCGCGTCACCTGCCAGCGCTGCTCGGCCGGGGTGAGCCGGGTGACCGGCGCGGGCGCGGTGCCCTCGGGCTCGCCGAACGGGCGGTCGCCCGCGTCGTCGGGCTCGCAGCCCGGGCGGACCGGCAGCGTGAGGCACCCGGCGCCGCCGTGCACGGTCATCAGCACCGGCTCGGGCGGCGGCCAGGCGAGCGGCCAGTAGGACGTGGACAGCGACAGCCGCACCCGGTGCCCGGGCGGGAACGCCTGCGCCACGCCGTTGAGCGCCACGCTGACCCGGTAGCGGCGGCCGGGTTCGAGCGGGGTCGGCGTCCTGAGGCTGTCGCGGCGGGTCAGGTTGAGCAGTCCGTAGGTGACGCGGGTGGCGCTGCCGTCCTCGGCGACGTCGGAGAGGCGGGCGGCGACCATGGCGACCGGCCGGTCGACCGAGACGTCGAGCTCGACCGTGGGCGAGCCGAGGATCTCCAGCCGCTCGGCCAGCGGGTCGCTCTCGTAGACGATCGACCCGCCGTCCTCCTCGCGCTGGTCGTAGGGCAGGTCGGGCGGGGCGTTGTAGGAGGCCCACTTGCCGGCGAACTGGCCGACGGACAAGGGGGAACGGAGGGTGCGGTCCGCCGGCGGCGGGTCGGCCGTCTCGCCGGGCGCGCCGAGGCGGCGGCCGAGCAGCGGGTACGCGACCTCCGTGATGTGCGGGGACGGCCAGTGCGGTTCGCCGACCCAGCGGCCCGGCCGCTCCTCGTAGGACGTGGACGGCGGCACGCTCTCCTGCATCCAGGCGCGCAGCATGGGGCCTTCCATCACGCCGTTGTCGATGTCCTTGAGCCAGTGGTCCCACCAGCGCACCAGCTCCTGGAGGTAGCCGATGGCGGGTCCTGGCTCGCCCTGGTGCGGGAACTTGTGGGACCACGGCCCGATCAGCCCCTTGCGGGGCACGTCGACGTGTTCGAGCAGGCGGGTCACGGCGTTGGAGTAGCCGTCGGCCCAGCCGCTCGACGCGAGCACGGGACAGGCCAAGGACCGGTAGTCCTCGCACACCGAGGCGTGCTGCCAGTAGGCGTCGCGGCGCTGGTGGCGCAGCCAGCGCGTGACCCAGGGGCCGGCCGCCTCCAGGCGTTCGAACCACTGGTCGCGCCAGGCGTCGCCGGCCAGTTCCGGGTCGGGCGGGCAGGTGGCGTAGGCGAACATCGTGCCCGCCTCGGCCAGGTTGTCCGACAGCATGCAACCGCCCATGTAGTGCATGTCGTCGGCGTGCCGGTCGTCGGTGAAGGACGAGATGGCGATGGCCCGCAGGCCGGGCGGGCGGCGGGCGGCGACCTGGAGGGCGGCGAACGCGCCCCAGGACAGGCCCATCATCCCGGTGCGGCCGTCGCACCAGGGCTGGGCGGCCAGCCACGCGAGCACGTCCTCGGCGTCGGCCTGCTCCCGTTCCAGGTACTCGTCGAGCAGCACGCCGCCGGACTCGCCGGTGCCCCGCAGGTCGACGCGGACGCAGGCGTAGCCGTGGCCGGCCAGGTAGGGGTGGTGCACCGCGTCGCGCGCGGACGTCAGATCCCGCTTGCGGTACGGGATGTATTCGAGCACGCCGGGCACCGGCCGGTCGTCGGACGAGACGGGGCGCCAGATTTTGGCGGAGAGCAGGACGCCGTCCGAGACGGGCACGCGGACGTCCTCCTCGGTCATGACGGCGTGCGGCAGCTCCGCCGGGTCGACACAGCGCATCACCCGTCCACCTCCTTGAAGGTGAAAGGCAGCGATCTCACCACGTCCTCGTACTTGGCGACCAGCTCGGCCTCGTTGTGGGCGGCGGTGACGATGTGCGCCAACTCGTAGCTGTAGGAGTCCTGTTCCGGCAGTTCGGAGAGCCGGGCGCCGACCGGGGGCACCCGGTGGACGGCGGTGCCGGGAATGCGCCCGGTGAGCGCGGCGATGTCGTCCGCGGTAGGGGAGCGCAGCACCACCGCGTCCTCGAACCGGCGGTGGTACCACTTGGCCGCGATCGCGTACTCGCCCTGGCGGTGCGGCAGCCGCGGGTCGCGGCCGAGCGCGAGGCTCAGCATCGCGTGGTGGTTCGGCGCGCCGTCCACGTGCTCGAAGAGTTCCGCGTGCGCCTGGGAATGGCGGGGGTTGACCTCAAGGAGATTGATCGTGTCGGTCTCCTGGTCGTAGAAGAACTCGATGCTGAACGTCGCGTGGTCCATGCCGATCCGGGTGATCACGCGCGCGGAGATGTCCCGCAGCCGGCCGACCACGCGCTCCGGCAGCTGCGAGGGGTACTGGTGCCGCAGGAAGCAGGGGCTGTCCGGGTAGGTGAGGGAGTCGAGCGTGCCGTAGACGGTCACCTCGCCGTTGTGCACGTAGCCCTCGACCGCGACCTGGCCACCCGTGATGGCCTCCTCGGCCAGGCAGGCCTGGCCCCCGGCGTCCGCGATCTCGGGCGGCAGTTCCAGCCGGTCGAGCACGAAGTCGAACGGCCTGCCGACGCGTGCGACGCCGGCGCGGATCTCCGCGACGGCCGCGCGGAACTCCTCGCGGTCACCGACGCCGAAGGCCAGCTCGGAGGAGTAGGCCGTCACCGGCTTCAGCCACATCGGGAAGCGCACCCCGCGCGGCGGCTGCGGATCCTCGGCCTCCAGGTCGACCAGCCCGAACCGGGGCAGCGCGTCGGTCACCTTGGCCTGCTCGATGCGGCTCCAGTACTTGTGCTCGCACTTGACCACGGACTCCAGGCTGGTGCTGCGCAGCCCGTACCGCTCGGAGAGGATCGGCACCAGGGTCGAGACCGGGAAGTCCCAGTAGCCGACGATGGCGTCGGGCGAGCCGTCGAACGCGTCGAGCCTGGACTGGGCCTTGTGCACCAGGGCCGGGAAGTCGATCTCGCCGTGCTGGAGTTCCTCGATGGTCAGCAGGGGATGCAGCCGGTAGTCGGAAGCGTGCGGAACGTCGCGCAGCGCCGCCTCGTTCGCCTCGTCCATCCCGATCACGAAAACGTCCAGCCGACTCACCGATGACCCTCCTCGCTCGCCCCGGCCCTGGTGGTCCGGGTCAGTCCGGGGTACCCGGACACCGCGGGGCCAATCAGCGCGGGGCCTACCGCTGCTCGGCGAGCCAGGCGTCGAAGGTCGTCGGCGCGATCCGGGCGCCCGGGCCGGGCAGCAGGACGTTCCCGGCCATGCCCGTGCCGAACGGCCCCGACCACGTCGGCACCAGCCTGACCGACCGGCCGCGCGCCTCGTTGGTGCGCCGGGCCATGTCCACGAGGTCGTGGGTCTCCGGCCCGGCGATGTCGGGGTAGCGGCCCAGCGGCGATCCCGTGGCGACCTCCGCGAGGATGCCGGCCACGTCCGCGGGCGCGATCGGCTGCACGAGCAGCGGCGCGACCGTGGCGGCGCCGTCCCGCTCGGTCCAGCCCGTCACCATCGCGGCGAAGTCGTGGAACTGCGTCGCGGGCACGATCGTCCACGGCACGGGCCCCTCGGTGACCAGGCGTTCCTGCTCGCGCTTGCCCATGTAGTGCGCGTTCCCCTCGACGCGGTGCACCGCGGTGATCGAGAGCAGCACGTGGTGGCGCACGCCGGCCCGCTCACCGGCCGCGAGCAGGTGGCGGGTGGCGGTGCCGAAGTAGGCCACGGCCTCCCGGGGATCGGTGCCGGTGAAGTTGGTGGCGTCGATGACGGCCTCGACGCCGGCGAGCGCGGCGTCGAGGCCCTCCCCGGTCGAGAGGTCGACGCCGAGCGAGCGGCTGATGCGCACGACATCGTGCCCCGCCCGTTCGAGAGCGGCGACGGTGAGGGTCCCGATGTTCCCGGTCGCGCCGGCGACAGCGATACGCATGATGGCCTCTCCTCGGTCCTTCTGCCTGCTGGGACGCTATAACGGACCTTCAGGATCCGCAATATCCGGTTAACCTGGGCCCATGAAGCTGCCCGTGAGCACCGAATGGCTGCTGCACTGCTCCGCCGCCCTCGCCCAGCTCCCCCGGGGGGCGACCGCGTCGGCGGCCCAGCTGGCGCGGCACCACGACCTCCCCGCGGCCTACCTGGCCAAGCAGCTTCAGGCCCTGGTCAGGGCCGGGGTGCTCGCGGCGACCACGGGGCCGCGGGGCGGGTTCCGGCTGGCCCGGCCGGCCGCCGAGGTCACGCTCCTGGACATCGTCGAGGCCGTGGACGGCGCGTCCCCGCCCTACGAGTGCCGCGAGATCCGGCAGCGGGGGCTGGGCGCGGCGCCGCCGGAGGAGTGCCTCGCCCCCTGCCTGCTGGCCGAGAAGATGGCCGACGCGCACGAGGCGTGGCGGCGCAGCCTGGCCGGGGTGTCGCTCGCCGACGTGGCCGGCGCACTGCCGCCCTCCGTGCGCGAGCGCACCCGGCGGCTCCTGGAGCGGCCGGGGTAGCCCGCGCCGTCCGGCCGCGCCGCGCCGTGCCCGTGGGCCGCGCGGCGCCGGGCCCCGCGGCGGGCCTCAGCGGGGGGCGGGCCGCTCGGACTCCAGGTGCACGTGCTGGGCGTCGGCCGCGCCGCGGTGCTCCTGTTCGAGCGCTTCGCTGTGGGCCACCAGTGCCGCGTAGTCCACGGCCGCGCCGCGCAGCAGGACCTCGATGGCCCGTTCGGCCTCGGCGTCGGTGAGGTGCCGGGGACCGAACAGGGCGCGGTAGTGCACGAGCGCCCCGACGATGTCGAGCAGCTGCTCCCGGTCCGTGCCGGCCCGCAGGTCCCCGCGCGCCACGGCCCGGTCGAGCGTGCTGCCGACCGCCCGGCGGGACGGCTCGACCACGGTCTCCAGGTAACGCGCCCGCAGCCGCGGGTCGGGGGCGCACTCGGCGTAGAGGCTGCTGAGCACGTCCGGCCGGATCGTGCGGTAGGCGGCGAGGAACACGTTGAAGCTCTCGCCGAGGTCGCACAGGGTGCAGCCGGTGTCCGGCGGGGACGGCACGTCGAGGCGGCTCGCGATCGCGGCGAGCGCCAGCGGGGCGCGCCCCGACCAGCGGCGGTAGATCGCCGGCCGCGAGGTCCCGGCGCGCCGCGCGACCTCTTCGAGGCTCAGGCCGGCGTAGCCCGCCTCGTCGAGCACCTCAAGGGCCGCCGTGAGCACGGCGTGGTCGATCTGCGGGTCCCGGGGCCGTCCGCCGCCGCCCCGCCCGGTGGCACCGCGCCGGTTGGACATCGGGCCACAGTACTCCAGTGCTCCGCTGCTCCGGGCCGCCGAGCGGCCCCGGTCGGCCGGGCGGCGGTGGGCGGCGCGTCCGCCGTCGAGTATCGTTACGTTGCGAGATGGAACGGAACTCGCGAAGGAGCCGGTCATGAGGACCACCACCGAGCGCACTCCCGCACCCGCGGGGCGGGACCGATGAGCGGGGCAGCCGCGCCCGTGCGGCAGGAGGGCGGCGGGACGCCCCCGGCGCGGGCCACCGCGCGCGAGTGGGCCGGACTCGCCGTCCTGGTGCTGCCCATGCTGATGCTGTCGACCGACCTGACCGTGCTGTTCTTCGCCCTGCCCACGCTCAGCGCGGACCTCGACGCGAACGCGGCCGAGTCGTTGTGGATCGTGCACGTCTACGGGTTCCTGATCGCGGGCTGCCTGGTGACCATGGGCCGGCTCGGGGACCGCGTCGGGCCCAGGCGCCTGCTGCTGTTCGGCTCGACGGCGTTCGCGGCGCTCTCGGTCGCCGCCGCCTTCGCCACCTCGCCCACGATGCTCATCGTCGTGCGCGCCCTGCTCGGCGTCGCGGGCGCCACCTTGATGCCGTCGCTCTTCTCGCTGCTGAAGACGATGTTCCGCGACGACGGCCAGCGCCGCATGGCCATCGCCATCATGTTCAGCGCGTTCTCCGTCGGCGGTGCGATCGGGCCGCTGATCGGCGGCCTGCTGCTCGAAGTCTTCTGGTGGGGCTCGGTGTTCCTCATCAACGTGCCCCCGATGCTGCTCCTCCTGTCCGCCGGCCCCCGACTGCTGCCCGAGAGCGGCGAGCGGGCGCGTGCGCGCCTCGACGTGGCCAGCGTCGCGCTGTCCGTGTCCGGCACGCTCGCGCTGGTCTACGGGTTGCAGGAACTGGCCGCCGGCCAGGAGACCGGCACCGGCTCGGTCTGGCCAAACCTCGCGGTCGCCGCCATCGGCCTCGGGGTCCTCGGCGTCTTCGTGCGCAGGCAACGGGAGCTGCGCGACCCGCTGTTCGACCTCGCCCTGCTCGCCGACCGGCGGGTGGCCGCCGCCCTGGCCACGCTGCTGCTCGTGGGCGTCGGCATGGTCGGCACGTTCTACCTGTTGACGCAGTACCTCCAGTGGAGCGGCGGCCTTACGCCCCTGGCGGCCGGGCTGTGGACGCTGCCGTACATCGTGGTGAACATCGCGGGAGCCCTGCTCGCCCCCATGCTCGCCGCGCGTGCGCGCCCCGCGGTGGTCGTCGCCTACGGGCTCGCCGTCACGGTGGCGGGCGCGGTGCTCGTCGCCCTGGTCGCGGTGGCGGACGCGGCCCTGCCCGTGGTGGCCGCCGCGGCCTCGGTCATCGGGCTCGGCCAGGGCATGGCGATGGCGCTGATCAGCGATCTCATCATCACGAGCGCGCCGGAGGGGCGGACGGGTTCCGTCGCGGCGGTCCAGGAGGTGGGCGGGGAACTGGGCACGGCGCTCGGGGTCGCGGCGGGCGGCGCGATCGGCACGGTCGTCTACCGCGCCACGCTCTCAGGCGCCATGCCCCCCGGGGTGCCCGAGCCGGACGCGGAGGCCGCGCGGTCCAGCGTGCACGCGGGCGTCGACACGGCCGAGGGGCTCGCCGTGCACGGTCCCGCCCTGCACGACGCCGTTCAGGAGGCGGTGGCGAACGGCCTGCGCGTCTACGCCGGAGTCGGCGCCCTCCTGGTCGCCGCCGGGCTCGTCCTGGTCGCCGTCTTCCTCGTGGGGCGCGTCGGTGGCTCCGCCCGGCGCGCGTAGGCCCCCGCGCCCTCCCCGCGGGCGCCGCGGCGGGCAACTCCGCCGCGGCGCCCAACCCGTTCGCGTCAAAGCGCAGTTGACGTGCGGGCTTCCGGATGGCGGAGGAACCGGCCTGTTCCGGTGGTCGCCGTGTGAAGGGCCGGTGGAACAGATCCGGCAGGTGTACGGTCGGAGCCCGGACGGACGACGGAACGCGGCGGCGAGCGGCCGGACCGTGCCACCGCGCGTGCGAGCGGGTGACCGGCACCCGACCGCGCCCGCGTGCCGCTGAAGTGGGTGTTGGAGGATGCACGGTGGAGGCGCTGCTGCCCGGGGACCCGCCGGCGATCGGCCCGTACCGACTGCTCGGGCGGCTGGGCGCGGGGGGCATGGGGCAGGTCTTCCTGGGGCGTTCGCAGGGCGGGCGGATGGTCGCGGTCAAGGTCGTGCACCAAGAACTGGCCCGGGAGCCGGACTTCAGGCGCCGGTTCCGCGCGGAGGTCGCGGCGGCCCGGCGGGTCGGCGGCCTGTGGACGGCCCCCGTGCTCGACAGCGACACCGAATCGGCCGTCCCCTGGGTCGCCACCGGCTACGTGGCGGGCGTTCCCCTGCGGCAGCTCGTGGACGCGTGGCACGGGCCCCTGGCCGAGCACGCGGTGTGGGCGCTCGCGCTCGGCCTCGCGCAGGCACTCACCGAGATCCACGGCAACGGGCTGATCCACCGGGACCTCAAGCCCTCGAACGTGATGGTGACGCTCGAAGGGCCCAAGGTCATCGACTTCGGCATCGCGCGCGCCGTGGACGCCAGTTCGGTGACGCGCACCGGCGCCATGGTCGGCTCGCCCGGCTACATGCCCCCCGAGCAGATCAGGGGTGAGGAGCTGACCGGCGCGGCGGACGTGTTCGCGCTGGGCGCGGTGCTCGCCTACGCCGCGACCGGCTTCGACCCGTTCTCCTGGGACGGCGCCCAAATGCACACCGTGCTCTACCGGGTGATGTACGAGGCGCCCCAACTCGGCCCCGAGCGCGGCCGGCTGACCGGCGAACTGCGCGCGTTCGTGACCCGCTGCCTGGCCAAGGAGGCCGGCGCCCGCCCGGCCCTGGCCGAGATCGTGCCGCTGGCCGAGGACCGGGCCGGTACGGAGTTCTGGCTGCCCGCCGCGCTGGCGGCCCGGCTGGGCCGCCACGCCGCCGACCTGCTGGCCCTCGACGGCCCCGGCGCCGTCGACGTGGCCGCCGCGGCCTGGGGGCCCGGTCCCTCGGACCGGCCCGCGCCGCTCGGCCGGCCGCTCGGGAACACGCCACCCCGGTACGGGGACCAGACCACGTACGCGTCCGACCCTTCCCTGCCGGCGACCCCGCCCGCGCCGGCCGCGCCACCGCGGCGCGGCGCCCGTTCCGCGCTGTGGGCGGCGGCCCTGGGCGCCCTCGCGCTCGCCGTGGCCGTTCCGCTGATCGTGCTGAACACCGGTGGCGGGGGAGGGGAGCGGCGGCCGGACGCCGCGGGTGAGACGGCCGGGCAGGGCGGGGACGCGGATCCGGCCGGAGCGCCGCTGTCCCACCTCGTGCCCGAGGACGTGCGCGAGGCGGGGGGCCTCACCGTGCACGTGGCGTCGGAGTCGCAGCCGGTGCTCTTCGTCGAGGACGGCGAACCGGTCGGTTTCGAGATCGATCTCGCGTGGGCCGTCGGGAGACGGCTGGGCGTCCATGTCGACTTCTCACTGGCCGGCGATTCCGAGAACGCCGCACGGGCGGCGGTCAGGGAGGGCGGGGACGCCGCCGCGCACATCGCGATGGCGGGGTACCCCGACACCCCGGAGGAACGGGAGGCCCTGGGCGTGGACCTCGTGAACCACTACTCGGACGGCTGGGCCGTGCTCAGCGGGGACCCGGAGCGCGCGGGACTGTTCGACGAACTGTGCGGCATGACGCTGGCCACCTACGAGGGGGAGTTCATGGAGGGCATGGTGCGCGAGCACACCGCCGACTGCCCCGAGCCCGTCGAGGTCCTGCCCCTGCCCACGCGCGACGCGATGGGCGAGGCGATCGCGGCCGGGGAGGCCGATGCCGCCGTGGTGCTCTACTCCCAGATCGCCTACTGGGCGGGGCGGCACCCCGAGAGCGGGCTGAGCGTGGGGTACCCGGACGAGCAGCGCGGCCTGCGGGGCATCGCCGTGCCGCGCGGGCAGGACGAGCTGCGCGAGGCCGTCGCCGCGGCCGTCGGCGAGCTGGTGCGGGACGGCACCTACGCGGAACTGCTCGACCGCTGGCACATCTCCGAGGCCGCCATCGACTGGCCCACGGTGAACGCCGGCAGCTGACCGGCGCGGCCCGGGCGGCCCCGTTGCCGTGGCCGCTGCGTCGCCACGGCCCCGGCCTGCCGCCCCTCGCCGCCCCCGGCGGGGTCACCCGCCCGCGGGGCCGGGCGGCCCCGCGGGCGCGGTCCTGGTCCCCGCGGCGGCGGGCAGGCCCCAGGCCACGTGCATGTCCCGCGAGGTCAGCACCTGGTCAGGGGCGCCGGCGGCCAGGAGCCGGCCGCGCCCGAGGAGGAGGCAGTGGTCGGCCCGCAGGGCCAGGTCCATGTCGTGGGTCGCGTGGACCACGGTGACGCCCTCGGCGCCCGCCGCGTCGAGCACGTCGGCGATGCGCGTGTGCGCGTCCTGGTCGAGCCCCGACGTCGGCTCGTCCAGCAGGAGCAGCCCGGGGCGCTGCGCGAGCGCCTGCGCCACGAGGACGCGCTGGCGCTGCCCCCCGGAGAGCGACCCGAGTTGACGCCCCGCCAGGTCCGTGATGCCGAGCCTGGCCATGGCGTCCTCGACGAGTTCCCGGTCGCGCGCCGTCCGGCGGCGCCAGAGCCCCAGGTCGGCCCAGCGCCCCATGCCGACGGCCTCCCGCACGGTCAGCGGGAGCGTGTCGGGAACGGAGCTGCGCTGCACGACCAGCGCCGGGCGCCCGGGCCCGAGGCCCGTGACGCTGCCGGCCAGCGGGGCGAGGACGCCGGCGAGCACCGAGAGCAGGGTGGACTTGCCGGCCCCGTTCGGGCCCACCAGGGCGGTCACGCGGGCGTGCGGCAGGTGCGCGGTGAGGTCGCGCAGGACGGGCCGGCCGGCGTAACCGGCGGACACCGCGCGCAGATCGATCGGGGGCTGTTCTGAGTCGCGCATCACATTCCACCTCGTGCGTCTGATAATCATTTTCACTATAGAGTGCTCCGCATGGAGTGGTTGTTCGAGCCGTTCGAGGTGTCCTTCGTGCAGCGGGCGCTGTGGGGCGGCGTTCTGGTGTCCCTCATCTGCGCCCCCGTCGGCACGTGGGTCGTGCTGCGCGGGACGGCGTTCCTCGGTGACGCCATGGCGCACGGCATGCTGCCCGGCGTCGCCCTCGCCTCGCTGCTCGGCGGCAGCCTCGTCCTCGGGGCCGCGGCCAGCGCGGCGACGATGGCGCTCGGGGTCGCGGCGCTCACGCGCTTCCCCCGGCTCTCCGGCGACACGAGCATCGGCCTGCTGTTCGTCGGCATGCTCTCCGCGGGCGTCATCATCGTGTCGCACTCGGAGTCCTTCGCGGTCGACCTCACCGCGTTCCTCTTCGGGGACGTGCTCGCGGTCCGCCCGCAGGACCTGCGCAACCTCGCGCTCGCGCTCGCCGTCGTCGTGGCCGTCTCCGCGCTGGGGCACCGGGCGTTCACGGCCCTCGCGTTCGACCCGCGCAAGGCGGGCACCCTGGGCCTGCGGCCCGGCGCGGCACACGCGACGCTGCTCGGCCTGATGACGCTGGCCATCGTGGCCTCGTTCCACGTGGTCGGGACCCTGCTCGTCCTCGGCCTGCTGATCGCGCCGCCCGCGGCGGCGGCCCTGTGGGCCGGGCGCATCCCGCTGGTCATGCTCGGAGCCGCCGCCGTCGGCACCGTCTCGACCGTGCTCGGCCTCGTCATCTCCTGGCACGCGGGCACCGCCGCGGGCGCCACCATCGCGGCGGTCGCCGTGACCGCCTTCTTCCTCGCGGCCGGGGCCGCCGCGCTGCGGGACCTGCGGCGCGGCCCCACGGCCGCCGCACACGAAACCACCATGGAACGGGAAGTCGAGCACGCATCGTGATATCCAGCCGGACCACCGGAGCCATCACGGCCGCCATCGCGGCCACCGCCCTGCTCGCCGGCTGCGCCGGCGGCGGGGACGACGAGGGCGGCACGGACGCCGCGCCCGCCGACGAGGCCGTCCCGCACGGCTACGTCGAGGGAGCGGAGGAGACCGCGGGCACGCAACCCCGCCTGGTGCTGGCCGAGTCGGCCACGGGCCGGGCCGCCGTCCTCGACCTGACCACCGAGGACGTCGTCGAGATCGAGAACGCGGGGGAGGTGACCGGCATGCACCAGGACGGCAGGTTCGCCTACCTGGCCTCGGCGGGCGATGAGGTGCACGTCGTGGACGGCGGGAGCTGGACGGTCGACCACGGCGACCACGTCCACCACTACCGCGCCCCCGCCCACGGCGTCGGCAGCCTGCCGGTGGGCGGCCCCGCCGGCGTCCACGGCGACGCCTCCGTGACGGCCCTGACCCTCGACGACGGCTCCGTCCACCTCCTGGACCGGGCCGCGCTCGACGACGGCCGGCTCGAAGAGGCCGGGACCGCGGCCGTCTCCGCGGGAGCCGCGGCCGTGCCGTTCGAGGGCGGCCTGCTCGTGCCGACCGCAGAGGACGGCACCGTCGAGATCCGCGAGCAGGACGGCGGCGCGACCACCACGCTGGATGAGCGCTGCGAGGACCCGCGCGGACAGGCGCTCACGCGGCGCGGCGCCGTCCTCGGCTGCGCCGACGGCGCCCTGCTGGTGACGCACGAGGACGGCACGTTCGACGGCGTCGAGATCCCCTACCCGGACGGCACGGGCGACGACGCGCGCGCCACCGCGTTCACCCACCGCCCCGGCAGCGACGTCCTGGCCGCGCGGGCGGGCGACACCGGCGTGTGGACCCTGGACCTCGCGGAACGCACGTGGCAGCTGGTCGAGACCGGCCCCGTGCTGGCCGCGAGCACCGCGGGCGACGGGTCCACGCTGCTGGTCCTCACCGAGGACGGCGTGCTGCACGCCCACGACTCCGCCGACGGCAACCGCACCGCGAGCACCCCGCTGCTGTCCTCGCCGCCGCGGGACGACGCGCCGGCGCCCGTCATCGAGACGGACACCACGCGCGCCTACGTCAACGACCCGGCGGCCCGCACGGTGCACGAGATCGACTACAACGACGACCTGCGCGTCGCCCGCACCTTCGAACTCGACTTCGCGCCCGACCACATGGTGGAGACGGGCCGGTGAGCCGCCGCACGCGCCCCTCCGCGCCCGCCCGGCTCCGCCCGTTCCTCGTGGCCTGCGCCGCCGTTCCGCTGCTGCTCACCGGCTGCGCCGCCGGGGAGGAGGACCGGGGGAGCGTCGTCGTCACCACCAACATCCTCGGCGACGTCACCCGCGAGATCGTCGGCGACCAGGCCGAGGTGACGGTCCTGATGCCGCCGGGCGCCGACCCGCACTCCTTCGGGGTGTCCGCCCGGCAGGCCGCCGGGATCGAACGCGCCGGACTCGTCGTCCACAACGGGCTCGGGCTTGAGGAGGGCATCGCGCGGCACGTCGACGCGGCCGAGGGGCAGGACGTGCCCACCCTCGCCGTCGGCGAGGGCGTCGACCCGCTCCCCTACACCTCGGACGCCATGGAGGGGCAGCCGGACCCGCACTTCTGGACCGATGTCGAACGCATGGAAGCCGCCGTCCAGTTGATCTCGGACGCGGTCGTCGAGCACGTCCCGGGCGTCGACGAGGCGGCGGTCCGCGAGAACACCGAGGACTACCTGGGCGAGCTGGCCGAACTCGACACGTGGATGACGGAGCGGTTCGCGGAGATCCCCGAGGAGCGCCGCGACCTGGTCACCAACCACCACGTGTTCGGCTATCTCGCGGACCGGCACGACTTCCACGTCGTCGGCGCCGTCATCCCCAGCGGAACGACACTCGCCTCGCCGAGCGCCTCCGACCTCGACTCCCTCGCGGGCGCCATCCGCGAGCACGACGTGCCCGCCGTCTTCGCCGACTCCTCCCAGCCGGACCGCCTCGCCGAGGTCCTGGCCGAGGAGGCGGGGCTCGACGTCGAGGTGGTCGCCCTGCACTCGGAGTCGCTGACCGACGAGGGCGGAGGCGCCGCCACCTACGCGGAGATGATGCGCGCCAACACCGACGCCATCGTCGACGCGCTGGCCCCCGCCGCCCGCTGACCCGCCGGACGGGCCACGAGCCCCCCGCACCCCCCGCACAGGGAAATCGAGAAGGAGCAAGTACACCCATGTCCCAACGGCACCGGCCCCGCGGCGCCGCGCTCTGCGCCGCCGCCCTCACCGCCGCCCTCACCGTGAGCGCCTGCGGCTCGGACGACTCGTCGGACGACGCGGCGGGCGAGCCGTCGCCCTCGGCGTCGGCCGCCGCCGTCACCGACCCGCTCGTCATCACCTACGACGGCGGCCTGCACGTCCTGGACGGCGAGACCCTCGACGTCGCGGCCGACATCCCGCTCAGCGGCTTCAACCGCGTCAACCCCGCGGGCGACGACCGGCACGTGCTGGTCTCGGCCTCGGGCGGGTTCCGCGTCCTGGACGCCGTCGGCGCCGAACTCACCGAGGAGGAGTTTTCCGCCCCCGAGCCCGGCCACGTCGTCCGGCACGCCGGCCGCACCGTGCTGTTCGCCGACGGCACGGGCGAGGTCACGGCCTTCGACCCCACGGAACTCGGCGACGGGCTCCCCGAGACCGAGCAGTACACGGCCGCGGCGCCGCACCACGGCGTCGCCGTCGAGACGGAGGCCGGCGAACTCGTCGTCACCCTCGGCACCGCGGAGGAGCGCAACGGCATCGCCGTCCTCGACGAGAACCGGGAGGAGGTCCTGCGCAGCGAGGAGTGCCCGGGCGTCCACGGCGAGGCCACGGCCCAGGGCGACACGGTCGTCGTCGGCTGCGAGGACGGCGCCCTGGTGTACCGCGACGGCGAGATCACCAAGGTGCAGAGCCCCACCGAGTACGGCCGCATCGGCAACCAGGCGGGTTCCGAGGAATCGCCCATCGTACTCGGCGACTACAAGCAGGACCCCGACGCCGAGCTCGAACGGCCGGAGCAGGTCGCGCTCATCGACACGACCACCGGCGGCCTCGAACTCGTCGACCTGGGCACGAGCTACACGTTCCGCTCGCTGGCCCGCGGCCCGCACGGCGAGGCACTCGTGCTGGGCACGGACGGCGCCATCCACGTCATCGACCCGGAATCGGCCGAGGTGACCGGCACCGTGCCCGTGCTCGACGCGTGGGAGGAGCCGCTGGAGTGGCAGCAGCCGCGCCCCGCGCTCTTCGTGCGCGACCACACCGCCTACGTCACCGACCCCGCCGCGCGGGAGATCCACGCGGTCGACATCGAGACGGGCGAGGTGCGCGCCACCGGGTCGCTGCCCAACGTGCCCAACGAGATCAGCGGGGTCGTCGCCGGCTGACCGCGCGTGCCGCCGTCTCCTTCCCGCCGGCCGGCGGGAAGGAGACGGCGGCACCGCCCCGGCCCGGGACGCCATGGCCCGACCGCCCGCCCGCCCCTTAAGGTGGGACCGCACGGCGTGAGCCGGGGCGGGCCGACGGCACGGCGCCGGCGGCCGGCGCGACCCGCGGGCACGCCGGTCGGACCGCCGCCGGGTATCGGAGTCGCCGCATGACCTTTCAGGTTCCGCCCGGGACCGCCCACTTCGTCGACCGCGCCACGGAGCAGGCGGCCGTGCTCGCGGCCGTGGCGGACCGGCCGGAACGGACCGGGCCGCTGCGCGTCGGGCTCAACGGACTCGCCGGCGTGGGCAAGACGGAGCTCGCCTTCCGCCTCGCCCGCACGCTGCGCGACCGATACCCCGACGGCGTTCTGTTCGTCGACCTCGACGACCTGCGCCAGGACGGGACGGTCGACCTGTCCGACGCGCTCGGCGAGCTGCTCCGCGCCCTGGACGTGGCGCCCGACTGGCTCGAACGCTCCTTCAAGGCCCGGTGCCGGCAGTACTGGACGCGGACGGACGGCAAACGCCTCGTCGTCATCGTGGACAACGCCAGGTTCGGCGCCGAGGTGGTGCCCCTGCTGCCCGCCTCGGACGCGAGCCTGGTCATCGCCGTCAGCCACGGCCCGCTCCACGACATCGACGGCGGCCTCACCGCGGACCTCGCGCTGTCCCCGTTCGCCGACGCCGACGCGGCAGAACTGCTGCGCAGCGTGGTCGACGACCCGCGGCTGACCGCGGAACCCGACGCCGCCACCGGCATCGTGCGCCTGTGCTCCGGCCTGCCGGCCGCCGTGCACGTGGCGGGGCGCTGGCTCCGCAGGCACCGCCGCCGCCCCCTGGCCCGCCTGCTCACCGACCTCGGCACCGAACTGCACGAACGGGGGCTGCCCGTGGTGGAACGGGTCTGGGACGCCGCCTACCGCGAGCTGGGCGAGGACGCCGCCCGCCTCTACCGGCTGCTCGGGCAGGCGCCGGGCCGCTCGTTCACCGCCGAGACCGCCACCGCCCTGCTCGGCCGCGGGCGGGACGCGGCCGACGACGCCCTCGAAGAACTGGAGGCGGCGGGGCTGCTGGACGGCAGGCGTGAACGGATGCGCATGCCCGATCTGTTGCGCGCGCACGCCGCGCGATGCGCCGCGCGCACCGGCGACGACGGCGGTGAACGGGAGCGGACCGAGGCGCTGCGGCGCTGCGTGCGCTGGTTCCTGCGCCAGGCGCAGCGCGCCGACCTCGCCGCGGCCGGCCCGCGCCTGACCCTCGCGCCCGAGGCACCGGAGCTGCCGGGCGCCCCCGACGTGGAGTTCGGGCCCGGCGCGCCGGGAGCGGGCGGGCCGCCCGCGGACCCGAAGGGCAGCGGCCACCGGTGGCTTGAGGCCGAACGCCACACGCTGCACGCGTGCGTGCGCCTGGCCCACCGGCTCGGCCTCGACGCCGAGGCGTGGGCGCTGTGCGAGCCGTTGTGGACCCACTTCCTCGACCACCCGCGCCACGCCGAGGCGATCGAGACCTTCCGCGTCGGCGTCCTGGCGGCCTCCCGGGCCGAGGACCTGCCGGCCCTGGTGCGCATGCGCTGCCAGCTGGCCCGCCCGCTGTGGGAGCACGGCGGGCACGAGGCGGCGGAACGGGAGCTGGCCGCGGCGGCGGTGGCCGCCGACGCGCTCGGCGCGTCGGAGCGCGACCGCAAACTCGCCGCGTCCACGCGCGAGTTCCGCGGCATGCTGCACGCCGCGCGCGGCCGGTGGGAGGCCGCGGCGGCGGACTACGAGGAGGCCAGGCGGCTGCACGCCGGCATCCCCAACCCGTACGGCGTGCTGCTGCTGACCTACCGCCTGGGCGAGGCGGTCGCCGCGCTCGGCGACCTGCCGCGCGCCGTCGCGTTGCTCACCGAAGCGCACTCCGCGGCGCGCGACATGGGGCGCGAACGCATGACCGCGCGCACCGGCTTCGCGCTGGGCACGGCCCTGGCCGGTCTCGGCCGGGCGGCCGAGGCGCACGCGCTGTACACGGCGGCCCTGGCCTCCGCGCGGCGGCGCGGCTCGGGCCACGACGAGGCGCGCGTCCTCGACGCCCTCGCCCATCTCGCCGAGAACGCCGGCCGCCCCGCGGAGGCGCACGAGCACCGGGAGGCCGCACGCGCGGTCCGCGTCCGCCACGGAGCGCTCACCCCGCAGGACTGAAGGCGCGGGGCCGCCCGGGCAGCCGCGCCCCGCCACGCGGCGGCTACCCTGGAACCCCGGCTCGACGGCCGGGGGAGAGCGGCGCCCGAGGGCGCGGCAGGGAGGACGACGTGCGCATCGGTGACCTCGCGGCACGGACCGGGGCCAGTATCCGTTCCCTGCGCTACTACGAGGAGCAGGGCCTGCTCACCAGCACCCGCAGCGCGGGCGGGCAGCGGCACTACACGGAGGCCCAGGCCGAGCGGGTCTTCTTCCTCCAGCGGCTGTACGCGGCCGGCCTCTCCAGCCGGGTCATCGCCGAGCTCCTGCCGTGCGTCGACACACCGAGCGAGCGGAACTCCGAGGCCGCGTTCGAGCGCATGGCGCGGGAACGCGACCGGCTCACGGAGCACATCACCGACCTCGTCCGCACCAGGGACGCGCTCGACGAGCTGATGGCGGCGCACAGGGCGCACCGGGAGTCCCCGTGCCCCACCGACGGGCCGGCCGAGAGGCCGGCAGCACCCGCGCGGCCGGTCCTGGCCCGCGCCGGGCGGACACCCAGGACCAGGTCGGCCGCGTAGGGACGCGGAGCCGGGGCGCGCCCCTCAGCACTCGCGGGCGGCCTCGGCGGCCGAGGCGGGCCGCAGCCGCACGGCGAACGGCAACCCGCCCACCACGCACGTCACCTCGTGCGCCGAGCCGGGCGGAGCGCCGTTGCCGACGCCCTCGCCGAGCCAGGCGTGCACGCCGCTCAGCACGGCCGCCGGATCGGTGCGCACCACCCGCCCGCCGCGCCGCAGCGGCTCGATCCGCACCGAGAGCAGCGGCCCGCGCCGCCCGCGCGCCACGCAGTGGTCGGGCGACAGCACCACGCCGGCCGTGCGGCACCCCGGGTGGTCCGCCAGCGTCTCCTCCGTCCAGCCGGCCACGGTCCACGCCGCGCCGTGCCCGGCGGCCGGGTAGTCCGGCCCGCGCGGCACGCGGCGGTAGAGCACGGCCGCGCTCATGGCGTGGCGCTCGGGGGCGCGGCCGGCTTCCGCGGCGAGGTGGTGGGCCGGCGCGTCGGTGCCGGTGGGCAGCCGTTCGACGGTGACCGTGCGGCCGTCGACGCGCGCCCTGACCGCGAACGAGGCGGGAACGCCCCGCGGCGGCGCGGCGGGTTCCGGCAGGAGCCGCGGCACGACCTGGCCGCGCGGCGGCGGCACATCGAGCAGGCGGTACAGCTCGGCGCGCAGCCGTTCCAGCGCCCGGCCCCGTTCGGCGAACGCGCCGTCCGCCGGAGCGCGCACGGCGCCGGGGCGCTGGGCCCCCAGCGCGGCGTCCAGCCCGTCGGCGTCGGCCAGGAACGGGCTGCGGTCCAGGAGGTCGGCCATCGGGCTGCCGGGGACGAGCTCACCGCCCCCGTCGTACGCGGAGACCACGGGCCGGCCCAGGGCGGCCGCGTACAGCGCGGCCGAACCGTGGTCGGTGATCACCGCGTCGCACGCGATGAGCACCGCCGCCCACTCCTCGAACGGCCCGGCCAGGAACATCCCGGCGTCGAGCGCGGGCGCGAGGCGTTCCGCGAGGTTCAGCTCGCCGAGGCGGCTGCGCTCGTTGGGGTGCAGGATGAGGGCCAGCTGGTAGGTGTCCCACGGCAGTCGGGCGGCGAGATCGGTCGGCAGGGCGGGGCGCCGGCGCAGCAGCGACTCGGGCCCCCAGGTGGAGGCGAGCGCGATCAGATGCCGCGCCCCGGTGCCGAGCGCCGCGCGGTAGTCCTCCCGCCGGCCGCGGGAGGCGAGCACGCGTTCGAGCGTCGGATCGCCGACGACGGCCGCGCGGGCCGCCGCGTGCGGGCTCAGCGCCGCCAGGCGGCCCACCTGGCTCGGGTGGGCCAGCGCGTGCAGGGACAGCAGGGCGTCGCCGTCCGGCACCAGGAACGCGGGATCGAGCCCGGAGGGCGTGCCCGGCGTTCCCTCGCCCTCGACCGACTTGCCGAAACCGGCGCCGTGCGGCAGCAGCACGCGCCGGCCGCGCAGCAGCGCCAGCTCCCCCTTGGGGCTGGCCATGAGCACCAGGTCGTGCGCGCGGCGGCTGGCCTCCTCCCAGGGCGTCGTGCGGGCCCCGGCCCGTTCGACGGCGGCCAGCGCGTCCACGCCGAAGTCCGAGCCGGGCACGAGGGTGAACGCGCGGTCGATCCGCTCGTCGCCCGCGAACACGGGCAGCACATCGAGCAGCCGGTGCAGCGCGGTCGCCGAGCGGGCCGCGAAGAGCACCGCGCGCCGCGCGTCACGTGCCGCCCGCCGCTCGCCGCCCGCCGCCGGCGCGGCGTCCGGGGCCTTCGAGGGCATGGGCCGATGGTACCCGGGCGGCACCGGAAGGGCGTTCGAGCGGATCCGCACCGCGCCGGGCGGCCCGGCGCCCGCCGGCCCGCGCCTTCCCGCCCGCCGGGGCCCTGTCGGGCGCGGGGCTTCCGCGGGGAAGAATGGGCGCATGAACGAGTGGGGCGTCGCGCTGATCGCGGCCGGGTCGGCGCTCGCGGGCAGCGCGGTCACGGGCCTGTTCGCCTTCCGCGCGGGGACCAGGCAGGCGGAGGCGGCACGGCACGCGGGGGACCGGCAGGCGGACGCGGTGCTCGACACGGTCCGGATGACGCTGGCCGAGCAGCGCGCGGTGCGGGTGCTCGACCTGCGCCGGCAGACCTACGTGGCCTTCCTCGACGCCGCCGAGGCCGTCCTCCTCTCCCGGCGCACCGGCGAGGGCCGGGCGGGGGACCGGGCCGATCTGCACCGCGCGCTCGGGGCCGTGGCCCTGGAGGGCCCGCCTGACGTCGCGCGCGCCGCCCGGTCCCTCGTCGACGCGCTCCGCGGCAACCGCGCCCCCGACGACCTTGAGGCGGCCCGCCTCGTCTTCGTCGAGGCCGCGCGGGCGGCGCTGGACGACGCGGGCCCGGCGGCCTGACCGGGGACGAGCCGGACCGTTTTTGCCTGTGGGGCAAAAAAGTTGCCCGCCAGGCACGGCTCTGGCTGAATCGTCGGTATGACGACCGGCCCGCACGAGGACGCCGGAGCGCTGCCCGCCGTCGCGGCGCGGCTGCGTGACCTGCGCCGCGACGCCCGGCTGACCCTGGAGTCCGCGGCCGGGCGCGCCGGGCTCTCCCCGGCGCACCTCTCCCGCCTGGAGACCGGCCACCGCCAGCCGTCGCTGCCCGCGCTGCTGAGCCTCGCGCGCGTCTACGGCACGACGGTGTCAGGACTGCTCGGCGAGGCCGCCCCCGTGCCCGACCCGGTGGTCAGGGCGAGCGGCGCGGCGGCCTGGGAGGCGGGCGGCTGGACGTACCGGCGGGCCGGCGGGGCGGGCCGGGCGTTGCAGGCGCTGCGGGTCCACGTGCCGCCCGGCGATCCGCAGGGCGAACTGGTGCGCGTCCACCCGGGCGAGGAGTGGCTGTACGTCCTGTCGGGAGAGCTGCGGCTGTTCCTCGGGGACGCGGCGTACACGCTCGGGCCCGGGGACAGCGCCCACTTCGACTCGCTCACCCCGCACCGCATCGGCACCCTCGCCCCCGCGGGGGCCGAGCTGCTGTTCGTGCACACGCTGCTGCAAGCAGCCGCCGGCCCGTGCCTGGGCGGCGGCCCGCGCTGACCGCCCCGGCCCAAGCCCGACCCAGCCCGAACCAGGAGGAGCCGAGAATGCAGGAAGAGACGCGGAGAGAACAGAAGGCCGCGAAGGACACCAGGGACCGCATCCCGCACGGTCTGTGGATCCGCATGCTGATCTACGGGCTCGTCGGCCACCTGTTCGCCGCCTTCCTCGTCTTCCTGTTCTCGCTGGGCGCCTGAGAGGCCGCGCCTGCGGCCCGCCGAGGCCGTTGACTTCAAGCCAAGTCGAAGTTCTAGGCTGCCGCCCATGAACGAGACGGACGAGCGAGACATCCGGCAGCTCCTGGCGACCTACACCGACCTGTGGGTCCGGCACGAGATGGACGCGTGGGGCGCGCTGTTCACCGAGGACGCGGACTTCATCACCCACCGCGGCATCTGGTGGCGCTCCAGGCGGGAGAACGTCGCGGGCCACCAGGACGTCCCCGACGCGGTCCTCGCGCAGAAGGGCGACTACACGCAGGAGGTGGTGAGCATCCGGGGCGTCGCGCCGGACGTCGCACTCGTCCACACGGCCTGGAGCTGGCCGGGGCACCGGCCGCGCCCCTCGGCCGCGCCCGAGGACCGCCGCGGGCTCGTCACCCTCCTGCTGGTGCGGCAGCCGGACGGCGCCTGGCGGATCAGGGCCGCGCACAACACCAGGGAGAACGGGCTCGACGACTTCTCCGCCCGCTGACTCAGCCGGCGGGCGGCGGCGCGGTGCTCGCGCGCGTCACCAGCCGGGTGGGGACCAGCACGGTGCCGCGCCGCGGCGCGTCGGCGCGCACCTGGTCCAGCACGCCTTCCACCAGGCGCCGCCCCACCTCGGCGAAGTCCTGGCGGACGGTGGTGAGCGGCGGGATGAACGAGCCCGACTCGGGGATGTCGTCGAAGCCGACGACGCTCACCTCGCCCGGCACGGCGCGGCCCCGTTCGTGCAGGGCCCGCAGCAGGCCGAGCGCCATCTGGTCGTTGGCCGCGAAGACCGCGGTGCACCCCGGCTCCTCCGCCAGCCGCAGCCCCGCCAGGTAACCCGACTCCGCCGACCAGTCGCCGCGCACCGCCGGCGGCACCGCGCGCCCGGCGGCGCGCAGCGTCGCGCGCCACGCGGCGGCCCGGCGTTCGGCGGCGAACGACTCCGGCGGGCCGGCCAAGTGCCAGACCGTCCTGTGGCCGAGGCCGAGCAGGTGCCGCACGGCGTCCCTGGCGCCGCCCGCCTGGTCGGTGTCGACCACGCTGTACCGGTCGCCCGCGTCGGAGTCGGCCACCACGACGTGCACGCCCGGCGGCAGCGACAGCTCCGCGGAGTCGAGCATGTGCACCTCCATGATCACGATGACCGCGTCCACGGCCAGCTCCCCGAGCCGGGTGAACGCGCCGCGCACCTCGTCCCGGGTGGGCGCCGCCACCGGGAGCAGCGTGGTCGCGTAGCCCTCCTGGGCCGCGCCGGCGGCGATGGCCTCAAGCGTGCGGACGTTGCCGGTGGTGGAGAGCGTGAAGAGGATGACGCCGATCGTGCGGAACTCACCGCGCTTGAGCGCCCGCGCGGCGCTGTTGGGCCGGTAGCCCAACTCCCGCATGGCCGCGAACACCTGCTGCCTGGTGGACTCAAGGACGCCGGGGTGGCCGGTGGACACGCGCGAGACCGTCTGCGAGGAGACCCCGGCGAGGCGCGCGACGTCCGCCATGGACGCCCGCCGCCGCGCGGCCGAGTCGGACACGGAAGCCTCCTACGGTCCGAAGTGCCTTCGCCGCCCTGCCGCCGCTTGACGGCGGGCAGGGCCGGTGCCACTATCCCACGACCGATGTTTACGTAAACATCGGTCGGCCGCGGCCGTCGAGCAGTCCGCACGAACCGAGGAGAGCAGCCCATGCCCCGCGACCGCGCACCCCGGTGGCTCCGCAGCGCGCCCGGCGACACCGCGCCTCGCATCGCCTACGGCGCCGACTACAACCCGGAGCAATGGCCGCGCGAGGTGTGGGACGAGGACGTGGCCCTGATGCGCGAGGCGGGCGTCACCGTCGTCTCGGTCGGCATCTTCTCCTGGGCCCACCTGCAACCCGGCCCCGACACCTGGGACTTCGAGTGGCTCGACACGGTGCTCGACCTGCTGCACGCCGGCGGCATCGGAGTCGACCTGGCCACCGCGACCGCCTCGCCGCCGCCCTGGCTCACGACCGCGCACCCCGAGATCCTGCCCGTCACCGCGACCGGGGAGACCGTCTGGCCCGGCGCCCGCCAGCACTGGCGCCCCACCTCCCCGGTCTTCCGCGCCCACGCGCTGCGCCTGGTCACCGCACTCGCCGAGCGGTACGCGCAGCACCCCGCGCTCGTCGCCTGGCACGTCAACAACGAACTCGGCTGCCACAACGTCTACGACTACTCGGACGACGCCGCCCGGGCCTTCCGGGCCTGGCTCATGGCCAGGTACGGGGACCTCGGCGCGCTCAACCACGCGTGGGGCACCGCGTTCTGGTCGCAGCGCTACACGGCCTGGGACCAGATCCTGCCGCCGCGCCTGGCCGCCTCCCACCCCAACCCGACCCAGCAACTGGACTTCAAGCGCTTCTCCTCCGACGCCCTCGCGGACCACCTGCGGGCCGAGCGCGAGGTGCTGCGCCGCTTCACCCCCGACGTGCCCGTCACCACCAACTTCATGGTGATGGGGGAGACCCGGGGCATGAACTACGCCGACTGGGCCGCCGAGGTGGACTTCGTCTCCAACGACCACTACGTCCGGCCGGGACCGCAGGCGGTGGACGAGCTGTCGTTCTCCGCCAACCTCACCGGCAACCTCTCCGGCGGCCGGCCGTGGTTCCTGATGGAGCACTCCACGAGCGCCGTCAACTGGCAGCCCGTGAACCGGGCGAAGCAGCCGGGCGAACTGGCCCGCGACTCGCTGCTGCACGTCGCGCACGGCGCGGACGCCGTGTGCTTCTTCCAGTGGCGGCAGTCGGCCGCGGGCGCGGAGAAGTACCACTCCGCGATGGTGCCGCACGCCGGGCCCGACAGCGACCTCTTCCGGGACGTCACCCGCCTCGGCCGCACCCTGGACGCCCTCGCGCCGGTCGCGGGCAGCGAACGGAGGCCGGCCGCGGCGGCCATCCTCTTCGACTGGGAGTCCTGGTGGGCCGCGGAGCAGGACTCCCACCCGACCTCCCTGCTGCGCTACCGCCAGGAAGCGCTCGACTGGTACTCGGCGTTCCTCGCCCTGGGCGTGCGCGCCGACGTCGTCCCGAGCGGCGCGCCGCTCGACGGCTACCGGCTGGTCGTCGCGCCCATCCTGCACGTGCTGCCCGCGCCCCTCGCCGAGCGGCTGACCACCTGGGCGGAACGGGGCGGCCACCTGGTCACCACCTACTTCTCCGGCATCGTCGACGAGAACGACCACGCCTGGCTCGGCGGCTACCCCGGCCCGCTGCGCGACCTGCTGGGCATCCGCGTGGAGGAGTTCGCCCCGCTGGCCGAGGGGGAGACCGCCCGGCTGGACAACGGCGGCACCGGCACCCTGTGGACGGACCGCGTCCAGGTCACCGGCGCCGACGTGTCCGTGCTCGCCTCGTGGACCACGGGCCCGCAGGCGGGCCGGCCCGCCATCACCCGCCGCCCGGCGGGGGAGGGCTCGGCCGCGTACGTCTCCACCCGCCTGGGCGCCGAGGGCCTGCCCGGCACCCTGGCCCCCCTGCTCGACGCCGCGGGCATCGCGGGCGAGCTGCCCGCGGCGCTGCGCGGACGGGTCGAACTGGCCGTCCGCGGCAAGGGGGACGAGGAGTTCTGGTTCCTGGTGAACCGCACCGACGAGCCCGTGGTGCTGGCCGGCCTCGACGGCGAGCCGCTGACCGGGGCCCGGGCCGGGGAGCCGGCCGGCACCGGCCCGGCGCACGTGCTCGACCCGCGCGGCGTCCTCGTCCTGCGCCGGCCGGCCGCCGCGCGTTGAGCGCCGCGCGTTGAGCGGCGCGCGTTGAGCGGCGCGCCCGCCCGGGCGCCCGCCCCCGCGCGCCGCGTGCAGATCACGGAGGTGTTGGCCCCGGCCTGTGACGGGCGCATGGAGATCCGTCCCCGACGCATTGACAGCCGCAACGCCCCACGCGACGGTGAGTGCGCTCTCGCTGAGAGCGCTCTCATCACCGGCGGGGCGGGCCCGTGGGCGGCGCCGCCCACCCCGGCCGGGACCGGCTGACAGGAGGAGGAAGCGGTGTTCCGCTTGCCAAGAGTTCTGGCGTCCGTGGCCGCGGCGCTGGCCGTCGCCGCGGGCGTCGGCGCCTGGGGGCCCGCCCCCGAGGCGCAGGCCGTGCCCGACACCATGGCGCAGGCCGTGCCCGACACCATCCCGCTCACCATCACCAACAACTCGGGGCGCGCCGAGCCCGTCTACATCTACAACCTCGGCACCCAGCTCAGCTCGGGGCGGCAGGGCTGGGCCGACGCCGCGGGCACCTTCCACGCGTGGCCGGCCGGCGGCAGCCCGCCGGTGCCGGCTCCCGACGCGTCGATCGCGGGCCCCGCCGACGGGCAGACGATGACGATCCGGCTGCCGAAGTTCTCCGGCCGGGTCTACTTCTCCGTCGGCGAGAAGCTCGTCTTCTCCCTCGCCGAGGGCGGCCTGGTGCAGCCCGCGGTGCAGAATCCGACCGACCCCAACCGCGACATCAGGTTCAACTGGTCCGAGTACACGCTGAACGACGCCGGGCTGTGGATCAACAGCACCCAGGTGGACATGTTCTCCGCCCCCTACTCGGTGGGCGTGCGCGACGCCGCCGGGCAGACGCGGACCACGGGCACGCTCAAGCCCGGCGGCTACCACGCCGTCTTCGAGGGGCTGCGGGCCTCGGGCTGGGGCGGGCTGATCCACGAGGGGCCCGACGGCCGGCCCGTGCGCGCGCTCTCGCCGGGGCACGGCATCTCGACCGGCGGGGTGCCGGCCGACGCCATGGCCGACTACATCGACCGGGTGTGGCGCCACTACGCCTCCGCGACGCTGACCGTGACGCCGTTCGCCCACGAGCCAGGCACCCGCTACACCGGTCGGGTGTCCGGCGGCGTCATGCACTTCACCGACGCCGCGGGCAACGTCGTCACCAGTTTCCAGAAGCCGGACTCGGACAGCGTCTTCGGCTGCCACAAGCATCTCGACGCCCCCAACGACCAGGTGCGCGGCCCCATCTCCCGCACGCTGTGCGCCGCGTTCAACCGGACCACCCTGCTGACCAACGCGCAGCAGCCCGACCAGGACGGCTCCGGCTTCTACCGCGACGCCGTCACCAACCACTACGCGAGGGTCGTGCACGAGCAGATGGCCGACGGCAAGGCGTACGCGTTCGCGTTCGACGACGTCGGCGCGCACGAGTCGCTGGTGCACGACGGGAATCCGGCCGGGGCCTCCATGACCTTCGAGCCGTACGACTGAGCGCGGGGCCGCCCGCACGGACGGCGCACGGGTGGGTGCTCCGGGGCCGCTGGTCCCGGAGCACCCACTTATGTAACTTGCGGCTTACGAAAGGATCGTGTTACAAAAGGGCGATGTCAGAGAAGGTCTTCGAGGCGCTGGCCGACCCGACCCGGCGCAGGCTGCTCGAACTGGTCGCCGCCGGGGAGCGGACCGCGGGAGAGCTGGCCGCCGAGTTCGACGTGAGCCGGCCCGCCGTCTCGCGCCACCTGCGCGTGCTCTCCGACGCCGGTCTGGTCACCTGGCGCGGGGAGGCCCAGCGCCGGGTGTACCGGCTGCGGCCCGCGGGACTCGATGAGGCGGGCGACTGGATCGCGCGCACGCGCGACAACTGGGCGTCCCGGCTCGACTCCCTGGTGCGGCACCTCGATGAACAGCGGAAGGAAGCATGACGATGGCCGAGACGGACATGGACCTGGCCCCCGCGGCCGACGACCGGCGCGGAACCCTGGGCGTCGGCCAGGACGGGGCGTGGCAGATCCGGTTCGAACGCCGGCTGGCCCACGCGCCGGAACGGGTCTGGGCCGCCCTGGCCGAGCCGGAGCAGCGCGCGCGGTGGATGCCGGGCGTGACCCTCGACGCCGCCCCCGGCGCAACCGCGCGCTACGACTTCGGCGAGGAGGGCGCCGCGGAGGGCCGGGTCCTCGTCGCCGACCCGCCGCACCGACTCGAACACACCTGGCGGTGGCCCGGGGAGCCCGAGGCCGTCGTGCGCTGGGAGATCACCCCCGAGGGCGAAGGCTCCCTGCTGGTCCTGCTGCACCGCCCGCTCGCGGCCGAGCCCGCCGTGCACTACTGCGTCGGATGGCACGCGATGCTCGACGGGCTCGGCGCCCACCTGGCGGGCGACGCCCCGGCCGAGCCGGACTACGCCGCGCTCGCGGAGGGCTACGCCCGCGCCGCGTCCGCCGGCTGACACCGCGCGCCGGCCGCTGCGCCGGAACGCGGGTGCGCGCGCCCGCGTGACCACCGCGCCCCGCCCGCGACGCGCGGGGCGCGGCACCCGGCCCCCGGTGCCCCGCCCCGACCGCCCCGGTTTGCCGGAACGGCAACCACGTTTGCCGTACGGCGCCGCGTCGCGCAGGGTGGCCGTGGAGGTGGTCGAGATGACGGAACAGAGGAAGAGTTCTTACGACGTCGTGGTCGTCGGCGGCGGCGCGGCGGGACTCAACGGGGCGCTCATGCTGGCCCGCGCCCGGCGATCGGTGCTCGTGATCGACGCCGGCGAGCCGCGCAACGCTCCCGCGGACGGCGTGCACGGACTGCTCGGGCACGACGGGACGCCGCCGGGCGAACTGCTGGCCCGCGGACGCGCCGAGGTACGCCGCTACGGCGGCCACGTCGTCGAGGGCCGGGTCGTCACCGCGGCCCGCGAGCCGGACGGCGGCTTCGTCGTCGAGCCGGCCGAAGGCCCCGCGGTCCGCGCCCGGCGGCTGCTGGTGACCACGGGACTCGTCGACGAACTGCCGGACGTCCCCGGGCTGCGCGAGCGGTGGGGCAGGGACGTGCTGCACTGCCCCTACTGCCACGGCTGGGAAGTGCGCGACCGGGCCATCGGAGTGCTGGCGGGCGGCCCGTTCTCGGTGCACCAGGCGCTGCTGTTCCGCCAGCTCAGCCAGGACGTGACGCTGTTCGCCCACACCGCGCCGCCGTTCACCGGCGAGGAGGCCGAGCAGCTGGCCGCCCGGGGCATCCGGGTGGTCGAGGGCCGGGTGACCGGCCTGGAGACCGACGAGGACCGGCTGCGGGGCGTGCGGCTGAGCGACGGCTCCGTGGTGGCGCGCGACGTGGTGGTCGTGGGCACCCGGATGACGGCGCGCGCCGGTTTCCTCTCCGCGCTCGGCCTGCGCACCGAGGAGCACCCGGCGGGCACGTTCGTGCCCAGCGACGCCACCGGCCGCACCGAGGTGCCCGGCGTGTGGGCGGCGGGCAACGTCACCGACCTGGCGGCCCAGGTCGGCGCCTCCGCGGCGGCGGGCGCCTTCGCCGGTGCCCAGATCAACGCCGACCTGGTCACCGAGGAGACCCGCGACGCGGTCGCCGCCCACCGGAAGGCGCACGGCGCCTCGGTGGAGGCCGCCGCGGGGTGAACCGCCCGGGTGGGAACGCCGTCGGCTCCGGCCCCCGCCGGGGCCGGCGGCGTCAGCGCAGCGTCGCCGTGAAACTCCTGCCGTGCGCCCGGCGGGTCGTCACCTCGATCCGGGTCCCCCCGGGCACCCGGACGACGTCGACCCCCTCGTCCGCGGCCACCGCGGCCCTCGCCCTGCCCCTGAGCGTGACCGAGACCCGCTCCCGCCGCATCGTCGGGTCACAGACCGCGATCTCCACCGCGCCCGCGCGCGTCCGGCGCGCCAGTACGGACGCCGGGCCGTCGAGATGGAGCCAGGCCGCCCGGTGGGGGCCGGGGGTGAAGGCGTTCGCGGCGAGCAGTCCGAGGCCCGTGTGCCGCACCGCCTGCAACCCCGTGTCGTTCGCCACGACGGACAGCGGCCCCCGCGCGTACGCGGCCAGCCGCCGCTCGCTCGCGCCGGGCACCAGGGCCCAGGCCATCGAGGCGGCGGGTGCGCCCGCCGCGCCCGTGACGCTCAGCGCGAAGACCCGCTTGGTCACCACCGTGTCCGGATTGGACAGGCGCACCACCCGGCGGCTGCGCGCCACCGTCTCCCGTTCCACCGTGGGCGGCGGGCCGGCGAGGAAGACGTACCCCACGGACGTTCCCCGGCCCGCGTCGGCGTAGCGCAGCCACGCGAGGGGCGCCGTGCCCGTGCCCGCCCAGCGCGCGCCGTCGCGCAGCCGGCCGGTGACCGACACGGCGGCCCCCGGGTCCGCGATCCGGGTGTCGACGGTCGTCGTCACCGCCCGGCCCGCGTCGTCGCCCACCCCCGCGGACAGCACCACCACCTCGTCGTCCAGCAGGAACCACGACTTGGTGGCCCGCGCGTTGCGGTACGCCACGAAGTCGTCCGGCAGCAGCCCCGCCCGCCGCGCCGCGTACGCCGCGTCGTCGCCCTGGACCAGACCGGCCGCGCCGAAGGCGCCCAGCGTCGCGCCGCCGGAGAACGTGTTGGTGCCGCGCGGGAAGTACACGTACGTGTTCTGGGACTCCGAGGACGCGGTGAACCCGCGTTCCGGATTGTCGTACCACAGGTTCCCGTACAGCTCGGGCACCGTCCCGCGCTCCTCGGCCGGCGCGGTCACCCCGGCCAGCCGGTAGGGGGACACGGCCGTGAAGTAGTCCACGCCGAACGCCTCCGACTGGTCCTCGCCGGACAGGTAGAGGTAGTGCGCGCCGTCCCCCTGGAACCAGGGCATCAGGTTCTCGCCGTTCATGTACTCGTACTTGCTGATCCGGTCGGAGCTGCGGGCCAGCGCGAACGCGAAACCCGGGCGGCGGTGCACCGTCTTGTCCATCGCGTTGAACGCCAGGCTCCGGGCGGGCGGGTTCAGGTCGGCCGCGGGCACCGCCGGGTCGGCCAGGATGCCGGCGTACCGCGCGACGCTGACCGGCGAGACGAAACCGCCGGGGTCCGGGGGCACGCGCGAGGTCTCCGCCAGGTGCTTCACGTACGCCCGCAGCGCGGCGGCCTGCTCCCGCGGCACGTAGGCGGAGAGGTCCGCGACGGACTCGGCGACCGCCGTGACGGCCGCGTACCCGCCGGCCGTCCGGGAGACCGCGCGGCCCCTGACCACCTCCATCATCCAGCCCTCGAAGATCAGCGGCGCGAACCCGCGCGTCACCCACTCGCGCAGGACGCCGGCGAGCACGTCACCGTCGGCCAGGCCCGTGCCGTCGAGGAGCTTGAGCGTCTGCGTGACCCGGCCGAGCAGCGCCGTGCCGTACGAGCCGGTGTAGGCCACGGACGCGTGCTGGATGAACGAACCGTCCGCGTAGAAGCCGTCCGTGACACCGTGCCGCAGCCGGTAGGGGTCGATCGTCGCGTACACCGTCTCCTGGTCGGCCACGGCCTTGGCCACGCGCCGCGCGTCCCCGGTGACCGCGCCCTGGAGCATTCGGTTGGTCGTGATGTCCGCGAGGTTCGCGCCGGTGTGGAAGCGCGAGTCGAGGTCGGCGTCGCCGTCCTTGCCGTTGCGCAAGTAGGCGTCCATCGACGCGATGTACAGGCCGGTCAGCTCCGGCCGGTACGCGGCGACCTCCTCGCGCAGCAGCGCCAGGGTCCGGCTGACGTGGGAGGAGATGCCGATCTCCCACGTGAACCAGTTGCCGTAGTAGCCGCGTTCCTGATCGCCGTAGTGGTGCTCGTGCAGCCAGGACAGGCCGTCGAGGACGCGCCGCCGCACGGCGGTGTTCCCCCGCAGGTCCGACGCGGGACCGCCGTCCGCGACGCGCGTGGCCAGCGCGATCTCCCACAGGTACTGGAACGAGGCGTTGAGGTTCGCCTCGCTGGTCCCCAGCGGCGTGCCCATGAACAGCTCGCCCGGGCCCGCGCCGTCCAGCGCCGCGAGCCGCCGCCTGGCCGCCGTGTCGATGGCGGTGAGCTTCGCGGCCACCTCGGCCCGCGCGTTGGACGCGGTGTCGCCGGCGAAGAGCGCGTCGGCGTTGGCCAGGAGCCGGTCCCGGCCGCCCGGCCCGACCGGTCCGTCGCGCCGCCGGCCGGCGGCAGGGGCCGCCGGCGGCCCGCTTCCGGCCACCAGGGTGGCCGCGGCGGGCAGGGCCGACATGAGGGTGCGACGGGAGATGTCCACGGAAACGCTCCAGGGCTCGACCGCTCGGCGTGTGCGCATCCAACCAGCGCGCCGCCGCTCTGTCACCAGCCCGCGCGCCACGTCCTGCCCGGGCCGCCGGCCGGCCGCACGCGCGGGCCCGGCACGAGGGGGAGCCCGCCGACCCCGTAGCCTGATCGCCCACTCGGGCCGGTGACGCCGCGCGCGGAGTGGGCGAGTGAGTAAGCGGCCAGGAAGCGAGGCCCGACCGTGCGACGGAACGGCAGGACGCGGACCATGCCCCTGCGGCGCGTGCTGCTGGCGCGCACCGCGACGACGGCGACCTGTACGCGCGCATGACCGACGCGGGTGACGGCCTCGTCGCGCTCCTGGCCATGGGGGTCGTCCTGCTGCGGGGGGCGGCCATCGCCGGTGCCGCCCGGCCGGGGTCCGACCCCGCGCGCCGGCCCGGCCGCCGCCCGCCCCTGGTCGGCCCGCGGTCGCGGCGGTGACCGGCACCGCCGCCAACGGCCGCCCTGTGCACGGGTGTTCATGTGCGCACGTGGGGCCGACCGCGGATGCGCGCCGTTTTCTGGAGGCCGGCGCGGGCGGACGTTAGGCTGGTCCCGTGGGATGGTTCCGCCGACGTCGCAGTCACCCAGCACCGCAGGACGAGGCGGCCCGCCCGCCCGCAGGCCCGGTCAGGCTTCCCGACGGCGGCCCGCACCGCCGCCGGCTGGGCGACCGGGAGCTGCCGCCCGTGGCCGTGCCGAGCCAGACCGCTTCGATCATCAAGCGCAACGTCGCGCCGTACCTGCTCGGCTCGGGACGCATGGTGCAGATCCGGGCCCGCTACGAGGACCTCAACCACCGCACGGGCGCCCCTGTGCACCTCGGCGTCGGCGGCCGGGCGGCCATCCTGCTCTGCCTGAGCCCGGAGCAACGCGCCGACCTGCGGGGCCTGGACGAGCACCTCACCACCGAGGGCGCCGTCCTGTACGTGCAGGCGCACCGGCTCGACCGGTACGGCATGCTGCGGCTGGTCCTCGCCCTCGCGCCCGGGCTGGTGTTCAGGACCCCGCTCACCCTCGCGCACGGGGACGTGCAGGAGTTCCTCATCGCCGCCCACGCGCGCGAGTCCGTGGAGCTGCACGTCTCGCACCAGAACCGGCAGCGCCTGCCCGCGTTCGTCTGCACCGCGGGCGGTCTGCGCGGGCGCGTGGAGCGCGCGCTCGACGCCATCGGCGACCTGGACCACCCGGCGGGGCCGCACGAACAGGCCGGGCCGCTGGGCAAACTGGCCGCGCTGTACCCCGGTGTGCTGGACGGCGTGGAGGACGGCAGCGCGGTGCCGCTGCGCGTCGGCCACCGGGGCGAGGACACGGTGCTGGTCACCGCGACCTGACCCACCCCGTCGCGCGTTCGCGAGGCGCCGGGCCCGGGCCCCGGCCCGCTCCTGCCGGAGCGGGCGGGCCCGCGCCGGTCAGCCGGCGGCCGGACCGGGGGCCGGCGCGGCGCCCGCGCCGTCGCCCGGGGGCGTCCGCCGCCTGGCCCGCACCTCGCCGAGCACCGCGAGGGCCACGAGGGCGGCGCCGAGGATCAGCAGGCCGAGCGGGATGACCAGGCGGACCAGCCACAGCAGGTTCGCGGCCGACGCGGCGTCGTCGGCCTTGTCCGCCACCGTCTCCTCGGTGCCCTCGACCGTCATCGTGTTGACGGGAGCCAGCGGTACCGGCCCATCGGGGCCGGGCGCCTGGGCCACGATGGTCTGTTCGAGCGTGCCGTTGAGCACCGAGCCGGTCTCCGCGTCGATCCAGGCCACGCGGCGGGTGGTCGCCGCGTACGACAGCGGCACCTGCTCGGGCAGCGCCTGGAGCATGGCCGGGTCGGGCCCCTGCTCGCCCAGCGCGCCGGCGATGCCCACCAGGACATCGCGCGGCAGCTGCGCGGGCAGCCGTTCCGCGATGGCCTGGTCCGCCAGTTCGCCCGCCGCCTCGATCTCGTAGACATACGCCTCGCGGCCCTCGACGTCCTCGGTGCGGTCGTAGACCGCAGGTGCCTCGACGCCCGTCGTCGGGTCCCAGAACGTGTAGTCGCGCTCCTCGGGGTCCAGGGGCCAGGAGATCACGAGGCCCTGGTGCTCCTCCGCCTCGCTGCCCTCGGGCGCCGGGCGGTTCTCCAGGTCGGTCCTGTCCACGGCCCAGCGGTGGCTGGTGCCGGAGAGTTCCGCGTCGTCGGGTCCCGTCACCACCACGTCGTCGCTCACCACGGCGACGCCGCCGTCCGTGTCGACGACCTGCACCCGGCGTTCGACCGTCACCGGCACGTCGGCGAGGAAGGCGTTGGCCAGGTCCCCGGCCTCGATGGCGGGGGCGTTGAGCAGCGAGGCCGTCCCCGAGTACACGAAGGTGGTGTCGGTGTCGGACGGGATCTGGTGCACGGCCGGATACACAGCGAACCGGGTCACGGCCGAGGCGGCGACCAGCACGACGGCCGTTCCGGAAAGAATCCAGGTGCTTCTTCGCATGGTGTCTCCCGACTGCGGGCGCACAACGGCGTGCGCGGCTGGGTCAACTTAGTGAGCGGCCCGACGAGCGGTCAATAAGTCATCGTGAACGCAACGTAGTTGAGACCTGTCGGTGTGCGGCGCGCGCCCCCGGGGCCCGGGACGCGCCCCCGGGCGGCCCGGGCGCGGCGCGCAGCAGCCTGTCTTCGGCCGGGAGAACGGGTGCCGCACGCCTCCTGACGGGACCGGTGCCGAGGCCAACGGGCGGGCCGCGGCGGCCTGGTGCGGCACCGACCGGGGGGTGCCGTACCCGCGCTACGAGGCCGGCGGCCGGCTCCCGGGCGGCATCGCCGTGGCCCGGGGCCGAGCCGCCGCGCACCCGGCGCCAGGACCGCCGGGTCACGAGCGCAGCCGGATCAGGTCCACGCGCGAGCGCAGCCCCAACTTCCGGTAGACCTGGCGCAGATGGAAACCGACCGTGTGCGGCGAGACGAACAGCTGGCTGGCGACCTGGCGGTTGGTCAGCCCGCCGGCCACGAGTTCCGCCACACGCCGTTCCGCCTTGGTGAGGCTGTCCCAGCCGGACATCGGGCGCTTGGCGTGCTTCCAGTGCCGCCGCCGCACGCCGAGGTGCCGCAACTCCCGCCGCACGCGGGCGCCGTCGCGTTCGCCGTCGAGCGCGCCGTAGCCGTTCATCGAACGCTCCAGCTCGCAGATCGCCGCCTCGCGGTCGCCGTGCGCGAGCAGCAGCCTGGCCCGGTCCTCCGCCGCCGCGGCCCTGGCCCACGGGTCGCGGTGGGCGCGGCCCACCTGCGCCAGCCCTTCCGCGTCCCCGTCGAACAGCGCCCTGGCGTGCGCCGCGGCCACGGCGAGGCCCCGCAGGTCCCGGTTGTCCCGCCGCAGCGACTCGGCCGTGTCCACGGCGGCGCGGGCGATGTCCTCGCGGTGGGCCTCAAGCGCCCAGCGGACGCACCCGGCCGCCGCGGCCACGTCCTCAAGCAGCAGCTCGCGCCGCGCCTCGGCGCTGGCCCACACGCCGCAGAGGTGGTCGACCGCGGCGGCGGGGCCGCTCCTCGCCTCCGCGATCTGGGCGCCGAGGAGCTGCCGCATCGCGCGCCACGGCCGGGCGGAGTCCGGCGGGCAGCAGTCCTGGAGGGCGCTCAGATGCGCCTCCGCCTCACCCAGCAGGCCGCGCCGCAACGCGACCAGCGCCCGCACCCGCCACGCCTGGGGCGCGAGCATCGGCAGGCACAGCCCCTCGCCGGCGGCCAACCCGGAACGGGCGTCCTCGTCCGCTTCGCCCAGGCGGCCGTTCGCGAGGTGCACGGGCGCGCGCAGCAGCGCGGAGACCGCGGTCCTGGCGGGCACGGGCACGAGCCGCGCCGCGGCGCCCACCACGTCGAGCGCCTCCTCGAACTCGCCCGCGCGGGTGAGCATGGGCACCAGCAGCCAGCGCGGATCGAGCAGCCTGATGACCTGGGGCAGCCGGTCGAGCTCCGCCGCTTCCCGCAGGATGCCGATCGCCTCGGCCGCGCGGCCCTCGCGCCACCGGCCCAGGGCGCGCACCGTCAGCGCGCCGGCCCGCACGGTCCGCGGCGGCTCGGTCCTGCCGCCCAGCAGCCGTTCCGCGTGCTCGGCGGCGGCCGGCCCCTCGGTCAGGCAGTGCGCCGCCAGCCGGGAGGACTCGGCGCGCTCCCGGTCCTCGCGGGACCCGGCCCCGGCGGTCAGCGCGTCGCCCGCCATCCGCCCGGCCTCGTGCGCCTTCCCCTTCATCAGCAGGGCCACGGAGAACCAGGTGCGGAACGCGGCGACCGCGTCGGTGTGCGCCGCCGCCGCCCGCTCCCGGGCGAACGCGGCCACCTCGCCCACCGCGTCCTGCGCGAACTCCGCGGCCCGGCCGGCGTCCCCCGCCCGGACCAGGGCCTCGGCCGCCGCGGCGGCCAGGCGCGTCCACTCCGGCTGATCGGATGACAGCAGCTTCATGCCCTGCCGGGCGAGGGCCGCGGCGGTCAGCGGTTGCGAGGCGAGCATCCGGTCCACGGCGCGCGCGATGATCCGCACGGCCTCGATGTCGCCCGGCTCCGCGACGTGCGCCACGTGCAGGGCCGCGGCCTCCACCCCGTCGGGCCGGGAGAGCAGCATCGTCGCCGCCTGCCGGTGCAGCAGCGCCCGCATCGGGGGCGGCACCGAGTCGAGCGCCACGCGCCACAGCGCGTCGCTGCGGAAGGCGAAGTCGGTCACCCGGCAGACCAGGAACCCGCGCGCGATGGCCTCGTCGAGCGCGGTCAGCAGGTCGGCGGGCGATTCGTCGAGGAGGGCGAGCAGGTCGGTCGGGGTGAACGGGGAACCGAGCACGGCGGCGAGCTTGAGGACCTTGGTCGTGAACGGGGAGAGCGACCGCAGGTCCTGCCGGACGATCGTGGCGAAGCTGCCGGGCACCGGCGCCGGTGTGCGGACCGCCTCGGGCTGCCGCGGCGGGGGCACCTGCTGGGCCACCAGCCTGGCCATGCCGTCGGACACCTGGACCTCGCCCTCGGCGAGCAGCGCGCGGGCCAGCTCGATGACCGCGCGCGGGCGGGCACCGACGCTCTCCGCGAGCAGGGTGATCGACGCGCTGGGCGGCGCACCGAGGTGGTCGGCGACGACGTCGGCGGCGGCCTGGCCCGACAGCGGTCCGAGTTCCGGGAGCCGCTCCACGGGCAGTTTGCCGAGGCCGATCTCGCCGAGGGAATGGCGCGCGGACGAACTCCCCGTGCCGGTGGCGAGCAGCCACAGCACGGGGTGCCCGCCGAGCTGGCCGATCAGGTCGCCGAGGCCGAACAGGGCGAGCGGGTCGGCCAGGTGCAGGTCGTCGAGTGCGACCACGGCCTGGCCGTGTTCGAGCGCCTCGCGCAGGCGCGCGCGGATCTCCTTGGCGAACGAGACGCCCGCGGGGACGGCTGACGCGGTGTCCGCCGCGCCGAGCCGGTACACGTGCCCGGTGAGCGCGGCGGGAACCGCGCCGAAGAGCGCGTCGGAGGCCGCGGAGACGCCGCTCACCACCCCCATGCCCCCGCGGACCGCGAGCCCGACGGACTCGATGAGGAGATGGGTCTTCCCCGTTCCCGGGCCGGATTCGAGCAGCAGTACCTTTCCATGGCCGCTGCGACTCACCGCCTGGAGCGCCGCGGTGATGTGGGATATCTGCTTTTCCCGTCCCCGCAACGGACGCAACGGCGACCGTCTGTTCGGTCCGCCCACCTTGTGATTGCCTCGATCATATGATTTCGACGTGTTCACCAAGGCCCCTTTTGGTCGCCGTGACGTGCGGGTCAGGCGATCGACAACCCTATCAAATGAAGCCCGGAAGAAACAATGATTACCGGGTGGGCGAGGGGGCGGAAAACCGCAAGTGGGAGGCGAGTCGCGCGGGTGCGCGGCGCCCGGTGGACACGGCCCGCCGTGACCGTTTCCGACCGCTGGTTTCGTTTTCCTTGGCGAGCTGTCCTGTTTTATGCGGCCACTTACTTCTTGCCGTCGTGCCTGTTCCTTGGAATGTCCATATCATATGTAGAAAGGTGTTCCCCTGGGGATGGGTGCCGCCTCTCCGCCTCCGCGGGCTCGGATCCGCCGGGTCCGCCCGGCTCGTTGAGGAATGCCATCAGCCGCTCCGCCGACCGCAGGGGCACCCGCATGCCCCGGCAGGCGCGCGCCGTCCGCCCCACCGGCTCGGCGAACCACACCCCGAGCGCCAGGGGTGCCAGCAGGGCGGCCGGATCGTCCACGTCCGCCAGCAGCAGGGCCGCCCCGGCGCACACCACCAACGCGCCCGCCCCCTGCGCGAGTCCGGACACCACCGGCCGGTGGCGCAGGGCCCTGGCATCGGTCCGCAGCGTGAGCACCGCGGGCACCATCGAGGGCACGAGGCACAGCGCGGCCACCGCCACCCGCCAGTCCAGGACCGCGAGGGCGAGGACCGCGGCCGGCGGCGTCAGCGCCGCCCCGACCATCGAGCGCAGGTGGTGCACGAACAGCCCCGACGTCGTCACCACGTCCGCGGTGCCCACCCGGGCCAGCGCGTCCACGCGCGCGTCGTCCCCGGGAGCGTCGGGCAGCGCGAGCACCCGGTCGAGGAAGCGGTGGGACAGCAGCCGCGCGATCCCGACCCCGGCGGACTGGTAGGTGGCCAGCGTCCACCACAGCGACCCCAGGTAGCCGGCGGCCACCGGGAGCAGCGCCCGCAGCCACGGCTCCGCCGCGTCGGCGCCCTCCGTCAGCAGGCGGCCGAGCGCCACCGCCGCGAGCACCAGGGCCGCCGCCTCGGCGAGCACGGTGACCCCCGCACTCGCCGTCATCCGCCCCAGCGAGCCGGAGGTCAGCGGTCCCGTCACGGCGCGCGCCCGCGCCAGCACCAGGCCGTCGCCGCGGCGCGATCCCGCGGCCCGCCGCTGCGCGTCCGGGGTGCCGGGCGCGCCGCGCGCCGACTCGCTGAGCTTCGCGGCGCAGACGCCCGCCACCGGCGCGAACAGCGCGCAGGCCAGCACCCGTTCCTCCGGGGTGCCGAGCGCGGCCCCCGCCACCAGGACGACGGCGAGCAGGGTCACCGGCGAGAACGTCGCCTCGGTGAGCCAGGCCCGGGGCACCATGCGCCGCGTCATCGCGAAGAAGACATCGTGGAAGCGGTCGACCGTCGACAGCTGCTGGAGCCTGACGATGCCGGTCCTGCCCGTCGCGCGCACCACGGGCAGGGAACGCGCCGTGTGGACGATGCCCCGCTGCACGTGGACCATCACCTCGTGCGCCGCGGCGGCGCCGCGCGTGTGCAGCCCCGCGGCGTGCCACGCGGTGAGCGTGCCCACCGCGAGCGGGACGGCCACCCAGGCCGCGAGCGAGGGGGCGGCCCACAGGAGCCCGGCCACCGAGAGCGCCGCGGCGGCGGCCGTCTCGGCGGCCTCGGGTTTCCCGACCCGCGGCACGGAGGGGACGAGCAGGCGCACGCCGAGCGCGAGGGCGACGAGGGCCGCGGTCCAGCCCACGGCCGCCGTGCCGGCCCCGCCGTCGGAGAACACCAGCAGGCCCAGGGCCACGAGCCCGGCGGGCGGCCCGAGGCGGGCGAACAGGGCGGCCGTTCCGTCGGCCAGCCGTGGCAGAAGCGCAGTGGCCATACCGGTCCATCAACTCCCGGATGCGTCGGGGCAGAACGCGCGGAGACCGCACGGCTCGTGACCGCCCGCGCCGTCCGGCCCGGGCGGCCCGCCGCTCGGGGGCTGAGGCAGTGACCGCACGACGTCGGGAGCGTAGCGGTGGCGGCGCCGACCCCAGAAGAACGTTCCCCGAGGCCGCCGATGAACCTGCGTACCCGCGTGGGATGCGGCCGGGGCCCGGCCCCGCCACCACGGCGGCGACCAGCGGAAACCGTGCCGTGCCCGCCGCGGCGGGGGATGTGGCCGCCCGTTCCCCCGCCGCAGAATCGGTCTCGCTGAGCTGCGTCGGGAAGGGGGAAGAACCGCGTGAACAGGTTCGATGCGAGGTCGGTGGCACGAGGTGGCAGGGCCGCGGTCGCGGTGCTCGGTGCCGGAGTCAGCGGACTGGTCGCGGCCTACGAGTTGCAGCGGCTCGGTCACGAGGTCGACGTGTTCGAGGCCGACCACCGCGTGGGAGGCCGCGTGTACACCCACCGGTTCGCCGGCCCCGAGGGGCCCTACGCGGAACTGGGCGCCATGCGCATCCCCGCCGACCACCACCTGACGCTGCGCTACGTCGACGCGTTGGGCCTGCGCGGGCGGCTGCGGCCCTTCCGCACCATCCTCAGCGACCCGGCGAACCTGATGAGCGTCGCCGGCGAACTCGTCCGGGTGCGGCACGCCGCGAAGCCGCTGATGCGCTACACCGCCGAGCTGTCCGGCCGCGGCTCGCACCGGCCGGAGGCGCTGCTGCTCGTCGGCTGGCTGCACGCGGCCGTGCGCGCCATCGCCCCGCGCGAGCTGCGCGAACACGCCCGCCGCGACGTCGGCAAGCTGCTCGCGGCGGCCGACCGCGTCGACCTCGCCGACGCCCTGAAGGGCGAGCGGCCCGACGTCGGCGGCGCGCTGCGCCGCCACCCCGAGCTGTGGGCGGCGTGCAGCGAACGCCTCCAGGGCTTCCTCGACGACCTGATCCGCGAGTCGGGCAGCGGCATGTACCGCCTCGCGGGCGGCATGGACCAGCTGACCGACGGGCTCGCCGCGCGCCTGCGCCGCCCGGTGCGCACCGGACGCGAGGTCACCGGCATCGACGTGCGGCGCGACGAGGTGCGGGTGCGCTTCGGAGGCCGGGCGAACGACACCCTCGGCTACCCCGTGGTCCTGTGCACCATCCCGTTCTCGGTGCTGCGCCACCTGCCGCTGACCGGCGTCGAGGCGGACAAGCTGGACGCCATCGGCACCCTCGACTACGGCTCCGCGACGAAGGTCGCCGTCCACTGCCGGCGGCCGTTCTGGAGCGACCAGGGCATCGCGGGCGGCGGCTCCGCCCCCGGCGGCCGGGTCCGCCAGACCTACTACGGCGGCACCGGCCGGGACCCGGCGAAAGGCGCGGCGATGCTCGGCAGCTACACCATCGCCGAGGACGCCGACGTGCTCGGCCGGATGTCCGAACCCGTCCGCCACGCCGCGGTGCTCGACGAACTGCGCGTTCTGCACCCGGAACTCGGCCACGCCGGCATGGTGCGCGACGTCGTCAGCGTCGCGTGGGGCGAACGCCCCTGGCACCGCGGCTGCGCCGCGCGCCGCTGGGGCATGTCGGCCGCGGCGCTGGCCCGCGAGGTGGAACGGGCGGCGCGCCCCCAGGGCCGGCTGTTCTTCTCCGGCGAGCACTGCTCGGCCGCGCCCGCCTGGCTCAACGCGGGCATCGAGTCGAGCCTCGACGCGGTCCCGCGCATCCACGACCTCGCCCGCCGCTCCGGCGCCTGGTACGGGAGGTCCGCGTGAGCGTCTTCGACCTGCCCAGGGTCCACTTCACCGGCGTCGGCGTCACCCGGCTGCCCACAGGGCCGCGGTCCGGGCTGTTCGACCTGTCCGCCAACGCGCCGGTCGCCGACGGGGCCCGCGTGCCGGCCGACCGCCCGGCCGCGGAGCACCACGCCTACCTCGCGCGGCAGGGCTTCAGGTACGAGCCCGACGGCACCCGGGGACCCGAGGGGCGCTTCGGCTCGGTCAAGGGCTGGAACTTCGGCGGCAACGGCCACTTCTGGGTGGACGCCACGGTCGTCTCCTGCGAACGCGAACCCGGCCGCCCCGACACCGCCGACCCGCTCGTGGGCCGCGGGCTCGACCTGTGGGGCCACTACAACGAGGCCATCGGCACCACCGCGAACCGCGGGCGCGTCTTCGACGTCGACCCCGCGTCGAACTGGACCACCACCATCATGGTCGGCCAGTTCGCCCTCGGCCGCCTCGGTCGTTCCCACGACGTCGGCTACCTCGCCATCGGCGACGTCCACGACACCTCGCCGCCCCGCTGGCACAACGCGCGCCACGTGCTGCGCGACGATCCGCACCCGCTCGCGCACGCGTTCCGCGCCTCCGTGGTCCACCAGTTCGTCGTGCCGGCCTCCGACCGGCTGTTCTGGCGCGAGGGGACCGGCGCGTCACCGACGCTCACGGCGCTGCGCGACACCGTGCGGGCCGAGGGGTTCGGCGGCCTCGTCGTGCAGTTCGCGCTGTTCAACATGGCCACCCCGACCGCCAACGACACCCCGGACCGCTGGCAGCTGCGCGGCACCATCGCGCCCTGGCGGCCCGAGGAACTGCGCACCTACCCGGCGGGCCGGCTGCTGACGGGCCGCAGGCGGCGGCTGGCCGGGCGGTCCGCGCCGCTGCACAACATGACGCTGGCCGTCGCGGGCGAGCACGTGACGGCCAACCTGATCACGGCCCTGCCCGCCGTCAGCCGCTCCCCGCGGCCCGACCCGGGCCCGCTGCACCGGCTCGGGCCGCCGCCCGACCTCGGGGACCTCCAGGTGCGCACCGTCTCGGGCCGCCTCCTCGCCGTCCTCCCGGCCTCCTCGTACCTGTCCGGCACGCTGGAGACCACCGCGGGCGTGCTGTCCGTGCCGCGCGCCGACGGCGCGCGGGACGACCCCGGGGACGAGCTGCGCCTGCTGGCGTCGGACGGAACGCTCCTGCTGGCCGAGGAGGAGATCAACGTCCAGACCGACCAGGCGAGTTGCTTCATCGAGCACCCCGACAGGAAAACGGGGCGCGACTTCGCCGCCGACATCACCGTCCGCTCCTTCGTCCGCGGCAGACCCGCGCCCGTCGAGGGCATCGAGGTGCACCAGTTCTTCAACCCGCGCGCGCTGCCGCTCGACCGGCGCGCCACGGCGCCCACCGCGCGCCCGGCCGATATCCGCGTCGTCGAGGTCGCCGCCCCCGACGCCCCGGGCGGCGGGCCCGCGGCGGCCCCGCGGTTTCGCGCCGGATGCGTCCTCGCGACCGACGGCACCGGGCGCGCCCGGCTGCGGATCAGGGGCGCGGAACCGGGCGCGACCCAGCTCCTGCTGCTGCCCCCGGGCCGCCCGCTGCCCTGCAACCCGGACGCCCCCGGCTCGGCCGCCGTCGCCTACGACAACGAGGACCGGCTCGGGTACTGGCCGGCCGCCGGCTGCGTGTCGGTGCGGGTGCTGCCCGACCACTGGCACCTCACGGAACTCGACCCCGCCGAGATCACCGCCGACCGCCTCTACCGCGAGGTGCTCTCCTCCTACGAGCTGATGTACTCGTTCATGAAGGACGAGGTCTTCAGCTTCGAGGACCCGGCCAAGGTCGCCACGTACGCCCGGCTCATGTGGCTGATGGCCGACCCGCGGCACCGCGACAAGACGTTCTACATGCCGTCGACGCGCGACATGACCGCGCCGCAGACCCAGCTGCTGCGGGAGTTCGCGCGGCGCACCGAGGCCGCCAGGCAACTGCCGCCCGTCCCGCTGGCCGAAACCGCGCGGCCCCCGGTCCCGGCCAACCGCGAGGAACTCGCGGCGGCGCTGCGGCAGGCCGCGACGATCGAACTGGCCGTCATGCTCCAGTACCTGTACGCCCTGTGGTCCCTCCCCACCTACTCGGCCGGCCTGCGGCACGTCGAGCGCGGCGAGTGGACCCCGGGCCAGCTGCGCCTGCTGTGCGGCGACGGCCCCCACACGACCGCGGGCGGCCTGCGCGAGACGCTCCAGAACGTCGCCCGCGAGGAGATGATCCACTTCCTGGTCATCAACAACATCATCATGGCGACCGGGCAGCCCTTCCACCTCCCCGACATCGACTTCAGGAACGTCAACCACCAGCTGCCGGTACCGCTCGACCTCAGCCTTGAGGCGTTCGGGCGCGGCAGCCTCCAGCGGTTCATCGCCCTTGAGGCCCCGCACGGCCTGGTGCGCGACCTGGCCTCGCCGTCGGGACGCGCCGCCGCGCCGCCGCCGACCGCCTCCTACCGGTACGGCTCGCTCAGCGAGCTGTACGCGGCGATCCGCGAGGCCATCCAGCGGCTCGACGGCATCTTCCTCGTGGAGCCGGGACGCGGCGGCGGCGAGCACCACCTCTTCCTGGGCGAGAACATCAACTACAGCCACCCGGACTACCAGCTTGAGGTCGACGACGTGCCCAGCGCCCTGTTCGCGATCGACTTCGTGACCGAGCAGGGCGAGGGCGGCGTCCTGGACGCCCCGCTGCCCTCCGACTCGCACTTCGACGTCTTCCTGCGCGCGGCAGAGGCGCTGGCCGGCGAGTACGTCCTGGGCCCCGGCGGCCGGCGGATGCCGTGGGACCCGGCGTACCCCGTGCTGCGCAACCCGACCCTGCGGACCGGCGACGCCGCGGGCGACCTCGTCACCCACCCCGAGGCCAGGGCGGCCATCGAGCTGTTCAACGGCTGCTACGGGCTCATGGCCCAGCTGATGGCCCAGCACTTCGGCCTCGCCCCCGACCGCAGCCTGCGCCGCTCGCGGCTGATGAACGCCGCGATCGACCTCATGGCCGGCGTGCTGCGCCCGCTCGGGGAGCACATCGTCACCCTGCCCTCGGGGCGCCCGGGCCGCACGGCAGGACCCACCTTCGAGATGGGCGGTGCGCCCCAGGTCGTCGGCCGGGCCGACGTGGCGCTGCGGCGCCTGGCGGCCACGGCGGCCGACCTGGCCGACCTGGCCGCCAAGTGCCCAGAACTGACCGCCTCGGTCGAGCAGTTGCTGCGCGGCTGCGCCCACGACTTCGCCGCCATGGACCCACGGGAGCTGTGACCATGCCCGATTCAGCTCCCGCCCCCGCCGAGTTCCGGCGGCGTGTGCTGGCCGGCCTGAACGACCCGTACCCCGTGTACCGCGCCTACCTCGGGGCCGGTGTCCTGCACCCCGTGCCGCCACCGGGCCCCGCGCACCGGCGCGAATGGCTGGTGTTCGGGCACGAGGAGGCCGTGGTGGTCCTCGCCGGGCGCGGCTTCGGGCGCGAGACCCGGCCGCCGGACCACGCCGTCGGCGCCGACAGAGCCGACAGCGGAGCGCCGGGCCCGGTGCCGCCCGGCCACCCGCGCCTGGCCGCCCTGCTGGAGGACTGGCTCACGTTCATGGACCCGCCGCGGCACACCCGGGTGCGTTCCGTGGTCGCGGGCTGCCTGGCGCGCCGGATGCGGGCGGGCGTGCGCGCCCGGCTCAGGGAGAACGCCCAGAGCGTGGTGGAACGGCTCGCCAAGGAGCCCGGGTTCGACCTCGTGGACGAGTACGCCGCCGTCCTGCCGGTCCTCGCCGTGCTCGACGTGCTCGGCGTGCCGGGGGCCGACCAGGAGTGGCTGCGCGGCCAGGTCGCCTGCCTGCGCCCGGCCGCCTCGGCCGCCGCCGCGCGCCGCGACCTGCGGGGCACCGGGCTGGCCATCGCGGAACGGGCGGCGGGCGCGCTGACCGAGTACTTCCGCACGGCACTCGCGCGCCGCCGCCGCGAGCCGCGCCGTGACCTGCTGAGCCTGCTGCTCGCGGCGCCGTGGGAGGAGGACCTGGCCGGCGGCCCGGCGAAGGAGGACCTGCTCGTGGCGACCTGCGTCCACCTGCTGTCCGCCGGGCACGAGACCGCCGCCGCGGCCCTCGCGAAGTCGGCGCTGCTCCTGCTGCGCGACCCGGAACTGCTCGCCGGGCTGCGCACGCGCCGGGACATGACGGCGGCGGCGGCCGACGAGTTCCTCCGTTTCGACTCGCCGGTGCAGGCCGTGTGCCGGTGGGCGCAGCAGGACGAGGAGGTCGCCGGGCACCGCATCGCCCGGGGCGAGAAGGTCACCGTGGTGCTCGGCGCGGCCAACCGCGACCCGGCCGCGTTCACCGAGCCGGACAGCCTGCGTTTCGACCGCGACAGCCACCGGCACCTCGGCTTCGGCATGGGCGGTCACTACTGCCTCGGCGCGGCCCTGGCCCGCGCCGTGCTCGAAACGGGCATCGACGGCCTGCTCGACCTGCTCCCGGGACTGAGCCCGCCCGCGGGCCCGCTCCCGTACCGCGACGACCTGGCCTGCCACGGGCCGCTGAGCCTGCCGGTGACGCGCGTGGTGTGAGCGCGGCACGGGCAGGCGGGAGCCGGGGCGGTGCCGTGCTCCGCGCCCGGCCGGGCGCGGAGCACGGGCCGCTCCTCAGTCGCTGTCGCCGCCGGGTAGCGGCGCCAGCACGGCCTCCCGGCCCGGGGCGGCCGGGACCGTCCAGCCGAGGAACCTCCGCATGCCGTACATCAGCGGCATCCGGGCCGAGAGCGCGATGTGCGCCACGGCGCCCACCACGACCACGTGGTCGCCCACGGGCAGCTCCGCCGACACCCGGCAGTCGGCGCAGGCCAGGGCATCGAGGTGCAGATGCGGCAGCCCGGAGGGCCGCCAGGCCCGCCAGGACACCTCGGCGAACCGGTCGGCGCACGGCCCCGCGAACACCTGCGCCGCCCGCTGGGCGTCCTCGTGCAGAAGGTTGACCGCGAACCTGCCGGTCTCCCGGACGGCCTGGAGGGTGCCGCCGTCCGTGCGGAGGCAGACCAGCAGCGTCGGCGGTGCGAGGGTCACGCTGGACAGGGACGAACACGTCGCCCCCTGCGGCGTGCCGTCGGCGTCGACCGTGGTGACCACCGAGACCCCGGTGGGGAACCTGCTCATCAGCTCCCGGAACTCGGCCGCGCCGGCCTGCGCGTCCTGCCGCGGCCGGCCCGTGCCCGTTCCGGTGTCGTCCTGCCGCTCCATGTCTGGGTGATCTCCCTTCGCCGGGGCCGCCAACTGCCGTGGACCGCGCGCACCGCGGCGGCCCCCCTGGAACCCTCGGGGGCGCGCCCGTCGCGCCGCGGCGCGCCTTTCCTCTCCCGCCGGGCGGGGTCAGCCGTGGTGCTCGGGCCGGGAACTCCGGGCGCCCGGCGCGCCGGTGCGCATTCCCGGCGCCCCCGGCATCGTGCGAAGCGTGCCGGAAACCGAGCGGCCGACGTTTTTCCGGTGAACGGGGCGGCGGTCGAAGAGGCCGCTGTGCCCCCATCCGGAACGACGGCCTTGCTGATCCTGTCGTCCAACACAATTCCTCACAGTTCCTCACTTCCGCCGAGGAAGGAGCCGGCGCCGCCGACCCCTCTCGGCGCGGCGTTCCGCGGCACCGGAACCGGGCCCGGCGAGTCCACCGTAGGTCAGCGAAACGCGGGGCGACAGGCAGCCGAGCAGCACCGACCTGGAAACCCACGCGCTCGCGTAGGCTGCCGGACCCCGATCGGGAAGGCCGCCGACAAGGCGCCGCACAACCTACCCGAATCGCTACAGCAGCGCGTGATAAAGGAGTTGACGCCGCTGCTCGATACTCATGGAGCACGGTATTCCGACGGGCCTCGGAAGAACTCACCGCGTACGGTCCGGCGAGAAAACCGGGCGCCGCGCGGGAGTTTTTGGAATTCGTGCGCCGCGGCCAGGCGGCACGGGCCCGGTGCCCGCGGGACGCCGGGAGCACCGGCCGGGAGTCCGGCCATGGCAGAGGCAATCCACCCGACAGGGAGTACTGAATGATCAGGAAAGTGGCCATCGTCGGCGGCGGGACGGCCGGCTGGATGACGGCGTCCTACCTGAAGGCAGCCTTCGCCGACCGTCTGGACGTCACGCTCGTCGAGTCCGAGGCGGTCGGCCGCATCGGCGTCGGGGAGGCGACGTTCAGCACCGTCCGCCACTTCTTCGACTACCTCGGGCTCGACGAGGCCGAATGGCTGCCCAAGTGCGAAGGCGGCTACAAGCTCGCCATCCGCTTCGAGAACTGGGCGAAGCAGGGCCACCACTTCTACCACCCCTTCGAACGGCTGCGGAAGGCGGACGGCTTCTCCCTGGCCGAGTGGTGGCTCGCGCTCGGCGACCACTCCCAGCCGTTCGACCGCCAGTGCTTCGTGACCTCGGCGCTGTGCGAGGCCAAACGCTCCCCGCGCATGCTGGACGGCAGCCTCTTCGCGACCGGCCTCGACGGTTCCCTCGGCCGGTCGAGCCTGGCGGAGCAGCGGGCCCAGTTCCCCTACGCCTACCACTTCGACGCCGACAAGGTCGCCGCGTTCCTCGCCGCCTACTCCAAGGAACGCGGCGCCAGGCACATCGTGGACGACGTCGTGCACAGCGCGCTCGACGACCGCGGCTGGATCAGCCACGTGCAGACCAGGGGCGGACTGCGGCTGGACGCCGACCTGTTCATCGACTGCACCGGATTCCGCGGCGCGCTGATCAACAAGCTGATGGGGGAGCCGTTCGAGTCCTTCCAGGACGTGCTCCCCAACAACAGGGCCGTGGCGACCCGGGTCAGCCGCCCGGAGATCACCGACATGAACCCCTACACGACGGCCACCGCCATGGACGCGGGGTGGATGTGGCGGATCCCGCTCTTCCACCGGGACGGCGTCGGCTACGTCTACTCCGACGAGTTCGCCTCGCCGGAAGAGGCCGAACGCACCCTGCGCACCCGGGTGGGCGACCTGGAAGGCGAGCTGGACGTCAACCACATCGCCATGCGCGTGGGTCGCTGCCGCGACTCCTGGGTGAAGAACTGCGTGGCCATCGGCCTGTCCAGCGCGTTCGTCGAACCCCTCGAATCCACCGGCATCTTCTTCATCCAGAACGGCATCGAACAGCTCGTCAAGCACTTCCCCGACGAGCGCTGGGACCCGGAACTGACCCGGAACTACAACACCCGGATCGCCCAAGCCGTGGACGGCGTCAAGGAGTTCCTCGTCCTGCACTACCGGGGCGCGGCCCGCAGCGACAACGACTACTGGCGGGCGGCCAAGACCCGCAAGGCGCCCGACGGCCTCGTCGAACGGATGGAGCAGGCGCTGCCGCACCTCATCGACGAGGAGGCCACCTACCCCTACTACCACGGCTTCGAGCCGTACTCCTGGAACACCATGCTGCTCGGCCTCGGCAACCAGCCGGCCCGCGCCCGCCCGGCACTCGCCCACATGGACCCCGCGCGCGCCCGCGCGGAGTTCGACCTGCTGCGCGCCGAGGCGAACGCCGTCATCGAGAAGCTGCCCAGCTGCTACGAGTACCTGGAGCGCATCCACACCCCGTAGCGCGCCGCCGCCCGGACGCGGGACCCCCGCGCCCGGGCGCCGCACCGCACTCCTCGCGGGCCGTCCGCGGACGGCCGCGGACACCCGCGAACGAGGGATCGGAGCGCCCCGTTGTCCTCCACCGCACCGACCGAGGCCGACGGCCACCGCGCGCCCGAGGTCTCGGCGACCGTCTGCGTCGTCGGGGCCGGTCCCTGCGGCGCCATGCTGGCCCTCCTCCTGGTCCGGGCGGGCATCGACGTGGTCCTGCTGGAGAAGAACACGGACTTCCAGCGGGACTTCCGCGGCGACACCGTCCAGCCGACCACCATCGACGTCCTGGACCAACTGGGCATCGCCGAACGCTTCCACACGCTCCCGCACCGCAAACTCGCCGGCATCAGCCTCGTCCAGAACGGCATCGGCGTCGAACTGGCGGACTTCACCGGCCTCGGACTGCGGTTCCCCTACCTCGCGGTCGTCCCGCAGCGGGACTTCCTGCACCTCATCACCGCCGAGGCCGCCCGCTACCCCGGCTTCCGCCTCCTGATGCGCACCGAGGCCACCGGCCTCCTGCGCCGCGACGGCCGCGCCGCCGGCGTGCGCTGCCGCACCAGGAACGGCCCGCTGACCGTGCGCAGCAGCCTCGTGGTCGCCGCCGACGGCCGGCACTCCGTGCTGCGCCGGGCCGCAGGACTGACCCCGCGCAGCCTGGGGGCGCCGCTGTACGTCGCCATGTTCCGGCTGTCCCGGCGCGCCACCGATCCCGACGAGGGCCTGACCCTGCGCATCGGCCAGGGCCGCACCGCCAGCCTCACCAACCGCACCGCCTACTGGCAGGTGTCCTACGAGACCGGCCGGAGCGGGAACGCGCCGTCCCCGGGCCACGACGTCGAACGCCTCCGCAGGGAGATCGGCGGCCTGGTGCCGTTCCTCGCCGACCGCACGGACGAGATCAGGGCCGACACCCTGCGGCTCGTCGAGGTGCGCCCCGACCGGCTGCGCCGCTGGCACGGCCCGGGGCTGCTGTTCATCGGGGACGCCGCCCACGCCATGTCGCCCGTCGGGGGCTCCGGCGTCAACCTGGCCGTGCAGGACGCCGTCGCCGCGGCCAACCTGCTCGCGGGCCCCCTGCACACCTGCCGCCGCACCGGCCGGCCGCTGCCGCGCCGCTTCCTCGCCGCCGTGCAGCGCAGACGCCGCCTGCCGGCCGTGCTCACCCAGGACTTCCACCGCCTCCTCCAGCGGGTGGGCATCCCCAGGGCCCTGCGGGGCGATCAGACACTCGCCCGCCCGGACGGGCGGGCGGCACGCCGCATGCTGCCGCTGCTGCGCCGGCTGCTCAGCCGCGTCACCGGGGTCGGCCTGCGGCCCGAGCACGTGCGCATCCCGCTCACCGCCCGCCCGGCCGACCGGCCGCGCTCCCGTCCGGCGGACGACGAGGGGACAGGGCCGTCAGCGGACCGGTGCCCCCTGTGACGGGCTCTGCGGGGAGATGCCGACCTCGGCCATGTACGCCGAGAGGACCAGCCGGCCCACCGCGGGGTAGGCGCCCAGGGGCTCGGCCGCCGGACAGCCGGCCGCCTCGGCGCCGATGGCGAGCAGCCCTTCGGGCAGCTCGGGGCCGATCAGGCAGGGCGCCAGGGCCAGTTGCTGCGACCCCGCCTCCCGCAGCCGCTGAGCCGTCTGCGCCACGGAACCGTCCTCGTCGAGCGCCGCGGCGAGCACCGGAACGGCGAGCCGCGCCGACAGCAGCATCCCGGTGATCCCCGCCGCCTGGACCGCCTCCTGGCCGCCGACGGTGCCGAGCACGATGCCGTCGGCCGCGGTGGCGACGGTGAACAGCCGGGCGCGGTCCGCGCGGGCGAGCCCCGCCTCGGAGAGCCTGACGTGCACCGCCTCGGCCAGCAGCGGGTGCGGCCCGAGCGCGTCGGTGACACCGGCCTTGACACCGCTGTCCCGCACGATGGCCTTGACCGTGTCCAGGTAGGCGGAGTCGGGGCTGGCCAGCAGCGGCACCACGACCGGCGGCGGACCGGCGGGCTCCTCCCCGTCCTCGGCCGGCCCGCCCAGGATGTCGGCGAGCGAGGGGAACTCTTCCTCCTCCTTGCTCTCCACGAACGCGATCAGTGCCTGGAGCCCCGGCAGTTCGGAGCGGGCGATACTCACGATTTCCTCGGCCAGGCCGCGGCCGGCCGCCGACGGACTTCCCGGCACGGCGAGCACCAGCGCCGGGGCGCCCTCGGGGGCGGACACGGGCTCCGGCCGACGGTGACGGCCGGACTGACGCGGACGCGGCATACGTACGGGTAGGCCGGCTGGGGGCTCAGTGGAGGAGCTCATGTCGCCGCATGTTAATGCCTTCAGGTGACCGGCCGTTCGCCCGGGGGGACCCGGCTCTGATCTGTCCGCTTTTGTCCCGCGCGTCGGTGTGAAACGCCGATGACCTGCGCGGCTTCACGCCGGCACGTGCAGCAACGCCGGATCGTGTGGCAGGTCCCGGCCGCCCCCGGTGAGCCCGGCGGCGATGAGCAGCGCGCCGTCCAGCGGCCCGCCGCCGGCCGGCACCACCGAGGCCGCCGGCAGGCGGCGCGCCAGCGCCGCGCGGAGCGGCGCGAGCAGCGGCTCGCCCAAGCGGAACAGGCCGCCGGTCAGTGCCACCTCCGCGCCCTCGGCGGGCGGGCACACGGCCGCCGCCGAGGCGGCGATCTCCTCGGCCGCCCGTTCCAGGATGCCGAGCGCCACCGGGTCGCCCGCCCCGTCCGCCGCGCACGCGGCGACCTCGGGCGCGAACGAGCCCAGCACCGCGGGCCGTTCCGCCCTGGGATACAGCTGCCCCGGCAGCCCGGCCACGGGCCCGAACACCGCCTCGGCGCGGGCGAGCAGCGCGGAGGAGCCGCCGGTGCGGCCGTCGTGGGCGCGCAGCGCCGCTTCGAGCCCGGCGCGGCCGATCCACGCGCCGCCGCCGCAGTCGCCGAGCAGGTGCCCCCAGCCGTCCGCCCGCCGCCAGGCCCGCAGGTCGGTGCCCAGCGCGATCATCCCGGTGCCGCCCGCCACCACAGCGCCCGGCCGCACCCCCAACGCCCCGGCGTACGCGGCCACCGCGTCCGCGGCCAGCGCGACCCGACGCGCGCCCAGGCGCTCCCTGAGCGCGCCGGGCAGCTCCGCGCGCAACTGCCCGCCGAGCGTGGCCATGCCGGCCGCCCCGACGCACACCGCGTCGACGCCCTCGACTCCCGCCCCGGCGAGCAGGGCCCCGGCGGCCGGGAGCACCTGCGCCAGCAGGTGGCCGGCGTCGATCCCCGCCGGCCCGGTCCGCACGGCCTGCGCCTCCACCACCTCGCCGTGCCGCCGGGGGCGCGGCCCCGCGCCGTCGTCCTCGGCCTGGGCCAGTGCCACGCGCAGCCCGGAGCCGCCCGAGTCCACACCGAGCACCCACGCGCCCCGCTCGGCGGCGCTCACGGCAGTTTCCAGTCCACGGGCGCGGCATTCTGCTCGGCCAGCAGGGCGTTGGCCCGGCTGAAGGGCCGCGAGCCGAAGAACCCGCGGTCGGCGGACATGGGGGAGGGGTGCGCGGACTCCACGGTCGGCACCGGCCCGAGCAGCGGGCGCAGCCCGCGCGCGTCCCGCCCCCACAGGATGGCGACCAGCGGCCCGCCACGCGCGGCGAGCGCCCTGATGGCCTGGTCCGTGACGTCCTCCCAGCCCTTGCCCCGGTGCGCGCCCGGCTTGCGGGGCGCGGTCGTCAGGGCCCGGTTCAGCAGCAGCACCCCCTGCCGGGTCCACGGCGTGAGGTCGCCGTTGGATGGCCTCGGCAGGCCGAGGTCGGTGTGCAGCTCCCGGAAGATGTTCTCCAGACTGCCGGGCAGCGGACGCACCTCGGGCGCCACCGCGAAGCTGAGCCCGATGGCGTGGCCCGGTGTCGGATAGGGGTCCTGACCCACGATCAGGACGCGCACGTCGTCGAAGGGCTGCTGAAACGCCCGCAGCACGTGGGCCCCGGCGGGGAGGTACGTGCGGCCGGCCGCGATCTCGGCCCGCAGGAACGCGCCCATGGCGGTGATCCGGTCGGCCACCGGGGCCAGCGCTGTCGCCCAGCCGGGCTCGACGATCTCGTTCAATGCTCGTGCTGCCACGGTCGGTCACCCTACTGGCCGCACACCCCCGAGGTCTCCCCGGTGCGGACCGGAAGCTCGCGCGGACGTCCGCCGGCAGGTCGACGCCCCGGCTCGCGTACCCCGTCGGGGGACCGGCCGGTGGACGAGCGGGCCGCACCGTGCGGAACGCCCCCGGGTCCCAGCGCGCGGTGACCGCCCCGGCCCGGGGGCGCGCCCGGCGCAGCCCTGAGGGCGGCGGCCGGAACCAGGGCGTCGAGCACCGGCGTGCGGGCGCCGGGCGCGCGCCGCCGATGTCACCGGTGGGCGCCGCGCGCGGCCGCCAGCAGCCCCGCCCAGTCGCCGATCTTCACGCTGCCCCGGGAGAGCGAGCGCCCCAACGCCGCCTCCGCCGTCTCGATGCCCAGCCAGCCTGGCCACTCCACCGGGTCGAGGCCCAGGGCCCGCAGTCCCGTCAGCGGGTCGCCGGCCGCCACCCGCCGCGCGGCGAGCGCGGGCGCGTCCGCGAGCAGCGCGTGCGCCGTCTCCTTCGCGCAGGGCCGGTTCGTGCCGATCACGCCGGTCGGCCCGCGCTTGATCCAGCCCGCCACGTACTCGCCGGGCGAGCGCTCCCCGTCCCGCAGCACACGCCCCTGCTCGTGCGGCACGGTGCCGCCGGCCGGGTCGAACGGCAGACCGGGCAGCGGAACCCCGCGGTAGCCCACGGAACGCAGCACGAACTGCGCGGGGATGTCCACGAACGTGCCGGTGCCCCGCACGCCCCCGGCCGCGTCGGGCGCCGTCCGCTCGAAGCGCACGCCGGCCACCGACCCCGTGCCGTCGTCCAGGATCTCCACGGGGCGCAGGAAGAAGCGCAGGTGGACGCGCCGCTCGGCGCCGCCGCCCGGGGCGCCGGCCCAGCCGCGCAGCGCCGCGACGTTGCGTTTCGCCGCTCCCGGCAGGGCCGAGGGGTCCGTGTACCCCGGGTCCGCGGCCAGTTCCGTTTCGTCCACGACGACTTCGGCGCCCGGCAGCGTCCCCAGCTCGCGCAGCTCCTTGGTGGTGAACTTGGCCTGCGAGGGGCCGCGGCGCCCGACCATGTACACGTCCCTGACCGCGCCCGCCGCGAGGGCGTCGAGGGGGCCCTGCGGCATGTCCGTCAGCCGCAGTTCGGCCTGCCCGCGGACCAGGATGCGGGCGACGTCGACGGCGACGTTGCCCACCCCGATGACGACGGCGGCCCGCGCGGAGAGCGGGAACGCGGCGCCGGGGGCGTCCGGGTGGGCGCTGTACCAGGCGACGAAGTCGGTGGCGGAGAAGCTGCCGGCCAGGTCCTCGCCCGGGATGCCGAGCCTGCGGTCGCGGGCCGCGCCGACGCAGTACACCACCGCGTGGTACAGCTCCCGCAGCCGCGCGGCCGGCACGCCGCCCTCGCCCACCTGCACGTTGCCGAGGAACCTGACCTCGGGGCGTTCGAGGACCTGCCGGAGGGTTCCCTGGAGGGACTTGATCTTCTCGTGGTCGGGGGCCACCCCGTAGCGCACGAGTCCGAACGGGCACGGCAGCCGGTCGAGAACGTCCACGGCGACCGGGACCCGCTGCCCGGCCGGCTGGTCGAGCAGGGACTGGGCCGTGTACACGCCGCTCGGTCCTGACCCCACCACAGCGATGCGAAGCATGTGCGAGAACTCCTTGCGCCGACGAGTCGAAGGCCGGTACGAAGCCGCTCAAGCATCCCATCGAAGGGGCTGGGAAGGGAGTGAGCTGACGGGGTGCTGTGCGTCCGGGGAGTGCGCGCCGCCCCGCGCGGCGCGTGGGCTTCGGTCTACGTTGCCTCCGTGGTGAAGAGTAGCTTTTCCGGCTTTTCGGGTGGCCATCGGCGGGACGGCTCCGGGTCGGACCGGCCGGTGTGGGAGCTGCGGGGGCACGGCTCCGGTGCTCCCACACCGGCCGGTGGGGCGCCGGGCCTGTCACCGTGGTTCAGCGTCGGGCTCATGCTCGCCGACGGGGTGCGCGTGGACGTCCTCGCCCAGGTCAGTGGCGACCGGGTGCTCATCGAGGACATGCGGGCCGACCCGCCGCTTCCGGTGGACGGGTTCGGCAGTTTGACGGAACGTCTCGGCGAGCCGCTGCGCGACGTGTGCCGGGCGCTCACCGGCCGTCCCCCCGCGGAGCACTGCCGGCCGCCGGCGGACGACCCCGCGCCGGCCGGGGCGGTCGCGCGGGACCGGCCGACGCCGGGGCCGGAACCCGCCGCGTCCTCCGCGCCCGCCCCCGGGGCGGCGCCGGAGACATCGGCCGCGCCGGGATGCGGGCAGGAGGGCTGTTCCGGGCAGCAGCCGGCACCGGAGCCGGAAGCCAACCAGAAGCCGGGACTCGAACAGAGGTCGGGAGCCGACCGGGAGCCGAAACCCGAACCCGAACCGGAACCCGAGCCGGAGCCGGACGAAGGCCGGACCCCGGTGCGCACGGCCGAACGCCCGGCCGGCCACCGCGCCCCCCGCCGGCGCGGCACCGGGCGGGCGGGCCGCCGGGCCGCCGCCGAGGTCTACCTCGCCGCCCAGGCCGCGGGCGCCGACCCCGTCCTCGCCGTCATGGACGCCACGGGGCGCAGCCGCCGGCGTTCGCTCAGGCTCATCGCCGCCGCACGCGACAAGGGCTACCTCGGCCCGCGCCACGCGCGCCGCTGACCCCCGCCGCGCCGCGGCATCCGGGACTACACGGCCCGACGCAGGTCTGCCATGCGTTCGATCTCCACGGTCTGGGTCGCCAGGATGTCGTTGGCCAGCTGCTCCACCATGACGTCACCCGTACCGGCGAGCACGTCCGCGGCCATGAGGACGCCGCCCTCGTGGTGCCGCGACATGAGGTCGAGGAACAGCGCGTCGAACGCCTCGCCGCGCGCCGCCGCCAGCTCGGCCAGTTCCTCCTCCGACGCCATGCCGGGCATCCCCGCCTCCTCGTGCCCCCCGTGCCCGCCGGCGTCCGCCGGGTGCCCCGCGTGCCGCGTCAGCCAGGCGTTCATGACGTCGATCTCCGGCCCCTGCGCCGCGGCCACGCGGCGCGCCATCCGCCGCACCCGGTCGTCACCGGCGCGCGATCCCGCCAGCTCCGTCATCACCAGGGCCTGCTCGTGGTGTTCGACCATCATCCGCATGAACACGAAGTCGGGCGCGGCCGGTTCGGCCGCCGCCTCGCCGGCCTCCCCGGCCTCCTCGGGGGACAGGGTGCGGGCCGGCTCGCCCGGCCGCCCCGGCGCGATCACCGGGGGAGCGTCCTGCTCCGCCGCGTCCCGCCCCGCCGCCTCGTCGGCGGGCGCCGGGTCGGCGGTGCAGCCGGCGAGCAGCAGTGCGGACAGGGCGAACAGGGCGACGGCCCCGGTCCTGGCGGGGAAACGACGGCGTCGGGTCAACGGTTCCTCCCACGGGAAGCCTGCGACGACACCCACCACATTACCCACTTTGAAATGGACATGGCCGGGCGGATACTGAGGGGGCCCACGCACCGGGCAACTCCGCATGCCCACAGCGGATTTCTCAGGGAGGACGCGGTGACATCGCTGCACAGACAGCACGTTCGGCGCACAAGGTTCGGCGTGGCCGCGGTCGTGGCCGGCCTGCTCGCCGCGCTCTGCACCACCACTCCGGCCTCGGCCACCCCCGACCCAGGCGACGCGCCCGCCGCCCCGCGTGAACTGCCCGCCGCCGAGCGGGAACAGGCGGAAGCGGCCATCCGCGGCGGCGGGATACCGGGCGTCGACGAGATCGCGCACAGCCGCAACGTCAGGCACCTGGCCACCGTGCCCCGCGAGGAGGGCCTGACCGGGACCAACTCCGACCTCGCCTTCCAGGGCCGGTACGCCTTCGCGGGCAACTACGACGGCTTCGTCATCTACGACATCAGCAGGCCCGCCTCCCCGCGCATCGTCAGCCGCGTGCTGTGCCCGGGCGGCCAGGGCGATATCTCCGTCGACGGCGACCTGCTCGTCTTCTCGGTCGACTCCTCGCGCAGCGACGACTCGTGCGCCAGCACGTCCCAGTCGGCCACCCAGAAGTCCTCCTGGGAGGGCCTGCGCGTCTTCGACATCAGCGACAAGCGCAACCCCGAGTACGTGGCCGCGGTCGAGACGGCCTGCGGCTCCCACACCCACACCCTGGTCCCCGACCGGCGCAGCGTGTGGGTGTACGTGTCCTCCTACTCGCCCAGCGCGACCTTCCCCGACTGCCAGCCCCCGCACGACGGGATCTCGGTCGTCGAGGTGCCGCGCGCGGCCCCGGAGCGCGCGGAACTCTCCAGCTTCGAGGTGACGTTCCCCGACGGCGGCTTCCCCGGCGACGAGAACAGCTCCGCCACCACCGGCTGCCACGACATCACCGCCTACCCCGCGATCGGCCTGGCCGCCGGCGCCTGCATGGGCGACGGCATCCTGATGGACATCTCCCGACCGGACCGGCCGCGCGTCATCGACCGGGTCAGGGACGAGGACAACTTCGCGTTCTGGCACTCCGCGACGTTCAGCCACGACGGCCGCAAGGTGGTCTTCACCGACGAACTCGGCGGGGGCGGCGGCGCGACGTGCAACGCCGAGGTCGGTGACGAGTTCGGCGCGAACGGCATCTACCACGTCACCGGGCGCGGCGACGGCCGGGAACTGTCCTTCCGCAGCTACTACAAGATCCCCCGCCACCAGGCGGACACCGAGAACTGCGTCGCGCACAACGGTTCGCTGATCCCCGTACCGGGCCGCGACATCATGGTGCAGGCGTGGTACCAGGGCGGCGTCTCCGTGTGGGAGTTCACCGACTCGGACAACCCCCGCGAGATCGGATACTTCGAACGGGGCCCGATCACGGCCGACGTCCTGGCCTTCGGCGGCGCCTGGTCGTCCTACTACTACAACGGGCACATCTACTCGAACGACCAGAAGGGCCTGGACGTGCTGCGGATCGACGACCGCCGCACCGACGGCGCCCGCCGCGTCCACCTCGACCAGCTGAACGCGCAGACGCAGCCCCGCTACTACCGCTGAGGCAGCAGGACCTGCGGCGGCGTCCCGCCGGACGGCTCATCGCCCGGCGGGACGCCCAGACTCCACGGCAGCCCGTACCGCGAGAACACCTCGGCCCGCAACCGCGCCAGCGGCAGCGCCGCCCCCGGCAGCAGCTGGGCGACCACCGTGCCCATCAGCAGCGCCCGCAGCAGCGGGTAGTCCCGGTCCGGGTCCGCCGAACCGTAGCGGGTGATCGCGTCGCGCAGCAGCGCGGCGAGCCGTTGCTGCTCCACGCACTGGATGAAGCCCTCCTGCTGGAGCAGCCCCGCCATGTGCGCACGCATCAGCACCGGCCGGTCCCGGGCCAGCCCGAGTATGGCGTCGATCGCGCGCGCGAGCCATTCCTGCCCCGCGTGCGGCCCCGAGGGCTCGGGCTCGCGCTCCAGCGCCTCCTGAAGTGTGAGATGCATCATGCGGTGCACCGCCGACTGGAGCAGCTGCCGCTTGCCCGGGAAGTAGTACGAGATCAAACCGCGGGCCGCCCCCGCCCGGTCTGCGATGTCTCCGAGCGTCGTGGCCTCGTAGCCGCGCTCGGAAACCAGCTCGACGGTCGCGTCGAGGAGCCGTTGGCGAGAGCGTCGGCGCATTTCTTCATTGACCGAAGCGCTTCGAGGGGACATGCTGGACTCCCGTTGACTGGCTCACAGTCAATATACTCAGCACGGCACCGGACAGCCGCCCCGGTCGGGCGGACCACTGCCCGGCGCCGGTGGCGGTATCGGGCGGCGCGGGGGACCGCCCGATACCGCCTTCTCCCTGCCACCACCTGCTCCTTTTCCGCCGCCCCCGCCCGCAGGGCCGGTCAGCCCACCAGCCGGAGCACTGGCAGCAGCCCGTCGGGGCGCTCCCCGGTCGGCAGGTGAGCCACCAGGTGAACGGCGCACCCGAGCGCCGCCGCGCCCGCGTCCGCCACCGGGTCGTCGCCCACCATCAGCGCCTGCTGCGGCGGAACGCCGAGCGCGTCGCACGCCTCGCGGAACAGCCGGGGGTCGGGCTTCTGCACACCGTGCTCGTACGACAGCACGAACGCGTCGACCCACCGGTCCAAACCGTGCGACCGGAACAGCGGGCGCAGGTCCCAGCCGATGTTGCTGACCACCGCCACGCCCAGGCCGCGGTCCGACAGCTCGCCCAGCACCCGGGACGTGTCCGGATAGGGATGCCACGCCTCGGGCTCCATGTGCCGGTCGTACAGGACGTCGTACAGCTCGGGCCGCGGCAGCGGAACCTGCCGGGCCAGCCCGGTGTACAGGGCCCGGTGCCCGCTCGCGTCCCGGTCCCTCTCCCGCCAGAGCCCGGCCAGCTCCGGCGGCACCGACTGCGGCGGTCCGCCGCCCGGCAGCGCGCCGGCCGCTTCGAGGGCGGCGGCCCGTTCCGCGAGCTCCGAGGGCTCGAACGCGGTGCCCGTGCGTTCGGCCGCGACCCGCAGCCAGGACTCGGCCGACTCGATGCGCATGAGGGTCCCGGAGAAATCAAAAAGCACTCCCGCGATCGCCATGGAACGATCCTGCCCGTGCGCCCGGGGCCCCGCCAGCCCGTGTCAGCCGCCGAGCGACGTCCCTGATCGCTGCGACCGGGCTTCCTCAGCCGCGACGCGCGGCGCCCGCGGGCCAGACGACGTCCACGGGCAGGCCGGCCTCCCGCGCTTGCAGCACGGTGTCGGCCGTGCCGCCCCTCCCATTCGGCGGCCGGCCGTCCCACACGGCCACGAGCCGGTCGGCGCGGCGCAGCAACTCCTTTCCCGCGGCTTCGTACGCCTCCCGCCCGGCGCGCTCCACCGGCATGGTGACGACCTCGGCGGCGGCCTCGGCCAAGCGGTCGAACTGCGCGGCCTGCTCGGGCTTCACCTTCCGTTCCCGGTAGTCCCGGGAGGGGATCACCAGGACCAAGCGGCCACCGGCCGCCACCACGGCCTCGGCGAACAGGCTGTCCGCGCCGGCCGCGAGGCACGAGACGCCGACGAGGTCGGCGGGCGGGTACGCGGCCAGCAGGTCGCGCAGGGCCGCGGAGACCAGGGGCACGGTCGCGTCGGTCAGGTCCATGTGGCCGGTGACGGCAATGGTCGGCATGGGCCGCCCTTCTCGGGGTGGGATCAGGTGGACAGTGGCTCGCGAAGGACGGACCGCCAGGGCCGTTCGCTGTCGGCCTCAAGCTGACGGAGGGTACCGTCCTGAGTGCTACCGCCGGACGAACACGGAGACCATCATGCGCGCAGCACGGCCCGCGCACACCACCGCCGCCGGGACGGTGCGGTGATGGACGAGGCGCAGTCCATCGGCCAACGGATGCGCGACGCGCGCCTCCGGCTCGGCCTCACCCAGGCCGATGTCGCCGCCGCTCTCGGGCGCACCCAGGGATGGGTGTCCAAGGCGGAGAAGGGCCGCATCGAGCTGGACCGCACCAGTGTCATCAACGCCGTCGCCGGGGCCCTGCACATTCACCCCAACGAGCTGATCGACCGGCCGTACACCCGGGCCGCTCCGGCGAACCAGTGGCTGATCAGCGCGGCGGCGATCATAAGAGAGCTGCGGCGCTACGACCTGGCGCCCGTGTTCGACGGCACCCCGAGGCCGGCGGAGCAACTATGGGCCGACACCGGGAAGTTGCACCTGTCGCGCGACAACGCACAGCACAGCGGCATCCTGGCCGCGCTGCCCGACCTCCTGCGCGAAGCACGGGCCCTGGCCGAGCAGTCGAGCGGCCGGGAGCGGGAGGAGGCGTACGCGGTCTACGCCATCGCCTGCAAGTTCGGCCACACCTCGGCGCATGCCCTGGGCCACCCGGAACTGGTGACGATGACGTGCGAGCGAGCGGCGTGGGCCGCGTCGCACAGCGGTGATGCGTTGATGCCCGCCGTCGCCCACTGGATGCGCGTCTGGGACATGTGGGCCACGGCCGACTGGGACGACGCCGTGTCCCTGTCCGACAACGCGCTCGGGGACATCGAGCCGCTGTATCGCAGGGGAGACCCGCCGGCCACGCGGCTCTGGGGGACGCTGCACCTTCGCGCCGCCGTCTCGGCCGCCAGGGGAGGCCGACACGGCGAAGCGCGGCACCGCATCGAGCAGGCCCGGGAGGCAGCGGAGCGCGCGGCTCATGCGCCCCTGCCCTTCGACCGCCACAGCCTGACCTTCAGCGCGGGCAACGTCGCACTGCACGCGGTGAGCGTCGAATTGGAGATGTCCAACCAGGACGAGGCGCTGCGCCTCGACCGCCAGATGGATCACGCCGTTCTCGCGACGCTCCCCAGATCCCGGCGTGGGCACTACGCACTCGACCTGGCTCGCGCGCACCTGTGGTCGGGGGACCGTGAGCGCGCTCTGGCCCAACTGGAGAAGGCGGAGGCCACCGCGCCGCAGCTGATCCGCAATCACCCGATCGCGCGAGCGACTCTCCGCCGCATCCGGAGTGCGGAACGAGCAGGAGTGTCCGAGCGCCTGCGCCGCATGTCGTCACGTTTCCATCTGGACCACTGACCGAAGCGCCGCATTCGCGAAATCCCGAACCTATGCTGGGACATGACTGACCATCAGGCATAGGGCGGCAGGCATGGGCGACGACAACGCAACCGGCCGGCGGGTGCGACGGGCGCGGGAGGATCTGGGACTCACCCAGGAGCGTCTGGCCGAGCGGGCCGGGCTGAGCCTCGGCGTGATCAAGAAAATCGAGCGGGGCGGCGTCTGCCGCATCGACACCTACCACGCGATCGCACGCGCCCTCGGACTGCGCACGAGCCAGCTCTTCGAACCGCTGGAGCTGGGCGCGGACATGCATGCCGGCGACCGGTCGATCGCGCTCATGCCACTGCGGCAGGCGATCTCACCGCCTGTCACCGTCACCGGTCACCCGGCCCTCGGGGAGATGGGCGAGGAGATCCGACTCGACCACCTCAGGGAGACCGTCAGGGCCCTCGCGGGCCTCTACCACGCGGACGACTACCGTGCGCTCGGCGCGGCGCTGCCCGGCGCTGTCGCGGCGGCCCACCAGGCCGTGCGGCACTTCGACACCGGGCCCGAGCGTCGCGAGGCCCTGCTGATCCGCGCCACAGCGCTGCTGGAGGCCGGACGGTACCTGACGCAAGTGCGCGCCTACGACTTGGGGCACGTGGCGCTGACCGACGCCGTGCGCGACGCGGTCGCCGCAGGGGACCGGATGAAAGCGGCGGCGGGCGTCTACCTCCAGGGCTGGACGTTGCTGCGGCAGTCGCGGTTCGACGAGGCGGAACGTCTGTCGATCGCGGCCGCCGGCGAAGTGGAGCCGCGCCTGTCGCGGGCGACCAGGGCCGAACTCGGCCTTTGGGGGCGTCTGCTGCTGCGCGCGTCCACTTCGGCGGCCCGGAACGCCAAGGACACGGAGGCTCGGCAGTTGCTGCGCGTCGCGCGAGCCGCGGCCGTGGCGCTCGGGGAGGTGTCCGCGACGGACCCGCACAGCTACGGCCGGTTCGACTGGTCGTCGGTCGCGCTGATGGGCATCGAGAACAACATGATCGCCAAGCGGTACGACCGTGTGCTGATGCTGTCGGAACGACTGCCGGAAGGTCTGACGCTGACGTCGGACAACAGGCACCGGCACATGCTGGACGTGGCGCTCGCGGAGGCCGAGGTGCGCCGTCCGGACGAGGCGTTCCGCACGCTTTCGAGGCTGCGCAGCACGACACCGGAGTGGTTGCGGCACCAGCAGCTCGGGCGGGACGTCTTCCGGGCGGCGCGGAAACGGAAGCGGGCAGCGCTCACCGGGGAGCAGCGAGAGATCGGGGAGTTCCTGGGAGTGCAGTAGGGGGTGCACGCTCCGTGCACCCGCGCTCGTCGGAGAGTGCCCACAGGGCCACGCCGCGTGCCTGTTGACGGTGGAGCGCCCTCCGTAGTGTCGCTGGTCGCAACCTCTCAAGGAGCCGACCATGACGCGACCCGACGCTGTGCCCCCGTGGATGCCCCTCGGCGGCGCGGCGATACCGCCGTCCGGCCGGGGGCGGGATGCGCTGCACCGCTGCCACGCGTTCCGCGCGCCCCAGGCCGTCACCTGGTTCGGTGCGGCCGGTGAGCGGGCGATCGCGGTCAACTGCCCTGCCCCCGCCCGCATGCGTGTGGCCTGCTTCTCTCTCGTCCCGTAGGAGCGCTGTCGTGTCCACATCCGGATGTCCTCATGGCGGTGAGCTGGTGTTGCGGTGGGACGGGAAGCACTGCTCGTCCTGCGGTGTGCTGATCTACGCGGCGAACGTGTGCATCGACCCCCTTCCGCCCGCGCCCGCGCCTGAGCCCGGGGCCGCCGCCCCGAGTGGGGAGGTGAACCGGTGAAGGGGGTGATCGTCGCCGTGGAGATCGACGCCCGCACGGTCGCCGTCGGGGACCAGGTCATGATCGGCGGCCAGAGCTTCGTCGTGCGGGACTTGACCGCGCTGGGCGCTGGCCGCAAGCGGCTGGAGTTCCACTCGGGCGAGACGTTCGTCATGAACCGCACCACCGTGCTGTGGGCCGCCCGCCGCCACGACCCCCGCATCCCGAGGGGACGCCCCTGGTGACCCGCGCCCTGCGGCCCGAGCGCCCGTCGGCGCGGGTCAGCCGCCGAGGGCCCGCAGCCCTGGGGCGAAGGCGACGAGCAGGGGCACCGCCGGGATCAGCGTCGCGGCGGCGGCCAGGCGCAGCCGGTGCGCGGCGGGCAGCCGCTGCGCGGGCCCGAGCAGCCGGTGCACGCGGTGCGGCACGTGCGCGTGGTGCGGGTCGCGCGCGAACGCCCCCCGGTCCTCGTTGAGCCCGACCAGCGCCAGGGCCGTGGTCAGGCGGCCGAACCGGCGGGACGCCACGTCGTCGGCGGCCAGTTCGATCAGGCGGTGCACCTGCTGCTGGAAGGCGGCGAACACCGGCACCTGGGGGAACCCGCCCGCCAGCGCGCCCGCGCAGTGCAGCAGCCAGTGGTGCCTGGCCCTGACGTGCCCCTGCTCGTGCGCGGTGACGGCATCGAGCTGCCTGCGGTTCAGGCGGCGCAGCGCACCGGTCGTGATCACCAGCCGCGGCGTGGGCCCGGTGAGCAGCCAGGCATCGGGGCGGTCGTCCTCAAGGACGACCAGCCGGTCCGAGGCATCGGCCGCCTCCCACGGCAGCCGCGGCGAACGGGTCAGCAACTCCGCGCGGCGCCTGCGGCGTTCCGCGCGCCCCCGGCGCACCTCCCGCGTGAGCATCACAGCGGTCCAGGCGCCTCCGCAGGCCAGCAGCAGCGCCAGCGCGGCGGCCCAGCGCTGCCCGTCCTGCCCGAGCGCGTAGGCGTCGATGACCTGGCTCGGAGCGGGCGCGAACAGGTGGCCGCGCACGCCGTTCCACGCGGCGGCTCCGGCGAGCGCCATCGCCAGGACACAGCACAGCAGCACCGCGGCCACCACGCACTGCCAGACCCACAGCGCGACCACCGGCTCCCGGTCCGGCCACGACCCACGGGCCAGCACGCGCGGCGCCATCGCCGCGGTGAGGCCGCCCAGCACGAGCAGTGTCATGGCGATCACCATGCCTCCAGCCTAGAACGCGGCGCCGCGCCCACCGCGGTCGGGCACCCGTTCCTGTGGCGTACGCCTCAGCGACCGCCGGCTCCCGTGCCGCCACCGGTGCCGGGCGGGCGGCACCGGGCGCGCCGTACGATGCTGCGCGTGGGGACGAGCGGAGAGACCACAGGTTCGCTGGGATTCAGGACCGCGACCGAGGCCGACGTGCCCGCGGTGGTGGCCCTGGTGGAGTCCGCCTACCGCGGCGAGCGGAGCCGCGCGGGCTGGACGACCGAGGCCGACCTCCTCGACGGCCGGCGCACCGGGCCCGACGAGGTGGGTGCCGCGCTGGCGGATCCGCGCGGCCGGCTGCTGCTCGCCGAGCGGAACGGGGACCTGGTCGCCTGCTGCCGCCTCAGCCGCGAGGACGGGAAGGAGGGCGGGGACGAACGGGGAACGGCGCTGTTCGGGATGTTCGCGGTCCGGCCCGACCTCCAGGCGGCCGGGCTCGGGCGCCTCGTGCTCGCCGAGGCCGAACGGGTCGCGCGCGAGGAGTGGGGCGCCGGGCGGATCGAGATGCAGGTGCTGACCCCGCGCGCGGAGCTGATCGCCTGGTACGAGCGCCGCGGGTACGCGCGCACGGGCACCACGTCCCCGTTCCCCTACGGCGACGAGCGGTTCGGCCTGCCGCGGCACGCCGGGCTGGAGTTCGAGACGCTGGTCAAGCGTCTGTCCTGACGGCCCGCCCCCTCACTCACCTCACCCACCCCCCTTCCCCCTTCCTCCCTGCCCCCTGCCCGCCCGTCGCCGCGCGCGGGCGCGCACCCGCGCGCGGCGGCCGGTCCGCGGTGTCCGCGGGGCGGCCGTGGGCCGCTCCCCGTCTTCGGCGGCGACCGCCGGCCCTCCCGCGACGGGCGAGCCGTTCACATTCCCGCTGCCCACCTGGTTGAGCGGATGATCTGCTCAGGATACCGTGGTATCACGCAAAATCTACTGTGGAGGGTGGGTCATGACGGTAACTTTGGCGTCTTCGGGGTCGGAGGGCGGCGCTGTCGCTGACGTCCGCGTCGTCGACCACCCGGCCTGGGGCGAGCTGAAACGAGCCGTGGCGGCCATCCGCCCGGCCCAGTCGAAGGACGGTTCCATCGACTTCGGTGCCGAGGCGGCACCGGACCGCGCCGAGGTCACCCGCCTGGCCGAACGCGCCGTCGCCGCGATCGAGCGGCTCTCCCCCCTGCTGCCGCACGACGCCGACTACCACCGGGCCCTCGTCGCCGACCTGCGCCGCTGGGCCGCCGAGGGCTTCGGCGTGCCCGACTTCCTCGACTCGCTGCTCGCCTTCCGGCCGAGCGCCGACCGCGCGGACAGGCGGCAGCATCTCGTCGTCTTCCCCATGTACACGCAGAACGGCAACCCGGACCGCAACCTGGAAGCGGTCGTCGTACGCGTCGTGTGGCCCGACTGGCTCGCGGAGCTGGAGCGCACCCGCTTCGACAACCCGATGTTCCTCGGCATCACCTTCGAGGACTTCACCCCGGGCTACGACACGAACTCCGCGGTGCTCTTCCCCGAGACCGTCGCGGTCCGCAAGGCACCGGAACGTTTCACCTGGGGCGCCATCTTCTGCGACCGCGAAGCCGCCCGCTTCCGCCGCGTGGTCGGCGCGGCCTGCGAGACCACCGGTCTGAGCCTGCCGGAGGAGGCCCGCGGGCTGCTCACCGACCAGGAACGCTGCCAGCAGACGTTCGTGCTCTGGGACCTGATCCACGACCGCACGCACAGCCACGGCGACCTGCCGTTCGACCCGTTCATGATCAAGCAGCGGCAGCCGTTCTGGATGTACGGCCTCGAAGAGCTGCGCTGCGACCTCACCGCGTTCCACGAGGCCGGCCTGCTCGCCGCCGAGGGCCACCCGCAGGGCCGGGACGTGCAGTACGCGGTGCTGCTCGACCGCGTGTTCCGCTTCCCGGTCACCGGCGCCCGCAGCCGCAACTACGACGGGCTCGGCGGGCAGCTGCTGTTCGCCTACCTGCACCAGCACGACGCGCTGCGCTGGACGGACAACCGGCTGAGCGTCGACTGGGAGCGCGCCCGGGTGATCACGGCCAGGCTGCGCGAGGAGATCGAAGTCCTCTACCGCAAGGGCATCGACCGGCCCAAGATCGTGCACTGGCTCAAGGCGTACGAGCTGGTCGCCGCCCACCTCGCGCCCCACCCCGCCTCGCGGTGGGCCAAGGGCGCCGACGCCCTCGACCTGACCCTGCCGCCGCGCAAGCTGGTCGACGACGTGCTTCCTGACGAGTTCCCGCTGAGCCTGTTCTACGAGGCGCTCGCCAAGAAACTGCGCACGGTGATCGAGTCGACCCGCGGCATCACGGCGGACGAGCGGCGGGCGGAGGCCGCGTGATCACGGCCTCGCGTCCGGGGGCATCATGGAGCCCGGAGAGGGAGGCCGCCGGGGCGGCGACCACGACGAGGAAGGCGCACACATGACCAGCAGCACGCCGGAACCGGCGGACGGCAGCGCCCTCGCGGGCGCGGTCGTCGCCGTGGCGGGCGCGGGCGGCCCCGCCGGCCGCGCCGCCCTGCTCGGCCTGGCGCGGCGCGGCGCCACCGTCGTCGCCGCCGACGCGGACGCGCAGCGCCTGGCCGAGGCCGTGGACGCGGCGCGCTTCGCGCACGGCGGCGCCCGGGTCACCGGGGACGCCGTCGACCTGCTGGACGCAGGAGCCACCCGCGCGTGGGCGGCCAAGGCGGAGAAGGAGTACGGGCGCGTCGACGGACTGGTCCACCTGGTCGGCGGCTGGCGCGGCTCCGCGTCCTTCGCCGAGACCGACCTCGCCGACTGGGACCTGCTCCACGACCTGCTGGTCCGCACCGTGCAGCACACCTCGCTCGCCTTCGAGGGCCCGCTGACCCGGTCGGGGAACGGCCGCTGGGTGCTGGTCAGCGCCGCCGGCGCCAGCCGCCCGACCGCGGGGAACGCCGCCTACGCCGCCGCCAAGGCCGCCGCCGAGGCGTGGACCCTCGCCCTCGCCGACGGCTTCCGCAGGAGCGCGGCCGGCGGCCCGCCGCCCGCCGCCGCCGTGGTCCTCGTGGTCAAGGCCCTGGTGACGCAGGCGATGCGGGACCGGAAGCCCGGCGCCGCGTTCGCCGGCTTCACCGACGTCGAGGAGCTGGCCGAGACCATCTGCGGCCTGTGGAGCAGGCCCACCGACGAAGTGAACGGAAACCGCCTGTGGCTGACTCCCTGACCCGCACCGACGCCGAGCGCCGCCACGACCCGGACGCGCGCGGCTTCGCCAGCGACAACTACGCCGGCGTCCACCCCGAGATACTGGCCGCGCTCAGTCTCGCGAACGGCGGCCACCAGCCCGCCTACGGCGCCGACGACTACACCGCGCACCTGCAACACATATTCCGCGACCACTTCGGCCCGCGCGCCGAGGCGTTCCCCGTCTTCAACGGAACCGGCGCCAACGTCGTCGCCCTCCAGGCCCTCACCGACCGGTGGGGCGCGGTGGTGACCACCACGAACGCGCACGTCCACACCGACGAATGCGGCGCGCCCGAGCGCGTCGGCGGCCTGAAGCTGCTGCCCGTGCCCACGCCCGACGGCAAGCTGACCCCCGACCTGGTGGCCCGGGAGGCGTACGGCTTCGAGGACCAGCACCGCGCGATGCCGCAGGTCGTGTCGCTGACCCAGAGCACCGAACTCGGCACCCTCTACACGCCCGAGGAGATCCGCGCCGTCGCGGACTTCGCGCACGAGCGCGGCATGGCCCTCCACGTCGACGGCGCCCGGATCGCCAACGCGGCGGCGGCCCTGGGCCTGCCCCTGCGCGCGTTCACCACCGACGTGGGCGTGGACGTGGTGTCGTTCGGCGGCACCAAGAACGGCATGCTGTTCGGCGAGGCCGTGGTGGTGCTGCGGCCCGAGGCCGTGCGCGCCATGCCCCACGTGCGCAAGCAGTCCATGCAGCTGGCGGCCAAGATGCGTTTCGTCTCCGCCCAGTTCGAGGCGCTGCTCGCGGGGGACCTGTGGCTGCGTTCGGCCGGCCGCGCCAACGCGATGGCCGCCCGGCTGGCCGCCGCGGTCCGCGACGTGCCCGGCGTGCGGGTGCTGTACCCGGTGCAGGCCAACGTGGTCTTCGCCCGCCTGCCGCACGAGACGATCGAACGGCTGGGCAAGCGGCACCACTTCTACGTCTGGGACGAGGCGGCAGGCGACGTCCGCTGGATGTGCTCCCACGACACGACCGAGGCGGACGTCGACGCCTTCGCCGCCGCGCTCCGCGAGGAGGCGGCCCGCACGGAAGCGCCGGCCTGAGTCCTGTCCCGCGGTCGTGCCCGTTCGGCTCGCGCCGGGGGACACCTCCGGCCGCCGGGTCGGGAGGGGCCCGGCGGGAGCGTCGGGACCGCGCCTAACGTGCCCCTGGGGCCGGCGCGGTCCCGCCCAGGTGGGCCGGCAGCCACCACGCGTCCTCGGGGCCTTCGGGCTTGGCGGGGTAGGCGCGCTGCGCCGCCTCAAGCAGCTCCTGCACCCGGTCGCGCAGCCGTTCCGTCAGCGACGCCGCCGACTCCTCGGGATCGGGGGTCATCGGCTCGCCGACCCGGATCGTGATCGGCACGTGGCTGCGGCTGAAGTCGCGCTTGCGGCCCTTGGTCCACAGCCGCTGCGTGCCCCACAGCGCCACCGGCAGCACCGGAACGCCGGCCTGCTGCGCCATGCGCGCGGCGCCCGACTTGAACTTCTTCAGCGTGAACGACGGGGAGATCGTCGCCTCGGGGAACACCCCGACGATCTCGCCCGAGCGCAGGGCCTTCAAGGCGTGCTCGAAGGCGTGCTCGCCCTGGGCCCGGTCCACCGGGATGTGCTTCATGGCACGCATCAGCGGACCCGACACGCGGTGCTTGAAGACCGATTCCTTGGCCATGAAGCGCACCAGCCGCTTGCGGGGGCGCGCCGCGAGTCCGGCGAAGACGAAGTCGAGGTAGCCGATGTGGTTGCTGACCAGCACGGCACCGCCGCGCCGCGGCACGTGCTCGCTGCCGGCGATGTCGAAGCGCAGGTCGAGCGCCTTGAACATCGTCCGGGCAACGGCGATGACCGGCGGGTAAACAAGCTCTGCCATGCGGGGCCCTTCTTCCGAGCGGGAGGAACCTACGCCTCCGTAACTTCCGGCATCGCCCGATCGTGCCCGAAAGCGGTCTCGAACGCCAGCCCGGCGCCCGGCCGGCCCCGCGGGGCGGGGCGGCGGCGGAATGAAACGGGCGGCCGACCGCGCTGCACCCCGTGACGCGACGGTGAGGGAAGCACGGCGGGAGACACGGCATGCGGGACCGGGACCACGGGCAGGACGGGGCGGGGCAGGGCGAGCCGGAGGCGCCCGGCCGGCTGACGGCCGCGGCGCTCGGCGTGGGGCGGCTGGGGGAGCGGGCGACGCTGGTGCAGTTCTCGACGGCGTTCTGCCGGCCCTGCGCGGCGACCCGGCGGGTCCTGGCCGACGTGGCCGCGATGGTCGGAGGGGTCGCGCACGTGGAGATCGACGCGGAGTCCAGGCTCGGCCTCGTCCGCGGGCTCGGGATCACCGCCACCCCCACCGTTCTCGTGCTCGACGCGGCCGGCCGCGAGGTGCGCAGGGCCGCGGGGCAGCCGCGCAGGGCGGACGTCATCGCGGCGCTCGGCGCGGCGATCGACGCGGAGCGGCCGGCCGGGGACGGCGGCGGTGCGGCGGGCTGATCCGGGGCAGGGATCAGGGGACGGCAGGTGGCGGAACGGCGCACGGACACCGCGTTTGATCTGACCATACGCACGTTGGCAAGGTCACAGTGCGACATTCTTGCGGAGGGGGGATACCCTGGTTGTACTGACGAGTAACAATCCGGGTGATCTTCCCGTGCCCGTGTGCGGACCGAGAGCGGTAGGAGAGAGACGGCGTGAGCTTGAAGATCGTTGTCTGTGTGAAGTACGTGCCCGACGCCACCGGTGACCGGGGCTTCGCCGAGGATCTGACGACCGACAGGGAAGCCGTGGACGGCTTGCTGTCCGAACTGGACGAGTACGCGGTCGAACAGGCGCTGCGCCTCGCCGAGGACGCGGACGACGCCGAGGTCACCGTCCTCACCGTCGGCCCCGAGGACGCGAACGACGCGCTGCGCAAGGCCCTGTCCATGGGCGCGGACAAGGCCGTGCACGTCGAGGACGACGACCTGCACGGCACCGACGTGATGGGCACCTCCCTGGTGCTCGCCAAGGCCGTCGAGCACACCGGCTACGACCTGGTGATCTGCGGCATGGCCTCGACCGACGGCAGCATGGGCGTGCTGCCCGCGCTGCTCGCCGAACGCCTCGGCGTCCCGCAGGTGACGCTGCTCTCCGAACTCGGCCTGACCGACGGCAAGGTCGGCGGCCGGCGCGACGGGGACGCCGCGACCGAGCGGCTCGAAGCGGACCTGCCCGCGGTCGTCTCCGTCACCGACCAGTCGGGCGAGGCGCGTTACCCCTCCTTCAAGGGCATCATGGCCGCCAAGAAGAAGCCGGTGGAGAACCTCGACCTGGAGGACCTCGGCATCGAGGCGGACGAGGTCGGCCTGGCCGGCGCGAGGACCGAGGTGCTGTCCGCGACCGCGCGCCCGCCGCGCACGGCGGGCGAGATCGTCACCGACGAGGGCGAGGGCGGCAAGCAGGTCGCGGCCTTCCTCGCGGAGCACAAGTTCATCTGACGGACCGGCCCCGCCCGCACCCCGTCACCAGACCACCCCGCCCGCACCTCTCGCTGGAGAACGATCCCATGGCCGAAGTCCTTGTCTACGTCGACCACGTGGACGGCGATGTCCGCAAGCCGACCCTGGAACTGCTCACCCTCGCCCGCCGCGTCGGCGACCCCGTCGCCGTCCACCTCGGCCCCGGAGCCGGCAACGCCGCGGGCGTCCTGGCCGAACACGGCGCCGTCCGCGTACTCGCCGCCGACGCCCAGGAGTTCACCGACTACCTCGTGGTGCCCAAGGTCGACGCCCTCCAGGCGGCGGCCGAGGCCGTCGGCCCCGCCGCCGTCCTGATCCCCTCGTCCGCCGAGGGCAAGGAGATCGCCGCGCGCCTCGCGCTGCGCCTCGGCTCCGGCCTCATCACCGACGCCGTGGACCTGGAGGCGGGCGAGGAGGGCCCCGTCGCCCACCAGTCGGTGTTCGCCGCCGCGTTCACCACCACATCCCGCGTCACCCAGGGCACGCCGGTCATCACGGTGAAGCCGAACTCGGCCGCCCCCGAGGCCGCGCCCGCCGCGGGCACCGTCGAGGAACTCGCCGTCTCCTTCGGGCCGTCGGCCACCGGCACCCGCGTGGTCTCGCGCAGCCGGCGCGAGTCCACCGGAAGGCCCGACCTCACCGAGGCCGCCATCGTGGTCTCCGGCGGCCGGGGCGTGAACGGAGCGGAGAACTTCGCCCTGATCGAGGAACTCGCCGACGCGCTCGGCGCGGCCGTCGGCGCCTCGCGCGCCGCCGTCGACGCCGGCTGGTACCCGCACGCGCACCAGGTCGGACAGACCGGCAAGACCGTCTCCCCGCAGCTGTACGTCGCCGCCGGCATCTCCGGCGCGATCCAGCACCGCGCGGGCATGCAGACCTCGAAGACCATCGTCGCCATCAACAAGGACAGCGAGGCGCCGATCTTCGAGCTGGCGGACTACGGCCTGGTCGGCGACCTGTTCGACGTCGTCCCCGCGCTCACGGCAGAGGTGCGCGCCCGCAAGGGCTGACGCCCGGCCCCGCGCCGCGCCCGCCGCGCGCTCCTCATCAGGTGACCGCGGCGGGCGCCGCCGCGCGCGAACGCCGGAAGAACCCGCGCCGGCTTCCCCCGCCGGCCCGCGGCGCGGCGTCGCGCTCCGGGGCCGCCGGGCGGCGCGTCCTGCGCCGCTCCGCCTCGTGCCCCGGCAGGGCGGGCGGCGGCCCGCTCCCGTCGTCCTCGGCCAGAAGCCCGAACGCCAGCCCGGCGAGCATGTGCTGTTGGTCCATGACCGTCTCCTCCACGAATCCCGGATGCGGCGGAATCCCCGCCGGCCACCAGCCTGCGGCAGGCATATGACGCGCTCTTTGCCCGGCGGTCAACTCTCCGTGGCGGCGCGGCGGCACGGCGTGAACGCCGGATGACGCGCGATCCGTTGTGTTCCCTCCCGCCGCCGGGTACGTTGCTGGCGCACCGCATCGCCGACGAGGTGCCGAACGGGGCGCTCCCCGCCCGACGGGAGGCCGCATGGCAGCGGGGGAACCGGCCACCAGCCTGACGGCCGCCGCGCGCGCGGCGGCCGACGCCTCGCTCGCCGCCGTCGACGCCGACCTCGCCCGCCGCTACCCGGGCGATCCGACCGGCCGGCAGCCGGTGCACACCGTCTACGTCCCCGCCGACCGCTTCGCCCGGGACACCGTGCACGCCTGGGGCGAGGCCGCCCGGGCGCTGCTCGCCGAACACGCGCCGGACGCGCCGGCGTTCGCCGCGGCCCTCGGCCTGCCGCGCGCGCTGGCCGGGCCCGTGTACGAACGGGTGCTCGCCAAGCTCGGCCGGGAGCCCGTGGAGGACCTGCGCGTCGACTTCGAGGACGGCTACGGAACCCGCCCGGACGCCGAGGAGGACGCCGACGCCGCCCGGGCCGCCCGCCTGCTCGCCCGGGCCCGCGCCGACGGCACCGCACCGCCGTTCGCCGGCCTGCGCGTCAAGAGCCTGGAGGCCCCCGCGCGGGCCCGCGGCATCCGCACCCTCGACGTCTTCCTCACCGCGCTGGCCGACGCGGGACCGCCGCCGCCCGGCCTGCGCATCACACTGCCCAAGGCCGGCTACCCGGAACAGGTCGCCGCGATGGCCCGGCTGTGCGAGGAGTTCGAGCGGGCGTTCGCCCTGCCGCGCGGGCGCCTAACGTTCGAGATCCAGATCGAGACCACGCAGGCCGTCCTCGGCGCCGACGGCCGGGCCACCGTCGCGCGCATGATCGACGCGGCCGAGGGCCGCCTCGTCGCGCTGCACTACGGCACGTTCGACTACAGCGCGGCCTGCGGGGTCGGCGCCGCCCACCAGAGCCCCGACCACCCCGTGGCCGACCACGCCAAGGCCGTGATGCAGGCCGCCGCCGCGGGCCGCGGCGTCCAGCTCTCCGACGGCTCGACCAACGTGCTCCCCGTCGGCTCCACGCAGCAGGTGCACCGGGCCTGGCGGGCGCACCACGGCCTGGTCAGGCGGGCCCTGGCGCGCGCCTACTACCAGGGCTGGGACATGCACCCCGGCCACCTGCCGACCCGTTACGCGGCCGTGTACGGCCACTACCGCGAGGGACTGCCGGAAGCGGCGGAACGTCTCGCCGCCTACACGGGCGGCACCGCGTCCGGCGTGCTCGACGAACCCGCCACCGCGCGGGCGCTCAGCGGCTTCCTGCTGCGCGGACTCGACTGCGGAGCGCTCGACACGGCCGAGGTGACCGGCCCCACCGGCCTGACCCGCACCCGCCTCCACGCGCTGGCCGGCCGCCGGGACCCGTGACCGGCGCCGCCGGGAGCGTCCCGCCGGCCCGGGCGCCGGCGCATCCGACTGGACAACCCGGGCCACCACGGATCAGGCTTCCTGTCCATGACCACTGATCTTGTCGCTGCCGTGGACATCGGCGGCACGAAAATCGCCGGCGCCCTCGTGGACGCCGACGGTGTGCTTCTCCACCGTGTGCAGCGCCCCACCCCGGCCAAGGACCCGGCCGAGGGCGTCATGCGTGCACTGACCGGCGTGCTCACGGCGCTGACCGAGCACGCCGCGTGGGAGCGTGTCGTGGCCGTCGGCATCGGCAGCGCGGGCCCGGTCGACGCCCGCCTCGGCACGGTCAGCCCGGTCAACATCCCCGGCTGGCGCGACTTCCCGCTCGTCGACGGCGTCCGCGCGACCGTCGGCGCCCTGCCCGTCACGCTGGTCGGCGACGGCGCGGCCATCGCCGCGGGCGAGCACTGGCGCGGCGCCGCGCGCGACCGCGCCAACGCGCTGTGCATGGTGGTCTCCACCGGCGTCGGCGGCGGCCTGATCCTGGACGGGCGCCTGCGCCCGGGACCCACGGGCAACGCCGGCCACATCGGCCACATCAGCGTCGACTTCAACGGCGACCTGTGCCCCTGCGGCGGTCGCGGCTGCGTGGAACGCATCGCCAGCGGCACGAACATCGCCCGCTACGCGCTCGCGGCCGGCTGGCGCCCCGAGCCCGAGGACGGCGACGCCACCGCCGCGGGTGTCGCCCGCGCGGCGGCCCGGGGCAACCCGGTGGCCGTCGAGGCGTTCGAACGGTCGGCGCACGCGCTCGCCGCCGGCATCGCCGCGACCGCGACCCTCGTCGAGCTGGAGACCGTCGTGGTCGGCGGGGGAGTGAGCCTGTCGGGCGAGGTGCTGTTCGGCCCGCTGCGCCGCGCGCTCGGCGCGTACGCCACGCTGCCGTTCGTGCGGTCCATCGAGGTCGTGCCCGCGCAGCTCGGTGCCGACGCGGGGCTGGTCGGCGCCGCCGCCGCCTGCTGGAGCGACGCGGCCACGTTTCTGGCCCACGGCGCAGCGGGCAACTGACACAAGGGCGAACAAGGAGGGGGACCGTGATTATCTGGCTGAACGGCGCCTTCGGCGCGGGCAAGACGACCGTCGCCCACGAGCTGCTGCACCTGCTGCCGGGCAGCACGCTCTACGACCCGGAGCTCGTCGCCGCCGGGCTGCGCGCCATGCTGCCCAAGGAGCGGCTGGCCCACGTCGACGAGGTCCAGGACCTGCCCTCCTGGCGCCGGCTCGTCGTCGACACGGGGGCCGCGCTGCTGGCCGAGCTGCCCGGCCCGCTGATCGCGCCCATGACGCTTCTCGAACAGGAGTACCGCGACGAGATATTCGGCGGGTTCGCCGCCCGCCGCATACCCGTGCAGCACTTCCTGCTCCACGTAGAAGAAACGTTCCTGCGCAGCCGGATCGACCAGCGCGCCGCGGTCGACGGCGACGCCGTGCGCGGCTGGTGCCTCGGCCACCTGCCGCGCTACGGCGCCGCACTCCCGTGGCTGACCGCGGACGCCCACACCCTGGAGACCTCGCGGCTCACGCCGCGGCAGACCGCGGAACTGCTCGCCGAGGGCGTCAGAACGGGCGCCGGCACGTGCGAGATCGTGCAGACCCCCGCGCCGAGCGCCGAGACCCTGGCGGCCGGCGTCCTGTTCTTCGACGACGAGGACCGCGTCCTGCTGGTCGACCCCACCTACAAGCCGGGCTGGGAGTTCCCCGGCGGTGTCGTCGAGGCCGGCGAGCCGCCGGCCCGGGCCGCTGTGCGCGAGGTCGCCGAGGAACTGGGCCTGCACCTCACCCACGAACCCGCCCTGCTCATCGTCGACTGGGAGCCGCCCTCCCCGCCCCGCTTCGGCGGCCTGCGCCTTCTCTTCGACGGCGGGCGGCTCGCCCCCGACCGGATGCGCGACCTGCTGCTTCCGGGCGCCGAGCTGCGCGGCTGGCGGTTCGCCGCCCAGGACGAGGCAGAACGGCTGCTGTCGCCCGGCAGGTTCGCCCGGTTGCGCTGGGCGCTGCGCGCCCGCGCCGAGGGCCGGCCGCTCAACCTGGAGGCGGGCGTCCCCGTGGGCGGCTGACACCGGCCGCCGAATCGCGCGCCGGCCGCGCCGCATCTAGCGTGGCGGTGACGGCCCCGGACCGGGGAGAGCCCTGCCGGATCGGTGACAGCCATGCGCCTGCCGGAGCACCCGGAGTACATAGCCAACGCCCATGACGGCCCCGCCGGCGAACCGCCCGGCTGGGGGCCGCGGGCGGCCCTCGCCCTGCTGGCGGGCACAGTCGTCCTGGGCATCTCCGTGATGGCGGCGGGCACAGGGCAGCAGGCACCTCCGCCCCAGCCGGGCGACGCGCGGCGCGCGGCCGGCGCCGCCGCGCCCGGCGGCGCCGCGGGCGCGGCGGCACCCCTGCGGCCCGCCGTTCCCACCTGGGTCTCCATCCCCGCCATCGACGTGGAGGCCCCGCTCATGAACGTCGGCCTCGACCCCGAGGGCTGGGTCGACGCGCCCCCGCAGGAGATCGCCAACCTCGCCGGCTGGTACCAGGACGGCGCCGCACCCGGCGCCCGGGGCACCGCCGTGATCGTCGGCCACGTGGACAACGCCTCGGGCCCTGCCGTGTTCTACGGCCTGGGCGTACTGCGCCCCGGGGACGCCGTCGAGGTGATCCGCGAGGACGGCGTGGCCGTCCGCTTCACCGTGTACGACGTCGCGGTCTACGACAAGGACGAGGTGCCGCCGTCGGTCTACCACGACACCGGGCAGCCGGAACTGCGCGTGATCACCTGCGGCGGCAGCTTCGAGCAGGACTCGGGCTACGAGGACAACGTCGTGGTGTACGCGCGCATGACGGACGCCGGGTGACGGACGCCGGGTGACGCCGGGTCACGCGAACGGCGGCACCCCCTAACCCGTATGTCGCGCATGGTGCGTTATAGGGCATTTCATCCGCTTAATGTCGCTGTGCAGGGTGACGCGCACGTCGACAGAGGAGCTTGATGATGACAGCACTGCGTACCGCACTGGCCGCCGCCGGACTGGGCGCGGCGGTCTGGGCGGCGGGCGCGCCCGCCGCCCTCGCCGAGGAACGGCCGGCCCACCCGAAGGCCGCGTCCTTCGGCTTCAGCGTCTCGCCGGCGGCCGTGCGCCCCGGCGGGGCGATCGACCTGACCGTCACCAACTGCACCCGCCACGAGGCGACCGCCGAGTCCGCGGTCTTCGACCGGGTCGTGCTCGGCATGCCGGGCGAGTTGCAGAGCGCCCGCACCACCGTCGACACCGACGCCAGGCCGGGCACCGAGTACGAGGTGCGGTTCACCTGCGGCGGCCAGTCGGGCACGGCGACGCTCGACATCCTCTCCGCGAGCGCCTCGCCCACGCAGACCGGCTCGGCACGGCCGACGGCGAGTTCCACCGTGCTGCCCACCCGCGGCGCCCAGGCCGGCGTCGGTGGCACCCAGTCGAACGGCGACACGATGCTCTGGGCGGGCGCCGGCCTCACGACCGCGGCCGTGACCGGAGCCGTCCTCGTCGCCGCCCGCCGCAGGACCGGCAGGCACCGCTGACGGCCGCACCCCCCGGCGCCCCGCACACCCGGCCCCGCGCGCCGGCCGGCGCGAGCACCGCGCGGCGAGCCGCGGTCCACCGGCGGCGCGGCCCGTTCCGCGGCGCTCAGCCGCGCCCCGCCGTGGCGCACCGCCGCAGGAAGAGGGCCTCGGCCACGGCCAGGCGCCGCAGCTCCTCCGGCGACACGCTCTCGTTCACCGCGTGGATGCGCGCCTCGGGCTCGCTCAGCCCGATCAGCAGGATCTCCGTCTCGGGGTAGAGCCCGGCGAGCGTGCTGGTCAGCGGAATCGACCCGCCCTGCCCGACCACCGCCATGCGGGTGCCGTCGTACGCGTCGCGCAGCGCCGACTCCATCGCCTCGTACGCCGGACTCGCGGTGTCGGCCAGAAACCCCTCCCCGGTGCCCACCAGTTCGGTCTCGACCCGCACGCCCCACGGGGCCCGCGCGGTCAGGTGGGCGGCCAGCAGGTCACCGGCCTCGCGCGCCGGCACTCCGGGCGGCACCCGCAGGCCGAGCAGCGCCCGCGCGCCGGCCTGCACCGCCGGCGTCGCGCCCACCACCGGCGGGCAGTCGATGCCGCACACCGTCACCGAAGGCCGGGCCCACAGCCGGTCCGCCACGGAACCCGAGCCCATGAGCCCCACCCCGTCGAGCACCTGCGCGTCCGCCCGGAACCGCTCCTCCGCGTAGTCGCTCCCCTGCCAGGTGCCGTCCCCCGCGAGCCCGTCGATGGTGGTGGACCCGTCCTCCGCGTGCAGGGAGGCCAGCATCCGGATCAACGCGGCGAGCGCGTCCGGCGCCGCGCCGCCGAACGCCCCGGAGTGCAGGTTGCCCGCCAGGCTCTCGACCCGCACCCGCAGCGCCGCCATGCCGCGCAGCGAGGCCGTCACCGTCGGCTGCCCCACGCGGACGTTCCCGGTGTCGCCGATCACGATCACATCGGCGGCCAGCAGCTCGGGGTGCTCCTCCGCGTACCGCTCCAGGCCGCCGGTGCCCTGCTCCTCCGACCCCTCCGCGATCACCTTCACGCCGACGGGCACCCCACCGGTGGACCGCAGGGCCCGCAGCGCGAGCAGGTGCATCAGCACGCCGCCCTTGCAGTCGGCCGCGCCGCGCCCGTACCAGCGGCCGTCGCGTTCGGTCAGCTCGAACGGCGGCGAGATCCAGCGCTCCTCGTCCAGCGGCGGCTGTACGTCGTAGTGCGCGTACAGCAGAACGGTCGGCGCGCCCTGCGGGCCCGGCAGGTGCCCGTACACCGAACGCGTCCCGTCCGGCGTGTCCAGCAGCGCCACCTCGTCGAAGCCCTCCGCCCTGAGCGCCGCGGCGATCCAGTCGGCCGCCGCGTGGCACTCCTCGACGGGGTACTGCGCCGGGTCCGCCACGGAGCGGAAGGCGACCAGCTCGGCCAACTCCTCCCGGGCGCGCGGCATGAGCGCCGCGACAGCGGTGGCGACGGTGTCCTGCTCCGGACTGTGCTGCATCACATTCCTCCTCCGTGCGGGCGCACGAAGCAGGCCCAAGAGAGCGACGCACCCGCCACACGTTCGGCAAAAGGGGACCTGTCGATGATCCCACAGCCGGGTTGCCGGAAGAGCGCGAACTAGGATGCCTCGCGGTGACCGAATCGTCAGACGCAAGCGGGGAGCGGCAGCACATCGTGACCAGCGAGAACGAAGCCGGGGCCGAACTGGTGTGGGACGTCGTGGTGGTGGGTGCCGGACCCGGAGGGGCGTCCGCCGCCCGGGCCGCGGCGGAGGCCGGCCGGCGCGTTCTGCTCCTGGAGAAGGCGGAACTGCCCCGCTACAAGACCTGCGGCGGCGGCATCATCGGGCCGTCGAGGGACGCGCTGCCACCCGGGTTCGAACTCCCCCTGCGCGACCGCGTGCACGCCGTCACGTTCTCGCTGAACGGCCGGCTCACCCGCACCAGGCGCTCCAAGCGGATGCTGTTCGGCCTGGTCAACCGCCCCGAGTTCGACCAGCGGCTGGTCGAGGCCGCGGTGCGGGCGGGCGCCGAACTGCGCACCGGGGCCGCGGTGTCGCGCGTCGAGCAGCACGGCCCCGCCGTCCCCGACCGGCGCACCGTCGCCGTCGTGCTCGCGAACGGGGAGACCGTGCTCGCCCGGGCCGTGGTCGGCGCCGACGGCAGCGCGAGCCGGATAGGCGCGCACGTCGGCGTGCGCGTGGGGCAGGTGGACCTCGGCCTCGAATCGGAGATCCCCGTGCCACCCGAGGTCGCCCGCGACTGGGCCGGCCGCGTCCTGATCGACTGGGGGCCGCTGCCCGGCTCCTACGGGTGGGTCTTCCCCAAGGGCGACACCCTCACCGTGGGTGTGATCTCCGCCCGGGGCGACGGCGCCGCGACCAAGCGCTACCTGGAGGACTTCATCGCGCGCCTCGGCCTGGCCGGGTTCGAGCCCTCGATCTCCTCCGGCCACCTCACCCGCTGCCGCACCGACGACTCGCCGCTCTCCCGCGGCCGGGTCCTGGTCTGCGGCGACGCGGCCGGCCTGCTGGAGCCGTGGACGCGGGAGGGCATCTCCTTCGCCCTGCGCTCGGGGCGGCTGGCCGGCCAGTGGGCCGTGCGCGTCGCCGAGGCCGGCGACGCCGTCGACGCCCGCAGGCAGGCGCTGAACTACGCGTTCGCCATCAAGTCGGGACTCGGCGTCGAGATGGGCGTCGGGCGCCGCGTGCTCGGGGTCTACGCCGAGCACCCCCGGCTGCTGCACACCGCCATGGTCGGTTTCCGCCCCGCGTGGGCCGCGTTCGGGCGCATCACGCGCGGCTCGACCACCCTGGCCGGCCTGGTCCGCGCCCACCCCGTGGCGCGCAGAACGCTGGCCGCCCTCGACCCGGCGCCGGGCAAGGACGGGAACGCGGGGGAGGGCGACAAGGCGCGGAAGCGGCCGGCGGGCAGCGGGGATCAGGAGACCAGCGCGGGCTCCGCCAGCAGCAGCCCGGGGTCCTGACGCAGGATCCGCTCGTGCAGGGCGCGCAGCGCCGGCCCCGGGTCCGCACCCATCTCCACGGCGATCCGGCGCCGCGCCTCCTCGAACTCCGTCAGCGCCGCCGACGCCTGCCCGCTGCGGTAACGCGCGAGCATCAGCAGCCACACCAGGCGCTCGCGCAGCGGGTGCGCGGCGACCTGCCTGACCAGTTCGTGCACGCACTCGTGGTAGCGGCCCAGGCGCAACTCCCCTTCCAGCCGGGCTTCGAGCAGCATCAGACGCTTCTCCGCCCACCGCAGCCGCTCCGCCGCCAGGAACGGACCCGCCAGCCCCTCGGCGAACTCACCGCGCCACAGCGCCTCGGCCTCGCCGGCCAGCCGCACCGCGGTCCGCAGGTCCCCGGCGTCCCGCGCGACGCGGGCCCGGCCCAGCAGCGCCAGGCGTTCGCGCACGTCGGCGGCCTCCGCGCCGGTCAGCAGGTAACCGCTCCCGGTCCACCGCAGCTGCGGAACGCCGGGGCCGCCGCCCGCGGACGCGAACGCCCGGCGCAGCCCCGAGACGTACTTCTGCACCAAGTTCCGCACGTGCGCGGGCGGTTCCTCGCCCCACAGCGCGTCGACGAGCGCCGCGTACGACAGCGGCCGGCCCTCCTGGAGCAGCAGGACCGCGAGCACGGCCCGCTGGCGCGGCGCGCCGAGCGGCACCTCACCGCGGGGACCGGACGCGCGCAGCGGCCCGAGGAGTTCGAAACGCAGACCGTCAGCCATGGCCAGAGCCTAACGCGGAGGCCGCCCGGCGCCCCCGCGGCGCGTGTCCCGCGGGCCGCCGCCCCGGGGCGGCGACAGCGTGCCAGCGGACGTTCCAGCGCGCGTTCCAGCGCGTGGTCAGCGGCGCGCGTCAGCGTGGCGGCACACCACGCGACGGACGGAAGGAAACGCGGACCATGGCGCAGCACGACGGGGACGGCGGGCCACTGGCCCGCCTGGGCCGGTTCACGGTCCGGCGCGCGGGAGCGGTACTCATCGCCGCCCTGGTGATGTTCCTCGGGGCCGGCATCTACGGCGCCGGGGCCCAGAGCGATCTCGACATGGCCCGCTGGGACGCGCCGGGCACCGAATCCGTACGCGTGCAGGACGTCCTGCGCGAGGAGTACGGCACCGGCAACCCCAACCTCGCGCTGCTCGTCACCGCGCGGCACGGCGACGTGGACACCGCGGCCGTGGCCGCCGCCGGGCGCGACCTGGCCGCGGAACTGGCCGGCCACCCCATGGTCACCGACGTGGCCGCCTACTGGGAGGGGCGCGACCCGGCCCTGCGCAGCACCGACGGGCAACGCGCCCTGGTCCTGGCCCGGCTGGAGGGCACCGCCACCGACACACGCGCGGAACTGGCCGACCTCTCGCCCCGACTGGCCCGCACCACGCCCGACATCGACGTCGCCGTCGGCGGCCAGGAAGAAGTCTCCCGGCAGGTCGGCGAGCAGGCGGCGCAGGACTTCCTGACCGCCGAGGCCGTCGTGCTCCCGGCCGTCCTGCTGCTGCTGATCCTGGTGTACCGGCGGACCGTCGCGGCCCTGCTCACCGTCGGCGTCGGACTGCTCTCGGTGCTCGGCACCCTCGCGGGACTGCGGCTCCTCGCCCAGTTCACGGAAGTCTCGACGTTCGCCGCCAACCTCGCGCTCGTCCTGGGGCTCGGCCTCGGCATCGACTACTGCCTCTTCGTGATCAACCGCTACCGCGAGGAACGCGCCGCCGGGCTGCCGCGCGAGGACGCCGTGCGGCGCTCGGTCGCCGTGGCGGGGCGCACCGTCATGTTCAGCGGCCTCACCGTCGCCGTGTCGCTGTCCACGCTGCTGGTCTTCCCGTTCTTCTTCCTCAGCTCCTTCGCCTACGCGGGCGTGCTCGTCGTGCTGACCGCCGTGGCCGGCGCCGTCGTCGTGCTGCCCGCCGCGCTCGCCCGCTGGGGGCACCGCGTCGAACGCCCCGGCACCCCCGCCGCCCCGGGCGACGGAGGCTTCTGGCGGCGCACGGCGCTGGCCGTGATGCGGCGGCCGGTCCTGGCCGGCGCGGCGGCGCTCGCCGTGCTGCTCGTGGCCGCCTCACCCGTCCTCGGACTGCGGTTCGGCCTCCCCGACCAGCGCACCCTGCCCGAGGGCACCTCCAGCCGCGAGATGTCCGAGGACGTGCGCGAGCACTTCCCCGCCGAGGCCACCGACACCCTGTACGTCGTCAGCGAAGGCCCCACCGGGGTAGCCGAGGCGGACGTCGCCGCCTACGCCGCCGAACTCTCGCGCGTCCCCGGCGTCTTCCACGCCGTCTCCGCCGCCGGCACCCACCGCGCGGGAGAACTGGTCGCGCCGCCGGGCGCCGCGGCGCAGGACGCCGTGTCCGCGTCCGGCGGGGCCCTGATCTCCGTGGTGCCCACCCAGGAGGCCATGGAGGGCGACGTGCCCGGCCTCGTCGCCGACATCCGCGACGTGCCCGCGCCCTACGCGGCCGAGGTGGGCGGCTACCCGGCCGAGACCAGCGACTTCCGCGCCACCCTGCTCGAACGCGTGCCGCTCGTCGCCGCCCTCGTCCTCCTGGTGACCTGCGGGGTCCTGTTCCTGATGACCGGCAGCGTGCTGCTGCCGCTCAAGGCGACGGTCCTGAACCTGCTCAGCCTGTCGGTCATGTTCGGCGCCCTGGTGTGGATCTTCCAGGACGGCAACTTCTCCGGACTCCTCGGCTTCACCCCGACCGGCTCCATCGAACCCAGCATCCCCATGCTGATGTTCTGCATCACCTACGGCCTGTCCATGGACTACGAGGTGTTCCTGCTGTCCCGCATCAAGGAGGAGCACGACCTGACCGGCGACACCCGGCACGCCGTCGCCACCGGCATCGCCCGCACCGCGCCACTGATCACCGCCGCGGCCGGCATCCTGGTCGTCACCTTCGCCACCTACGCCACCAGCGGCATCGTCTTCCTCAAGGAACTCGGGGTCGGCACCGCTCTGGTGATCCTGGCCGACGCCACCTTGATCCGCATGGTCCTGCTCCCGGTGTCGATGCGCCTGGCGGGCGCCGCCAACTGGTGGGCCCCGCCCCTGCTGCGCCGGGTGCACGCCCGGTTCGGGCTGCGCGAACACGCCGCGCCCCCCGCGGCTCCGACCCCGGTGCCACACGAGACCGGGGCACCGCGACGCGAGTACGCCGGCTGAACACCACTGGCCGGCCCGGCCCCCTCGGGGGCCGGGCCGACCGGTGGCCCGGGGCGCGGCGGGCGGGCCGTTCCCCGCGCCGGTGCTCGTCACCGGACGCGGGAGCGCGCACGCACTCCGCCGCGGGAAAACCGGCGGCCCGCCCGCCGCGCGGTGCCCGTCGGCGCCCGCGCCGCGGCGCGGGCCGGGCTACGCGCCCGGCACGGCGGTAGGGGCGGGGCCGGCGGCACCCGGCGCGCGCTTGCGCCGCACGTACAACTGCTTGCGGACCCGCGCGACCACGGTCCCGTCCGCCGCGACCACGGTGCAGTCGAACCAGGGCAGCACCTTCGCACCGCCCTCGGCCGCCGCCCTGATCGCGGCCACGCGCTCCTCGTCGAGCACGAACTCCGCGAACACGTCGCCGCGCCCCGGCGTGACGTACTCGATCTCCGCCGCCTTGTCCCACACGACATAGCCGCTGCCGAGCCGGTGCAGCACCAGCAGCGCCCAGAACGGGTCGCACATGGAGTAGAGCGAACCGCCGAAGTGCGTGCCGAACCAGTTGCGGTTCAGCCGGCCGAGACGCAACCGGACCCGCGCCGCCCCCCAGTCGTCCGCGATGCTCAGCACCTTGATGCCCGCGAAGCGGTACGGAGGCCACCAGCGCATGAGGCGGCCGAGCGTTCTCGGCCTGACCGAGCGTGCCATGGCCCGAAGTTACCACGCTCGTTACTGGCCGGTAGCCGGTGGTGTCAGACGCCGCCCGCCTCGGCCCACAGCGCGGCGACCGACCGGTCACCGGTGACCTTCACCTCCGGGCCCCACGCCGACCGGTTCCACAGCACCGGGTAGAGCGCCTCGACCGGGCCGGCGAACTCGCAGTCCGCCGCCACGGCCCCCGTGACACGCTCACCGCGCGGCGCCCCGCCGGAAACGCGCACCACCCAGTCGTCCCCCGGCCTGTCCGTCGCGCGCACCCGGAGCACCGCCGGCACCGGGCGGCGCAGCCGGCTCCGCGACCGGCTGTGGAACCCGGTCAGCAACTCGTCGACGCCGTCGGCCGCGAACGCGGCCGGGACGGGGGAGAGGGGCACCCCCGCCGCGCGTTCCGCGTCCATCCGGTGCACGGCCGTCTCGTGCGCCTGCCGCCTGGCCCAGAAATGCCGCGCCGACGGCGAACCCGCCAGAAACGTCAGGCACTCCAGGTCCTCCGGCGCCGAGGCGAACGCCGTGAGCAACGCGTCGTGCCCCGCGCGGAACCAGGCGCCCAACTCCCCGTCCGGCACCCGGTGCTCGGGCAGCGGGCGGCGTTCCATGTGCCCCGCCGTCAGGTACTCGGCCGCCCAGCGGTGCACCGACCCCGTGTGCAGCACGAGGTCGCGGACGCGCCAGCCCGGGCAGGTCGGCACCGCGGCGTCCGGCCCGGCCCGGAGCGCGGCGGCGGCGAGCGCCGCCCCCTCGGCCCTCAACTGCCCGAGCAGCAGGTTCGTTTCCACGGGCCGATTGTGGCAGGGCCCCCGGGCCGCGTCATCAGGCCCGCGCCTGCAACGCGCCCCGCAGCACGAAGGCCGTCACGGCCGCGACCGCCGCCAGCATCGCCACCGTCGTCAGGGCGGCGGCGAGGCCGAACCAGTCCGCGAGGAACCCGATCACCACAGGCCCGAGGAGCATGCCGCCGTAGCCGAGTGTCGAAGCCGCGGCCACCCCGCGCGGACCCGCGAGCTGCCCGGCCCGGCCGATCGTGATCGGGAAGATGTTGGCGAGCCCGAGGCCCGTGACGACGAAGCCCGCCAACGCCAGCCACACCGTCGGCGCCAGCGAGGCGACCAGCATGCCCACGGCCGCGGTCGCCCCGCCGAGCACGAGAGTCCGCTGCTGCCCAAGCCGCTCCACCGTCGCCGAGCCCGTGAGCCGTCCGATCGTCATCGCCAGGGCGAACACCGCGTATCCGGCCGCGGCGAGCCCGGGCCCCGCCTCAAGCGACTCCCGCAGGTGCAAGGTGCTCCAGTCCGCCAACGCGCCCTCCCCGTAGGTGGTGCACAGCGCGATGAAGCCGAGCAGCAGCACCAGTCGCCGCACCGGGCCGCCCAGCAGCCCCCCGGCCCCGTCCCGCCCACCCGTGTCCGCCCCCGCGCCTCGAAGTCCCGGACCTTGCCGTTCGGCGCGTGCCCGTTCCTCCGCGTCCGCCTCCCGCGCCGCCGCGGGAGGCGACGCGGCCAACAGCGCCCGCCCGGCGACCACGGCGATCAGCAGGCCCGCCCCGGCCAGCAGGGACAGGTGCCACGCCGCGCTCAACCGGCCCGCGAGCAGCCCGCCGGCCCCCGCGCCCAGCATGCCGCCCAGGCTGAACGCCGCATGGAAACTCGGCATCACCGGCCGCCGCAGCGCCACCACGAGGTCGACCGCCGCGCTGTTGCTCGCCACGTTGACCGCGCCGAAGGCCGTCCCGAACACCAGCAGCATGACCCCCAGCGCCATCGCGGAACCGGCATGTGCGGGCAGCGCCACGCTCAGCGCCAGCACCACGCCCGCCGCCACCGTCACCGGGTGATTGCCGAAGCGCTGGCACAGCCGTCCGGTCAGCGTCATCGTCACCACGCCGCCGGCCGACACCCCGAGCAGCGCGACACCGAGCGCACTCGCGGAGGCCCCCGTCTGCTCCTTGATGTCGGGAATGCGCACGACCCACCCGGCGAACACCAACCCGTCCAGCGCGAAGAACGCCGTCAACGCGGCCCGCAGCCGCCGCAGTCCGGGGTCGGCGGCCGGTCTCCCCGCGCCACCGGGGCGCCGGCCGGGGGAGAGGATCGTCCGCAATTTGTTTATTGGAGGCACAAAGCCAGAATAGGGGCGTGACCCACACTCGTACCAGGCTCGACAGAGGCCGCAACGCGCTCGGCCCCGCACTGGAACTCGTGCACACCGGCCGCGCCCCCACCCGGGCCGTCCTCACCACGGAACTCGGTGTCACCCGGGCCACCGCGGGCGCCGTCGCCGGCGAACTCCAGACCCTCGGCCTCATCACGGTCGACTCCCGCCCGAGCGCGTCCCCCGGCAGCCACGGCCGTCCCTCCCACCGGCTGGCCATCGCCGACGACGGCCCTGTCGCCCTGGCCGCCCAGGTCCACGTGGACGGATTCCGCGCAGCGCTCGTGGGCCTCGGTGGCCGCATCGCGGCCACCGCACCCGCCTGCGTGACCGTCGACGCCGACCCCGCCCACGCGATCGGCGAAGTCGTCGCCGCCGGCGCCGCGCTGCTGCGCGACAGCGGGCGGCGCTGCGTCGGCGCGGGCCTCGCCGTGCCCTCCGCCGTCGCCGAACCCGAGGGCACCGCCCTCAACCCGCTCCACCTCGCCTGGCCGGTCGGTGCCCCCGTGCGCGAGATCTTCAACCGCTGCCTCGCAGAAGCCGGCCTCGACGTCCCCGGCTTCTGCGGCAACGACATCAACCTCACCGCCCTGGCCGAACACCGCCACGGCGCCGGCCAGGGCGCCGCGCACCTGCTGTGCGTCGCCACAGGGCACCGGGGCGTCGGCGGCGCACTCGTCCTCGACGGCCGCCTCCACACCGGCAGCGCCGGCCTCGCCCTGGAAGTCGGTCACCTCACCGTCGACCCCCAGGGGCGCCCCTGCCACTGCGGCAGCCGCGGCTGCCTCGACGTCGAGACCGACCCCCTCGCGCTGATCGAGGCCGCGCACCGCAGCCCCGACCCGGAGGGCTCGCTCCTCGACCAGGCCACGCACCTGCTGCGCACGGACCGCACCCCCGAGGTGCGCGCCGCCGTGGCCACCGTCATCGACCGCCTCGGCCTCGGCCTGGCCGGCCTGGTCAACATCCTCAATCCGGACCGCATCATCCTCGGCGGCCTCCACCGCGGGCTCCTGGAGGCGGACCCGGCCCGCCTCCGCGCCGTCGTCGAGGAACGCAGCCTGTGGGGCAGGAGCGGCAGCGTCCCCATCCTGCCCTGCACCCTCGACCACACCAGCCTGGTCGGCGCCGCCGAACTGGCCTGGCAGCCCGTCCTCGACGACCCCCTGGCCGCCCTCACCCGCTGACGGAGCCCCACCACCGCCCGCGGCCGAGGGACCGGCAACCGCACCCCCGACGCCGGTCCGCGGAAGACCGCCGTCCGTCCGCTCCCGAGGCGGCGACGGAGCGGCCCTGCGGCTGTCCCGGACGCCCACCACCGCCCGCCGCCCTGGCCGACCCGGCACAGCCCCCGCCCTCGCCGCTCCCGCCCTCGAACGCCCGCCCCCGGCCGCGAACGCCCGCCTCCGCCGCCGCTCCCGCCCCCGAACGCCCGGCCCCGACACCGCCCCCGCCTCCGACGCCCGGCCCCGACACCGCCCCCGCCTCCGACGCCCGGCCCCGACACCGCCCCCGCCTCCGACGCCCGGCCGCGAACGTCCGCCTCCGGCGCCCGGCCCCCGCCGCCGCTCCCGCCCCCGAACGCCCGGCCCCCGCCGCCGCGCCCGCCCCCGAGTGTCCACCCCCGACACCGCCCCCGCCCCCGCCACCCGGCCCGGGAACGCCCAGCGGCCATACCCGCCGCCACCCGGGCCGATGCCCGCACACCCCGCCGGGCAGCCGCACCCCGCCGCGTCACGCCCCGACACCGCACCCGCCCGGCGGCGTCACTCCCGCCCCGCCACGGACCCCTCCCGGCCCACCCAGCCCGGCAGCAACGCGAGGACCGCACGCCGGGCCGCCTCGTCCGCCGCCTCGTCCCCCGGGTCCGGCGTCGCCGGCACCTGCAACCGGTACACGGGCCCCGCACCCAGTCGCGCGAACCCGCGGCCCGGCGGAACCACCCCCGCCGGAGCCACCCGCGGCGCCGCCCCCAGCACCCCCGCGACCTGCTCGGCCGATGCCGCACCCAGCACCACCCGGGCCCGCGCGCAGGCCGCCACCGCTCCCAGCACGGCCAGCCCCTCGAACTGCTCCGCCAGCGCCACCGTCACCCGGCCCGCCCGCCCGAAGCGCAACGGCACCCGCAGCGATTCGAGCGGGTCCCGAAGCCCCTGCACCGCCGCCAAGTGCCCCAGCAGCGCGGGCCGGTCCACCACGATCCACAGGGCCCGCGCGTCCCGCGCCCCGTCGCACGGCGCCAGCAGCCGCCGCTCGGTCTCCCGCGCCGCCCACTCCAGGGCCGCCACCCCGCCGGAGGGCGACGACTCCACCGACACCACCCCCGACCGGCCGGCGAAGCAGGAGAACTCACCGGCGCCCGACCCGTCCACCAGGAGCACATCGGCGTCCTGAAGGGCCTGAAGCGCCACCGACCGCAACAGCGACGACGTCCCCGACCCCGGCACCCCCACCGCGAGCAGGTGCGGCTCCGCGGTCCTCGGCCCCGCCCGCCACACCACCGGCGCGGCCTCCACCGGCTCCCCGCACCCCGGCCCGCCCCGCACCGGCACCGTCCGGTCCACCGCGCCCGCGTCCGTGAACCCGAGCACCACCTCGCCCGAAGCGGCCACGAACCGCTGCGCCCCGATCCCCGTCGGCAGCGGCTCCACCGCCACCATGTCCAGCTCTCCTTCCTCCTCGTCCCACCGGAACCGGAACTCCCTGCCCCGTCCCGCCTTCGCCGCGAGCAGCCGCTCCACCCGCTCCCGGCACTCGGGATCGCCGTCCGGGAAGAACGCCGGATACCGCAGCCTGAGCCCCGAGATCCGCCCGTCGTCACTCACTGTAACCGAAGGGAAGCAGCGCTGCCAGACCCCGCCGTGCGCGTACAGCGGATCGGGTGACGGGTCGGACGGCAGGGAGAAGTGCGGCACCAGCGCCTCGTACAGCACGGCGAGCCGCTCCTCCGCCGCCGCCCGCGCCGCCCGCCGCTCCCGTGCGGCGGGCCCGCCGCCCCACCCCGACCACGCCGCGGCGGTCAGCACCGCGCCGCACGTCAGCCACAGCGCGTACGGCGTCAGCCACAGCAGCAGCCCCACCGCACCGCCGAGCAGCATCGCCGGCCCGCGCTGCTCGCGCGACAGCCCGCGCCACCACCGCCACACCGACCGCGCGAGCCGCCCGAGGCCGCGCACCACAATCGCGAACGGAGACACCGCACCCCCTACAGCGTGATTCCGCCCAGCAGGTTGGCCAGGCTCGCGCCGCCGGCCTGGATGCTCGGCGCGATCGCCGTCCCCGCCAGGTAGAACCCGAACAGCGCGCACACCACGGCATGCGACAGCTTCAGCCCGTCCTTGCGGGCGAACAGCATCACGATGATGCCGAGAAAGACGACCCCCGAGATGGACAAGACCATGAGGACTCCCGATGCGTGTCAAAGGCATGTGCGATACGTGCGAGCGGTCGGTCGGCGTTCCCGCAAGCACTCTAAAACTCGCAAAGCATCATTTTTGCGCTGACGAGGCATATGGAGGACAGGGGCGCACCGGCACCCCGGCGCCGCGACCCGGCGGCCCGAGAGCCGGTGCGGTGCGGGACCCGCCCGGGAGGTCGATAGGCTGGTCCCCGGCCAAGGGCGAGGAGGAACAAGGACGATGGCAGAGAGCGCGCAGCCACTGTCGGCGCGAGCCAGGCTGGCGGTGACGGCGGGCAAGGCGGCTGCGGCCGTGTCCCGTGCGGCGGGCCGCGGCAGCGGGTCGGTGATCGGCGGACGGGTGGCCCTCAAGGTGGACCCGGAGCTGCTGTCCCGTCTCGCGGGGCACCTCGAAGTGGTGCTCGTCTCGGCCACCAACGGCAAGACCACCACCACGCGACTGATCGCCGAGGCGCTCCGCGCCGGCGGCGAAGTGGTCTCCAACGCCCTCGGCGCCAACATGCCGGCCGGTATCACCTCCGCCCTCTCCGCCGGAGCCACCGCGCGCTTCGGCGTCCTTGAGGTCGACGAGAAGTACCTCGCGGGCGTCGCCAGGGACGTCACTCCCCGGGCCATCGCCCTGCTGAACCTCTCCCGCGACCAGCTGGACCGCGCGGCGGAGACCCGCATGCTCGCCGAGCGCTGGCGCGAAGGGCTCCAGGGCAGCAAGGCGACGATCATCGCCAACGCCGACGACCCGCTGGTCGTCTGGGCCGCCTCCTCAAGCCCCGACGTCATCTGGGCCGCCGTCGGCCAGGAGTGGAAGGACGACGCCTGGTCGTGCCCCGCCTGCGGCGGCGTGCTCCACCGCCCCGACGCCGTCCACTGGCAGTGCGGCGAGTGCGGCTTCGGCCGCCCCGCGCCCAGCTGGGTCCTCTCCGGTGACACCGTCGTCGATCCGCACGGCACCCCCTGGCCGATCCGCCTCCAGCTGCCGGGCAGGGCCAACAAGGCGAACGCCGCCACCGCCGCCGCGGTGGCCGCCGCCTTCGGCATCCACCCCCAGGTCGCACTCGAACGGATGCAGTCCGTCGCCGCCGTCGCCGGCCGCTACGACGTGGTGCAGCACCAGGGCCGCGACATCCGGCTCCTCCTGGCCAAGAACCCGGCCGGCTGGCTTGAGACCTTCTCCCTCATCGACCCGCCCCCCGCGCCGGTCATCCTCTCCGTCAACGCGCGCGGCGCCGACGGAACGGACACCTCCTGGCTGTGGGACGTCGACTACGGGCGCCTGGCCGGCCACCCCATCGCGGTCATCGGCGACCGCCGACTCGACCTCGCGGTGCGCCTGGAAGTCGCCGGCGTGCAGTTCCGCGTCTGCGAGACCCTGGACGAGGCGGTGCAGATGCTGCCGCAGGGCCGTATCGAGGCCATCGCCAACTACACCGCCTTCCAGGACATGCGCCGCATCGTCGGCAACTGACCCGATCCCCAGAAAGGGACCGACCCATGAGCACCTCAGGTCTGCGCGTCGTCTGGGTCTACCCGGACCTGCTGAGCACCTACGGCGACCAGGGCAACGTCCTCGTCGTCGAACGGCGTGCCCAGCAGCGCGGCCTGGCCGTGGAACGCATCGACGTCCGCTCCGACCAGGCCATCCCCACCTCAGGCGACATCTACCTCATCGGCGGCGGCGAGGACCGCCCGCAGCGGCTCGCGGCCGAGCGGCTGCGCCGGGACGGCGGCCTCCAGCGCGCCGTCGACAACGGCGCGATCGTCTTCTCGGTCTGCGCCGGCTACCAGATCCTGGGGCACGAGTTCATCAACGACCTCGGGCAGCGCGAACCGGGCCTCGGCCTGCTCGACGTCATCAGCGTCCGCGGCGGCGGGGAGCGCTGCGTCGGTGACGTGCTCGCCGACGTCGACGAAACGCTTCGCCTGCCGCAGCTGACCGGGTTCGAGAACCACCAGGGCGTCACCCAGGTCGGCCCGGGCGCCCGCCCCCTGGCGCGCGTGCGCCTGGGCAACGGCAACGGGACGGGGGACGGCACCGAGGGCGCCTGGGCCGGCACGGTCTTCGGCACCTACATGCACGGCCCGGTCCTCGCCCGCAATCCGCAGATCGCCGACCTGCTGCTGAAGCTGACCCTGGACGTCAACGCGCTTCCGCAGGTCGACGACCGCTGGTACGAGGCGCTGCGCGCCGAGCGGATCGCCGCGGCGACGCAAGCGGCCTGAGAAACGCACGAAGCAAGGAGCACAGGGCATGGGCAGCGGACACGACGGCCACGGCGGGGCGATGGACCTGCCGCCGTTCACCGTCGGACGCGCGTTGGAGATCAGCGTCGACGAGGTCTTCCTCCTCGGGTCCCTGGCGGTCCTGGCGCTCTACGGCTGGGGAGTCCTGCGGCTGCACCGCCGCGGAGACTCCTGGTCCGTGCCCCGCACCGTGTCGTTCACCCTCGGTATCGCGTCGATCCTCGCGGTCACCTGCACCGGGCTGAACGACTACGGCATGGTCCTCTTCAGCGCCCATATGACGCAGCACATGGTCATCAGCATGATCTCGCCGATCCTGCTGCTCCTCGGCGCGCCCGTCACGCTGGCGCTCCGCGCCCTCCCGCCGGCGGGCCGGGGCCGCAGGGGACCGCGCGAGGTGCTGGTCGCGGTGCTGCACAGCCGCTGGATGCGCGTGGTGACCAATCCGGTGTTCACCATCGCGATGTTCATCGCCAGCCTTTACGGCCTCTACTTCACGGCGCTGTTCGATTTCCTGATGGACACCAGGGTCGGGCACGTGGCGATGATGCTGCACTTCCTCGCGGTGGGTCTGGTGTTCTTCTGGCCGGTCATGGGAGTCGACCCGGGACCGCACCGCCCGGGACACCTCATGCGCATGCTGGAACTCTTCGCGACCATGCCGTTCCACGCCTTTTTCGGCATCGCCCTGATGATGGGCTCCGAGCCGCTGGTGGATTCGTTCGCGGATCCGCCCGCGTCCCTCGCGGTGGACGCGGTCGAGGACCAGTCGGCGGCCGGAGGCATCGCCTGGGCCTTCAGCGAGATCCCCACCGTGATCGTGCTGGTCGCCCTCGTCGTGCAGTGGTACGTCTCCGAGCAGCGGCGGGCGCGCCGGCTCGACCGGGTCGCCGACCGGGACGGCGACCGCGACCTGGCGGACTACAACGCCTACCTGGCCTCCCTCCAGACCCGAGGCTGAGGCCGGTCCAGGAACGCGCGCCGGGCACGCGCCGCGCGATGCGCACGCCTTCCCGGCACGACGACGGCCCGCCCGGCACGAAGCCGAGCGGGCCGTGGAGGGGGATTTCCTCAGTCCTCGCTGGTGAAGACGGGACCGTTGATGCAGTCCCGGGCTTCCTGCTCCGCCTCGGACTTGACCGGGACCTTCTTGGTGAGCAGCTCGAAGTTCGAGGCGCACACCGTCACCGGACGGAACTGGATGTTGGAGTTGAACGAGGAGCCGAAGTCGACCTCGACATCGGCGGCGGCGGTGCTGACCATGCCAGCAGCGCTGAACAGGGACGCGGTGACCGCGGCGACGGCCAGAGCTGAACGGAGACGCATAGCATCCTCTCCCATTCGGAACAACAGGACTTCACACAAGTTGCACCATGGCGACGCGCATTTCGCTGCCCGACATGCGCATTGGTTCCAAAGAGCGACGGAATGCGTGCGGTGGTGTGCCGTCTTTTGCTCGGGCCGGAGAAGCAAGGCGAGAAGCCGACCATCGCATCATGTGGATTCCGCGTGTTGTCGGCCTCGTCCGCAACGGGCGGGGCGCCGCGACGGCACCCGCCGGCGGGCGCGACGCCCCGACGGCGTCGACGGTTCAGATCGCGTCCGCCGGCCCCGCCGGCTCACGGCGAGGTGGCTGACGCCCCGCCGTGCGCCCGGCGTGACAGGAGCACCGAGCCGATCTCGGCGACGTTCTTCGCCAGCTCGACATTGACCCACGCGGCCACGTTCCCCAGCGGCTGACCCTCGCCCCACGGCAGCCCCGCCGTCCGCCCGGCCGAGTCCAGCTCCTCGTCGGTGAGCGCGAGCAGCCCGGCGCGCCACGTGTCCTTCAGGCCGCGCAGCCACCGCGTCGCGGCCTGCGCCCCGCCCGGCCACGCGATGGCCTCGCGCTCCGGCGCGCCCGCCCCGAAGCAGTGCCCCGCGGTCGTCGTCCACCAGTACCCGATGTGCCAGGTCAGCCAGCCCACCGTCGGGGTCGGCACCGGGTCGGGCTCGGGAACCCGCCAGTCGGCCACCCACCGGCCCGAGAGGTCCTGCCGGACGGTCCAGCTGTTCGGCGACGGCTCCCACAGGCAGGCCGCGTCGTCGAGCTCCCGCACGTGATACTCGAACAGGGCCCAGATGATGTCGAGCTGGTGCGCCAGCAGATCGGCCCGGGGCGTGGTCATGGGGAGACGCTGGCACCGATCACCGCGCCGGGCAAGCGCATTACCGGCGCCCGGCCTCCGCCGCGGGACGGCCCACGTCAACCGCTCTGCGATCACTCCCGGAACGGGTGAGGCAACGCCCTCCCAGGCGACGGCCGTTCGCCCCACCGCCGGGCCATCGGCCTCGGGCGCGGCCCCCGTCCGCCCACCGGCACCGGGCCCGCCGCCGACGCCGGGCCGCGCCGCTCCCGTGCGCCGTAAAGTCCCACCCATGCCGGAACTCCAACTCCTGCGGCACGATCACGGCCCCGCGCTCCTCGCCTTCGAGCGGGAGAACCGGGCCTACTTCGCCATGTCGCTCCCCGACCGCGGCGACGACTGGTTCGCCGACTTCGACCAGTGGCACCACCGCCAGCTCGCCGAACAGGCGGCCGGACGGCACTACTTCCACGTACTGGTCGGCAGCGGCGGCGACATCCTCGGCAGGATCGACCTGCTCGACGTGACCGACGGCCGGGCCGGTCTCGACTTCAGAATCGCCGAGCGGGCCGCGAACCGGGGGCTCGCCACCTCGGCCGTCCGCCAGGTCTGCGCCCTCGCCGCCGCCACCTACCGTCTCACCGCGCTGCGCGCCGCGACCACGCCGGACAACGCCGCCTCCCGCGCCGTCCTGGCCCGCACCGGCTTCGTTCCCGCCGCCGAAGCCGCCCTCGACCGCGGCCCCTGCCTCCGCTTCACCCGCACCCTGCCCACCGGCTGAACCACCCTCCCGGCACCCGGCCCTTCCCTTCCGCCGACGCCCCATGATGGGGTGTCACCGATGGAGCACCCGCCCCCACCGCCGCGCCAGTGCTGGCTGCACCCCGCCGTGGCACCCGGCCCGTCACCGATCGCCGGCACCGGCCTGTTCGCCTCGGCCCCGGTACCGGCCGGCACCCCGGTCTCCCGGCTCGGCGGGCGCCTGGTCTCCACGGCGGAACTGCACGGACTGTTCGCCGAGGCCGCCACCCGGCCGGACCCGGCCTACATCGACACCATCTCGGTGACCGAAACACTCCACCTGGTCATGCCGCCGGGCGCCCCCAACCACTACGGCAACCACAGCTGCGACCCCAACCTGTGGTGGGCCGGCGACTACACCCTCACCGCCCGCCGCGACATTCCCGCGGGCGCCGAAGTCACCCTGGACTACGGCACGGTCAGCACCGCACCAGGATTCCGCCTGGTCTGCGCGTGCGGCTCAGGACCGCTGTGCCGCGGCGTGATCACCGACGAGGACTGGCGCCGCCCGGAACTGCGGCGACGGTACGGCGGCCACTGGATCCCCGCACACGCCGACCGGATCGCGCGTGAGCGCCGAACGAGCCACGGCCGCCCGCCGCCGCACGGCTGACAGCAGCCGCGCCCCCGCGCTCGCGTCCCACGCGCCCCGCGCACGCCCCTTAAGGTGCCGTGCCATGACTCCCGCGCACCCCGCACCTGCCGGTGCACGCGCCTCCCTGCCGCCGGCACTGTCCCGCCGCGGGTTCCTCCAGGCCGCGGCGACGGCCGGGGCCGTGGCCCTCGCAGGACCGGCCGCCGCCGCGACCCGGCCCGCCGCCGGCACCACCACGACGCTCACGTTCACCACCGCGACCAACGGCGCGGCCGCGCTCGCCCCGGCCGGCGACCGCATCGTCGCCGAGATCCAGGGCGTCCTGTGGTCCGTCCCCCGCGACGGCGGTCCCGCGACCGCGCTCACCGACCCCGAACTCGAACCGACCCGCCCGCACTGGTCACCCGACGGCTCCGCGCTGGCCTTCAGCGCCTACCACGACGGCGTCCACCACATCTGGACGGTGCGCCCCGACGGGACCGGACTGCGCCGCCTGACGGACGGACCGTTCGACGACCGGGCCCCGAGCTGGTCACCCGACGGCACCCGCATCGCCTTCTGCTCCGAACGCGGCGGCGACATCACCGACCGCGCGCCCTACCGCGTCTGGACCCTCGATGTCCGCAGCGGCGCCCTCACCCGCCTCACCGGCAACCCGGGCCAGGAGGGCCCCTACCAAAGCGGCGACTGGGAGGACTTCGACCCGGCCTGGTCCCCCGACGGGCAGCGCGTCCTCTTCGTCCGCGCCCCCGCCACCGCCCCCGGCGAACTCCGCGCCCGCACCATCGCCTCCGTGCGCGCCGACGGCACGGGCCCGGTGGGCACCGAGCACACCGACCCGGCGGAAGGGCAGATCATGGCGCCCGCCGTCTCGCCCGCGGGACGCATTGCCTACCTGCGCACCACCCCGGCGCCCAGCGCGTCCTGCACGCTCGTGGTCGACGGCGCGCCCGTCCCGATCCCCGGCGACGTCCACCCCGCCCCCGTGCGCTGGACCACCGACGACACCCTGCTGCTCACCGTCGACGGCACCTTCCGGATCCTGCGCCCGGACGCCCCGCACGACGCCCGCACCATCCCCTTCACCGCCGCCCTCCCCGTCACCCGCCCCCGCTACCGCGACAAGCGGTACGACTTCGACGACGGCGGACGCCACCGCGTCCGCGGCCTGCACCAGCCCGCCCTCTCCCCGGACGGCCGGCACGTCGCGTTCGCCGCGCTCAACTCGCTCTGGACCGCCCCAGTTCACGGCCGCGAACGACCAAGGCGTGTGCTGGCGGCCCCGCCCACCGGCTACCTCCTCGCGCCCTCCTGGACCCCGGACGGCCGCTCGCTGATCTACGCCGACGACAGGGACGGCTCGTTCACCGTACGCCGCCGCGACCTGCGCTCCGGCCGCGAGACCGTCCTGGCCACCGGCGGCCGGGTGTTTCCCGCGCTCTCCCCGGACGGACACCGCCTGGCCGCCCTCACCATGGCCGGCGACCTGACCGTGCGCGACCTCGGCACGGGCGAGGAACGCGTCCTGGCCCCACCGCTCACCGGCGGCGGGCTCCCCGGCCCCCCGAGCTGGTCCCCGGACGGCCGGCACATCGCCCTGTGCGACCGCAACCGCCTGAACAACCGCTTCCGCGAAGGCCACCACCTCATCCGCGTCATCGACACCCGCGACGGCGGCTCGGCGCTCCACTCCATCGCACCGCACGCGTCCCTGTCCGACCGCTACGCCTCGGGACCGGTCTGGTCGCCCGACGGCCGCTGGATGGCGGTGATCGCCGAATCCGCCCTGTGGCTGCTGCCCGTGCGGCCCGACGGCACCCCCGACGGCCCGGCGCGCCGGCTCACCCGCGAGGCCGCCGACCACCCCTCGTGGTCCGCGGACTCCCGCACCCTGCTCTACCTCTCCGGTGGTTCCCTCCGGCTCATCGCCGCCGAAGGCGGCGATCCGGTCGACATCCCCGTCCGGCTCCACCACACACGCCCCCGCGCCGCCGACATCGTCGTGCACGCCGGGCGCCTGTGGGACGGCACGGGCGAGCACGTCGAGCGAGACGTCGACATCATCGTCCGCGACGGCCGCGTCGCCGCAGTCGAACGCCACCGGGCCGGCCGCCGCGCGGAACGCCACCTCGACGCCTCGGCCCGCACCGTCGTGCCCGGCCTGTGGGACGCCCACGTGCACCCCTGGCAGTCGACCTACGGCGGCCGGCAGACCGCCCTCCAGCTCGCCTACGGCATCACCACGAACGTGTCGCTGGGCGGCTTCGCACACGAGCAGGCCCGCATCCGCGAAGCCGTCGCCGCCGGCGAACTCGTCGGCCCCCGGCTGCTGACCACCGGCGAACTGCTCGACGGCGCCCGGGTCGCCTACAGCATGGGCCGCGCCCACCGCACCCCCGAGGGACTGCGCCGCTCCCTGTCCCGGGCCGCCGACCTCGACTGGGACTTCGTGAAGACCTACGTCCGCGCCCCCTACTGGATCATGCGGGAGGCGGCGGACTTCGCCCACCAGCGCCTCGGGGTCCGGGCCGGCAGCCACTTCTGCTCCCCGGGCGTCCAGTCCGGACAGGACCTGACCACCCACCTCCAGGCCACCAACCGCCGGGAATCAGGCACCGCGACCTCCGCCACCGGCCGGGTGGGGCAGGACGTGACCGAGATCTACACGGCCACCGACTTCCACCTCGTCGCCACGCCGTTCACCGCCCTGCCGCTCCTCGGCGCCGACCCCGGCCTCGCCGACGACCCGCGGGTCACCGCCCTGATGCCCGCGTGGGACACCGATCTCGTCCGCGAGCGGGCGGGCCGGCCGCCGACCGCGGGCGAACTGGCCACCCTGGACACGGAAACAGCCGTCTACCGCCGGATCCTGGAGCGCGGCGCACTGGTCGCCCTCGGCACCGACCAGCCGCTCGTCCCCGTCGGCCTGCACCTCCACCTCGGCCTGCGCGCCCTCCACCGCGCCGGTCTCACCCCGGCCGCGGCGCTGCGCACGGCCACCGCGATCCCGGCCCGCGTGTTCGGGGCCGACGCCGACCTCGGCACCCTGGAACCGGGCAAACTCGCCGACCTGACCGTCGTGGACGGCGACCCGTTCACCGACTTCGCCTCCCTGACGCGCACGGTGACGGCGGTGCGCGGCGGACACGTCCACCACCGGGACGACCTGGTGCGCGCGTTCACCGAGGAGGGCGGGAGGGCGGGCACCGGCCCGGCGCTCCCCGGCACGGCCGGCCCCGAGCACTGGCACGAGGTGGCGGAGCGCATGCGCCGCGACGGCTGCTGCGTGCCATGACCGCGCCCCGCGTGTGCCGCCGCACGACGGCACACGCGGCCCCGGCGGTCAGCTCCTGAGGAACGCGAGCAGGTCCGCGTTGAACTGCTCCTTGAAGCCCGGCACGCTGGCCAGCCCGTGCGGCGCCCCCTGGTACACCTTCAACGTCGCGTCCGGGATGATCTCGGCCGACCTGCGGCCCGCCGCGTCGATCGGGACGATCTGGTCGTCGTCCCCGTGGATGACGAGTGCGGGAATGTCGAACTTCTTCAGGTCCTCGGTGAAGTCCGTCTCCGAGAAGGCCCGCACGCAGTCGAGCGCGCCCTTGATGCCCAGCTGCATGCCCATCAGCCAGAAGGCGTCCTTGTTCCCCTGGGTGACCTTGTTGCCGGGCCGGTTCGCGCCGAAGAACGTCTCGCTCAGGTCCCGCCAGAACTGCGACCGCTCCGCGCGGACCCCTTCGCGGATCGAGTCGAACACGTCGATCGGGGTGCCGTCCGGATTCGCGGGCGTCTTGAGCATCAGCGGCGGCACGGACGCGAGCAGGACGGCCTTGGCGACGCGCGAGGTGCCGTGGCGGCCGATGTACCGCGCCACCTCGCCGCCACCGGTCGAGTGGCCGACGAGGGTCACGTCGCGCAGGTCGAGGGCTTCCATCACCTGGGCCAGGTCGTCGGCGTAGGTGTCCATGTCGTTGCCGTACCACGTCTGGGCCGAACGCCCGTGCCCGCGGCGATCGTGCGCGATACCGCGGAAGCCGTTTTCCGCCACCACGTCCATCTGGTCGTCCCAGACGTCGGCGTTGAGCGGCCAGCCGTGGCTGAAGACCACGGGCGGGCCGTCGCCTCCCCAGTCCTTGTAGAAGATCACCGCGCCGTCGCGGGTGGTGACGAAACCCATGAGAAGCCTCCGGTCGGCAACTGTCGAGCAGTGAAGAAGTGCAAACAGCACCATATGCATTTTCCGTGACAATTCACCCACGGTGGCGTGCGGACCGGTGCGGCGTGTCCCCACACCGGCACGCCCGCCGCCGGCACCACCGGACGCGCGGGCCGGGCGGGGGAGAGGCCCGCCCACACACCTCCGCGCGCACCCGGCTCCACACGGCGCGCGATGCGCAACACCGGCGCCAAACAACGTTCTTCACGCTCTGGTGACCGCAAGCACCGAGACAGATGCTGTGGGTGGTGGAGGGGTGACCGTCATCCACTCCACGGCCCACCTAAGGAGAACAGGGATGCGACTCACGCCCCGCACACCCACCGCACACCGCGCCCGGCGCGCCCCCGCGCCCCCCACCGCCCGCACCGCGGCCCGCCGCACCGGCACGGGCGACGCCGCGTGAGCGCCCCCCCAGTCGCGGTCCTCGGAGCCGGACGCATGGGCGGCGCCATGGCCCGGGCGCTCGTCGGAGCCGGCCACCCCACCACCGTGTGGAACCGCACCCCGGAGAGGACCCGCCCCCTGGTCGCCGCGGGCGCGGTCGCCGCGGACACCCCGGCCGCCGCTGCCGCCGCGGCACCCCTCGTCATCCTGTGCGTCACCGACGACGACGCGGCCCGCGCGGTCCTCACCGACGCCGCTCCGGCGCTCCGGGGGCGCACCCTGGTCAACGTCACCACCAGCACCCCCGAGCAGGCCCGCGCCGCCGCCGCGCTGGCCACGTCGTACGGCGCCGACTACCTGGCCGCCCCCGCCATGGCCGATTACCGCACCATCGGCCGCCCCGAGACCCACATCATGTACTCGGGGCAGCGGGAGGCGTACGACCGGCACGAAGACACGCTCCACGCCCTGGGCAAGGCCGCCCGGTACGTCGGCGCCGACCCCGGACTCGCGCCGCTGTTCGAGCTGGCGATGATGAGTCTCTTCTTCGAGGTGTGGACCGGCTACCTGCACGTCCTGGCCCTCATGCGGCACGAGGGAGTGCCGGCCCGCGACTTCGCCCCGGCCGCGGCCCGTACCTTCGGGGAGATCCCCCACCTGCTGCCGTTGATCGCCCAGCAGGTCGACACCGGCGACCACGACCCCGCCGCCTACGGCGGCGTCGCCGAACAGGCGGCGTTCACGGACACCGTCATCGAACTGCGGCGCACCCGCGGCATCGACACCACACGGCTCGAACACCTCAGGGCCCTGATGGAACGGGGCATCACCGAGGGCAAGGGGGAACAGGGCATGTCCGCGCTCTTCGAAACCCTCCTGGCGGCGCCCCCGGGAACCTGACCCCCCGCACCCCGCGGGCCCTCACACCGGCCACCGGCCGGGACGCGGCGGGCACCGGAAGGCCAACGGCCTCCGGCGCCCGCCGCGTTCACGTGCGCCTCCCGGCCGCCGGGCGCACTCCGGCGGTCCCAAGGGGCAAGGAAACGGCGCCCGAGCTCCACATCCACGCACCCACACGGGATTGACTCCCCGAAACGCGCGACCGGCCCGCGAACCGGCGGCGGTTCCCACGCGTCCGCGCAGGCGCCTGGGGTTATGGCACGGAGGCTCGCACGGCCAGACTCGTGCGCAGGGTCCGCCGACCGGGCGCGACCCCGGCGGACAAGGAGCAGTATGGGCACTGGCGCGGCAATCCCACTGGCGGACAAGTCGATTCCCTTCCTCGGGCACGCCTTGCCCCTCCTCCGCGACCCGCTGGGCTTCATGTCCTCCCTGCCCGACCACGGAAGCCTCGTGACCATGCGCATGGGGCCGCTCTCCGTGGTCATGGTCTGCGACCCCGAACTCGCCCGCCAAGTCCTCCTCGACGACCGCACCTACGACATGGGCGGCCCCGTCTTCGACCGCGCCAGGGAATCCGTCGGCGGCGGACTCGGCACCTGCCCCCACAGCGAACACCGCCGCCAGCGCCGGCTGTGCCAGCCCGCGTTCCACCGCAGCCGCATGCCCGCCTACGCCACCGTCATGTCCTCGGCCTGCGACGCCATGACCACCACCTGGCAGGACGGCCAGACCATCGACCTCAGCGCCGAGGCCGCGGCCATGGCCCTGCGCGTCAACGTCGAGTCGATGTTCGCCACCGCCCTGCCCCGAGTCGCCCAGGACGTCGCGGACGACTTCGTCGCCCTCTCCCGCAGCGTCTTCTGGCGCATCATCATGCCGCCACTGATCAACCGCCTGCCCACCCCCGTCAACCGGCGCTACTTCCGGGCCCGCAAACGCCTGTTCCACACCGTCGGCCAGATCATCGCAGCCCGCCGCCAGGACACCACCGACCACGGCGACCTGCTGTCCTCACTCATGAGCGCCCAGGACCCCGACAGCGAAGCCGGCAGCCGCGGCCTGAGCGACCGCGAAATCACCGAACAAGTCCTGACCTTCTTCTTCGCCGGCGCCGAAACCACCGCGGCCACCCTCGCCTGGGCCCTCTACCAGGTCAGCAGGCACCCCCACATCGAACAGCGGCTCCAAGCCGAAGTCGACGAAGTCGTCGGAGACGGCCCCGCCACCCACGACCACCTGCCCCGCCTCCCGCTGACCGAACGCGTCATCACCGAGACCCTGCGCCTCTACGCCCCCGCATGGCTCGGCAGCCGCATCGTCGCCCACGACACCGAACTCGGCGGCTACCACCTGCCCGCCGGCACCCAGATGGTCTGGAGCCCCTACCTCATCCACCGGCGTCCCGACATCTACAAGAACGTGGACGGCTTCGACCCCGACCGCTGGCTGCACACCAAAGCCGAACGGGAGGCCTACTTCCCATTCGGCGCCGGAGCCCGCAAGTGCATCGCCGACCGCTTCGCGCTCAACACCGCGATCCTCTCCCTCGCCACGATCTCCGCCCGCTGGACCCTCAGGCCGGTCACGGACGAGCCGTTCAAACCCGTCGTCCGCACCCTGCTGGTCCCGCACGGCCTGCGGATGCGCCTCGCACCGCGCGCCCGCGTCACCGCGTAGCACACCCCCGCGCACCCCCGCCCGGCCCGAAGCCGCCACCTCAGCCCGCAGAGGCGCCGGGCGGGTCGGCGGACAGCGCGGCGAGCCGCTCGTGCAACGCCCGAAGCGCCCCCGGGCGACCCCCGGGCACCGCGCGGCGCAACGGCTCCAACTCGTCGGCGAGCAGCCGCGCGGCGGACACGTCCACAACCCGCAACCAGCAGTGATGAGCCTGATCCACCGCCCGCACCACGTCAGCGGAGTCCGCGGCCTCCCCGGCGGCCAGCCGCGCCGCCGCCACCCGGATCCACCCGGCCGTGGCCCGCTGCGGCTGCCCGGCCAGCCAGGCGATGTCGGCCTGCACCTCCAGCCAGTGCACCGCCTCGGGCGACCGCGGCCCACCCGCCCGCAACGCGGCCTGCTCGCACGCCGCGGCCAACGCCGCCGCCTCCGCGAAACGCCCCGCCCTCGCCGCCGCGCGCACCGGCCCGTGCGGGTCCGCGCCCGCCGACTCAACCGGCGCAGCCGGCACCCCGGCAGGCGCACCCAGGTCCAAAAACGGCGCGCCCACCACATCCGGATGCCCCAGGACCGCCCGGTGCACCTCCTCAACCGGCGGGCGCGCCGCCACAGAACGCAACACCGCCGCGAGCACCCGCGCGTACCTGGGCCGTACCGACTGCCGACGCCGCGGCGGCGGAGCGAGCGCGCCCAACACCCCCAGACCCGCGACCCCTCCGCCAAGACAGCCCGGCTGCTCCCACACCGCGCCGTCCGCCACCAGGTCCGCGATCACCGTCGTCGAGCCACCCGGCCGCCCCGCGAGTTCGGCCGCGAGCCACGACCACGGCATGCCGTCATAGCGCACGGTCCGCGGCGTGCTGCGCGCCAGCGCCAGATGCGGCGTCCGCCTCCTGTCGAGCATCACCTGCCCGACGACGACCACCAGCACCGGCCCCGGATGCCGCGCCGCCGTCCGCAGCGCCGCCAGCACCACATGCGGGTCCAGCGGATACTCCAACTGCACCACGCTTCCCGTCCTCGCTCCCGTCAGAACACCCGGCGGAACAGCGGCCAGCGCAGGCAGCACGCCCTCCACATCCACCAGAGCCCCACGGGCCGGTGCCGCCGCGAGCAGCAGCGCATACCCCGCGGGCGCCAAGTCCTCCGACAGCTCACCCCTGTTGATCCCCATGCCCGCACGGTAACCGGCCCGCGGCCCACCGGGCGCCCCAGCCCCGCACACGCGCCCCCCGGCACCCCGAATCCCCCACCCCGCCGAGGAAAAGCCCCGACCGAGCACAGAACCACGCGCCCCCCGCCCCGCCCCGGCCGCACCCCGCACGACGCCACCGACCACACGGCACGGGACACGGGGGCGCCGGGCACCCGACCGGAGAAGGAAGGCACCCGGCGACCGGCCCTTGCCGGGCCCGCAGCACCCTCCGGCTCAGCGCGTGACCACATGCCGCTCGTTCGGGACGCAATGCGTCATCGTGAGCCCCTCCACGTCGCGCGGCGGATTGTCCCCCAGCCTCGCCAGCCGCCGCTCGTCCTCCTCCGTGAGAGTCTGGGAAGCCAAGGGCGCCAAGCCACGCACATCATCCGGCGTAATACCGAGCCCCTCACCGACCCGCAACCCGAGGTCGTTCTCAACCAGCAGGAAGTGCCACACCATCCGCTCCTGCACCGCCCGCTCGCACTGGGAGAGCAACGACACCATGTTGTGCACCAGGTCGTCCCGCTCCCACTCCTCCATCAGCAGATAACGCTGACCCGCCTGCTGATAGTCATTCGTCCGGGGGATCCGCTTGCGGGTCACCCGTCCGCGGATCTCGGGCCCCTCGTCGTCGGTCGTGCTGTACGTGGCCTCCCGGAGACCGCCCAGAAGGGAAGGCTCATAGTTGACCTCCGGATTCTCGCCCGAATCATCCACCCCGACCGCCATCTGGCCGTCACGCTGATTCGTGCGCACCGGAGCGCCCTTCGCCGCGTTCACCGGCAGCTGGAGATAGTTCGCGCCCACACGGTAGCGCTGGGTGTCGCTGTAGGAGAACGTGCGCCCGACCAGCATCTTGTCGTCGGAGAAGTCCAGCCCGTCCACGAGCACACCCGTGCCGAACGCGATCTGCTCGTTCTCCGCGAAGTAATTCGACACCGTCCGATCCAGGACCATGCGGCCCACAGGGTGGGGCGGGAACTCCTGCTCCGGCCACACCTTGGTGTCGTCGAGCGGATCGAAAGCCAGCTCCGGGTGCTCGTGGTCATCCATCATCTGCACGAGCAGCTCCCACTCGGGGTGATCGCCCCGGCGGATCGCCCCGTACAGGTCCTTCGTCGCATGCCCCAGCTCACCCGCCTGAATGGCCGCCGCGTCCTCCTCCGTCATGGAACGCACGCCCTGCTTGGGCATCCAGTGGTACTTGACGAGCTTCGTCTCGCCCCGCCCATTGACCCACTTGTACGTGTTCACACCAAAACCCTGCATGTGCCGGTAGTCCGCAGGAATCCCCCGCGGACTGAACAGATTGACCAGCATGTGCATGCTCTCGGGAGTCTGCGACATGAAATCGAAGATCCGGCCCGGCTTCTGTTCATGCGAGACAGGATCGGGCTTCAAAGAGTGAATCACGTCGGGAAACTTGATCGCGTCGCGAATGAAGAACACCGCGAGATTGTTGCCGACCAGATCCCAGTTCCCCTCCTCGGTATAGAACTTCACCGCGAAACCCCGCGGATCCCGCGCCGTCTCGGCCGAGTCCCGCCCGCCGATGACCGTCGAAAAGCGCACGGCGACCTCGGTCCGCTTGCCGCGCCCCTGGAACAGCTTCGCCCGGGTGAAACGGTCGATGGGCTCCTCACCCCAGGCGCCGTAGGACTCGAAGTACCCGTAGGCCGTGACCCCCCGCGCATGCACCACCCGCTCGGGCACCCGCTCCCGGTCGAAATGACTGATCTTCTCCAGGAACTGGTAGTTCTCCAGCGTCGCCGGGCCCCGAGCCCCCACCGTCCGCTGATTCTGGTTGTCGTACACCGGATGGCCCTGCCGGTTGGTCAGCACCTTCCGCTCGTCACTCGGCTCCGGTCCCTTGCTGGACACATCTGTCATGCTGCGGCTCCTCGCCTCACCACACGCGCGGACGTTCCCCCCCTCCCATGGCTACCGCACCCGCGGCGACCCCGCCACCGGAGCTGCGCCCCAGCGCCCCTCCGATGGCGGAAGCAGCACTACTCGAAGTCGCACCCCGGATTGGGCGCGTCATTGGCCAGCGGAGCACCATGCGGCAGCACGTACAACGCGTACAGAACGAGCGGCTCCGACCCCTCGTTGCGGCCGAAGTGCACCGCATCGGGCCCGTGGCCCTCCTCAATGGCACTCCCGGCCGGGTACACCCCGTCCGACGCGCACGTCGCGTCGTAATGACTGAGGGTGCCCCGCGCGATGTAACCCCGCACGGGACCATCGTGATAGTGCCACCCGGTGGCCTGCCCAGGCGGAATGGTCAGCTCACGGAGAATGTAGTCCGTACCCCCCACGGTCCGCTGCGCGATCACGGTGCCCGTGACCCCCGGCCCCGGCGGCGTCGCGTGCGCGCTGCCGCCCGGCAGAGACAGGGCGGCGACAGCCGCCGCGATCAGACCGCCGCGAACCAGGGCACGCCGATATCCGCGCATGGCGCAACGCCTCCTTCAGTGAACGAACGAGAAGGACGGGACCGCCGACGCGGCACCGCCGGGTCATTCCTACCGGCCGCGGACCCCGCGCGACAGTACGCCCCACGCCCGCCCGGCCGCCCCGCGAGGGCGGAACGGCCGGGCAGACCAGTGATCACTCGTAGGGGATGCGGACGAAAGACCGGTTCCCTGTCCCCAGGAGCGAGGACGCGCCACCGATCGCGTTCCACACCTCGACCCTGACCCGGCCACCCGCCAGATCACCGTGACTACCAGTGGCCGAACGCAGCCCCCGCGCCTGGGTGTAGTGCTCCCAGCCGGGGACCGGGTCGGTCGCGAAATACGTGTACGTCTCGACACGTTCCCAACTGCCGTCCCCGGTCCTGTCGTAGGAAACGCGCACCTGCTGCCCATTGGCGATCGCGGTGCCCGCATCCACGAAAAGATCAAAAGCAGTGGCGCCACCATTCCAAGCACCGGTGACATTCGACGCCGTGAACGTCTGCGGCTGATGCGGCACACCGTCGTAATTCGCACCGCCCGCGGACGCCACGGACACGGACGACCCCGCGCCACCCGCCGCGCCCAGCACGCCGCCCTCACGCAGATACAACGGTGCACCCGGCCCCGGCTCGGTGCCACCGCCGCCGCGCGTCCACACCGCGACGTAGTCGACCAGCATGGGACGGCCCGGCACCGTGGACGCCGTCGGAGTGGCATGCCCCGCGACCCCGTCGGGAAAAGCGCCGCCCATGGCCACGTTGAGCAGAATGAAGTACCCCGCATGCTCCGTCATGTTGGCCCACGTGGTGGCATCGAGCTGATTCTGCGCCACGCTGTGGTAGAGCTGCCCGTCGACGTACCAGCGGAGCTGGTTGGGCGACACCGAGCGGTCCCACTCGAAGCTGTACGTGTGGAACGCGGACTGGCACGTGCTGCCCGGACACGGGCGGCTGGCCCCCAGCCCGTTGCTCTCGTTGCAGGGCCCGCCGGGCGCCGTACCGCAATGCAGCACGCCCCACACCGAGTTGATGCCATTGACGTTCTCCATCACGTCGAACTCGCCGATGCCCGGCCAGTTCCAGTAATTGCCGCGGTACGGCGACCCCAGCGCCCAGAACGCCGGCCAGTAGCCCAGGGCGGCGGCACCGGTTACGTTCGGCACCTGGAGGCGGCTCTCCATCCGCAGCACCCCGCCCGCCGGCGCCTTGAAATCCGCCCGGCGGGTCTCGATACGGCCCGACGTCCAGTTGCCCGCGGCGTCGCGCAACGGGGTGATGCGCAGATTACCCGTACCATCAAGGCTGAGATTGGCCGGAGAATCGGTGTACGTCTGCACCTCGCCCGTGCCCCAGGCATCCGGCCCGCCCGGATACGAACGACCAATATCGATCTGCCAGTTGGCGGACGAGGGCAGCGAACCCGACGGACCGGTGAAATCATCGCTCCACTGAAGTGTCCAACCGGGAAGAGACGGCACCGCGCCACGTGCGGGCGGCGCCGCGAGCAGCGCGGCAACCAGACCAAGCAGCACGACAAACGCGGTGGCAAGCGGCGTAACTCTCCGCAAAGCCGCGGATCCGGACATGAATGAGCGCCTTCCTGCCGACGAAAAGGTGCGGGAACGGCCCGGCGCACGACGCGCCGCACCGGAATGAGAGCGCTCTCACCGGATTTGTAGCCCCAGGCACCCACCACGTCAATCCCCACCGCAGCACCCCGAACACCGGGCCAGGCCGCCGCCCGCCGACGGCAGCCCCACCCGGCCGGGCACCTCAGCCCGAACCACCCGCGAAAGCACCCGTGGAGTCCTCACCCGTCTCCCACCAGACGCCGAGACGCTGACGGGCCAGACGCCAGCCGGCCTCCGTCCGGACGAACTCCCAATCGTACGGACCGCCCATTGCGTAGGGCGAGGTGCGCATACCGGGTTCAGGAACGGCGACAAACCACATGTAACCGATGCCACCGGCCCGGTCGCCGCGCACATCGAAAGCCACATTCAGAATGTGATGCTGCATGAAGGCATACCCGGCCTCCGCCTCCATCACAGTGCGGCGAATGGCGTCCCTGCCACGCACCTCCTGCCACGGCCCGAACTCCAGGACCGCGTCCGGCGCCCAGTTCTCGATCCAGGTGTCCCAGTCCCTGAGATCCAACGCGCGCCAGCCCCGGACCAGCAACGCCCGCAGGTCCCGCTCGTCCTCCAACGCGCGCACCCGGTCCAAAAGCGCGGCCGTCGCGGCGGCGTTCACTGGGCCCCCGCAGCCGGGCGAACGATGATCTCGTTGACATCGACCTCCGCAGGCTGGGCGACAGCGTAGGCGATGGCATCAGCGATCGCGGACGCCGGCAGCGCCACCGCGCGGTAGGCGAGCATGGCCTCCCGCGCGTTCTGATCGGTAATGCTGTCCGCCAGCTCCGACTCGGTCACCCCAGGAGACACCAGCGTGACACGGATATCGCCCGCCGACTCCTGGCGCAACCCCTCGGAGATCGCGCGCACCGCGAACTTCGTCGCGCAGTACACGGCGGCTGTCGGCACGACCTCGTGGGCCCCGATCGAGGCGACGTTGACCAGATGCCCACCCCCCTGCCGCCGCATACGCGGCAGCACAGCGGCGATCCCATGCAGCACCCCGCGCACATTGACGTCGATCATGCGATCCCACTCCTCGGTCAACAGCGCCTCCATGGGCGACAGCGGCATCACCCCGGCGTTGTTCACCAGCACGTCGACCCGGTGGCCCCCGGCCGACGCCGCAGCCACAAAGGCACGCATGTCGGCGGCGTCCGTGACATCCAGACGCCGGTACCCGACCTGCCCGCCCGCCGCACGGATCTCCTCCGCCAGCCGCTCCAGACGCTCTCCACGCCGGGCACCGAGGAAGACCCGGTGGCCGTCAGCCGCGAGACGCCGGGCCGTCGCCTCACCGATCCCGCTGCTGGCGCCCGTTATCAGAACGTTCTTGATGTCGCTCGTGAATGTCA